>CANIVU010000017.1 GCA_947470805.1 Acidobacteriota bacterium | reverse complement strand
GATGACTTGCGAGAGTTGCTGCAGGAAGTCGGCGTGTTCCAGGCCCTTTTTCTGGGATTGCAGGACCTTCAGGAACTCGGCGGGTTTGTTGGCGACCGAGGTGAGGACGGCGGTGCGGAACCACTTGTCCTCGCCATGTTCGGCGATGATTTTGCCGAGCAGGTTGCGGGCGGCGGGCGAGTCGATCTGGCCCAGGGTGAAGGCCAGTTGATAGCGCACTCGGAGATCCTTGTCGACAGCCATGGAGAATATTTGGTCGCGGAGGGCGGGCGTGCCGCCCAGGAACGCTTCGCTCATCTTGATGGCGTGTTCGCGGATGGGGGCTTCGGGGTCCTTCAGCGCCTTGGCGACGTCGGCCGGTTGCAGCGCGCCCAGGCCCTGGAGCAAGTAGAGCGCGTGGAGGCGGGCTTGCGGCATCTTCGATTCCGCGGCCATGGCTGTGAGCAGCGGGGCGACCGATTTATCCTGCCGTTCGAAGAGCAGGCGGTGGGCGGTGTCGCGATGCCAGCCGTTGGTTTCTTCGAGGAGTTTGACGAGTTCGGCGGAGGTCATTTTGCCGAGGTTGACGGCGAGCGGGCGCTGTTTGCGTAGCTGTTTGGACTTCACGCGGAAGATGCGGCCCTTGTCGTCGCCGCTCCAGAAGTTGAGACCCTTCTTGATTTCTTCGGGAATAGATTCGGGCGTTTCGATGTACTCGCGGTACATGTCGAGGATGTAGAGATTTCCGTCGGGGGCGTTGGCGAAGTGGCAGGGGCGGAACCAGACGTCGGTGGAGGCGAGGAACTCCTTGCCTTCGGTGGCGGGTTTCGAGAGGAACGTCACCCCATTGGGGACGAGCGTTTCGCGGCGGACGAGATTGGCGCTGACGTCGCCGGTGAAGATGGAGCCGTAGTACTGTTCGGGCCAGGCGTCGCCGTTGTAGATGACCGAACCGGAGGCGGCGGTGAAGTAGCCTTGCAGGTGTTCGACGCGGCCGGGGTTGGTTTCCTTGTAGCGTTCCTGGCGGAGGGCGGTGCGCTGCACGCGCCATTGCTGCGGCTTGGTGAGCGGGAACATGGGCGTCTGGCCCTTGGCGTCGGGCGAGATGTCCTGCGAGACGGCGCCGATTTCCAGGTACTGCGAGCGGCCGAGGTATTCGGCGGGTACGAGTGCCTGGCGGAGGTGGACGGTGTTCTGGGTGATGAAGCGGTTGTTCCAATCGTCCATCGTCAAGCCGAACTGGGCGGGGCCCGAGGCGCGTTCAGCGACCATGGTGATGGGGTTGAAGCGCATGTCGGCGCCGCGGAGGAGGAGCGGTTCGCCGGACTTGCCGGGCTGGGTGACCTTGGCGTCAGCACCGTTGTTGGCGGCGTAGATCCAGTTGTCGATGCCGAGTTTGAAGTTGGTGATGCGGCCTTCCGGATTGACGGTGGGGAAGCCCTTGTAGAGCACCTGGCGAATCTCGGCCTTGCCGTCGCCATCGGCGTCTTTCAGGTAGAGAATTTCGGGGGCGGTGCCGACGATGAGGCCGCCTTTCCAGGGCATGAGGCCGCTGACCTGGAGGAGGTTTTCGGCGTAGATGTAGCTGGAGTCAATGACGCCGTCGCCGTTCTTGTCTTCGAGGACGCGAACGCGGCTGCGGACGGGTTTGCCAGGGGGCGGGTCATCGGGGTAGTCGAGCATTTCGGCAACGTAGATTTTGCCGTTTTCGTCCCACGCCATGTCGACCGGGTCGACGACGTGCGGTTCGGTGGCGAACAGATCCACCTGGAAATCTTCGGACAGTTGGATCGCGGCGAGGGACTCTTGCGGAGTCATGGACGCCTGATCGATATTGGCCTGTTTTTTTGCGCACGACGTGGTCAGCAATACGGCGAGGGCAGCGCCGATTATCCGTTTGCGGTTTTTCGATAGCATGAGAAGGTGCACGATCTATCTTACTTTCGCGGCAACCTGGACGCCATTGCCGCACGACTGGCCACTCGCGGATATGAACTCGATGTGGAGGCGTTTCGGGCGTTGGACGCGGAGCGGCGCGCGGCGCTGACCGAGTCCGAGACACTGAAAGCCCAACGAAATACGGAGTCCGGCGAGATTGCCAAGCTGAAAAAGGCCGGCCAGGACACGGCGGATCAACAGGCGAAAGTTCGCGCGATCGGCGACCGGATTGCGGCGCTGGAAGAGGCGACGAAGGCTGCGGATGCGCGGTTCTACGAGGTGCTGGCGGGCGTGCCGAACGTGCCGCACGAGAGCGTGCCCGTGGGCGCGTCCGCCGATGACAACGTGGAAGTGCACCAGCACGGGACGATTCCAACGTTTGATTTTTCGCCGCAGAACCACTGGGATATTGGCCCGGCGCTGGGCATTTTGGATTTCGAACGCGCCGCGAAAATCACCGGCGCGCGGTTCGCGGTCTACATGGGTCTGGGCGCGAAATTGGAACGCGCGCTGATCAACTTCATGCTGGACACGCATACGCGGGAACATGGGTACACCGAAGTGTTTCCGCCGGTGGTGGTGAACAGCGCCAGTTTGTACGGCACCGGCCAGTTGCCGAAGTTCGCCGCCGACCTGTTCAAGTTGGAAGGAACCGACTACTATTTGGCTCCGACGGCGGAGGTGCCGGTGACGAATCTGCACCGCGACGAAACGCTGGAAGCCGATCTGTTGCCGATCAGCTACTGCGCATTTACTTCCTGTTTCCGTAGTGAAGCTGGCGCGTATGGCCGCGACGTGCGAGGCATCATTCGCCAGCATCAGTTCCAGAAAGTGGAACTGGTGAAGTTCGCGCGGCCGGACCAGAGCCATGAGCAGTTGGAGCTGTTGACCTCGCACGCCGAGAGCATTTTGGACCGGTTGAAACTGCCGTTCCGGCGCGTTCTGCTGTGCACGGGAGACATGGGTTTTTCGTCGGCGAAGACGTATGACCTCGAAGTCTGGCTGCCGGGGCAGAGCGCGTTCAAAGAGATTTCCAGCTGCTCCAATTTTGAGTCGTTCCAGGCGCGGCGCGCGGCGATTCGTTGCAAGAGCGGCAAGAAGACCGAGCCCGCGCATACGCTGAATGGCAGCGGGTTGGCGGTAGGCCGGACGTGGGTTGCGATCATCGAGAACTACCAGCAGAAGGACGGTTCCGTGGTAGTTCCCGAGGTTTTGCGGCCGTATTTGCAGGCGGAAGTGATTACCGCTCGCGGCACGCTGCGCTAGGCCGAGAAGATCTCCTTCAGCCGGCGGCCAACGATCTCGTGTTCGTTGCCGCGCATCATCCACACGGAAATGAGCAGCTCCCCTTGACCGGGGCGCTGCACGTGGATGGGCGGGTTGCTGGCCAGCAGTTTTTCGGTGACCTGTTGGGACGTAAGCTTCAGCGCGGCTTCGTCCCACTTCACGGTGACGTGAGGAACCTGATTTTGAATGGGCTGAATGTAGTGTTCGGCTTGCACGCCTTTGGCTGATTTCAGCGCGGTGCGGATGGAGGCGACGCGGCCTTCGAGAACCTTCCATTCGGCATCGTGGTCTACCTTCAAGTAGCGCTCGACGGCGGCGAGCAGGCCGCAGCATTCTTCCTTGCCCACCTTCATGCCGCGGCCGATGCCGCCGAAGGGGGACATGGCGGGATAGGAGGCTTCGATCAGATCTTTGCGCCCGAGGAGCAGACCGCTGGCCTGGGGGCCGCGCAGGGCTTTGCCGCCGGAGAAGATGACGAGGTCGAAACCCATCTTGGTGTACTTCCAGAGGTTTTCTTTCGGCACGGCATCGGAGGCGCAATCGTTCATCACGGGAACGCCTTTGGCGTGGGCGATGCGGAGGACGTCGGCGCGGGAGATCTTGCCGTGCGGTTCGCCTTTGTTCAGGTAGAAGACCATGCCGGTGCGTTCGTTGATGGCGGCGTCCATCTCCTCAGGCGTTTCAACGGTGATGATCTTCGCGCCGACGAGTTCCATCTGGTGTTCGTAGCCGGACTGGTGGCCCCTGGGCTGGATGACTTCGTACTTGATGCCGTCGCGCTTGGGGAGCTGGCGGAGCTTGGCGGGGTCGCCCTGGGAGAGGCAGGCGGCGGTGCCGACGGTGATGGCGGAAGCGGCGCCGCAGGTGACCATGGCGGCGGGCGCCTGGAGTAGCTCGGCGATTCGGGCTCCAACTTTGCGTTCCAGTTCCGGGATCGGGATGAAGAAGTGGCTGGCTTCTTCCATGGCCTTGATGACTTCGGGCGGCATGATGGAGCCGCCGAGGACGGTGACGACGCCGACGCCGTTGATGACGGGCTTGACGCCGAGCGAAGCGTATAGGGACGAGGTTGAATTCGCGGTGAGCGACGAGGCGGCGGGTGCAGCGGACGCGACGGCCACGGATGCGGCGGCACTGGCTTGGAGAAGTCGGCGGCGGGATGTCTTCATGGCAAACAGTATAGTGATATATCTGGAGTTTTTGTGAACATTGCCATCGCCTCCATCCTGCAAGAGAGCAACACGTTTTCCCCGGTTGCCACTTATTTTGCCGACTTCAGCCCTGTGTTCGGCGCGGCCGCGTTGCGCCGGCACGAGGGGAAACTGACGGAAATGGGCGGTTTTATCGACGTTTTGCGCGCCGAAGGGGCGGAGATCCGGCCGGTGTGCGCGGCGTGGGCGATTACCGCGAACCGGATGGTGCGCGCGGATTTTGAGCGTTTGGTAGCGGGGTTTGAAAAGAACCTGCGGGCCGCCCGGCCGGAGGCGCTGTTGTTGGCGATGCACGGCGCGCAGACGGCCGAGGGTGAAGATGATGTGGAGGGGTTCGTTTTGCAACGGGCGCGGGCGGTACTGGGGCCGGATGTGCCGATTGTGATGACGCTCGATCTGCATGCGAATGTGACGCGGCGGATGGTGGAGTTGGCGACGGCGATTGTGGGGTATCACACGTATCCGCACGTGGACATGTTCGAAGTGGGGCAGAAGGCGGCGCGGTTACTGGTGCGGATCGTGCGGGGAGACGTACAGCCGATGATGGCGCTGCGGAAGTTGCCGCTGATCATTCAGGCGGAGAAGTCGCAGACTTCGAGCGGGCCGATGGCGGCGCTGGTGAAACAGGCGGAGAAGTGGGAACGGAGCGGGGCGGCGGAGGCGGTATCGATTTTTCCGGTACAGCCGTGGATGGATATCGATGAGATGGGGTGCGCGGTGGTGGCGGTGACGAATGGCGATGCGCGCGCGGCGCAACGCCAGGCCGATACGCTGGGGCGGCGGTTGTGGGACACGAAGGAAGAGTACGAGGCGGAGTTGACGCCGGTGCCGGAGGCGATTGCGCGGGCGCTGGAGATGGAGGGCGGGCCGGTGGTGTTGTCGGAGTCATCGGACAGCACTGGTTCGGGTTCGCCGGGGGATTCGACAGGCGTGTTGAAGCATTTGCTGAAGGCGAAGTTGACGGGGGCTGCTGCAATATTTTTGGTGGATCCGGCGGCGGTGGCGACGGCGATCGCGGCGGGGATTGGCGCGACGGTTGCGATGAAGGTGGGCGGGGCGTTTGATGCGCGGAACTCGAAGCCGGTGGCGGTGAAGGGTGTGGTGAAGATGATCAGCGACGGGCGCTGGGTGGCGCGGGCGCGGGGCTACAACACAGGCATTACGACGTGTATGGGGCGGACGGTGGTGTTGGAAATTGGGCAGGTTTTCCTGTTGATTGCCGAGCGTTCGTCGATGACGGTGGACCCGGAGTTGTTCCGGAGTCACGGGATTGACCCGATGTACTGCAAGATTGTGGTGGTGAAGTCGCCGAACGGGTTCCGGGCAGCGTATGCGCCGATTGCGAAGGCGATGTTCGTGGTGGATACGCCGGGGGTAAGTACGGCCAATCTGCGCACGTTGCCGTTCCGGCGTGTGCCGCGGCCGATCTATCCGCTGGATCGCGACATGGCGCGTCCGGACGGGCTGTAGGCGATGCCGGTTCGCTATTCGGTTGTTCTGTTGGCGCTGGTGATCAACATGGTCTGCTACACGGACCGGGTCTGCATTGCCGTGGCCGGGCCGGAGATGCGGAAGGCGTTTGGGTTTTCGCAGACCGAGTTGGGGTTCGTTTTTAGCATTTTCAGCCTGTCGTACTTTCTGGGGCAGACGCCTTGGGGGATGCTGGCGGACCGGGTGGGGGCGAGGTCGATTGTCTCGTTCGCGATTGCGGGGTGGAGTGTCTTTACGGCGCTAACGGCATCAGCGTGGAGCTTTGTTTCGCTGCTTGTGATTCGGTTTGTTTTTGGTGGGTTGGAGGCGGCGTTTTCGCCTTCGGTGGCGTCGGCGTTTAGCCGGTGGGTGCCGGTGAACGAACGGTCGACGGCGTTTGGCGCTTTTCTTGGCGGGGGGCGGTTGGGCGGTGCTTTGACGCCGCCGATTGCGGGTTATTTCCTGTTGCACTACGGGTGGCGGGTGCCGTTTCTGGTGTTTGGGGCGTTTGGACTTTTGTGGGCTTTGGCGTGGTTTGTGTGGTACCGGAATTCGCCGGCCGAGCACGCGTCGGTGACGCAGAGGGAGCGGGCCGTGATCGCCGCGCAGACGGTGGCGGCGGTGAAGGGGCCTGTGCCGTGGAGTGATCTGCTGCGATCGACGCGGCTGTGGTGTTTGCTGGTAGCGGCGTTTGGGGCGACGTTTATGTGGCAGTTCTATATCACCTGGTTCCCGACTTACTTGCGGGAGCAGCGGGGTATGTCGCTTACGGAATCGAGTTTCTACGCCAGCTTGCCTTTGTTATTGGGCGTTGGGGCGAATTGGCTGGGTGGGGTGTTGACCGATTGGATCGGGCGGCGGAGCGATGATCGGACGGCGCGGACGGTGGTGGGATTCACGTCGATGACGTTGGGGGCGTTGTTGCTCTCGGCGGGGGTGTGGTGCCCGGATACTGGATTGGCGGCGCTTTTGATGGGGTGTGCGGCGGGGGCGGTGGATTTGTATTTAGGAGCGGCGTGGTCTTCGGCGACCGATATTGGCGGTACCTCGGGCGGGGCGGTGGCGGGGTTGATGAACGCGGCGTCGAACTGCGCGGGGTTCGCTTCGCCGGCGTTGATGGGGATTGTCTTGCAGCGGACGGGGAACTGGAATGCCGTGCTTTATCTCAGCGTGGCAACGACGGTCTGTGCTGCGATCGCGTGGCTGTTTGTTAATCCCCGAAGGGGTGAAGAAGCGGATAGAATGTCCGCAATATGAGTCTTTACAGGTTATGCTTCGCGGCTCTGTGCCTGGCCGCGCCTCTTTCCGCGCAGACCGCGTTAGGCACAATTACTGGTACCGTTACGGACCCGGCCGGCGCTCCGGTTCCGAATGTGGAAGTGACGGCGACCGCGGTCGCGACCAGCCTCACCTATCGCGCCAGTTCGAACGATTCCGGGACGTATGTGATACCGAACGTTCCGATTGGGCCGTTCTCCGTTCGCGCATCAGCTACCGGGTTTAAACAGGTCACTCGGACGGGCGTGAACGTGGAAGTAGCGCAGCGGTTGCGCGTCGACATTGCGTTTGAGCTGGGTAGCGTCAGCGATTCCGTGGAAATCAAGGCGGAGATTCCGCGCATTCAGACCGAAGACTCGTCGCTGGGTACAGTGGTGGAGCAGAAGCGAATTGAGGATCTGCCGCTGAACGGGCGCCATGTATTCAATCTGGTGAAAGTGGTGGCGGGCGTTGTGCCGCGATCAAATTCGACGGATGGCTTCGCCGAAGTGAATAACCAGACGTTCTCGCAGATGCGGATTAACGGCGGGCCGGCATATGGAAACCAGTTCTTCCTGGACGGCGTGTCGAACACGGCTGCGGTTCATAACGAAATCTCCGTGGTGCCGATGGCGGATTCGGTGCAGGAGTTCCGCGTCGATACGAACGCGCTGAAGGCTGAATACGGGCAGACAGCGGGTGGCGTGATTAACGCCGTTACCAAGTCCGGCGGCAACCAGTTTCACGGTTCCTTGTATGAGTTCCTGCGGAACGATTCGCTGGACGCGCGCAACGCGTTTTCCACGCAACCCGATCCTCGCACGGGGCGCACGAAGCAAGTCCTTCGCTACAACCAGTACGGCGGCACGGTGGGCGGCCCGGTGTGGATTCCCAAAATCTACAACGGCAAGAATCGAACCTTTTTCTATGCCGGCTGGGAGCAGTGGAAATGGCGTTCGACGGGCGCGCCGCAGATTGGCAGCGTTGCCACCGATGAGCAGCGGGGCGGGGACTTCAGCAAGACGTTCGATTCCCGCGGCACGTTGATTCCGATTTACGATCCGGCCACGACCGCTGCTAACCCGGCTGGCAGCGGGTTCGTTCGGTCGCTATTCCCCGGCAATATTGTGCCTCGCGCGCGGTTCGATTCGCTGGCGGTGAAGGTGTTGCCGTACATGCCCGCGGCGAATGCGCGGCCGACCGATACGATCACCAATATCAATAACTTCGTTTCGCTGGCGAAATCGACGTCAGATCAGACGGTGTCGACGACGCGTCTCGACCACCGGTTGACCGACCGCGACAGCCTCTTCTTCCGCTACTCTTTTACGTGGAACACGCTGTTGAACGCCGGTTGGGGCCTGGGCCCCGCGGACCCAGCGGCGCGCAACGATCAGCGTGACAACCACAACGCGGTGTTGGCCTATACGCGCACGATTTCTCCGTCGATCGTCAATGACATTCGCGTTGGCATCACGAGGCAGTACCTGCCGTTCCTGCACCCGAGCTTTGATCAAGGCTGGCCCGCCAAGCTTGGTTATCCTTCGATCATTCCGCAGGACACGTTCCCGCCGGTGCAGATTGCGGGGCTCTTGACGATCGGCAATCCGAACTTCTCTGGCGGGCTGCGTGCGCAGAACATCGGGCAGATTGTGGATCAACTCAGCATGTCGCGCGGCAAGCACAGCTTAAAAGCGGGCGTGGATATCCGCGATTGGAGGAATAGTTTCATCAACCGCCTGAACCCGTCCGGGAACTTCTCCTTCACGACGGGCCTGACGGGCAATCCGCTTTCTCCGGCCGGCAATGGTGTCGGGTTGGCGACGTTTCTACTCGGCGAAGTATCGAGCGGCACTCTCGGCTACCGGCCGTTTTTCCAATCGCGGGCGACGCCGCTCGCGCTCTACTTCCAGGACGATTGGAAGATCACCTCCCGGCTCACGCTGAACTTGGGCGTGCGCTATGACGCCAGCTTCGGCTTCAAGGAAATTCACGATCGCCATTCGAACTTCGAACCGTTCCAGATCAATCCGGAATCGAAACTGCCTGGCGCCCTGGTTTACGCTGGCCTGAACGGGGTTCCGCAGTCCTACATTAATGTGGACAAGAACAATATCGGTCCGCGGTTTGGTTTTGCCTGGGCGCCGGGCAATGATGGCAAGACGGCGGTGCGCGGTGGCTATGGATTGATTTATTTGCCCATCGAAAGCGGCTCGATTGTACCCGACAACCAGAACGCATTGGGCTTCTCGGTCGACACGCAGTTCGTGGCGGCCGGCGGCGGCCCGGTTCGCGCGTTCAAGTTCTCCGACGGTCCGGGCGCGGTGTTACAACCGCTCGGTTCGGCTGGAGGGCCGAGCGCCTTCCGCGGCCAAAACGTTCGCTTCCAGGCGCGCAATTCGCCCACCGGGTACATGCAGCAGTGGAATTTCGCCATCCAACGCGCGCTCTTCGCTGGTTGGACTGTGCAGGCGGCCTACGTCGGCAGCAAAGGTACGAAGCTCTTCGGCGGCAATTACGACATGAACCAGCTGGACCCGCAGTATTACTCGCTGGGGCTTTCGCTGCAGGATCAGGTGACCAATCCGTTCTTTGGCCAGATTTCGACGGGTGCCCTTTCCGGTCGCACCGTGGCGCGCAGCCAGTTGTTGAAGCCGTTCCCGGATTATTTGCAGGTGACGACGTGGGCGAGCCCGAACCTGGCTTCGTCCTACCATTCGTTGCAGGTTTCGGCGGAGAAGCGGTTCTCGCAGGGCTTGTCGATGCTGGTGAGTTATACGAAGTCGAAGCTGATGACCGAATGCTCGGCGATTGGCGGCGGCAACTCCGGCGACGGCTGCACGGGTGAGTATCGGATCGGCCGGTTCAATCGACGGCTGGATCGCGCGATCGACCAGGACGATATCGCCAGCCGACTGGTGATGTCGGGCGTCTACGAGATCCCGGTTGGCAAGGGCCGAACCTTCATGAAGAGCGCGCACCCGTTGGTGAACGGCATGTTCGGCGGCTGGCAGGCCAACGGCATCGGCACCATTCAGAGTGGCTTGCCGCTGGCGGTTCGCGGGGCCAATAACTTCACCGGCATCAACTACCCGGACGTGCTGCGCGACCCGACGTTGCCGGCCGATCAGCGCACGCCGGTTCGCTGGTTCGACACGGATGCTTTCCGCAATCCGGTCAACTTCGTGATTGGCAATGCGCCGCGCACGTTGCCTTCGACCCGTGGTCCGGGATTGGCCGACATCAGCTTGTCATTCTTCAAGAATTTCGCCCTCGGCGAACGGGCCAAAATCGAGGCACGCGGTGAGTTCTTCAACGTGTTCAACCACGTCAACTACAACAGCCCGAACGTTAGCTTTACCCCTGGCGCCAACGGGCAGAACAACAACGCCAACTTCGGCCGGATCACCAGCGCGCTCGACGCGCGGCGTGTGCAGGTCGGAATGCGTATCGCGTTCTAACGCCCTATCGCCACGGAGCTTTTTGGTAGGCCGTGGTGAATTCGGCGCCATCCAGCACCAGCATGGGATCGCCGGTTTTCGGATGGTTCCGCTTCTCCAGGCGGAACGTCCGGACACCGGTTTTCTTTGATGTGGAGGTGATGGAGTTAGCGGTGGCGGTCCAGGTGCCGCCGTCGCTTGAGTCGGAGGCGGTGCCATACGCGCCGCCGTTCACTTGGCCAGTGGCACCGGATTCACCGGCAAACTGGAAGCTTCCGTCGGCGAGAAGGGTGAAGCACGCGGCACGTCCATAGACGCCGGCGCTGTTGTTAAGTGTCGACATCTGGCACCACTTGCCGACCAGTTCGGGCAAAATGCCGCCAGTGGCGGCGCCGCCCACGGCCCAAACGTTGGCCGCGCGTTGGAAGGTTAGTGTTTTGCCGTTGATGAGCCAGGCCATGTTGTCTCCGGTGATCTGCACGGTGGCGACGAACGTTCCGTCCGGCCCGGCGAGCGTCAGTTGGTTGGCTGCCTGCGTGTAACGGTACTGGACGCCGCCGATCGTGGCGCTGCCGTCCAGGTTGAGCTGTATGCTGCCAGTCTGGCCTTGCCATGTGCCGACGATGCCATCGGAACCAGATTGCGCTGCAGCGGCCGGGGAGATGCGAGTCAATGCCAGTCGGCCATCCGGGAACTTCCATGTCCAGTTATCACCGGCGATATCAAAGGGGACTTTTAGCGCCTCGCCGTTTCCGGCGAACGTGATGACGTTCCCTTCAACGGTCCAACGATGGGTTTTCTCGCCGATTTTCGCTGTGCCATCGGCGTTGATGAATACGACTCCATTGGGGGTTTGCCATTGGCCGACTACGGGCGAACTGACGGGAGTCGCGGTTGGCTGTGGTGCGGCGCCGGCCTTATCCAGGACATGCGTGACGCCATCGGTGGTGAGGGTGAGTTTGGTTCCGTTGCGGGTTGCTTGGAACGAATAGGACTGCCCCCCGCTTTCGAAGGTGCCGGCAAGCTTCCCCGCTGTGACGTGCGCCTTGACCGGAAGCGATTGGCCGCCTAGGAGAATGACGCCGCTGTATTCAGCGCCCTTTCGCGCGATATCCAGCTTCATCTGTTCGTTTTGAAAGGTTCCGCCAAACGGGTCGGCCGAGACTGCCAGTGGGTTTTGGGCGAAAGCAACGACAGAGCAAGCCAGAAGGAGGGAACGAAAGAGAGAGGTCATCGTGGATAGCCTTACCTAAAAATAGAACGTTTGCCGGTCCGGTGGAACCCCGTGCTATGAATGGGGGATGCGGTGCCGCTTCTGGATCCCGGTCGCGATGTGTTGGGCGGCCTTCGGTGCGGCGGGCGCGGAGGTGGACGCCGTGGCGCTGTCGGCCAGTATTCAGGCGCGCCACATGCCGTTTGGTACCGTTCTCGATCCGTTCTACGCCAGTGCGGAGAGCGATCAGATTACCGGCTATACGCGATGCGGTGATTCGGCGTTGTGGACCGGCCACTATTTGGCGGCAGAGTCCTATCGATACCGTGTGACTGGGGCGCCGGACGCGCTGGCGAATGCGCGTCGAGCGTTGGACGGTTTGAAGGGGCTTGTCGATGTAACGGGTACCAATCTGCTGGCAAGGTGCCGTGTGGCGATCGGGTCGCCGTTCGCCGCGGGGATCCTTCGGGAAGAGGCGGCGAATGGCGTCTACACCAATGCTGGGGCCGGTTACAGTTGGATCGGAAATACTTCGAGGGACCAATACTGCGGGACCGTCTACGGTCTTGGTGTTGCCTTCGATTTGATACCCGATGCCACCATGCAGGCCATAGTCCATGACGTATTGACGCGCATGGTGATGTTTTTGTCTGAAAACAACTGGTCCGCACCGATGCCCGATGGCCGGGCCGGCACGAGCTTTCTGCTCCGGCCCGATGAGCAGTTGGCGATTCTACAGGTCGCGCGCCGGGTGAATCCGGAGCGCTTCGGCGCGATGTATGAATCGCAGAGGGCGCGGCTGGCTGGGAGCGTGGCTGCCCCGGTTGCCTTTGATTCTTTGAGCACCAGTTCCTACTTCAAGTTCAACCTGATTTACATTACGTTTTTCCATCTGATCCGGCTGGAGGAACCGGAGTCGCGGGGCACCTACGAGCGGGCATATGCGATCGCACGCAACTACACCGCCGGGCACCAGAATGCGTTCTTCAACATGATCGATAGGGCACTGTTCGGCGCCGACGCGCGACGCGATGCCGAGACGCTGGCGATATTGGACCTTTGGCTGAAACGGCCGCGGCGGGACCTGTTTGTCGACCTGCGCGGAAAGGTACCGGTGTGCGGAGATCAGGCCTGCCAGCCGATACCGGTGGACCAGCGAACGCCGACGGATTTTCTCTGGCAGCGCAGCCCGTTCCAGCTTTTCGGCGGCGGCACGGGGACGATTGGAAACGCAGGCGTCGATTATCTGCTGCCGTATTGGATGGCCCGTTATTACGGGCTGGTAGGGGACTTCCAGGTACAGCCGGCCGCGGCTGCCGGGGCGGCGGTGGCACCGGATTCGATTGTCTCGCTGTACGGTCCGGACTTGACCGGGCAGACGGTGCGGACTGGCATCGGATTGCGGATCGTCGATAGCAACGGCGTGGAATGGCCGGCGCCGGTGATCTATGCTTCTCCGTCGCAGATCAACGCCATTGTTCCAGCTGGCATGGCGCCTGGCCGGGCGGCGTTTCGCGTGACCGGTGACGGGCGCGTATTGCGGAGCGCGACGGCGACCGTCCAGCCGGTGGGGCCGTCGCTGTTCACAATGAATGGGCGATTGGCTGCCGCGACGGCGGTACGCGTGTCGAATGGCGTTCAATCGGCGGTTCCCGTGTTTGCGTGCGCGGCCGCCGGGTGTTTCCCAACGCCCATTGACCTGGCCGCGGAGGCGCCGGTTTATCTAACGCTCTACGGCACTGGTTTTCGAGGACGAAAAACGGCGAGCGCGATGGTTGGTGGCCGAGCGGTACCTGTTCTGTATGCCGGTTTGCAACCCGGTTTTCCCGGGCTCGATCAGGTGAATATTGAGCTACCGATTGCGATGCGGGGGGCGGGCGAGGTGGAGATCGTTTTCGCGGCGGACGAAACGCGGGCGAACTCCGTTTGGATCAACGTTCGCTGAGTAACCGTTTCAGTTCGGCCGCCTCCGCCTCCGGAAACTGTTTCCAGAAATACTCTGAGGGCATTCCGTCGAATGGACCGATAGCGGCGATCACCCGTCGGCGGCGCTCCGGCGTGAGCGGGATCAGCACACCGAAATAGTCTTTGGGGACTAGCTCAGCCGCGTGGTCCAACAGCCACTCGCCATCAATTGCGGCAAGGCGGAACAGCAGGCACTTCCCCCAAGGGCGATGGACAGCCTGGCGGAGGTATTCGATCGCCCCTGCGTCCTCGGGCCGGGCCGCCTTGGCGATGCTCTGCGCCATGCCCTCTTCCAGGTCCGCAATACTCAACTGTATCGACGGTCGCACATCCCGGAACAGCCCCAAATGCTGCTGAACCAGGGCGCAAAGCCCTGCGGCACCTAACTCCAGGGCGACTTCTGGCAAAGCAGCCACCGCGCCCGAACGAACCAGGAGATTCTCGTCCGTCAAGCACTGGGCCAGCGCTTCCACCATCCCGGCCCGATCGGAGCAGTCGCCATGGAGGGCTCGAACCAGCCCATCGTAGTTGTCCATCGAATCTCGGTCCTGCCAGACCGATCCGAACTCCAGTTGCTGACGCACCTCGCGATTCGAACTCATTGTTTGATGACGCTGCCATCGCGGCGACGAACGGTTCCCCATCCGCCATTGAGGCGCTGTCTCTCTCCTGTCTCCGAGTGGCCGAACGGATACTTCGCGGCGGCCTTTTCATCCACTTCTATCCCCCATCCCGGTGCCTCGTTCGCCCATAGGTACCCGTCTTTAGACACGGGTGCCCCCGGGAAGACCTCCTGCACCTGCTCGTTGAATGGCACCAACTCCCGAATGCCGAAATTGGGACAAGCCAGGTCCAGTGCCAGATTGGCTGCGTGGCCGATAGGCGAGACATCCCCCGGGCCATGCCAGGCGGTCTTGACACCGAACGACTCTGTCAAGGCCGCGATCTTCCGGCACGGCGTCAGCCCGCCGGCCTGCGACATGTGGATGCGCAGGTAATCGATCAGCCGTTCCTGCACCAGCCCCTGCCATTCATTGGGGTTGTTGAACAGTTCGCCCATCGCCAGCGGCGTCGTTGTCTGTTTGCGAATGTGCCGGTACCACCCGATGTCCTCGGCCGAAACAACGTCTTCCAGGAAAAACAGACGGAATCGTTCCACGTCCTTGGCAAATTGCAACGCTTGGGTAGGCAGGATGCGTTCGTGGACGTCGTGAAGCAGTTCCACGTCGTCACCCAACGCTTCTCGGACTTTCTCCAACATCCGCAGCGTGCGGCGAATATAGGCGGCGGGCTCGAACATGGGCCCGTCGTGCAGTGCGCCCGTCTTGCTTCGGCCTAACGCCGCTGGCGCGCGACCGCCGCCATACGTTCGCCCCCCACCGGAACTATAGGCGGCTTGATTGGGAACCCCCACTTGTACCCGGATGTGCCGGAATCCCTGGCGCTGCAATACCTTCGCGCTCTCCACCACCTGCTCAATTTCGTCGCCGCCCGCGTGGGCGTAACATTCGGCCGCCTCGCGCACTTTACCGCCCAGGAGCTGATAAACGGGCATTCCCGCCAACCGGCCCTGAATATCCCAAAGCGCCTGGTCGACGCCGCTCAACGCATTGTTCATCACCGCGTCGTTGCGCCAGTAGGAGCTGTTGTAGCAGGCGTGCCAAACGTCTTCAACCGGCCCAACGGGCTTGTCGATCAGTAGCGGACGCAGATAGCGCTCCACGGCGAGGTTCACCAGATCGGCGCGCTGAGTGAACGTGGCGCAGCCATAGCCGTGCAGGCCGTCCTGGTCTGTACGGATCTGCACGATGGACAGCCGAAGACCGGCGGGCGCCGTTGCAATCACTCGGACATCGCGGATTTTCGGTTGTTTGGCTCCAAACAGAGCGGCTGGGGCGGCTGCAATCAACGCCAGAGCTTTTCGGCGGGAGCCAAATTTCAAAACGGGCAGCATGGAGACACCATTATACGGAGAGGCGGGTCATAAGATTTATGGATTGGACAGTTTGCCGCCGCGTGCAGTAGTGTTAAAAAAGCAAGGTCCCCGATAGACCGTTTTCCCGAGAGGTTTCTGCCATGACTAGCGGTTGGAGCGGGGTGCGACATGCTGTTTGACGCATACCAGACCGATTCGTTCCACGACGAAATGTTCCATGCCGACGGTACCGTACGGCCGGAGGCGCGCCTCCTTTTGGAGACGTTGCAATCATTGGGAGAGGGACATCTGCAGCGTAGTCAGCACGCCGCTGAACGCATGTTGCTGCAGATGGGAATTACGTTCAACGTGTACGGCGAAGCGGCCGGCACGGAACGGATCTTTCCGTTTGATTTGATACCCCGTATTGTTCAGGCCAAAGAGTGGGAGCGTATGGAGCGTGGCTTGGTGCAGCGAATTCGCGCGCTCAACGCCTTCATCGACGACATTTACCACGATCAAAAGATCCTGAAAGACAAGGTGATTCCGGAGGAGGTGATCCGTTCGGCGGCCTCCTACCGTCCGCAAATCCACGGCATCAACCCGCCGGGCGGTGTATGGTGCCACATCACGGGTACCGATCTGATCCGTCACGGCGATGGCGAGTTGTATGTGTTGGAGGATAACCTTCGCGTGCCGTCTGGCGTTTCCTACGTTCTTGGTAATCGGGATTTGATGAAGCGCACGTTTCCCGAAGTATTCGAAGGGCTGCGTGTTCGTCCCGTCGATGACTATCCGGGTAACCTGTTGGAGACGTTGCAATCGCTGGCGCCGGAGTCGTGTGAAGACAAGCCGGTCGTGGTTCTTCTCACGCCTGGTATGTACAATTCGGCGTATTTCGAGCATACTTTCCTGGCGCAAAAGATGGGTATTCCCTTGGTGCAGGGGAGTGATCTGATCGTCGAAGATGGAATCGTCTGGATGCAGACGACCCACGGGCCGCGCCGTGTGGACGTGATCTATCGGCGTATTGATGATGATTTTCTGGATCCTGATATCTTCCGGAAGGATTCGCTGCTGGGTGTACCTGGCATCGTGGACGCCTATCGCCGTGGCAATGTGACTCTGGCCAATGCGCCAGGAAACGGCGTGGCCGACGACAAGGTGATCTACTCCTACGTGCCGGACATGATCCGCTACTACGAAGGGGAGGATGCCATTATCCCCAACGTGCCCACTTACCTCTGTTGGCGGGATTCGGACCGCCAGCACGTGTTGCAAAATCTGGACAAACTCGTAGTGAAAGCGGCTAACGAAGCCGGGGGCTATGGAATGCTGGTTGGACCACATTCCACAAAGGCGGAGCAGGATGACTTTGCCGACCGTATCAACGCCAACCCGCGCAACTACATCGCACAACCGACGCTGGCGCTCTCCCGTGTCCCCACTCTGATCGGGGACCGGTTGGAGGGCCGGCACGTGGATCTTCGGCCATACGTGCTCTATGGCCGGCAGGGGATTCGCGTGCTGCCCGGAGGGTTGACACGTGTTGCGCTGCGAAAAGGTTCGTTGGTGGTCAACTCTTCGCAGGGTGGTGGCAGTAAAGATACTTGGGTTCTGGCCGGAGGCGACAATGGCAACTGATTCCCGTCCGCTCCTCAGTCGCGTTGCGGATTCGCTTTATTGGATGGCGCGTTACATGGAACGCGCGGAGAATGTAGCCCGGCTCCTCGAAGTGAACCTGCACTTGCAATTGGATCTGCCGCTGGATGGCAATCAGTGGCAGCCTCTGATCGATGCGTGCGGCGAAGCGCCGCTATTTAAGAAACGGTACGGTGAAGCGACTCAGGAGACGGTCGTCGCCTTCCTGGCGCAGGATCGCGAATACCCCAACTCGATTCTGAGTTGCTTGCTCGCCGCGCGAGAGAACGCCCGCTCGGTTCGGGAGACGATTCCTTCGGAGATGTATGAGCACGTCAATGGAATCTACCTCCGCGTTCAGGAGCAGTACGCCAAGCCGGCGGAGGAGCTCTCCCCGGAAGTTTTCCGCGACCTGCGACTTTCCGGCCACATGTTTCAAGGTGTGACCGATGCGACGATGAGCCATAACGAAGCGTGGCATTTTGTCCGCCTGGGACGTCAAATGGAGCGCGCCGACAAGACCTCGCGACTGCTCGACGTGAAGTACTTCATGCTGCTCCCATCCGCCACCAGCGTTGGCACACCTTATGACGACTTACTGTGGTCGGCCGTGCTCAAGTCAGCCAGTGGCTTCGAAATGTACCGTCAAACGCGAGGCACGATTACGCCCCGGCACGTGGCTGGCTTTCTCGTGCTGGATCACGATTTCCCCCGGTCCATCCGCCACTCCATCGCCCGTGCGGTGGATTCGCTGGATGTGATCCGGGCTGGTTCCAATACGCAATACGAGTCCGTCAACTTGCTCGGTGAGTTAGGGCGGGAGTTGGAAGAAATGGAAGTTGATACGATGATCCGCTCTGGACTACATGAGTTCCTGGATAGTTTGCAGCTCCGTTTGAACGCTGTTGGCGCCGCACTGCAGCGCGATTTGTTCGCGTTACGTCAGTTGAAGCAGACGCAAACACAGACGCAGACGGTGGGCGCTGACTGATGGGTATCCGCGTTGCGCTGCATCATAAGACCGTCTACCAGTACGATCGCCCTGTCACGCTAGGGCCCCAAATCGTTCGTCTTCGCCCCGCCCCCCATAGCCGCACACAAATCGTCAGTTACTCGCTGAAGGTGGAGCCGGTTAAGCAGTTCGTCAACTGGCAGCAGGATCCCCAGAGTAATTACCTGGCACGGTTCGTGTTTCCGGAACCTACCCGGCATTTCTCTCTCGAAGTGGATCTGGTGGCCGATATGGCCGTCATCAATCCCTTCGATTTCTTCCTGGAGCCGTACGCCGAGCAGATTCCGTTTGAGTACGAAACCTGGGAAAAGCGCGAACTCCGGCCATTTCTGGAAACGCTCGAATTGGGGCCGCTGCTGTCGGCCTATATCAAGACGATCTCGCTGGAGAAAAAACAATCTGTCAATTTCCTGGTCGAGTTGAACATGCGTCTCCAATCGGAAATCAGCTACCTGATTCGGTTGGAACCGGGTGTTCAGACGCCGGAAGAAACACTCGAGAATCGCAGCGGATCGTGCCGGGATTCGGCCTGGTTACTCGTTCAGGTTCTCCGTCACCTCGGCCTGGCGGCAAGATTTGTCTCCGGTTATCTCATCCAACTAAAGCCGGATTTGAAATCGCTCGACGGCCCTTCGGGCGCCTCCGAAGATTTTACTGATCTGCACGCCTGGACGGAAGTCTATCTGCCCGGCGCCGGGTGGATCGGACTCGACCCTACATCCGGACTCTTCGCCGGCGAAGGGCACATTCCCTTGGCCGCCACCCCGGATCCGCAGACCGCCGCGCCCGTTACCGGTTTGGTTAGCCCCTGCGAAGTGGAGTTTCACCACGAGATGCGCGTGACGCGCATTCATGAAGATCCGCGCGTCACCAAACCCTATACAGACGACCAGTGGGACGCGATTCTCTCTCTCGGTGACCGCATTGACGCCGAACTCCTCGACGGCGATGTACGCCTGACGATGGGCGGCGAGCCGACCTTTGTCTCCATCGACGACATGGACGGCGACGAGTGGAACACCACCGCCATGGGCCCCAATAAACAGCGGCTCGCCGGTGAACTTCTCGGCCGATTAAGGGACACCTTCGCGCCGGGTGGCCTGATCCACTACGGGCAAGGGAAGTGGTACCCCGGCGAACAGCTCCCGCGCTGGGCCTATACCTGCTACTGGCGCGCCGATGGGCGCCCCATCTGGCACGACAAATCGCTGGTCGGCGAACCCCACAAAGATTACGGCTTCGGTGCCGAACAGGCGCAGTTGTTCGCCGAAACACTCGCGCGCCGGTTGGCGATCGGTACCGACTTCATCGTTACCGCGTTCGAAGATCCGTTGACCTATCTCACCAAGGAACGTGACCTTCCCATCAACGTCGATCCGCTCAACAACAAACTCGATGAACCGGAAGAGCGCGACCGGTTGCGTCGCGTGTTCCAACGCGGACTCGGCCAGCCCGTCGGCTACGTTCTCCCACTGCAGCGCGGAATCGGAAAGAACGGTCCGGAGTGGCAGAGCGGCCTGTGGATGCTCCGGTCCCGCCATCTATTTCTCATGCCGGGTGATTCGCCGGTCGGCTTCCGCCTGCCTCTCGAGCGTCTCCCCTGGGAGCCCGCCGGAGAGATACAGCAGGTGTGGACCCTCGATCCTCTCGCTCCCACCGATCCGTTGCCCATTCCCAAGCGCCAGTTCGAGGCGATGCAGCGCGGCCCTGCGCGGCCGCAGATGCAAAAACCGTCCGACAAGCCCGCTGCTCCCGCCGTTGGCGGACCCGTGGTCCGCACGGCTCTCGCCGTCGAAGCTCGCGAAGGCCGGATGTATGTGTTCCTGCCTCCGATCGCATCCGCCGACGAGTATGTGGAATTGGTGACGGCCATCGAAGACACTGCCGCATCGCTTCAAATGCCCGTGTTGCTGGAAGGCTATACGCCCCCTTCGGACTCCCGTCTTCGTTCGCTCAAAGTCACACCTGACCCCGGTGTGATCGAGGTCAACACCGATCCCTCCGGTTCCTGGCGTGAACTGGTCGACAAGACGACAATTCTCTACGACGAGGCCCGGCTCACCCGGCTCGGCACCGAGAAGTTCATGCTCGATGGCCGCCACACCGGCACCGGCGGCGGCAACCATCTTGTCCTCGGTGGCGCCACTCCGGCCGATAGTCCGTTCCTCCGCCGGCCCGATTTGCTGCGCAGCCTCGTCGGTTTCTGGCTCAACCATCCGTCGCTTTCCTATCTCTTCTCCGGCGTCTTCATCGGCCCCACCAGCCAGGCGCCGCGCGTCGACGAGTCCCGTTCCGATGCCGTCTACGAACTCGAAGTCGCCTTCAATCTGATCGATCCTCGCTCGCCCTGCCCGCCCTGGCTCACAGATCGCATCTTCCGCAATCTACTGGTCGACATCACCGGCAACACCCATCGGGCCGAGTTCTGCATCGACAAGCTTTACTCGCCCGATAGTTCCACCGGCCGCCTTGGCCTGTTGGAACTGCGTGCTTTCGAAATGCCGCCCCACGCCCGAATGAGCCTTGCTCAGCAGCTGCTCGTGCGGTCGCTCGTCGCCTGGTTTTGGCGCGAGCCCTTCCAGGCGCAGCCAGTACGTTGGGGGACCCGCCTGCACGACCGTTTCCTGCTCCCCTATTACGTGGAGAAGGATTTCACCTGGGTTGTCGACGCTCTACAACGCGCTGGCTATCCCATGGATCCCGCTTGGTTCGGCCCGCACATTGAGTTCCGTTTCCCGGTCTACGGCCGCGTGGTCTACGACGGCGTCGAAATTGAGCTGCGGCAGGCCATTGAACCTTGGTACGTTCTGGGTGAGGAGCCCGGTGGTGGCGGTACCACGCGCTTTGTCGATTCGTCGGTCGAACGCATGCAGGTACGTGTCCGCGGTCTCACCGGGGAACGTCGCGTGATCACTTGCAACGGTCGTCGCCTGCCCCTGCAGCCCACCGGCGTGCACGGGGAGTACGTCTGCGGCGTCCGCTTCCGCGCCTGGCAGCCGGCTCGCTGCTTGCACCCCACGATACCCGTCCATGCTCCTCTCATCTTCGACCTCCTGGATTTGGCGGCCGGCCGTTCCATCGGCGGCTGCACCTACTACGCCGGCCACCCCGGTGGCCGGAACTACGAGACCTTCGCGGTAAACTCAAATGAGGCGGAGGCGCGCCGCATGGCCCGCTTCCTCCCGTTTGGACATACCCCCGGTCCCATGCCGATTCCCCCCGTAGAAGAAAATCCGGAATTCCCTTCGACCCTCGACCTCCGGCGGCCCACCGCCGCCGCCATGGCCAGGCGAATGACACTTGGGGGAGGTTGGTGAAAAAATCCAAACTGGTGCCGGGACGGTCGCGTTGGGAGGAGTTTCGCTACGCGCCCATTCCCGGGCACTGGGATGAAGCGCTGCAGGATTCTGGCGTTCCCCGCCACCATTGGCGGGGGCTGGCCGTGGCGCTTGGCCGGATGGGGTTTCCCCAATTCAGCCGCAGTTGGCAAATCGGCCAGCAACTGATCCAATCCAACGGCGTCACCTACAACGTTGGTGGCGACCCGGCCGGCAAAGACCGACCCTGGCCCATGGATCCCATCCCGCTGGTCATTCCCACCCAGGAATGGGAGGCCATTGATAAGGCCGTGCGCCAGCGCGCCGAGCTTTTGAACGTCATGCTGCGGGACCTCTATGGCGAACAGCGTCTGGTTCGCGAACGCCGCCTCCCCGCCGCGCTGGTGTACGCCAATCCCCACTTCCAGCGAAGCTGTTTCGGCCTGACCCCGGTTGGCAACGTGCCGTTGCAGACCTACGCCGTCGATCTGGCCCGCTCGCCCGACGGCCGCTGGTGGGCCCTTGGGGATCGAACGCAGGCCCCGTCGGGCATCGGCTACGCGCTCGAAAATCGTCTCGTCAGCGCCCGTATCCTTCCTGGCGTTTTCAACCAGTGCCGCGTCCGCGCACTCACCCGTTTCTTCGATGCCAAGCGCAACGCGCTTCTCGCGCTGGCTCCCAGTCGCCGGGAGACGCCGCGTGTTGTCCTGCTCACGCCCGGCCCGCACAACGAAACGTATTTCGAACATTCTTTCCTCGCCGGTCACTGGGGCTTCCCGCTGGTCGAAGGCGCCGATCTGACCGTCCGCGACAGCCGCGTGTTCTTGAAAACGCTCTCTGGCCTCGAACCGGTCGACGTCATCCTCCGCCGCATGGATGACGGCTTCTGCGATCCCTTGGAACTTCGTGGTGATTCGCTCCTCGGTGTGCCGGGCCTCATGCAGGCCGTCCGCAACGGCACCGTGGCCGTGGATAACGCCATTGGCAGCGGCGTTTTGGAAACTCCGGGTTTGATGGCGTTCCTCCCCGGCCTTTGCCGTGACCTGCTCGGCGAAGAACTCCTGCTCCCCTCGGTCGCAACCTGGTGGTGCGGCCAAGCCGCGCCCCGCCGGTATGTCATGGAGCATTTGGATCAGCTGGTCATCAAACCAGCGTTCCGCAAGTACGGACTCCACCCCGAATTCCCGGCGCGAATGAGTGCCGCCGCCCGCGCCCAGTTGATTCGCCGCATCGAAGCCCAGCCGGAACTCTTCGTGGCCCAGGAACTGGTCAACATGTCCACCGTGCCCGTGCGCACGGACGATGGCTTGGCCGCCCGCCACGCCGGGTTGCGCGTCTTCGCGGCCCGCGATGGGGAAGATTACACCGTGATGCCCGGCGGCCTCACGCGTGTCGCCGGGGAAACTTCGCCGGTTGTCTCCATGCAACTCGGCGCCGGCAGCAAGGACACCTGGGTGTTTGAAGGCGAAGCCGAACCCCCGCCCCCGCCCCGCCAAACTCTCTCCGTCCGCCCCAGCCGGACCAGTCTCCCCAGCCGCGTCGCCGACAACCTCTACTGGCTTGGCCGCTACGCCGAGCGCGTCGACTGTGGTGTACGCCTTGTCCGTTCGCTCCTGCCCGCCCTCTCCGGCGAAGAGGATTTCGGTCGCGCCGCCTCGCTCGAAACGGTCGTTCAGTTGATGTCCGGACTCCGCTTCCTGCCCGACACGGTACCCCTGATGCCCCTCGGTCAACAGCGCTGGCATTTGCAAAAACTGCTCTCCGACCTGGTCTACGACGCCACCCGCATGGCCGGCATCGGCTGGAACTTGAAGCAGATGCGCCGTTCCGCCTGGAACCTCAAGGAGCGTCTGTCGTCCGACACGTGGCGCGTTCTCCAGCAACTGGAAGCGGACCTCTCCCGGACGCCTCCCGGCAATCCGGATCAACGTCTCACCGCGCAAATCACGCTCCTCGACGGCGTCATTGTCACGCTCGCCGCCTTCAGTGGCCTCGTGATGGAAAACATGACCCGCGGCCACGGATTCCGGTTCCTCGATATCGGCCGGCGCCTGGAGCGGTCGCTGCAAATGAGCGACCTGCTGCGCGCTGGCATCGTCGGCCTCCCCGGTGGCAATGACGGCGCCCTGCAACTGCTCCTCCACATCGCCGATAGCAGCATCACCTATCGCTCCCGCAATCTCACCCTGTTGCGGGCCGATCTCGTCCTCGACCTCCTCCTCTGCGACGAAACCAACCCCCGCTCGGTCGGCATGCAACTGGCTGCCCTGCGCGACCATGTCGACGAGCTCCCCGAGCACGCCGAAATTGGCCGTCAATCCCGCGAACAGCGCCTGGCTTTGAAGACGCTGACCGCCGTTCGCCTCGCCGATGTGGAACTGTTGACCCGTCGGGACGAGGACGGGAATCTCGGCCCTCTCGGTGACTTGCTCGCCTCTCTCAAAACGGACATGTTCGACCTCTCCGAGGCCCTCACCGCCCAGTATTTGAGCCACCTGCAAACAGCCCGCCTCCGGTCCTCGGATTGATGCCATGATCTATAGCGCCAAACACATCACCAGGCATATCTACGAGGAACCCGTCGCCCAAAGCGTCAACGAACTCCGCCTCACTCCGCGCGAATTTGGCCGTCAGCATGTAAAGGAATGCCGGATCCAGGTGGAGCCCGAACCCGCTCTCTGGCGCACTCGCAAGGACTGGTTCGGCAATGAAGTCACCACGTTTTCCATCTTCGAACCGCACGACCGTTTCACCGTCACCGCCGCCAGCGTGGTCGAAGTGGAACCGGCCCGCGTCGGCGTGCTTCCCACGCTCCGTTGGGAGGAGGCGTGCGCGCTCTTGATTGAAGGCGCCGACAACCCCACCCTCGAAGCCTCCGAGTTCATCTACGACTCCCCCTTCATCTCCGCCAGTCCACAACTGGCTGCTTTCGCCAAACTCTCCTTTCCCAGTGGCCGCCCACTCGTCGAAGCGCTCGACGACCTCTCCCGGCGCATCCACCGCGAGTTCGAATACGCGCCGAAATCCACTTCCATCGACATGCCCCTCGCCGAAGTGTTGAAGAATCGCCGCGGCGTCTGCCAGGATTTCTCCCACATCATGATTGGCGCCCTCCGCTCGCTCCGCCTCTCTGCCCGCTACGTCAGCGGCTATCTTCGCAGCGGCGCCAACTACCAGGGCGCCGAAGCCTCCCACGCTTGGGTCGCCGCCTACGTGCCCAGTGCCGGCTGGTTGCATTTTGACCCCACCAACGATATGGTGCCCTCCGATGGCCATGTTACTCTCGGCTGGGGCCGGGATTATGGCGATGTTACCCCCGTCAAAGGCGTAACTCTTGGTGGTGGCGCGCAACTGGTCGAAGTCGCTGTTCGTGTGGATCCCGTCACCGCCGCTGCCGCCGTTTCTTAGAAAGAAACGTTGAAGCTCCGTCTGCTCTGGCCGATATGGCTTGAGTACGATGCGCTTCATCCTCGTATTCTTCGTGTTCAGTTTGTACTCTCCGCTCGCGGCCCAACCGGGCCGCGACGTTTTCGATACCTCGCGCGTCACCGATATCCGGCTCGAATTCGGCCCCGGTCAGTATGAGCGTCTGCAGCAGGATTACTTACTGGATACTTACTACGAGGCTACGTTTTCCTGGGAAGGGCATACGGTAACGAAGATCGGCGTTCGCTCCCGGGGCAACGGCAGCCGGATTAGCGCTAAACCTGGTCTTAAACTCGATTTCAACCAATTCGTCGGCGGTCAGGCCTTCCTCGGCTTTAAAGCTCTCGACCTCGACAACCTCGCGCAGGACCGTTCCATGATGGCTGAGTATCTCAGCCTCCAACTCTTCGAAAAGATGGGCATCCCCGCTCCCCGCGCTGCCTACGTCCGTCTGTTCGTCAACGGTGCCTATGCCGGCCTCTATACGCTCGTCGAACCGGTCGACAAACTCTTTCTCCAGCGGACTCGCGCGGAGGACTCGGGCTACCTCTATGACTATGAATGGGCCACCGAATACTGGTTCCATTACGCAGGCCCTGACCCCGCCATTTACTCCCCGCTCCCCTTCACCCCAAAGACCAACGAGAAATCTCCCGACGCCACGCCGCTCGTCGATTTCATCCGTACCCTCAACGAAGTTTCCGACGAAGATCTCCCCGCCGCCCTCGCTCCCTTCATCGACGCGCGCCAGTTTCTCGACTACCTAGCCGTTGAAACCTACCTCGTCGAACGCGATGGCATGACCGGCGATTGGGGCATCAACAACTTCTATCTCTACCGCCCGAAGGGCCAGCGCCGCCACTTTTTCATCCCCTGGGACAAAGACGCCACCTTTGGCTCCCCCGATCAATCGATATGGAATAGAACCGACCGAAACGTCCTAACCCGGCGTCTTCTCGACAACCTGGAGTACCGGGACTATTTCCTCCGCGCCCTCGAAAAATGTGCAACAATCGCCGGAAATTCCGGCGGCTGGCTTGATCGCGAAATCGAGCGAACCGCCGCACTCATCCGCCCCTTCGCCGAATCCGACACGCGCAAAGCCTACCTCACCTCCGAGTTCGAAGACACCCTCGTCCACCTCCGCGATTTCGCCGCCACCCGCGCTGCTTTCATCCGCGCGGAAATCGCGGCTACACCGTAATCGCGTTGCTCCGCTCCCCGCCGGCGAAGATCACCAACTCTCCCTCCACCGCCGGCAACTCCACAATCTGCACCCCCGCCACCGGCCCCGCCAACAACCGGCAACCGATCTCCACCCCATTCACACGCGCTCCCACCGTCCCGCCATACCCGTCCATTCCCGTCGCATAAACCCGTAAGACTCCTCCACTACGTACCCCCGATCCCGCAAACAGCGCCGGCGCCACCGGTACCACTTCAATCTCCGTCTCCGCCCGCCCGTTCGGTGTCGAAACTTCCAATCGCACGCGCCCCACAAGTCCCGCCGGCAGCAACGCGTTGATCTGTCCCGGCGTCACCGCCAGCACCTCCAACCCCCGCACCGAAACCTCCCGGCTTCCCGGTAACCCCAACTGCCACCCGAACACACTCACCGGGCTCCCCCGTCCAATTCGCGCTCCAAACGAGGCTCCGTTCACCACCGCCCGCACCATCGGTTGCGGCCGCAACGTCACCGAATCAAACGCCAACCCATCCAACCCCACCGCCGCCACATCCAGCCGGTATCCATTCACCGCGCACCGCAAATAGTGGTTCGCCGTCACGCCCCGCGCCACCAGCGGCGACGCGCCCACTGGGTACAACGGTGCCCCGCCGCCCCCCGTCGTAAAGTAGGTTGCCTCCCCGGGACCCACCGGCACGCTCCGCTGATAGCTATGCTCGTGCCCGTTAAACACCAGCGGCACCCGGTGCCGTTCCAACATCGGCACCAGATGCCGCCGCGCCAACTCCGTCAGCACATCCCCCTCGTTGGGCCCCGCCGCCATCGGCGGATGATGAAAGAACACAACCCGCCAAAACCGCGTCGACGCCCCTAGCACCCGGTCCAGCCAATCCAACATCACCGCCCGCCGCGCCGGGTCCTCCAACGGCGCATTGGAATCAATCGAAACCACCGTCGCGTCCCCCCAGTCGAAGGAGTAATACCGCCCACGCTCCGCCGCCGGAACCCCCGCTCCCGGTAAGTCGTGAAACGCGAAATACGGCTCCGCATCGGTCTCGTAGTAGTCGTGATTCCCAGGGCACGGAAAGAACGGCGTCCGCGCCATCAGCGAGTGGTAGTAGTCCACATACCGCTCCCGATACGCCTCCGCCTGGCCCGTCGGATACGCCACATCGCCCGTATGCAACAGGAACGCCGCCCGCTCCCGCACCAGCCTCCCGGCCAGTGCCGACTGCTCGGCCGACCCCGTCCCCGTATCCCCAATAACCAAAAACGGCGTCACCCCCACGCCCGCCGTGCGAAACGAAGCTTCCACCGGCCCCACCCGGTACAAATACTCCGTCCCCGCCGCTAACCCCGTAATCCGCGCCCGCCCCGGCACCCCCGCCGCGAAGTACCGCCCGTCACACTCAACCCCCGCCGCCCCGAACATCGAAGCGTCCCAACAAACCGTCGCCTCCGTCTCCGTCACATTCTGCAAATACACCCGCCAGCCCGATCCGGGCAGCGCCAACAGGGAAGCAATAAAGGATCGTCGTCGCATAAAGGCAGCCCCAATATAAGGCTGCGTTTTGCACGCGCAAGACCTACTCCCCTAGCCCAAATGGACAACGTCTAACGCCGCGTCACCGTCAACGTCTTCCCGTCTTCCACCGTCTCGTCCGGGTGGACTACCACCACCTCTCCCACCTGCAATCCCCCCACGATCTCCGCCGCCAGCCCCGTCCGCTGCCCCACCTTCACCATCCGCCGCCGCGCCCGGTCTCCCTCCGCCACAAACACCGCCCAACCCTCTCCCACGCGGAACAACGCATTCGCCGGCACCTGCACCACCTGCGCCCCCTCCCACAAAACGAACGCCGCCTCCACCCGGTACCCGTCCCCCAACGCCCGCCACTCCTCCTCTGGCGACACCAAATCGGCCACCACCCGCACCCGCTGCTCCTCCACGCCCAACGCCGAAATCTTCGTGAATCCGCCGGGCTCCACCATCCGCACCCGTGCCTCCAACGCCTTCGCCCCGCCCCATCGTTCCAACACAACCTTCATCCCCGGCGCAATCCGCACCGCATCGGCCGACAGCACCTCCACCACCACCTCAATCGCCCGCGCGTCCCCAATTTCCAACAGCGCCTCCCCCGGCGCCACCACGCCCTCGCTCTCCCGCACCACCCGGATAACGCGTCCGCCCGCAGGAGCCACAACCGGAATCCGCTCCCCCGTCGCCGCCCCCGCCGTCGGCCGCAACGCCGTCCGCGCCCCGGCCACCTCCGCCCGCGCCGCCGCCACTTCGTCCTTCAACGTCACCACCCCGCGCTCCGCCGCTGCCAGCGCCGCCTCCGCCCGCTTCAAATCCGCCACCGTCCGCTCCAACCGCGAAACGGGTAGGTCCCCACTCTTCCGCAACGCCTCTTCCCGAGCCTGCTGCTTCCGCCAATACTCCACGTCCGCCCGCGCCGCCCGCACCTGCTCGGTCTGCGTCGCCACGCGGCTCTGCGCAACGGTGTACGCCGCCTCGGCCGAACGAACCCGCGCCTCCGCTGAATCCTTCGTCCGTGCGTCCAATACCACCGGCCGCGGTGGTTCCAGCACCGTCACCGCCGCCCCCGCCCGCACCGTATCCCCCGCCTTCCACGCCAATCGCGGCGTATACCCAGCCACCGGCGCCGAAATCACATACCGGCTCCGCAGCCGCGTCTTTCCCTCTTCCTCCACCGTCACGCGCAACGGACCCGCGGCCACCGCCACACCCTCCACAGGCACCGGCTGCGGCCGCATCCCCAGGAATATGCCAACCCCAGCCACCGCGGCCAATCCGATAATCCAAAGCCACCGTTTCACGCGTCCCTACTCCCGTGCCTTCAGCACTTCTACCAAGTCTAGATGATTAATCTTCCGCCCCACCGTGAACGCCGAGAGCACCGTCGCCACCGCTACCACCAGCGCCGCCAACGCATACGTCGATGGCTCCACCACCATCGGGATCCGGAACAATTCGGTCTGCGCCGACCCCGCCATCACTCCCGCCAACCCCCTCCCCATCACCAGCCCCACCGGAATCGCCACAAACACCAAAACCGTCAATTCCCCCAGCAAAATATAGGAAACCTCGCTCCGCGTGTATCCCAACACCCGCAGGCTCGCCAACTCCCGCCCCCGCTCGCTCAATGAAATCCGCACCGTGTTGTAAACGACGCCAATCGCAATCGTCGACGCCAACAGCGTATTGAAAAACGCAAACGTCAACATCTGCGCCGCCAGCGTCTCGTAGAAGCTCCGCAACACCTGCGCCCGCTCTGCCGAACCCGCCACCGCCGGGATTTTCTTCAACCGCGCATACAGCTCCGGCAGCGCCCGGGAATCGACCGATAGAAACGCCCCCGTCGCCGAATCGCCCTCGCGCAGGAACCGGTTCAATGTGTCCCGCCGCATGTAAGCCGACACGCCTATGTACTCGCTCACCACCCCCGCCACCGGCACCTCTCGCACCGCCCGCGACCCCTCCAGCAACTCCACCGTCAACATCTCCCCCGGCCGTATCCCCAGCATCTTCGCCAAATGATCGGTCAACAACACTCCCTCTTCCGGCAGCGTCACTGGTTCCAACCGCGTGTCCAACAACCGCCGCAATCGCCCCTCCGGCTCCATCCCCTGCAATGCCGTGCGATACGTCCGCTGCTCAAACCGGAACCGCGCCGCCACCGCCCGCGTCGGCTCCGCGTACGTCACCCCAGGCAAGCTCAACAACGAATACATCGCCCGCGTCGACACCGGGCCGATGAAGGTCACAGTGACATCGTCCAACTGCGCCCGTCGCAACTGCGCGAAGACCATATAATCCACCGCATCGCCCCAAAAACCGCCCAAAACCAGAATCGCCGTCGACATCGCCACCCCAATAACGGACAACAACGACTTCACCGGCCGCCGCTCAATATTCCGCAAAATCATCCGTGTCGGCTGCGACAGCCAAGCCGTCTCAAACAAACTCCGCCGGTACCTCCCGGGATTAGCCGGCTGCATCGCCACCGCCGGCGATTCACCCGCCGCCCGCAGCACCGCCACCAGCGTCCCCGCCCCCGCCGCCACCAGTCCCACCGCCAGCGAAATCCCAATCACCACCGGCCGCAGCGAATAATCCAGATATGGGAACCGGTAGACGTCCATGTACAACCGCGACAACCCGCCCCCCAGCCAAGCGCCCCCGCCAATCCCCAACACGGTCCCCAACAGCACAATCACCGCCGTGAACTTCAGGAAATGCACCGCCACCGCTCCCGTCGTGTACCCAAACGCCTTCAAGGTCGCAATCTGGCTTCGCTGCGTCGTCATCAGCCGGCTCACCACGACGTTCAACAGGAACGCCGCCACCGACAAGAAGATCGCTGGAAACAACGTCGCCATCATCGTCAACTGCTTAAACTCTTCCGACAAATACCGATGCGACACCTGGTCCTTCCGCCCCTGCGCGCCCAGCCCCCCATACGGCCGCAGAATCGCGTCCATCGCCGCCACCACATCCTCCACGCGCGTCCCCCGCTGTAACGAAGCGGCCACCTGGTTAAACGCCCCCGTCATGTCGTAGGCGCCCTCCAGAGCGCGCCCGTCCATCCAAACCACGACATAAGTCTTGAAATCCGGCACAATCGAGCCCGGCGCCAGCTGGTAAATGAACTCCGGCGTCGACACTACGCCCACCACCTCCAACATCCGCCTCCGCCCATTTATCGTTACCTGCAGCGGGAACCGCGGCCGCAGTTTGTGCGCCTTGGCGAACCCATCGCTCACCAGCGCTTCCCGCTCCCGTCCCGGCTCCGGCATCCGCCCTGCGTGCAGGTGCAGCAGGTTAAACTGTGCCTCCCCGTGCGGCAGGCCGACAATCAAACCCGACACCGGCTGCCCATACCCCGCCAGCTCAATGTTCGCCGGCGCCGCCACGCGCGCCTCCACATTGGCCACCCCCGGAATCGCCGCCACCTGCGCCAATACCCCATCCGGTGCCCGCTTCATCCCCGCGAACACATCCGGAAACCGAAACTCCCGGTACAACCGAGCCTGCGTTCTCTGCAGCGAATCGAGCGTGGAAGCCGCCATCACGTATGTCGCCACCCCCGCCGCCAACACCAGCGAAATGGCAATGACCTGCCCGCGCACCGCCCACAAATCGCGGAACAGCTTGCGGTCCAGCGCGCGCAGTTTCACCAGTGCAACTCCCGCGGCGCCTTCCGATGCGCGTTCACTTCCACGCCCGAAACCTGCCCGTTGCTCATGTGCACCACGCGGTCGGCCATGCCCGCAATATCAGCGTTGTGCGTAATCACCGCCGTCGCCGCGCCCAGTTCCCGATTGACCTTATCAATCGCCTCCAGCACCACCACGCCGGTCTCGGAATCCAGAGCCCCCGTCGGCTCATCGCACAGCAGTACACTCGGCCGCTTCGCAATCGCCCGTGCAATCGCCACCCGCTGCTGCTGCCCGCCGGAAAGCTGGGAAGGGAAGTGGTGCATCCGGTCGGCCAGCCCCACCAGTTCCAACGCCTCCTCCGGCTTCATCGGATTAGTCGCAATCTCGGTCACCGCCGCCACGTTCTCCAGCGCCGTCAAACTCGGAATCAAGTTGTAAAACTGAAAGACAAATCCCACATGCTTGCGCCGGTACTGTGTAAGTTCACTGTCATTCGCCAAGGTAATGTCGAAGTTCCGGTACAGCACCTGCCCCGCCGACGCCCTGTCCAACCCACCCAGAATATTCAGAAACGTGGACTTTCCACTCCCCGACGGCCCCAGCAGCACCATCATCTCTCCGGCGTACAGCTCCAGGCTCACCCCGCGCAGCGCATGGACGCGTACCTCTCCCATATCGTAGAACTTAGTAACATCCCGCGCTGAAAAGACACTCTCCATCTATTCCGCCGGCCGTTCCGCGCAGAACTGCACCACGCGCACCTTCTGCTTCCCAAAATCTGCCACCGCCATGGGCTCCTGGTACCGAACCACTCGCAAGTCGCGAAAAATGCCCGGCACCTCCGCCGTGTCGAACACCACCCCGCCGCCAATCGACCGGCCCTTCGTCGCGTCCCTATGGAACGCCTCAACTACCACCATGCCCCCCGGCCGCAACGCCTTCATCACCATTCCCGCCTGTTCCCGAAAGCTCACGTAGCTCAATACGATTAGGTCCCACTGGCCCACCCCAAAATCAAACGTCTCCGCTCCCACCACCGTCGCCGTCAACTTCACACCCATCTTCCCCGCCGTCTCCCGCGCCAGCGCCACCGCCCGCTCCGCCGGGTCAAAGCCGTGCGAGTCCCAACCCTGCGTCGCCAGCCACAGCGCATTCCGCCCCTGTCCCATCCCCACATCCAGCGCCCGGCCCGCCTTCCGCCCCTTCACCATCTCCACCAGAAACGCGTTCGGCTCCACATTGAACGTGGGCTTCTCCGCCGTCAGAATCCGGTTCCAACGCTCCACCTCCGCGCTCGTCCCCTGTTGCCGGATCACCCGGATCTTCGACTCGGCATCCGCCGCGTCCTCGCCCTTGCCCACCAGGTAGGCGCGATATGTCTCTAAAACTTCCGCGCTCCGCTGCACCGCCTCCGGTTGCCGCGTCACCCAAGCCCGATACTCTTCGTAGGTATAAAGGTCCGCCGGCGTCTGCCCCAACGCCGCCAAAACCGCGAATAAAACTAACAAAAGGCGAACCATGTTAATTCAAGTACATCACGGAACCGAACCCAATGCGGACTGTGTTAGCATCAACGCCAATATAGGAGTTTTTGCATGAAAAACCTCGGCCTGAATAAATGGATTGCCTGCGCCGCTCTCATCACCGGCGCCGCCTTTGCCGCTCCGGGTGCCGGAATGGTCGCAAAGAAACTGGAACTCGGCACCGCCGGTCCCCTCGCCTTCGGTCCCCCCGGAATTCTCTTCGTGGGTGACTCCGCCAGCGCCAGCCTGGTCGCCATCGATACCGGTGATCGCGCCGCCAACAAAGGCGCCGGAACCATCGAACTGAAGGGCATAAACAACAAGATGGCCGCCGCGCTCGGCACCACCGCTGACCAGATCACCATCCAGGATCTCGCCGTCAATCCCGTCTCCCACAACATCTATTTCTCGGTCTCCCGCGGCACTACGCCGGTAATCCTCAAGCTCGACGTCGCCGGCAAGCTCTCCGAACTCTCGCTCGACAACATCTCCCACGCCCGCGTTACCCTGCCCGACGCGCCCGCCGACGTCAAGGACTCCCGTGGCAACAGCAAGCGAATGGAAACCATTACCGACCTGGGCTTCGCCGACGGCCGCGTCTTCATCGCCGGTCTCTCCAACGAAGAGTTCTCCTCCAGCCTCCGGTCCATCCCCTATCCCTTCCAAACCGCCAACAAAGGCGCCAGCATTGAGATCTTCCACGGCGCTCACGGCCGCTTTGAAACCAACGCTCCCGTCCGGACGTTTACCACCTACACCGTCGCCAACAAGCCCCACCTGCTGGCCGCCTACACCTGCACGCCGCTGGTCACCATCCCGCTCAGCGAACTCCAGCCCGGCAATAAGGTGAAGGGCCGCACCATCGCCGAACTCGGCAACCGCAACCGCCCTCTCGACATGATCGTCTACAAGAAAGACGGCAAGGACTACATCCTCATGGCCAACTCCAGCCGTGGCGTCATGAAGCTCTCCGCCGCCAATCTGGAGAAGTACGACGCCATCACCGCGCCGGTCGCCGACAAACAGGGCGTGCCCTACGAAACGCTGGCCGACCTGAAAGGCGTCCAACAGCTCGACGCCTATGACGCCAAGAGCGCCATCATGCTCATGAGCGATGCCGGCTCCATGGATCTCCGTACCGTCACGCTCCCCTAGTCTGTGCGCACCGTCATTGCATTGCTAACGGCCCTTTGCGCGTTCGCTGCCCCACCGGCAGTGCGCCGCGAAGGGCCGTTTTTCCGTATCTCCGGCGCTGCCAGCGAATCGGAGGTCGCCGTCTATGTCGGCGATGGCGATGTCCCTCCCGTCCTCGGGGCCTTCACAGAGGACGGTGCCGACCTCCTCTTCCGCCCCCGCTACGAACTCGAAAAAACGGTAGCCAGCCGCGTCGTCGTCCAGGGCAGGGAATTCCGTTTTCCCGCCGAAATGGAAGCCCTCCCGCGCACAACAGTCGTCGAAAAGGTCTACCCCTCCGGCCCCGAAATACCAGCCAACCAGCTCAAGTTCTACGTCCACTTTTCCGCCCCCATGCACCCCGGCGAAGCCTGGGAAAACCTGAAGCTCCTAGACAACAAGGGCAAGGTCGTCGAACTGGCGTTCATCGAAATCGATCAGGAACTCTGGGACCGCGAAGCCCGCCGCCTCACGGTTCTCTTCGATCCCGGCCGCATCAAGCGCGGCGTGCTGCCCGGCGAAGAAGTCGGCGCGGCACTCGAACCCGGCGCGACGTACACATTGGTCGCCCAGTCCAACTGGCGCGACGCCCGTCGCGTACCCATCCGCGCCGAGTTCCGCCAGACGTTCAAAGTCGTGCCCGAGGACCGAACCCCGATCGACCCCAATAAATGGCGCATCCAGCCTCCCGCCGCCGGCACCCGCGAACCCCTGGTCATCGACTTCGGCGAACCGCTCGACGCGGCCCTCGCGCTCCGTCTGATCACCATCCCCAACGCCCCGGGCGAAGCCCAACTGGCCAATGCCGAACGCCAATTGCGCTACACCCCAGAGACGCCCTGGCGCGCTACCCGCCAGACCATCCAAATCGACACGGCACTAGAGGACTTAGCCGGCAACAAAGTCGGCCGCCCCTTCGACGTCGACACCTTCGACCGCGTCACCGTCCGCACCAACCGCGGCCAGGTCATTCTCAACTTCCAACCGCGCTAAGCCCCCGGTAAGTATCCCCCGGCAAAGCCGGGGGCCTTACGGTGTGAGCCGCTCAAAGCGGCTAGGCGGGGTCGCTAACGCGGCCCCGAATTGTCAGTTGGGCCACCTGCGGGGTGGCCTTTCCGATGCCCAGTTTCAACTGCTCCAGTCGTTCATCTTCGATTTCCTGGCTGCGAATATACGCACGGATCACCGCTTCGTCTCTACCCACGGTTGACACGAAATATCCGCGCGCCCAGAAATGTTGCCCCACGAAGTTTCGCTTGCGCTCTCCATAGACTCGAGCCAAGTGGATTGCGCTTTTGCCTTTGATGAAGCCGACGACTTGGGCCACGGCGTATCTTGGCGGAATCGCGATCATCATGTGCACATGGTCCGGCATCAGATGTCCTTCAATAATGCGGCTCTCCCGTTGCGCCGCGAGATTTCGGAATACTTCTCCCAGATGCGTGCGTAGTTGCGCATATAGCGTCTTTCGTCGGCACTTCGGTATGAATATGACGTGGTATTCACAGTCCCACGCCGTATGGCTTAAACTCTGGTACTCGTCCATCGGGTTTCTCCTTTTCGTGTGCTTGGCGGCTCACGTTCTGGAGTTTCTCCGATGGACTCCCGGATCTGTCAAACTGCTGCTGCCTCCCCGGCAAAGCCGGGGGGCCTCCTACGTTAGGCTAGACGCCGCCATCGTGCGGGTGTATGTTCATGGCCAGGAGGTCCAAGAACCCCATGGATCTAACGCGCCGCAACTGTCTGAAAGGAGCCGCGCTGCCATTCGCGGCCGCCGAAGCCGCCGCCAAGGCCCCCACCGCCACCAGCCCCGGCCGCTTCTACCTAGCCGAGGTTCTCGGCAACCCGGAAAGCCGCGATGTCACCATCGCCCGCCAGGTCGGCATCAAGTGGGTCATCGCCAACGGCGGAATGGCCCGTGCCCGAAAAGCGGATTACATCGAAGCCGTCCGCAGTCAGAAGGAAGCCTTTGCCGCCGCCGGCATGCAAATCGCCGGAGTAGAAGGTCACCCCGTGCCGTTTGAGAAGATCAAGCTCGGCCTCCCCGGCCGTGACGAGCAGATTGAAAACACCAAGTGGGCCATCGAAGCGTTGGCGAAGAACGGTATCCACATGATCTGCTACAACTTCATGGCCGGCCTCGGCTGGACGCGAACGAACCAGGCTGTGCCCGAACGCGGAGGCGCACTCACCAGCGAGTTCGACCTCACCGCCGCCAACGAACAAGGGCTAACCGAATACGGCGAGGTGAGCGAGGACAGGATGTGGGCAAACTGCGAATACTTCATCAAAGCGGTGATGCCCGTAGCCGACAAATACAAAGTGAAAATGGCTCTCCACCCGGACGATCCGCCCCTAAGCCCTCTCCGCGGAATTGCCCGCATTATCAACAGCAAACGCAACTACGAGCGCATCATGGCCATGGTGCCCAGCCCCTACAATGGCGTGACGTTCTGCCAGGCCAACTTCCTGCTGATGAAGGAGGACATCTACTCGCTCGCTCGCGAATGGTGTCTGAAGAAGAAGGTGTTCTTCGTCCACTACCGCGATGTCCTCGGGGACAAGACTCACTTCCGCGAGACCTTCCACGACAACGGCCCAACGGACATGGTGCGCATGCTCGACATCTACAGCCAGGCCGGTTTCGACGGCCCCATCCGTCCCGACCACGCCCCAGCCCTCGCCGGCGAATCGGAAAACGGCAAATCCAGCGGCTATACGATCGGTGGAAAGGTGCTGGCTTTCGGGTACATGAAGGGCATCATGGAAGCCCGCGGCCTTCGCTACGAGTAAGGAATCGGCATCAGCGCCGAGGATCCGTCCCGAAGCCCCACCAATCTTGCCCTCAACGCACCGAAGCCCGGCGTCGAACGCCTCGGCAGGAACCGCGCCCGACCACATCCAAACTGGCCGGAACGCACTTCCCCAACTACCCATCCCAGCGTCGAACTGCGCCGTTCAAACGCCGCAGTGTCAACCGTCCCACCGGCTTAAACGCGCGCCCACACCACGGAAGCCCGACGTCAAAACCTGCCCAACGAAAGCCGTCGGGCCATAGGGACAACACCGATGCCTCCCAGCGCCAAGCCGAGCCGGACAAACGCCGCAGTGTCAGCCGTCCCACCGGCTTAAACGCACGCCCACACCGCCGAAGTCCAACGTCAAAACCTACCCAACGAAAGCCGTCGGGCTGCAGGGACAACACTGATGCCTCCCAGCGCCAAGCCGAGCCGGACAAACGCCGCAGTGTCAATCGTCCCACCGGTTTAAACGCGCGCCCACACCACCGAAGTCCAACGTCAAAACCTACCCAACGAAAGCCGTCGGGCCATAGGGACAACACCGATGCCTCCCAGCGCCAAGCCGAGCCGGACAAACGCCGCAGTGTCAGCCGTCCCACCGGCTTAAACGCACGCCCACACCACCGAAGTCCGACGTCAAAGCCTGGCCAACGAAAGCCGTCGGGCTACAGGGACAACACCAATGCCTCCCAGCGTCGAACCGCTTCGCAACAACCTTACTCCCGCAGCAGCGCCAGTAACGCCCACGCCGTCGTCGAAATATGCTGCGCATAGCTCTGCGACCCAGGTGGCCGCGTCGTCTCCGCCCACCCACCTTCCGGTTGCTGCCGTACCAACAGCCAAGCCCGTCCCCGCGCATCCCCCCGCAGCGCAATCACGGCGATAGCGGTATCAAAAACCTGTGCCGGCGTGCCCGGATACTCCCCCCATCCGCCATCGGACGTCCGCGCCCGCTGCAGAAACTCCCGCGCATCGGCCCGGTCCGGAGCCGCCATCAGCAACGCCGCCGCCTCCACCACACTCTCCGCCCGCCGCCCGGCCAGCCATCGGTCTGTCAACCCCGTCTCCCGCCCACAAGACCGCAATACCTCCCGAGCAAAATAGGTCGCCAACACCGTCCCATACGTCGCCGGTGAACCCGCGTCCACCGCCCAGGAGCCATCCGCGCCCATGTCCTTCCCAATCAACGCCGCGGCCGCGCACAAAGTTTCCTTCCGTCCGGACGCCAGCAACGCCGCCCCAAACTGAATCCGCGCCAGCTTCTTGTCACTCACCACCGGATCCCCGCGGTTGGTATCCCAAACCGACGGATTCGTTACCCAGGCCGTCGTTTCCCGCAGCACCGCCCCATCCAGCGCCACCCCGGCCGCGTACAACGCCCGCGCACCGTCCCCATTGTTATGGCACGAAAAGCAGCCGTTCTCACCCCGCCACCGAGGGACTTCCTTCGATAGATACGCCACCGCCCGTTCCACCGGTGACAATGCCATCGCGACCAGCAAAAGCGGGCCCAGCACGCCTACTGCTTACCCTTCGGCTGTCGTTCGTTCTTTGTGGCGTCGAAGTCCGGACCATCCCACTTCTGATCCTTCTTCGACCCGGTTTCCGGCATCTCTCTGCCTTGCCTCTTCACGGAACGCTGCTTCGGATTGTTCTCCGCCAGCAATCCTCCGGTCATCCCGGCAAAAATGAAAAGAATTGTGAACGCCAGCCGCATCGATCCTCCACACGCCATCGTTCGACACTATCACCTCATAATAGCCCTCCGCAAAAGATTAAACGTCTCTCGCCCACACCGACGTGGTGTCGAAACGTGCTATGATTGTAAGGATTAGAAGTCAACCCCGTTCCTGTACTTTTTACCTTGCCTATTTTTTTGCAAGGACGACAGTTGGATCGTTGATCTGACTTCGCCTTTCAAAAACTAAATGAATCTCTTCACTGACTTGTCGTTGTCCCCGATTCTTCTGGGCAACTTGAATAAGAAGGGCTACGCTGTACCTACGCCCGTCCAATCTAAAGCCATCCCCGCCGCTCTTGCTGGTAACGATATCGTTGCCACCGCCCAGACCGGCACCGGCAAGACTCTTGCCTTTTGCCTGCCGCTCATCGAAGCGATGTTGCAGCAGCCCGCCCCCGCCGGCAAAGCCGTCGGCCCCCGCGCTCTCATCCTGAGCCCCACTCGTGAACTGGCCATCCAGATCGCTCGTGAGTTCGACGAGATCGCTCAGGGAACCGGCTTCCGCGCCGCCACCGTCGTCGGTGGTATGGCCGAAGGTGCCCAGCTCAACGCGCTCCGCCGCGGTGCGCAGGTCATCATCGCCACGCCCGGCCGCCTTTGCGACTTCCTCGATCGCCGCCTGGCGAATCTGAGCCAGGTCACCCACGTCATCCTTGACGAAGGGGACCGTATGCTCGACATGGGCTTCCTCCCGGCTCTGCACCAGATCCTCGGTCAGATCCCGAAAAAGCGCCAGACGCTGTTCTTCTCGGCCACCATCGAGCCCAGCGCCTCCAAGCTCATCGCGCAGCACCTTTCCAATCCGGTCCGTATCGCCCTTGGCCCCACGACCAAGCCCACCGAAAACGTCGACCTGCACTTCTACGAAATCGAACACGATCGCAAGGTCGACCTCCTGCACCATATGCTGGGCCGCGAAACCGGGTCCTTCCTGGTCTTCGCCCGCACCCGTCACGGTGTAGAGAAGCTCGCCAAGCGCCTCGCGCGTGTCGGCGTGAAAGCCACCAGCATTCACGGGGACCGTACCCAGGGCCAGCGCAACCGCGCCCTCGCCGGCTTCCAGCAGGGTGACTACCGTGTGCTCGTCGCCACCGACGTTGCCGCCCGCGGTATCCACGTCGACGGTATCTCCCACGTCGTCAACTTCGACCTGCCGATGGTTCCCGAAGACTTCATCCACCGCGTCGGCCGTACCGGCCGCGCCGGTGCTCGTGGCGTCGCCCATACCTTCGCCACCCGCCAGGAGCGCAACGACATCCGCAAGATCGAACGTACGTTGAATGTCCAACTTACGCGTCAGATCGTGGCCCAGCTGGACCCGATGCCGGAGCCGATGGAACGTTTCGCCGACCGCGAAATCATCCCGCCCCCTCCGCCGCAGGCCCGCAAGCAGTTCCGTCCCGCCGGTAAGTCGACTCCGCCTTCCTGGTCCAACAGCGCTCCCAAGCGCGGTGGCGGCTTCGGCGGCCCCAAGAAGTTCAGCGGTCCCCGCAAGACCGGGCGCTAACTCTTTCAAACCAAACAGAAAACCGCCGTGGCCTGATCGGGCCACGGCGGTTTTTTCTTGCCTGGCGCTTGCCTAGCGAAGGATTGGGAATTCAGCCTTTTGCGGTACAGGCGGCCGCTCTTCGCCGGAAACCAGGCGGCCGATCGCTATCGAGGCCTTGAAAATGGCGCTAATGGGGACCATTCCCCCCAGTTTGTGGTCCGCGATCGCCTTGAGCCCGGCCGATGCGATACAGCCGCACGAGCCGCAATCGGGGTCCCCGCCAAACTGGCACGGGGTGATGAGCGTTGTCAGATCGGCCGAGATAGTTTTCGTTGTCATTGAAAACACACAACTTTCCGGCGATTCCGGAGGAGTAAGGTACTCGGCGATCATTTTGGGATGCATGTCCAGTTTGGGATGCCGTTCCCGCAAAGACAGCATGTCCGCAACGGCTTGTTTGCGCTCGGAAGGCGTTAAAATCTCCTCCATCGAGTCCCCGCGCTGGGGTGTGAAAATGGAGAACCAGACCCTTTTGATCTCATTTCTGGGCGTCCAGAACTGCAAAAAACGCTCCAAATAACCGTCAGAACGCATCATTTGTGACGTAATTGTGCAGTGAATTGTGACGTTTTGGCCCTGTATGTTGGTTAAGATCCGTTCATAGGTGGCCGGTTTTCGCCGCTCGTCGTGCTCCGGTTGTAGCCCGTCGATGGAGACAACGACGTTCAATCCGGGCACCGAGGCCCAGGCTTCCGGAAGCGGCCGGAAGGCGCTGGTAACCAGCTGGATGTGGACGCCTTTTTCGAGAATGAGGGGGATGAGCGTTTCCATCTCCCGATAGCGGACGAGGGGATCCCCGCCGACGATGGAGAGATGCAACGGCCGATGTTTGTCGACAATCTCCAGTACCCCGTCTATCAACTCCTGGCCCTTGCGGTCTCGCAGTTGCCTGAGCGTCGTTTCACCGCCCAGATGATTATCATCATAGGCATAACATCCCGGGCACCGAAGGGGACATTCCCGTGTAACTTCAATTGAGAGGGAGGGGGCCTGACCTCGTAAAATTTTGCCCCATGCACGTATAATCTCTGAGGTTTTCAGAAGGGTGGTCTCCTTTCCGTAAGAACAAGACCTACCCCTCCTAGTTTACAGGATTAGATATTTTTCATCGTTAAACAATTAGCTGCGGCGGGAAGACTTGGCAACCTGACCCCGAGAGCTTTCGTAGATCGCAGAGGCCATCGCCGCGATCGGCGGCAAGATCATGGACGACTCACCGTACTGCACCATGGCGGCCGGCGACATTCCCTCCGCATCGCGATGGAACGTAATGGCGCCATCGGCAACGTCGATCCGGACCAGATCCCCAGGGCGGATCTGCCCGGTGGCGATTAAGTTGGACAGTGGCTGCACGAGCAGCCGTTCGATGGCGCGTTTCAGATGCCGGGCACCGTACTTGGCGTCGATCCCTTGAGAGAGTACAAAGTCCTTGGCATCCCGGGAGGCATTGAAGACGAAGGACCGTTCCGCCGAAGAGGCGAAGATCCGGTGTTGCACCTGCTGGAGTTCGATATCAAGAATTCGCCGCATCTCCTCTTCGCCCAGAGGCTGAAAGACGACGACTTTGTCCAGACGGTTCATGAACTCGGGGGTGAACTTTTTCCGCGCGGCGTCCGCGCCGGTGCGGGCGATCTTGGACGACATCTTCTCATCGAGTGCCGGAGCCTTGCCGGCATTGGCCGCCGCACCGAGACCAAATCCCAGTTTGGGATTCAGAATGGAACTCATTTCGCTGGCGCCCAGGTTCGACGTCATGAAGATCAGAGCGCGGGAGAAATCCACTTTCCGGTTGTCGCCCAACGTGAGCGTGGCCTTGTCGAGGATACCGAGCAGGAGGTTCCAGAGAGCGTCGGAGGCCTTTTCGATCTCATCGAAGAGGATGAAGCTGATTTTGTTGCGCTCCGTGTGGTACTGGTTGATGACTTCCTGGCTCAGCAGCGGATGGGTTTCGCGGTGGCCAAGGTAGCCGGGAGGCGAGCCGATGAGTTTGGCAATCTCGTGGGAGTGTTGAAATTCGGCGCAGTCGATCTTAATGACGGCGCGGGGATTATTGATCAATGATTCGGCTGTAGCCTCAACAATGCGAGTTTTTCCGGTTCCCGTGGGGCCCAGGAAGAGGAAATTTCCGATGGGACGGCCCGGAGGGTTCATCCCGGTCAGATGCATCTGATAGATATTCACGATTTGCTCAATCGCTTCCGGTTGTCCGACGACCAGGCGGCGCAGATTGGTGTCTAAGGATTCGGCCTCGCGCCCGGTGCGCGTAGGGTCGAGCGGGACACCTCCTTGTACGGCGGTTGGCAAGCTGGCATTCGACGTCATCGCTGCGTTACTCCTTTGCGATTGGTTCTGGACGGAGACGTTCTGCGGCTCTGGCCAGACCTGCCATTGCCCGATTCCACTGGTACTGCGCGGCGTTCCTTTGGCCGGAGAATTCTTAGCCTTCTCGACATCTTTCTTCTCTGGGTCCTTCCGATCGGTCAGCCAACGCGTCATGTAGTTTCTCCGCTACAACACGTTTCGGCTTCCAACGGGGAAGTATGAGCAAGTTGCGTGCCGAATCCGGGGGGAGCGGCTGCCAGAAAATTCCGATGCGGTTATTTCTGAGGCCGGGAGGGGCGCATCTCCACCCGGCTAACCAGTGTCCGGGAGGGCATGGAGAGGACGGCGATGACCATGGCGGCAACGTCGGAGGCGGCAATTTTCCACTCCGAGGGCTTGCCGGAGGGACGAGGGGAGAAATCCGTATCCACGCTACCGGGCATGATGGTCGTCACGCGGATGTCTTCATTGCGGTGGTCGAGCATCATCGCCTCCCCCATCCCATTCAAACCGAACTTGGAGGCGTTGTAGGCCGCGCCGCCGGCAAAGGGATTGCGCCCAGCCAGGCTGCTCAGATGCACAATGAAGCCGCCACCGGACTTTCGCATACATTGAATGGCCAGGCGGGAGCATAAGAAAACGCCCGTCAAATTAATGTCAATTGTCCGTTTCCAGTCGGCGATTTCCATGTCGCCAGCAGCCTGAAAAAGTCCGATCCCGGCGCTGGCAACCAGGATGTCGACGCCGCCCATGCGTTCCTCGGCGAAGGCGAAGAGACGGGCAACATCGGCTTCGGCCGAGACGTCGGCGGCGATGCCGTGCGCGTGCGGGTGGGCGAGTTCGGCAAGCGCGGCCGCCGTCGATGCCTCCGTCCGGCCACAAAGCGTGACGATGGCCCCTTCGGCCAACAGCGCTTCCACAATGGCCCGGCCGATCCCGCGGCTGCCTCCGGTGACGACGGCGCGTTGATTGAGAAGGGAACTCATGATTGATGCTACCGCGCGTGATAATCTGGCGGCGATGCGCGACAACTCTTTTCCCGACGGTTTGAGCCGCCGCCAGATGCTCACTATGGGCCTGGGAGCCGCCGCCTACGGCGCGGCTGCGCCCGGCGAGACGCACCAGGCTACCGGCTGTAAAGTGGGCGAGATGACGGCCGATTCGGCCCGCGTGTGGATGCGCCGTACTGGCGCCTCGCAGCGTCTGGCGAATGGCATCGTTCGGAAGGCTCACAACAAAGACGCCAAGCTCCTGCCGCCCGATACGAAGATCGAAACGCTGGAGGGGTCCGCGGCTGGCGCCCCGGGCTACATGCGCGTCGTCTACAAGGGCGGCCCATCGGGGACCACGAAGTGGCTGGACGTGAACGAAGCGGCGGACTTTGCGACGCAAGCCACTCTGACCGGGTTGCGGCCGGACGCGCCTTACACTTATCTTATCGAGACGCGGGCGACGCGGAATGGGCGTGTGGATGGGGAACTGACCGGCGCCTTTCGCACCCTGCCGGTGGCGGCCCGGCCGGCGACTGTTTCCATCGCCATGTTGAGCTGCCAGATGTACTGCCACATGGATCGCCCCGATGGCTTTCACCTGTACGAGAGCATCCAGCGGGACGCGCCGCACTTTCTGCTGAGCTGCGGGGATAACGTCTACTACGACAACGAAGATCCGATTGCCAACAGCGAAGCCGTCGCCCGCTACCACTGGCAGCGGATGTACAGCCTGCCCACGCTGGTGAACAGCCTGCGTCACACCGGCGGGTACTGGCAGAAGGACGACCACGACGTGTTTTCCAACGACGCCTGGCCGGCGATGCCTGACAAGCGGATGGAGCCGTTCACGTTTGTGCAGGGGCAACGGATCTTCCGGGAGCAGGTTCCGGCGCCGTTGACGGGCCGGCCGATGTACCGGACCGTGCGGGCGGGAACTGACATTGAGCTGTGGTTGCCGGAGGCGCGCGATTACCGGACGCCGAACGATGACCCAGATGGACCGGGCAAGACCATTTGGGGTGCCGAGCAGAAGGCGTGGTTGATGAAGTCCTTGCAGGCGAGCACGGCCACCTGGAAGATTCTGGTGAATCCGAACCCGATCGTGGGGCCGGACCGGACGACGAAGAACGACAATCATGCCAATCCCGGGTTTGCCCACGAGAGCAACGAGATTCGTGCGTTTATAAAGAACAATTTCGACGGGAATGTGATTTCGTTCTGCGGAGACCGGCACTGGCAGTATCACTCGGTGGACCCGGAGACGGGATTGCACGAGTTTGGTTGCGGGCCGGCTTCCGACGAACATGCCGGCGGGACGCCGGGCCTGGACAAGGTGCGGCACCGGTTTCACCGGGTGCTGGGCGGGTATGCCAGCCTGGATGTTTCGCGTGAGGGCGGAAGCTGTTCGCTGCGGGTCCGTCACCGGGATGTGAAGGGCGTGACGGTGCATTCGCACTCGTTCTCACGGAAGGCGTAGGCCGCGCGCTGAATGGCGATCCCCGGCGGGTCATTGCCCGTGCGTACGCCAATCCGCGGTGCCGCGTGTTTGTTCACGAGCATGCTGCCGGCCGTCAGCGCGAGACGTTGTGGGGCGGCCTGCGGCTTTACTTCGGCACGCCAAAGGGTAGGGCCGGGTGGGCTCGCCGCCGTGGGTGGGCGCACTGGTGTGGCCTCGTGCGCTACCGGGTTGGCGGTCTCCGGTGGCCGCACCAACGGGAGTGACCTGCCCCTGGATATACGTTGCAGCCTGGGCCCAGACCATGGACGCGCGTCGGGACCTATGGGATCGGCCCCAGCGTTTCCCGGAAAAGGTGTAGGATCGCAGGATGTCTTTGGGAATTGTGCGCGAGTGGCTGCCGGTCACGGCGGACCTCTCGCTGCCACTACTAACGGCGACAGGCGCGCGGCCGGGGCCTGTGTTTGCCGTCACCGCCGGTGTTCACGGCGACGAGTACGAAGGCGTCCGTGCGATCTTCGAGGTATTTGAAACGATCGACACGGCGGCGCTTGCCGGGACGGTGATCGCGGTTCCGGTCGTCAATCCCCCGGCACACTGGGCGGTGCAGCGGACGAGCCCGGTGGACGGCGCGAATCTGGCGCGTGTGTTTCCGGGTAATCCCGATGGCACGCTTTCCGAACAGATCGCGGCGGTGCTGGCACGGGAGGTGATCGGCCGTGCCGATTTCTATCTGGATCTGCACAGCGGCGGAGTGCGGTATGCGATGCCGTCGATGGCGGGTTACGCCTCCTTCGACGAGCGCGGGCGGGCAGCCGCCGAGGCCTTCGGCGCGCCTGTTATCTGGGGCCATCCGGTGATTGAGCCCGGGCGGACGATCTCGTCGGCGCGCGACCGCGGCATTCCGTTTCTGTACGTCGAGGCGTGGGGCGCGGGGCGAATCGCGCCGGCCGATCTGGCGATGATGCGGCGCGGCGTATTCAACCTTCTGCGGCACCTGGACATGTTGCCGGGCGTGCCCGAAATCCCGGCGTCGCCACGGCGGCTGAGTGGCGTAGGCAATACCGACGATGGGTTGTCGGCGGGCGCCGATGGGTTCCTGATGCTGAAGGTTGCGCTGTTGGATCGAGTGGCCGCTGGACACAGGCTGGGCCGGCTGGTGGATCTGTTGGGAAACACGCTCGAAACCTACACGGCGCCACGCGCAGGCACAATTGCGTTAACCCATGAGATGCCGATTGTGCGAAAGGGCGATACCCTATTCCTTTTAGCGGACGAAGAATGAGCCAATACAACTTTCAAGTCGCGGCGCGGGAAGCGCGCATACGGGCGAACACGCCGGGGTCGCTGGGCGCCTATGAGCGGTCACAGAAGAGTCTGGCGGGCGGGGTGTCGACGGCGCTGCGCCGTTCGGCCAAACCGTACCCGATGTTCTACTCCCACGGCGAGGGCGCCTGGATCACCGACGTCGATGGGAACAAGTTCATCGACTACACGCTGGCCTGGGGGCCGCTGATTCTGGGTCACGCGCCGGCGGCAGTGAACGAGGCATTGGCGGCGCAGTTGACGAAGGGACATACCTTCGGCGCGCAGCACGCCTTGGAATACGAGGCCGCCGAGTTGCTCTGCGAGGCGATTCCATGCGCCGATAAAGTAGCTTTCGCCAACAGCGGCACGGAGATCGTGCAGGTGGCGCTGCGGCTGGCGCGCGCGGTGACCGGCCGTATGCTGTATTTGAAGTTTGAAGGGCACTATCACGGCTGGGACGACAGCGTGCTGGTGAGCTACAAACCGGGAGCGAACGATTGCGGCTCGATGACGCCGATCCCGGTGGGGACGGGGCAGCGGCCGTGGTCCGGAGCGGTTGTCGCGCGTTGGAACGACCGGGCCAGCGTGGACGCGGCCTTCGCGGCCCATCCCCGGGAGATCTCCGCCATTATCTGTGAGCCGATGTTGTGCAACAGCGGATGTCTGCCGCCCGCCGATGGGTTCCTGGCTTACCTGCGGGAGAAGGCCACGGCCGAAGGCGCGCTGCTGATTTTTGACGAAGTGATTACCGGGTTCCGGCTGGCGCTGGGCGGCGGGCAGGCCTACTACGGCGTGACGCCCGATGTGGCGACGTTCGCCAAGGCGTGCGGCGGCGGGCTGCCGGTATCGGTGCTGGCGGGGCGCGACGAGTATATGAGCTGGATCGCCGAAGGCCGCATGGTGCATGCCGGGACGTTGAACGGCAATCCGTTGGGATTGGCGGCCACGGTGGCCACGCTGCAGACGCTGACGCCGGCCGTCTACGAACAACTGGACCGGCTGGGGCGTCAGTTGCGCTCGGGCCTGGAAGAGGCGCTGCGGGCCAAGGGCATTTCGATGGTGACGACCGGAGAAGGAGCGGTGTTTCAAGTCCACTTCCAACCGGAGATCCCGCACGAATATCGCGACACGCTGGCCACTGATAAGGCGCTGTACGCCGATTTCCTGATGGCGATGCTCGATGCCGGCGTGCTGGCGTTGCCGGATGGGCGCTGGTATCTGAGCGCGGCCCACGGCGCCGAAGTGGTGGAAGAAACGCTGCGGCGGGTTCGCGGGCTATGAGGCTGCTGCTGCTGGCGGCGGGCGTGGCGGCGTTGGCCGCCGACTTTGCGCCCGCCGTACCCGGCAACATGCGCAACTCCGAGGCCGACGCGCTGGTTCTGCGCGATGGCCGGCTGTTGTTGGCATGGACGGAGTTTATGGGCGATGGGAAGTCGGATTGGACCGGGGCGCGGCTGTCGGCGCGGATCTCCTCCGACCAGGGGAAGACGTGGGGGGAGCGATTCACGCTGCAGGAAAATATCGGCAAGATGAACGTGATGGAGCCCGACCTGTTGCGGTTGAAAAGCGGGAAGGTGCTGTTCCTGTTCGCGCGGAAGAACTCCGAGGCCGATTGTGCGCCGATGGTGCGGATCTCCAAAGACGACGCGAAGACCTTTTCGCCGCCTGTGGCGATGACGATCACGCCGTCGCCCTCCTATACGGGTTTCAACCACGACCGGGCGATTCAACTCCGGGGCGGGCGGGTGCTGATGCCGCTGTTTTTTACGTCGGACTATCGCGTGGATCCGCATATCCGTTCGCGGATCTATTACTCCGATGACGAGGGCGTGAGCTGGAAGCCGAGCGAGACGGTTCTCGACCTGCCGCAATCCAAGGCGGGCGCGCAGGAACCCGGCGTGATTGAGCTAACTGACGGGCGCGTGATGGTGTGGGTACGCACCGATTTAGGCCGTATCTATCGGGCTTACTCACGGGACAAGGGAAAGACATTTTCGGAGTTGCATCCGATTGCGGGCGTGGCGTCTCCGCGGTCCCCGCAATCCATCAAACGACACCCCAAAACGGGGGACCTGATATTGGTGTGGAACAATTCACCGAAGGAGCGAACTCCATTGTCCACGGCCGTTTCGCGCGATGAGGGGCTGACATGGGCCCATGTAAAAGTGCTGGACGATACCCCAGGGGAGACGTTCGCCTATACGAGCGTGGAGTGGCTGCGCGATCAGGTGTTTATAAGTTACTATGCGGCGGGTCCGGCCGGTATTTCGCTGCGGGTGAAGACGTTGCCATTAAGCTGGTTTTATCAATAAATGCGAGTTACTCCTTGGTTGTATGTTGTTGGGAGCCGGCAGTTCGGGCTGAGTAGCCGGTATGATTGTCATGTGTATGCCCTGCGGTCGGCGGTGGGCACCCTGTTGATCGACAGCGGTAGCGGTTTAGGCCACGACCGGATTGTGGCGAATTTGCGGGAGGAGTTCGGCGCGGACCTGGGGCCGGGGACGATTCTGTTGACGCACCGGCATCCGGATCATATTGGCGGGGCGGCGCGGCTGTCGGCGGAGTTGGGCTGGCCGGTGGTGGCGTCGGCACTGGCGGCGCCGGTGGTGATGGCCGGTGATGAGGTGGGTAGTGGACTGGCTGGCGCGCAGGCGCAGGGGGGCTATCCGGCCGAGATGCGGTTGGAGCCATGTCCGGTGGCGCACCAGTTTGTTGACAGGGATGCGCTGGAACTGGAAGGCTTTTCGCTGCGGGCCATTCGGGTGCGCGGGCACTCGTCGGATTCGTTCGCGTTTTTGTTTGACCAGGGCGGACGAAGGGGGCTGATTGTGGGCGATATTTTGTTCTACGGCGGCATTGTGGGGCTCATCAATTCGCCGGATTCCTCGCTGCAGTCCTATTGCGAGGACATTGGAAAGCTGGAGGGGCTGGCCGTGGACATTCTGCTGCCGGGCCACGGGCTATTCACGATTTCCGGCGGGCAGAGGCATATTGATATGGCGCGGGCGGAGTTGCAGAAGGGGTTTGTGCCGCGGACGATCGGGCAGGGGGATCTGATCTTTTGACGCCGACACCGTGTTTGCCGAGCGCGCGACTGGGCGCGGATCTGTGGTTCAAGCTGGAATCGTGCCAGCCGACCGGGTCGTACAAGGACCGGTTCATCGTGCGCGAAATGGAGCGGATCGTGGCTGGCGGGGCAAAGTTGGTGTTAGCCACTTCGTCCGGGAACACCGGGGCGGCGCTGGCGGCTTATTCGGCGCGGGCGGGGATCCGTTGTGTGATCGTGGTGTCCCCGGAGGCCCCGGTGGGCAAGGTGGCACAGATGCGCGCGCATGGGGCGTGCGTGGTGCGGGTGCCTGGGTTCACGGTGGACGCCGGGGTGACGGAGCGGGTGATGTCGGCGTTGCGCGCGTGTTCCCAGGAACGAGGCGTGCCGCTGGTGGTGTCGGCCTTCCGATACTGTCCGGTGGGGATGGCGGGCGTCTCTACTATTGCCGATGAACTGGTTACGCTGGCGCCGAAACACGTCTTTGTCCCGGTGGGCGGAGGCGGTTTGTATTCTGCGGTTGTACGGGGGTTCCTGGCGGCGGGTGTGGACGTGCGGGTGCACGCGGTACAGCCGGCCGGGTGCGGAACGGTGGTGGATGCGTGGGTGGCGCGGGCGGCGGTGGCGGCGCCGGCAAGCGGGACGACGCGCGTGAGCGGGCTGTCGGTGCCGGTGGATATTGACGCCACACTGGCCTTGGGGCTGTTGTATGAGAACGGGGGGCAGGGAATCGCGGTGAGCGATGAAGAGGTCTTTGCGGCGCACCGGCGGATGTTGAGCGAGGAAGGCGTGTTCTGTGAACCGGCCGGGGCGACGGCGACGGCGGGTTGGCTGCGGGCGGTGGCGTCGGGCGCGATTGACGCGCGGGAACGGGCCGTTTGCCTGGTGACCGGACACGGCGGGAAGGACCCGGATTCGATTGCGGTGGCGGCCGAATGCGTGGCTTCGCCGGTGGTGGAGAGCGCGGAAATGGAGGCTTGGTTACGGAATGCTTAACGGGCGTGTTTATGTGGTGACGGGCGGGGCGACGGGCATCGGCCTGGGGATCACTCGGGTGCTGTGCGGCTACGGGGCGCGGGTGGCCGCGGTGCAGCCGGCGGTGGTGCCGTTGGAAGTGGAGGGCGCGCGGCTGTTCCTGGGGGATGTGCGTGCGCCGGAGGGTTGGTTTGCCGAGGTTTTGGAAGTGTATGGCGCCGTGGACGGGCTGGTGAACAACGCGGCGCTGACCGGGCAGGTGGCGCTGTCGGCGTTTCTGGAGGCGACGGCGGAGCACATCAACAACATGCTGGACGTCAACCTGAAGGGGCCGGTGTTGTGTTCGCAGTTGGCTGCGCGGGAGTGGGTGCGGAGGGGCGTGGGCGGGGCGATCGTTCACATCGCCAGCGTGGGGAGTTTCGCGGCGCAGGAAAATGCTTCGTTGTATTGCGCGACGAAGGCGGCGGTGGCGTCGCTGGCGCAGGGGATGGGGCTCGAGTTGGCGCCGCACGGAATACGTGTGAATGCCGTCGCGCCGGGCGATATTCGCACTGTGGCGAGTGCTGATAATGTGCCCGGGCCGTATACGCGCCGGACGCCGCTGGGACGCCAGGGCCGGCCGGAGGAAATTGGCGAGGCGGTGGCGTTTCTGCTGTCCGATCGTGCGTCGTTTATCACCGGCGAGACGTTGGTCGCCGATGGCGGATTTCTAAGTTATTGAGTGGAGAATATGAAATTTATCGATTCCGATACCGAGTTTCCGATCAGTTCCGCGGTTGTGCACTGCGGCAAGGTTTTTGAGGCTGTTGTGACCGGGATTCCGGACGGCAGCCGCCGGCCGGTGGAGGGCGGTGCGGCCGCCGAGATGCGCGAGGCATTCCGGCAACTGGATCTGCTGCTGGCCGAGGCAGGGGTGGACCGGAACGCCATCTGCACGGCGCGGTTGTACCTGCAGGATGTGCGGGCCGATATTGGGGCCGTGAACGTGGTGTGGAAAGAGTACTTCGGCAACCATCCGGTTTGTCGCCGGGCCTACGGCGTTGAGTTGCAGGCGGGGATGAGGGTGGAGGCGGCGTTTACGGCTGAGATTCCGTAGGGGCTTTCACGCGGCGACTCCATTGTGTGAGCGTGGCTTCGAGTGTGGAAAGCATGAGCGGCTTGCTGAGGAAGTCGTTCATGCCGGCGTCGATGCAGTTCTGACGGTCCTCGGCCATGGCGCTGGCGGTAAGGGCGATAACCGGGAGGCTGGCAAAACTGCCGCCCCAGGCGCGCAGTTCGCGCGTGGTCTGGTAGCCGTCCAGCTCGGGCATCTGACAGTCCATCAGGACGAGGTCGACATCGGCCTTTCGGAGCGCTTCCAGCGCCTCACGCCCGTGTTTCGCCAGAATCACTTCGCACCCCAGCCGGATGAGCATTTTCTGAAATATCATCTGGTTGACATTGTTGTCTTCCGCCAGCAAGACGGTAAGTCCACGACGGCCATTTGCCGCAGAGATCGGCTCGGTTTCGGGGAGAGCGGCGGCGGGTTCCGGTGCCGGCGCATTCGTTACTTCGCACGGCAGTGTGATCAAAAATACGGATCCCTTTTCGGGCGTACTCTGGACGTCGATGGTTCCTCCCATCGCGTCGACAAACCGGCTGACGATCGACAGCCCGAGGCCGCTCCCGCCGAACCGCCGCGTGGTGGAAGAATCGGCTTGGACGAATGGTTCAAACAGTGTGGGGATCTTCTCCGGGGCGATGCCGAGCCCGGTGTCCACCACCGAAAAGACAATGACGGCATGTGGTTCCGGCGACGAAATCCGAAGTGCCACTTCGCCGTCGCCGGTGAACTTCACGGCGTTACCCAGAAGGTTCAGCAGAATCTGCCGCAGGCGCTGCGGATCGCTCAAGATCCATTCCGGCGTCCCATCCTCAATTTCACAACAGATCGCCACTCCCTTGGCTTCTGCTTTGGGGCGGAACAACGCCGTTAGCGAATCCGCTAGCGAAGGGATGTGCACGGGCGCGCGTTCCAGGCTCAGTTTTCCGGCTTCCACTTTCGCCAGACTCAAAATGTCGTCGACGATCCCAACCAAATCCTCCCCCGATTGACGGATTACCGAAACCAGTTTCTTCTGGTCACGGTTCAACGGCGAGTCGTCCAGAATCTGCACCGCACCCAGTACGCCATTCATCGGCGTTCGAATTTCGTGACTCATCGTGGCAAGGAACTCGCTCTTGGCCCGGTTGGCGGCTTCGGCGGCGTGTTTCGCGTTTTCAAGCGTCGCCGTCCGCTCATCCACTTTTTCTTCCAGCCAGCGCGTCCGTTCCAGTAACTGTTTCTGCCGCCGCCACAGCGCAAATCCGAATCCGGCCAGGAATAGGACTGTTGCACCCAGTTGGACGCCAAGCCGCTGATGCAACGCCGGTTCGATGGTCACAGGTACCCGCAGTTCCGGCCCGTTCCAGACGCCGGGCTGGCTGGACGTCTGCAGAACGAAGGCGTAATCTCTGGGAGGAAGCGTCGTATACTGCGCCGTCCGTTGCTCATTGCAGGCGCCCCAGTTGGCGTCGAAGCCCTCCATCCGAACTCGGCAATAGACGCCTCCGAGCGGATCGAGTCGCAGCGTTTGGAACAATATTTCAAGCGTTTTGTGTCCGGGTTCGATACGCAGCGGTTGGTTGATGTCCTGCGCCTTGCCGTCGCTGCTCAACTTCAATAGCACCGCCGCCGGAGGGCGGGGTGTCCGTTCAAAGTCGGCCGGTTGCACGGAGACGAGCCCCAGCAAGCCAGGAATCCAGATTCGTCCGTCGGGCGCCGTTGCCCCAGTTGATGAGGTGACGAGGCCGAAGTTCGTCGTCGGCAGTGCCTGCGCCTCGCCGTAGCGTTCGTAAAAGGTCTGCCGAAGCGATTCGTCGCCGACGCCCGACGCCAACTCCAGCGCGCGGCTGCGAGCGAATCGAACCAACCCCTGGCGCGTGGCGCACCAGACTTTGCCGAAGCGGTCTTCACTGGTGTGGAAGACTTGGTCTCCGAAGAGGATCGGTCTTTGTGTCAGGAACCGCTTTTCGCGTGTCGAGTAGATCTCCAGGCCATCCGTGGTTCCGATCCACAACAGGCCTTCTGCATCGGACCGGATGCTGTACCAGGCTCGGGCCCGTCCGCGTTCCGCGTTCACGGCCGGCCGGTATTCGCCTTGGTCGAGATAGTGAAGGCCCGCGAACTGAGCGAGAGCCCATACCCGTCCCGCCGGATCTTTCGTCCATTGGCGGATGCGCGCCGGCCCCGTCAGTACTTCCGCGGTAAACGGCTCACCCGTCGGCGATGGGCGAAGCCTGTATTGGCCAGCGCCGGTCGACAGGAGCAGATTGCCGCTCGTTTCCCAGTCGAGGGCCGTCAGCCCTTCAAACTGGACGGGTCCATTAACTCGCACGGGGCTGTGCCCATTCCGGTCCACGCGATATAGCCCCGTTGAACTGGCCGCCAGCACGCCCCCTGCGGGATAGGCCACCAGCGCCTGCGTCTGATTGAATCCGGTGCCCCGCGGATTGTCCGTAATTCGGCCGTCGACGATCCGCACAAGTCCGGTATCCTTGAGGCTTCCCCAAACCGCGCCCTCCCGGTCCACCGTCACGCCTGTGAGGTGGCTTTCCGGCAACCCCTCCCGCCGCGTGAAACTCAGGAAATTGGCCGGACTCAATCGGAACAGATTCCCCCAGCGTCCGCCCATCCACAAGTTCCCCTGCGGATCCTCGGTGATGGCCGACAGCATCTCCTCCTGCTCGGCGCCAACCGATATCGATTCAATCTTCCCCCGGCATAACCGCGAAACGAATTGCTGCAAACCCATCCACAGGCACCCGGCTCGATCCTCGTGAAGCGACAGCACATTGGCCGCCGGCAGTCCGTCTTTCACGCCCCACTCCCGAATCGTTCCGTCCTTCAACTCGACCACGCCGCGCGTCGTCGCGATCCACACCGCTCCATTCCGACCCGCCAATAGCCGTTGCGCGGTGACGCCGGCCCCCTGCGACCAGCCCGCCACCGGGGTCCAACCCGGCCCCGGGCTCTGTCCTTCGTAGAGTTTCCCATCGCTCATCAGCGCCCACAGCTTGCCGTCGTCACCCCGTGCGGTATATGTCAGACGACGCCCGGACGGAGCGGGATGCGTCACCACTTCCGGGGAGCTTTTCTGGAGTCCTCCCGGTTGGGCCGCAAGAAAAGTCGCTGTCTCCACCGTGCTGATCGCCGCTCGCCGGGAGATCTCCACCCGCCGTTGGTCGGGCGAAATTCGCATCGCCAATACGGCGTTCACTTCCCGGCCCGCATTCGGTGCTTCCATCGCCGATAACTGAAAATTGGCGAAACCACCGAAGCGGTCCCGCTTCACGTGAAAAATACATCCGCTCGACGCGCCCACCCACACGTTCTTGTCCGGTCCCAGCAGCAAAGAACTCAACGTGCTACCGCTGCAACTTCCGGTTCCCATTGGCCGGAACCGATCGCCCAGGCGCAACACCTGTGCCCGCTGTCCATCGAACCGGACCACCCCATCGTTCGAAGCCAGCCAGACATAGCCGTCGCCGGGCGCGATCAACGCCGAAAACGTCTCCTCCGGAATGCCGTTCTGGGCTCCCCAATGGCTAACCGACAACGATCCCACGCGATCTTCCGGGGAGATCGCCAGCAGCGACAGCGATGTGGTAAGGCAGATAAAGAGCTCAAGCAGGCGCCTGCGAACGCTCAATACTCCAGGTAGAAACGGCCCTTCTGCGTAGGAAGGCACCTTAATAGTATCGACCAAAAATAACGTGGACTTTACGTTAAATCTTGTGAATGCCCAATCCACTCATAGGCGCGCATTCGCTCCGCATCCGGGAAGTCGTGCTCGCTGTCAGGGTGCGCCACGGCCAACTTCGCCTCCGCGCCCCAAAGACCATAAACAGCCCGCGCCGATGCAAAGATCCGGTCCACGCTCGCCGCCCGGAAGTTGGCATCCCGAAGCGGCGCGTTGACAAACAACGGCCGCGGCGCCAATGCGGCAATTAGCTCGTAAAAATCAAACGGAATTCGTTCCGGAGTTCCAACGTAATTTCCCATACGCATCATATAGCGTGGCTGCACCCAGCCCTTCACATTCCCGCCGTAGTAGTCCAGAAACGAATCGAACCCGCAACTGGAAACCATCACCCGAATTCGCGCGTCGTGCACCGCCGTATAGATCGCGTTGTGCCCGCCCAGTGAGTGCCCAATCGCCCCATACCGCCCCCGTTTCACGAATGGCAGCCCGTCGAGCAAATCCATCGCCCGCACGTTGTCCCAGATCGCTTTCATCGTCCCGCTCTGATACCCCAGCGCGTCCAGGTCCGGCTGGTAATCGGCCAGTTGCACGTAGCTCGGCGAGATCGTCACGAGCCCCCGCTCGGCCAATTCTGCTGCATACTGCCGGTGCGGCCGTCCGCCCAGCCCCACCACCACCTTGTAGCCCGCGACGTTATCGGTCGGATGCAAACAAAGCACCGCCGCCGTCGCCTTTCCGGCGAGCGCCGTTTTCGGGATGCAGAGAAACGCCGTCGTCCGCGAGCCCGGCTCGGAGGAATACGTGATCGCCCGCCGCACATAGCTGCCCATGTCGGTCTCGTTCTCCACCGTCACCGCTAGCGGACAACGCTTCTCCCGGCCCGGCAACGGCCCCGTCAACTCGTGCATTCCCGCCAGCGCCTCGCGTCGCCGCCACTCCCACTCCTTCGCCGTGCGCGCGATTCGAATCTTCCCGTCGCCCTTCCGGTACTCCAACAGATTCGTCCGGCTTAGCCCGCGAATCGGTGGTACGGCCGGAGCGGTTTGAGCCCCGGCCAGCAGCGGAAGTCCCGCAACGAACGCCCGTCGCAACATCGGTTATGCCTTCGCGTCGGCGTACTCTTCCATCGGCGGGCACACGCAAACCAGGTTTCGGTCCCCGTAGACGTTGTCGATACGCGACACCGGCGGCCAATACTTGTCAGCCTTTGCCGACCCGGCCGGGAAGCACCCTTCGGTCCTCGCATAAGGCCGCGTCCAACTCTCCTGCGCAATGCACTGCGTCGTGTGCGGCGCGTGCCGGAGCGGGGAATCCTCGATCTTGAACCGCCCGCCTTCCACCGCGGTGATCTCCTTGCGAATGGCGATCATCGCGTCGATGAAGCGGTCGAGTTCGTACTTCGATTCCGATTCCGTCGGTTCAATCATGAGCGTTCCCGGAACCGGGAAGCTCATCGTCGGCGCGTGGAACCCGTAGTCGATCAGCCGCTTGGCGATATCGTCCACCGTCACTCCGCACAGGTCCTTCAACGGGCGCGGATCCAGAATGCACTCGTGGGCCACACGGCCGTTGTGATTCTTGTATAGCACCGGGAAGTACGCGTCCAGCTTCGACGCAATGTAGTTGGCGTTCAGAATGGCGACTTCGGTCGCCAGCTTCAGCCCCGCGCCGCCCATCATGCGGATGTAGGTATAGCTGATGGGAAGGATCGACGCGCTGCCATACGGCGCCGCCGAAACCGGTCCCACCGGCGCGTCCGGCCGCGTCAACGGATGGCCCGGCAGGAACGGCGCCAGATGCGCCTTCACGCCGATCGGACCCATCCCCGGGCCGCCGCCGCCGTGCGGGATGCAGAACGTCTTGTGCAGGTTTAAATGCGAAACGTCGGAGCCGAAATCGCCGGGCCGCGAAATGCCCACCTGTGCATTAAAGTTCGCCCCGTCCAGGTACACCTGCCCGCCGTGCGAGTGGATGATGTTGCAGATCTCGCGGATCTCTTCCTCAAACACGCCGTGCGTCGAGGGATACGTTACCATCACCGCCGCCAGCTTCGCGGCATGCAACTCCGCCTTCGCCCGCAGGTCGCCCAGGTCCACATTGCCATCGGCGTCGCAAGACGTCACTACGACGTCATACCCCACCATGTGGGCCGACGCCGGGTTGGTGCCGTGCGCCGAAGAAGGAATCAGACAGATTGTCCGGTGCCCGTCGCCGCGGGCGATGTGATACCCGCGAATCGCCAGCAGTCCGGCGTATTCGCCCTGCGCGCCGGAGTTCGGTTGCAGGCTGACGGCGTCATAACCGGTCACTTCGCAGATGTCTTTTTCCAGCGCCGCGAACATCTCGTGATACCCCGCCGCCTGCTCGGCCGGCGCAAACGGATGCAGCGCGCCGAACTCGGGCCAGGTCACCGGAATCATCTCGGTGGTGGCATTCAGTTTCATCGTGCACGAACCCAGCGGAATCATCGCGCGGTCCAACGCCAGATCGCGGTCCGACAGCTTCCGCAGATAGCGCAGCATCTCCGTCTCGCTGCGGTAGCGGTGGAACACCGGGTGCGTCAGGAATGCCGATTCGCGCGCCAGTCCGGCCGGCGTTACCGGCTCTGCGGCCACGCTATCATAGGCCAGCGTCTGGCCGCTGAAGGCCAGCCAAACCGCTTCAATCAGCGCCGCCGTCGTCGTCTCGTCTGTTGTCACGCCCAGCGAATTCGGGCCGACGCGGAAGTTCATCTTCGCCGCCGCGCCGCGCGCCACAATCTCCGCCGTCCGGTCGCCCGTCTCCACGGTGATGGTGTCGAAAAACGCATCGTGCCGCAGCGTGAAGCCCAGTTGCCGCAACCCCGCCGCCAGCACTGCCGTGCGCCGCCGCACCTGATCGGCTATGTGCGTCAACCCCTCCGGCCCATGGTAGACCGCGTACATCGACGCAATCACCGCCAGCAGCACCTGCGCCGTGCAGATGTTCGACGTCGCCTTCTCGCGGCGAATATGCTGTTCGCGCGTCTGCAATGCCAGCCGGTACGCGCTGCTGCCATGCGCGTCAATCGACACGCCCACCAATCGCCCCGGCATATGCCGTTTGTAGGCGTCCTTCACCGCCAGATACGCCGCGTGCGGGCCGCCGTAGCCCATCGGCACGCCAAACCGCTGCGTGGATCCCAACGCAATCTCCGCGCCCAACTCCGCCGGCGACGCCAGCACCGTCAGCGCCAGCGGATCGGCCGCCACAATCGGCACGCCGCCCTGTGCTTTCACCTTCGCAATCGGCCCGCGCAAGTCGCGGATTGCGCCATGCGAACCGGGGTGCTGGAAGATCGCTCCGAAGCAGCCTGCAAAGTCCGCCGTCATCGGGTCGCCGCTGACGACCGTCAGCCCCAGCGGTTGCGCGCGCGTCACGATCAACGCATGTGTTTGCGGGTGCACATCGTGGTCAACGAAAAACTTGTTCTCTTTTTGCGTGGCCACTCGGCGCGCCACCGTCATCGCCTCTGCCGCCGCCGTCGCCTCGTCCAGCAGGGAGGCGTTCGCCACGTCCAGCCCTGTTAGATCCGTGATCATCGTCTGGTAGTTGATCAATGCCTCCAGCCGCCCCTGCGAGATCTCCGGTTGATACGGCGTGTAGGCCGTGTACCAAGCCGGGTTCTCCAAGATGTTCCGTAGAATCACGCCAGGCAGGTGCGTGCCGTGATACCCCATGCCAATGAAGCTGGTGAAGATCTGGTTCTTCGCGGCAATTTCCCGCATGTGCGTCAGAACTTCCACTTCGCTCATCACCGGCCCGTGTTCGAGCGGCCGCGGATGGCGGATCGAAGCCGGAACAGTCTGGCCGATCAATGCGTCGAGCGACGGCACGCCCAGCGTTGTCAGCATCGCATCCACGTCACTGGGAGAAGGCCCAATGTGACGGGCGGCAAAATCGGCGGCAAGAGTCTTGGTGTTTGCAGGCATGACGGATCCTTGTCTGCCCGCTCTGTCTTTGGTGCCTGAAAAAGTTATCTCTTCGGCGGGCTCTTGCGGAGCCACTTTCCAGATGGTTTAGAAGAATCGAGGCGGTCCTTTTGCCTGAGAGTTTCCGGGGCTCTTGCTCCTTCGGCGCCTCAACAAAGAGGTCTCTCCCGCGCGCGATTCTGGCGAATTGTGGAATTACTCGGTCGGTTCTCCAATAAGCGTAGCGCGACCGTGGCGGGGCTGGCAAACTCCGCTAGAATCGAATTCTTGCGGCGGTTCATCTCCAGTTCGCTGTTGTTCCTTTTTAGCCTCACGCTGCTCGCGCCGCTGCTCGCCGCCTTCCCCGCGACCGCGGAAGAAAACCTCCCTGCCTGCTGCCGCCGCGACGGCAAACACGGATGCGCCAAACGCGCCACGCCTGCTGATTTGCCAGGTGCCGCGTTACTCAACGCAACTCCCCACTGCGGCCAGTACCCGTCGGCGCCGTCCTCTGCCGCCGGCCACGCGGGCGCCGCCGTCGTTGCCCAATCAGCCGTCTCCCTGTCGGTTGTATCGGCTCTTGCCCCCTGGCACTCCATCGGATGGCGGGACCAATCCGCACCCGCCGCCCATCTGCGCGGCCCGCCTGCTCCTCTCGCCTGAAGAACCCCTTCCTGTTCTGAATCGCGAAAGGAATCGTGCCCCCGCGCATGTTTCTCAGCCTGCTCACAGCGTTCTCACCGCTACCCCGCTTATTGCGCGGGCTGGCCGCGCTGTGCCTGACGCTCGCCCTCCTCGCCCCCGACGCTCTCGCCCTGCTTTCTTTCCAAACCGCCTGTGGCAAACAATGCTGTCGCACGGGCGCGAAATCCTGCTGCCGCCACCGTCCGCACTCCCTCAACCAACCGGCCATATCGGCCGCCGCCTGCCCCGCCAAATGTTCCGCTCGGGCCCTCCCCGGCCAATCCGTTTCCCTGTCGCCCTCCCGCGTTCAGCCGTCGCATTGCCCGCCGCCAGCCTGTCCAGTTCCCCTCGCCCTCTTCGCGACGCACGTCCACCCATCCGTCCGCACCGTCCAACTCTTCCAACGCCCGCCGCCTCCGTTCGACGCCTAAACCACTGCATAACCAATCGAACACCAAGGAGGCCTCCATGCACCGTAGAGGTGTATTCTTCATTCCCCTCGCCGCCCTCGCGGCAGGCCCATTACGGGGTGATCCGTCCAACGGCGACCCCAGACTCTCCCGTCTCTTCCGCTCCTTCGTCGCCCCCTGCTGCTGGCGCGAAAATCTGCTCACCCATCAATCCCCGAAGGCCGACGAAATGCGAGCCGACATTCGCCGTCGCATCGCCCTCGGCCACGACGACGGCCAGATCAAACAGGCACTGCTCACCCAATACTCCCGCCGCATCCTGGCTACCCCGGACGGCTCCGCGGGTCATTGGTTAACCTGGACCCCGGTCGCCGCCTGCGCCGCCGGTCTCGCCGCGCTTGGGCTCATCCTCAATCGCCTGCGTACCCAACGCCCTCCCGACGCGCTCCCGCTCCCACCGGATGATGAATGGGACCTCTGGGATGGGCCGCCGCCCCCCGCCTCCGCGCAGGAGAAACGAAAACATGCCTAGCCGCCTGGCGCTCCTCGCTCTTCTACTCGGTGCCCTCTCCTGCGGCCCGCCAAAAGCGGACAACATCCCGACGGACCGCTATGAACTCGAAGGCGACGTCATCCGCGTCGACGCCGTTCACCGCCTTGCCCTCGTCCGCCACGGCAACATCCAGAACGCCGAAGGCAAGGTCTGGATGCGCGGTATGACCATGGAGTTCCCCATTAAAGAGAAGGCCGATCTGGCTAAACTCGCCCCCGGACTCCGTATCAAAGCCGCGCTCTACCACCGCCCCCAGGACCTCGAATACTGGCTCGGCGATATCCAGATCCTCCCCAAGCCATAAGGAAAGTTATGATAGTGCTCTGTCTCCCAACGCCTCCACCCTGAATCGCTGGCTGGCCGTGCTCCTCCCGGGCGCGCTCCTCTACTTCGCGCCCCTGCCCGGTCTCGCCCCGAACCAGCGTCAATTACTGGCGGTCTTCATCGCCACCATCCTCGCGCTCGTAGTGCGCCCCGCGCCCATGGGCGTCAGCGTCATGATCTCCATGACGCTGCTCGCCCTCACCGGCACCGTTCCGGCCAACCGCGTTCTGCTGGGCTTTTCCAACCAAACCGTCTGGCTCATCTTCTCCGCCTACCTCTTCGCGCGCGCCATCTCCACCACCGGTCTCGGCATGCGCGTGGCCTACTTGCTCATCCGCCGCTTCGCCACCACTCCCCTCCGCCTCGGCTACGCCGTCGTCTCCGCCGGCATGCTGGTCGCGCCGTTTGTCCCGTCCGATACCGCCCGGGGCGGGGGAGTGGTCTTCCCCGTCACGCGCTCGCTCGCCTTGGCCTTCGCCTCCGAACCCGGCCCCACAGCCCGCAAGATCGGCTCGTTCCTCATGCTCGTCTGCTTCCACGGCAACTATCTCGCCTCTGGCGTCTTCCTCACCAGCATGGTCGCCAACCCGCTCATCGCCCAGTTCGCCATGAAAATCGGCAAGGTGGAAATCACCTGGCTCGGCTGGCTCGCCGGCTCATCGGTCCCCGCGCTCTGCTCCCTCCTCGCCGTGCCCTGGTTCATCCACCGCTGGCATCGGCCCGATATCCAGGACACCGCCCCGGCCCGCGCCCTCGCCGCCGAAAAGCTCAATGAACTCGGCCCGCTAACACGCGCCGAACAGGGCCTCATCGCCATCCTCTTCGCCGTCATGTTCGGTTGGGTCACCTCCCCTTGGCACGGCATCGGCAACGCCTTCGTCGCCCTTACCGGCATCTGCGCCCAACTGCTCGGCGGCCTCCTCACCTGGGACGAACTCATCGGCGAAACCAAGGCCTGGGACGTGCTCCTCTGGTTCGCCCCGCTTATCATGATGGCCGATGAACTCAACTCCGGCGGCGTCGTGAAGGTGGTCTCCGAAGCGCTCTTCCAACATCTCCACGGCCTCGCCTGGCCCCTCGCGCTGACGCTCCTCGCCGTCGTCTACTTCTACATTCACTACGCCTTCGCCAGCATGACCGCGCAGGTCACCGCGCTCTACCCGGCCTTCTTCACCGCCGCCCTCGCCACCGGCGCGCCCCCCATGCTCGCCGCCCTGCCCATCGCCTATTTCTCCAATCTCAACGCCGGCATTACCCACTACGGCACCGGCTCGGCGCCCGTCTTCTTCGGGGCCGGCTACGTCACCGAAGGCGAATGGTGGCGCATCGGCTTCCTGGTTTCGCTCGTCAACGTCGCCATCTGGCTCGTCATCGGCGCCGCCTGGTGGAAGCTCATCGGCTTCTGGTAATCGGCCCTTACTCCCAGGGCCTGTCTTTCACAAACGCCACGTGGACCGGCAGCGGATCCCGTGACCCGAAATACTTCCGATACGCGCCAATCCAGTCCTCCGCCAACTCCTTCTGCGCCACGTCCAATGGCACCGTCCCGGCGCAAACCATCGTCCGCAGCCGGTCTTCCAGCGCGTCCTTCACCCGCGCATTCCACGTGCCTTCGTTGTAGGGTTGCGGCCACAGGTTCCGCACATCGCCCGCCCCGCCCAGGTCCGGCGGAATCAGGTAATCCACCTCGAACGCCCGCGGCCGCGGGTCGTGGATCCCATACTTCCGGAACACCTCCACCGCCACCTCGTGCGGAATTTCCCGCCGGTCGGTGTCCTCGCCCACCGCGCACATCGCCTCCGTGCTCACCTCGCGCACCGCGCCCGGTGTCAACTCGGCTCTCGGCATCAACCCGGTCGCCCGCTCCGGCAGGAACTGAATCACCAGCAAACACGCCGCCGCCGCCAGCGCCGCCACCGCGAACGTGCGCTGCCGTCGGTCGGGCCGCAACCGCGCCTGCAGCATCGTCCGCGCGCCGTCGATCGGTGGCAACTCCTGCTCCAGGTGCTCCTCCGCGGCCATCCCCAGGGCTTCCAGAATTTCGCACTGCCGCCGCCTGCACACCGCGCACGCCGTAAGGTGCGCCCGCACATCGAACGCGCGCTGCCCCTCCAACTCCCCATCGGCGTCCATCAGCAGTTCATGGTCGGCAACGTGTGTCATGCTTTCTCCCTCAGCCGTCCCACCGCGCGTTCCAACGCCATCGCCACCCCGCCCAGCGAAATTCCCAGAACACCCGCAATTTCCCGGTACCGCAACCCTTCCGCCCGAAGCGCCAGGCAAACCCGCTCCTGCTCCGGCAACGTCCGGATCGCCGCCGCCACCCGCTCCTTCGTCTGCCGCGCAATCGCCTGCTCCTCCGGCGTCGCCGTCGCCGTCGGAACCAACACCGGCGCCGGCCGCCGCTGCCGCAGTTTCAGCGCCCGGTTATGGCAAACCTGGAACAACCAGCTCCGCAAATTGTCCTTCGGTTTACCTGCCCGCAGATGTTGAAACAGCGCCAGAAAAACCTCCTGAATCACTTCCTCTCCATCGGCGGCCGCCAGCCCCAGCGAAAGCGCAAACCGCAGTAGAGGGTTGCGATAGGTGTCGAACATCGCCGTCACTTCCGACTCCAGCGACACCGCCTCCGGCGCGCTGCTCTCCAGCAACTCGTTCAGCAACGCCGCGTCTGTCGGGATCGTCCGCATCCGAATACTCTACCCGATCAGAACCGTACCCGCATCCCGCCCCAAATCCCCCGCGGCGCTCCAGGTGCGCAGAAGGTCGCATGCCGAACCGGGAACACTCCGTTCACCGCGGCAAAGGGCCGCGCTACAAACTGGCCGCCGTCGGTAAACGCCGTCGCGCCCAATTGAGCCGCCGTGTAGTATTTCCGGTCGAAAAGATTGTTCAGCTGCGCAAAAAGTTCCACCCTCCGGTGCAGCGCATACCGGCCGCCCAGGTTCACCACGCCATACCCCGGCGTCTCCCCCGGCCCCAAAAACAGCCGCCCGTCCGGACGGTGCTGATTATTCTCATTCCCGCGCGCATACGACCCGGAAATCACCACCGCGCCCAGCGTCACCGTCAGCTTCTTCGTCGCCGCAATATCGGCATAGCTCTTGAACATGTGCTGCGGCGTCATCGGGATCCGGTTGCCGGGCTCGATGTGGTTGATGCCCGAGCTGTTCGACTCTCCGTTCACCGTCTCCGGACTCTGATACGTCGCGTTCAGAAACGTGTAGCCCGCCCCCGCCGTCACCCGCCCCGCGCGGCCGTTCAAGTCGAACTCCGCTCCCTGCCGCCGCGTCTTCCCGAAGTTCTTGAAATACCCATACCCCGTCTGCGGCGCGGCCACGAACAGAATGTCGTTCCTGTTATCCGCCCGGAACCACCCGGCCGTCCAGTTCCAATTGCTCTCAAACGTGCCCCGCACACCGGCATCCCAACTCCGCGTCACCACCTGCCGCAACGGCGGATCCCCCGCCATCGCATTCGGCAGCTTGCAAGGCTCGTTCGGGTCCGCGCAGCCGAGTTCAATGGACGTTGGCGCCCGGCTCCCCTCGCCGTAGCTGAAGTAGAGATTCACCAGTTTCGTCGGGTTATACGTCAGCCCCGCTGCCGGGTTGAGTCGCCCGAACGCATGCGTCCCCGTCAATGATCCCGGCCCCGCCGTCCGCCGGATCCGGTCGCTGTTGTCGATCTGCGTATGGTTGTACCGGCCCGATAGCGTTAACCCCCACGCCCGCCCCAACGTCAACTTATCGGTAGCATATACGCTCGCCGTGCGAATCTTCCCATACAGGTCCACCCGCGTGTCATATGGCTCTCCGTCAACCGTCCCGCCGGAGATCCCATCGCCAAATGCATTCAGTCCGGTCACCGAACGGTCCGAATTCAAATACCCCAACTGCGACGTCTGTTGAAAATCCACGCTGCTGCGATCGATTGCCGCGCCCGCCGTCAACTGGCTCCGCGACGTAAACCAGTGCACCTGTCCCGACGCCCCGTAGTTATGCTGCGCCGTCCGCGAACGGTTAATCACCCCGTTGCACTTCTCCGCCGGCTCGTCCTTCTGCAACACCTGCGCAATGCACCGCCAGAAAGGAAACGGCGTGTTCGCCGCCGTCGCCCCGCTCAACGGAAATCCCGTGTATCCCGCCGCCGTCAGCGCGCGAATATCGGCCGCGCTCGGTTGATATACCGACTGGTCCAGCGAGTCCTCATTGCTGTCCCCATTGAACGCCGTATTGGCAATGTGGCGGTAATATACGTTCCCCGAAAACGTCACCCGTGCCGTCGCCGTATGCCGCACCGTCACGTTCACAAACGGTGACCGGTTCGTGTTGATATCCGGCTTCGTATAGACGCTCGCATACCGCCGCGCCAGGTCCCGCTGCTCGCCCAGCCCATTCCCGTTCAGCGCATTATTCGCATACGAAAACGCCACGTCCACCGAGGTCTTCTCCCGCTGCCGCCCGAATTTCGAAAACAGCTGCCGCACGTTCGACGGCGACGACTCCCGCCACCCGTCTTCAAAAAACAGATTCCCAGCCAGATACCAATGCAGCCCATTCGCCGCCGCCCCGCCATGTTCGAAATCGGCCATTTTCCTCCCAAAACTGCCACCGCTCACCTGCAGCGCCGTGCCGCCATTCGTGGCCCCACTCTTCGTGCGAAGCGACAGCGCTCCGCCCAGCGTGTTCAGCCCGAACAACGGATTCGATCCCGGCATAAACGCCATCTCCGCAATCGCCACCCGCGGAATCAAGTCCCAACTCACCACATCGCCAAACGGCTGATTCAGCCGCACCCCGTCCATGTAGATCGAAACTCCTTGCGGCGTGCCCAGCAGCGGGCTGGCCGTATAGCCGCGATAGTTCAAGTCGGGCTGCACCGGGTTGCCCTGAATTTGGTTGATGTGCACCCCCCGCATGCGCCGGTTCAAAAGCTCCGTCAGGTCCAGGGCGTTGGTACTCGCAAAGTCCGCGGAATTCGCCGTCTGCACCGGAGTCGGCACCTCGTTGCGGTTCAAATTCATTCCCGGCAGCGGTGTCGCCTCCACCACGTCAATCGCACTATTGGCCACTGCCACGCGCAGCGTAACGGTCTGTTCGACCGTCGCCCCATCGGCCACGGAAACATCCATTACCTGCGTCGCGAACCCGGCCCGCGTCACCGTCAGCCGGTACCGCCCCGCCGCCAGTCCACGCACGTTCGCCACGCCCTTCCCGTCGGTCGAGAATCGTCGCTCATTCAACGTGCCAGCGGCCGGCATCGGCGCGGCCGTAGAATCAATCACCGTCAGGCGCAAAGCGCCTTCAGCCAGTAGTGTGGCCGCGCACAACAGCGAAGCCAGTAGTTTCATCACTCTCGTATATTCCTTATGCACCCATTCTGTTCATAAGAATCACACGGAAATAGTACGATGAGTTCGTGTCCCAGCCCCGCATCGGTATCCTCGGCTTCCTCCACGAATCGAACACGTTCCTCGGGGTGCCCACCCGCTGGGAGGATTTTGCCTCCACATCAATGACAACGGGCGAAGCCCTGCGCCAACACTGGCAGACCGCCCACCACGAAATAGGCGGCTTCTTCGAAGGCTGCGCCGCCGAAGGGCTCGATGCCGTTCCCGGTTTCTCCACCTACGCCGTTCCCAGCGGCGCCATCGCTACCGAAGATTTCGAACGCATTGCCACCGCTCTCATCGGCGCGCTCGACACGATGGGCCCGCTCGACGGCCTCCTGGTCGCCCTCCACGGCGCCACCGTCAGCGAAACCCACCGCGATGCCGATGGCGAAATCCTCCGCCGCCTCCGCGCCCGCGTGGGCGACGCGCTCCCCATCGTCGTCACGCTCGATCTCCACGCCAACGTCTCCCAACAAATGGGCGACCGCGCCACCGCCATCGTCGCCTACCGTTCCAACCCCCACCTCGATCAGCGCGCCCGCGGCGCCGAAGCAGCCCGCCTTCTCAGCGGAGTCCTCCGCGGCCACATCAAACCCGTAATGGCTCTCGCCGCCCCGCCCCTCGCCGTCCCCATTGCTGTCCAAAAAACCAGCGACCTTTTCCTTTTCCGCGATCTCGAAGACGTCCTCCAATGGCCCGGCATCCTCTCCGCCAGCGTCTGCCTCGGCTTCTATTACGCCGACGTCGAAGAGATGGGCACCACCTTCCTAGCAGTCGCCGATAACGATCAAGCCCTTGCCAACCGCGCCGTCGAATACCTCGCCTCCCGCGCCTGGGCCCGCCGCGACGAACTCGTCGCCAAACTCCCCACCCCCGCCGAAGCCGTCGCGGCCGCGGCCATTGCCCCCGCCAAACCCGTCGTCCTCATGGACATCGGCGACAACGTCGGCGGCGGCTCCGCGGCCGATTCCCTCGTCCTCTTCGAAGAGTGCCTCCGCCAGGGATCCCGCAATGCCCTGGTCGTCCTCTACGCCCCCGCGCAGGTTGACCGCTGCGTCGCCGCCGGCGTCGGCAAAGAGATCAATCTGGGCTTCTGCGCCGGCCACGTGAAGCTCCTCTCCGACGGTCTGTTCACCGAACGCAAGGTCCGTCACGGTGGCTGGATGCACTGTGACCAGGGCCTCACCGCCGTCGTCGAAACCCCCGAAAATCACACGGTAATTCTCACCACCCGCCGCATGGCGCCCATGAGCCTCGAACAGATCCGCAGCGTCGGCGTCATCCCGGAAACAAAGGATATTCTCATCGTCAAAGGCGTTGTCGCCCCGCAAGCCGCCTACCGCGAAGTCGCCGCCGAAATCGTCCTCGTCGATACCCCCGGCCCCACCGCCAACGACCCCGCCAGCTTCACCTATCAGTATCGCCGCCGCCCCATGTTTCCCATGGAGCCCATGGCGTGAAAACGCTGCTCCTCCTGCTTGCCACTCTGCCCGCCTTCGCCCAGGTTGAACTCCACCTCACCTTCGGCGTCCTGCAAAAAGTAATCGCCGCCCAGGTCTTCACCGAAGAGGGCCGCAAATACGTCAAAGGCAGCAAAGCGCAGCGTTGCAGCTTCGCCTACCTGGAAAATCCCCGCGTCGGCGAAGCCGATGGCCGCCTCGTCGTCCGCGCCAAATTCAGCGGCCGCTCTGCCCTCGACGTCTTCAGCCGCTGCGTCGGCTTGGGCGATTCCTTCGACGTCGTAGTCCGCATGACCCCCTACGCCGACAAAAGCATCCTCCGCCTCCGCGACGTCGAGGTAGCCAGCGATGGCCGCAACGGCATGTACTCCCGCGCCGTCTGCAAAGCCCTGGCCGAAACCATCCCGCGCGTCCTTGTCTACGACTTCGCGCCCGATTTCAAACGCGCCCTGGAAGCCGAACAACCCGGCGTCCCGTTCGCTAAAAAAGTGGACGATCTCGCCGTCCAATCCATCCGCGTTTCGAAGGACTCGCTCGTCCTCCAACTCGCCCTGAAACTCACTCTTCGCTAAATAGAAAAAAGGGGGCGGTGCAGCGCCCCCTTTTTCAAGCAATCGGCTAGCCCTGAAGCGACGCCGAAACTTCTTCGAGCGCCGTGAAGCACTCGCGCAGCCACGTACGGCAATAGCGCCGTTCCGTGTAGCCCGCTTCGCCTTCGGTGAACGCCGAAAACGCCAGGCTCGACTTGTCAACAGACTGGTACACAGTCCCATCCAGCGCCGGAATCGAAATCTCTTTCGCCCCAGCCGCCAGCAGGTCTTTGCGGATGTTCGAACCGTCGTAGACGTCGAACTTCGCCGCCACGCCAAAGTTTTTCACAACCACGTACTCCACTTCGTTGCCCAGCGCCGCGAAGCATTCCTTCAAATGGCCAACGCTATCCACCGCGCCGCCCAGAACATAGATCACCGTGATGCCCAATGCGCCCGTCTCGGCTTCTTCCAGCGCGCCGCCCTTGTACAGCCACTCTTTCAAGTCTTCGCCCGACCGCGCGCCCAGATCCACCAGCGCCAACCGCTTCGGGTTGCCGTCCATCAGGAAATCCAACACCGGGGCAATCGCCGCGGCCTTGTCCACTTCTACCGCCGACGTCTGTGCCGGGTGGAAGCGCAGCAGTTGACCCGCCTGCCCTTCGGCGTCAAACGCGCGGAAAGCCGTCTCACGGGAAGCCAGAAAGTCGGCGATCAGGCGGGCTACCGTCGTCTTGCCCACGCCCCCCTTTTCCCCGTGCGTCAAAACCAGACGGGGCTTGGCGCCCGCTCCGGCCGTTTTCGACTTGTCAATCATGGTTGCAGTGCTCATTACGTTTAAAGATCCTCGATGCGAGAGAAAGGATGAACTCTCTGTATGGGTATGATGGCTTGACCAAGCGGCTGCCGCACCATCTTCCGTCGGACCGACGGCGTCAGTTGCGCGGCAAGTTGCACGGTCGTTAAAACCCACGCCGGCGTGGGTATCTTGTTCCCCAGCCAGTCTTCCACGTCTTCTCGTGACACTCCCGCGATCCGGGCGAACTCCGTCGCGCTCAACGACGCCTTCTCCATTTCGGCTCGTACCGCCGACGGAGCGACGACGGCAAAACCGCGCGGAACCGCTAAATTCGCAAGCGAACGCAGTGCCTCGACTTCTGTTTCCAGAGCGTCGAGCATGTCCTGGATCGTCGCCCCCGATGCGCACGGATTAGCCATTAACAGACAGCGAAAAAGACTACGAAAAACACAGATTCAACCGGCATATGGGCGTGCTCTTATTCTACCGCAGCCATGTCGCCGATGCCCTGTTTTTATTGGTTTTCCACAGAAACAGAAAGCCCGGCGACACGGGCCGCCGGGCTCACAAAACCGTTACAAAATCAACCTAGCTGTTGCCTTCTTCAATCGCCACGCGACGCTCCAGGAATCGCCGCATCGGCGCCCGTCCCTGCGGCACTAACGGCTGGTTCCGCGGAAACTCCCGCGCCGGAAACGGCTTCACGTCGTCGCCGCCCGCCGCCGGTGCTTCGTGATGCGAATGCGAGTCCTCGGCCTCGCGCATCCTCCGGGCCACGCCCGGTCGCGGACACGTCGATTTCAACCCGTCGATGTGCTCGTGCAACTCGTCGGAGATCTCTTTCCACATCGGGTCCAGGATGAAGTCAATCCCTTCCCGCCGCGCCAGTTTCGCCGCCGGCACGAAGTCCGCATCGCCGGCGATCAGCACGATCTGATCCACCTGCTTCTTAAACGTAAGCGACGCGATGTCCAGGCCGATACGCATATCGACGCCCTTCTGCCGCACCTCGTAGCTCACGTCCTCCGGCTTCAAATCCGAAGGCATCAACGTCCCGGCAATCACCTGCTTCAACTTCGCCGGCTCCAACACCCAGTTCCCGTAATCGGCCAAGCGCCCCTGCCGCAGCGCCACTTTGCGCAGCTTACGCAACTCCGAATGCACGCCCGAACGGAATATCGCCTCTTCGCTCTTCCCCAAATCCACCAGCTGCTTCGTGATCGGATGGAAGATCTTCTTGTCCAATGGCGGGCAGTCGTAATAGAAAATCCGGTACAACTCTCGCAATTCGTTGTTCTTGCCCTCCAAATGCTTCAAGGACCAAGTGAACAAATCTTTCGCCACCTGACGGGCATCCGTCGTGTGACCCTTCAAAATGCGGTATCTACGCAGGAAGAAACCGCCATCCACCATGATGGCTGTTGGCATAACCGGTCTTGCTCCTTCCCCATGTCGAGACACATGGGTCAGATAAAGAATTGCCCTTGGGATCGGCACCACCTCGATTGTTTAGCGGCACTTACTGCCAAGGGCTCGATGCCCCGAGTATACCAGATCTTTCCCGTACTGTGAAGTTGCAGAATGTCAACTCTTCAGCAAAGCAAACGCTTTTTTCATCGACTCAGCCACCGTCGCCAGAATCTCTTCCTTCGGCTTCGCCCGCAGCGCCGCATTGAACGGTTCGCAACGGATCGGCGCATCACACCCAATCCCTGCCAGTGCGTTCAAAAACGCCCCCGTATCAATCACCCCGGTCGCCATCGGAATCTCGCGCTTGCTGTCGATCTGCTGCTCCACTGGCACCCCCGCCGGCGCATCGTTCAGATCGATGCAAACCACGTCGCTGTTCTTCAACGTCGCCAAATCCGCCGCCGTCTCTCCAGCTGTGTACCAGTGCCACGTGTCCAACACAAACCCCGTGTTCCCCGCGCCAATCTCCGCCAACAACTCCTTCATCTCCGCCATCGTATGCACGAACGGAAACCGCTTCGCCGTCCACAATGTCTTCGGCCCCACATACTCCAACCCCAGCCGTAACCCGTGGTCGCCCAACACCTTCGCTACTTCCTTCAGCCGCCGCGCGTGCTGCTTCATGTTGGCGCCGTATGGCAACGTGTCGTGCTGTGGCGAGATCCAAGTCCCCACCCGCGTCGCCCCAGCCTTCTGAAACGCCGCTGCAATCGCCGGTAACCCCGCCAGATCCTTCCTGAACGTATCCTCATCCTTCCGGAAATCCGCCCCCATCCCACCCTGTCCCCACTGCAACCGGTACTCTTTCCGCCGTCCGTTGCACTCGTCCAACTGCGCCGCGCTCATCGCCGCCAACTCTTCCCCATACGGCTGTACCGCCTCGTAGCCATAGTGATGAGCGTACTGAATCGTCTCCATCTGGTTCGCCTTCACGCCAATCGATCCGGGCGTCAGGCACATCGTCATTTTGCGCGGCATGCCTGTTACTATACCGGAAACTTTTCACCGGTTTTATGAATCCATACAACCGTGAGCCAAGTCATCACAGACGAGAAATCAGGCATCGGGTCCTGCCTCACCGGCCCGCGTATCCGCTGCCCCCTCTGCGATTGGGAACCCCCGAGTGACGAACTCTGGGGCTGCCTCTGCGGCCACGAATGGCACACCTTCGACACCGGCGGCGTCTGCCCCGGTTGCGTCAAGCAATGGCACTCCACCCAGTGCCACCAGTGCAAGGGCTGGTCGGCCCACTCGGATTGGTATGAATACTAGAAATCCAATGCCAAATCGCGCCCGTACAGTAAACTAACGCTAATGGGGAACTGGGCCGAAACACTCTCTCGTCACGGCGCCGGGCTCCTCTTCGCACTCTGTCTGGTGGAAGCCCTCGGCCTCCCCGTGCCCGCCGCCGTCGCCTTGCTAACCGCCGGCGCCCTCGTTGCCCTTGGCAAACTCGCCCTCGGCAACGCCCTCCTCGCCGGCATCGCCGCCTTCCTCCTCGGCGATGTCATTTATTTCTTCCTCGGCCGCAACACCGGCTGGTGGCTCCTCGGCATTCTCTGCCGCGTCTCCACCAATCCGGACTCCTGCATCCTCACCTCCGCCGAAGCCTTCTACCGCCGCGGCCGCGCCGTCCTCGTCTTCGCCAAATTCGTCCCCGGTCTCAACACCATGGCCCCGCCGCTGGCCGGCTCCATGCGCATGCCCTTCGCCCAATTTCTCCTCCTCGATCTGGCCGGCATCATCCTCTACGTCGGTGCCTATATCGGCGTCGGCTTCGCCTTCCGTGACCTCCTCGCCACCCTACTCGACACCATGGGCCGCGCCGGTAACGTCATCGAATTTGTACTCTTCCTGGCCTTCCTCGCCTGGGTCACCTATCGCCTCTGGCTCACCTGGAAGTCGCGTGTCTACCGCGCCGTCCCCCGTGTCGACTCCGCCGATGTCGACGGCCCCGTCTTCGACGTCCGCTCCCACGGCTACTACGACGTCCATTCCCAACGCATCCTGGGCTCCCAGCGCCTCGAACCCAACCGCCTCCCCGACGCCATCGCCACCCTTCCGGAGGCCGAGAAAATCTATCTCTACTGCACTTGAAACAGCGAAGCCACCAGCGCCCGTGTGGCGCATATACTCAGAGAAAAAGGCTTCGATGCCCGCGTCATTCGCGGCGGCCTCAACGCGTGGAAAAAGGCCGGCCTCCCACTCGAAGGCGTTCCCGCCGACGACATGGTGAAACTCCCCACCTTCGCCCGCCGGTGAAATATGATTGGTGGCATGAATCGCCGCCAATGGCTCTCCACCGCCCTCGGTGCCTCCGCCGCCCTCGGTACGTCAGCAGCATGGAGCGCCGACCTGCAGAAGCAAATCCGCATAACCGGCATCGAGACCGATCTCCTCAAGCTCCCCGCCAAAGAGCCCACCTATGACGCCATTCACAAGCTCGGCGTCGATAGCGGCCTCGTCGTCCTCCGCATCAAAACCGATGCCGGCATCACCGGCTGGGCCAGCACCAACTTTGGCATGATCCCCGGCGGCCCCCGCGTCGTCCAGACGATTCTCGAACACGAAGTCAAGCCCATCATCACCGGCATGGACCCGGCCTTCCCCAAGAAGATCCGCGCCGAACTCTGGCGCTTGCTCGAATATCACGGCGTCGGCGGCGTCGTCCATTTTGCCCTGTCCGCCACCGATATCGCCATATGGGACATCCTCGGCAAAGCCGCCAATCAGCCTGTCTGGCGCATGCTCGGCGCCTATCGCGACCGCATGCCCGTCTACTCCATGGCCGGTTGGTATGCCGATAACGATGCCGACTACAGCATCTTCAAACGCTCCTGCGTTACCGCTATGGAGCACGGCTATAAGGCCGTCAAAATCAAGGTCGGACGCTACGATCTCGACGACGACATCAAACGCATCCGCCTCGCCCTCGACACCGTCGGCAAAGGCAATCGCGTCATGGTCGACGCCAACCAGGTCTTCAACCGCAACGAAGCCCTCCGCCGCGGTCGCGTCTATCAGGACATGGGTTGTTTCTGGTACGAAGAGCCCCTCATGCCGCACGACATGGATGGCTACCGCGAACTCGCCGACAAGCTCGACATCCGCATCGCTACCGGAGAAAATCTCTATACGAAATACCAGTTCGCCGACCTCATCAACAAGCGCGGCGCCGACATTGTCCAGCCCGACAACCGCCGCGCCGGCGGCGTCACCGAGTGGATGGAGATCGCCGCCATGGCCGACGCCAACGGACTCGAACTCGCCAGCCACGGCGGCGGCTCGGCAAACATGAACATGTTGGTCGCCATGCCCAACGCCATCTACATGGAAACCGGCGGCCCGCAGAAAATGGTCGACGGCGAAGTCCTCGCCCCCACCGCCCCCGGCATGAGCACCGAAACCCCGGCCGACACAATCCGGAAATACAAAATCGGATAGGCTCGCTCTGCGTCGATTCTGAAAATATATGGTGAATATTCGGCAACAGTCCAATATTTACCCGAAGTGCGCCCTACAATGAAGCGATTCACACTCTCCTCATCGTGGAAGACGACATCGAGCTAAGCGCCACGCTTCGCGAGGGCTTTGAACTCGATCGCTACGCCGTCACAGTCGCCGCCGACGGCCCCGCCGCCCTGCGCATCGCCGAAAACACTCCCTTCGACGCCATCGTCCTCGACGTCATGCTGCCCGGCCTCGACGGCTTTCAAATCACCTCCCGCCTCCGCGCCCACGGCCACGCCACCCCCATCGTTATACTCTCCGCCCGCGATTCAGTCGGCGATATCGTCCACGGTTTCGACCTCGGTGCCGCCGACTACGTCACCAAACCCTTCTCCTTCCTCGAACTCTCCGCCCGCGTCCGCTCCCTCATCCGCCGCCACGCGCCCCAAGCCGAATCCACTCTTCTGGAAATCGCTGACCTCCAACTCAACACCATCACCTTCGACGTCACCCGCAACGGCCGAAAACTCGCCCTCCCCCGTTCGGAATTCCTGCTTCTTGAAATGCTCATGCGCAACGCCGGCCGCGTCGTCCTCCGCCGTGATCTTCTGCGCACCGTCTGGGGCCCCGGCATCCACGTCGATCCCAACAATCTCGACGTCACCATCAGCTCCCTCCGCGCCCGCATCGACAAAGGGCACAACGTCCGCCTCATCCAAACCGTTCGCGGCTTTGGATACAAGCTCGAAGCCGCACCATGATCCCTCTCCGCGCCAAGCTCACCCTCGTCTACAGCATCCTCTTCCTGGCCAGTGTCGCGGCCGTTGAAGTGGCCACCTACTGGGGAGTCTCGGCGGCCCTCGATACGCTCCTCGAAAACGAACTCATCGCCCGCCGCGCCGTCGTCGAAGAGTACGTGCAGAACCACGTTCGCCGTCTCGAATGGCCCGCCCTCGCCGCCGCCCTCGCCAACCACCGCGGCTTCCAACCCGACTGGATCGGCATCGAATCCAGTGAAGGCCACGTCCTCTTCGCCGGCGCCGCCCTCCGCAACGCCCGTGCCAATCCCGCTATCACGCCCTCCCGCGTTCTCCGCGAATTCCGCCGCATCGATGGCCAGGACTATGTCTTCTTCACCGGCATGGACGCCAATATTCCCGCCGCCATTCTCGAACGGATTCGCTGGATCATGCTCTTCTCCGCGCCCCTGCTGCTCCTGTCCGCCTCCGCCATTGGCTACTGGATCGCCGGCCGCGCCCTGAAGCCCGTCCAGCAAATCGCCAACGCCGCCGCCTCCATCGACTCCCGTAATCTCGCCACCCGCCTCACCGTTCCCGCCTCGCGCGACGAACTCCAGCGCCTCGCCGAAACCATCAATCACATGCTCGACCGCATTGAAACCGGCTTCCGCCAAATCAGCCAGTTTACCGCCAACGCCTCCCACGAACTCCGCACGCCCGTCGCCATCATCCGCTCCACCGCCGAAGTCGCGCTCCTACACCCCGGGCCTGCCGATTCTCCGGAACGCAACGCCCTCCGCCGCATCCTCCGCCAGTCAGAGCGCAATTCGCAGCTCCTCGAAGACATGCTCCACCTGGCCCGTCTCGATGCCGCCGCCGCCCCCAATCATCAACCCGTCGATCTCGCCCGCAGCCTCCGCGCCGCCGCCTCCTCCGTCCTCCCCCTCGCGCAAAAACAGAACATCACCGTCAACATCGTCACCCCGCCCAACCCCGTCATCGTCCTCGCTGACGACGCCCATCTCCGCCGCCTCTGGACCATCCTCCTCGATAACGCCTTCAAATACACCCCCGCCGGCGGAAGTGTCCGCATTGCCGTCGATATGGATCATGAGGTCTCCATCCAGGACACCGGCTGCGGCATCGCCCCCGAAGATCTCCCCCACGTTTTCGATCGCTTCTATCGTGCCGACAAGTCCCGTGGAGCGGGCCCAGCCGGCTTCGGTCTTGGCCTCGCCCTCGCCCGGCAAATCACCCGGTCCCACAAGGCCACAATCGAAATCACCTCCCGCCTCAGCCAAGGTGCCGATGTCCGCATCCGTTTCCCGAAAAACAATGGGATTCCCCACGAAACTGCGGTTTCAGCCAATTCTCAGGTTAATCACATCGCCCTGAAATAGTGGGTTGTTACTGTGGGGCAGATGTCCCCCGCCGCCCGCCGTTTTCGCGTTTGGAACAGCCTCACTCACACCTGGCTAGGCCTCATCTTCGGCATCGTTTTTGCCGTCCTCGGCGCCACCGGCGCACTCATCTCCCTGCAGCCGGAAATCGAAAGCGCGCTCTTCCCGCCCGTCCGCTCGCAGGTCGTCTGCCTCGGCGAACCCTCACTCCTCAATCTCGAAACCGAACTGGCCGCCGCAACCTCCCAGCCGGTTGACCGCCTCTACTTCCCCAACTCTACCGACCCCCGCGTTCACCTCCGTTTCAAGGACGGCGAAAACCAATATCAACACCTCGTCTATGACTCCTGTTCCGGCAAACTCCTCGGCGCCGCCAACCTCTCCTGGCTCGATTGGACCATCGACCTTCACCACAACTTCCTCGCCGCCAAAACCGGCCGCAAGGTCGTCGGCGTCGCCGGCGCAATCCTTCTTCTCAACGCCCTCGCCGGTCTTATCCTTTGGCTCCTCACCAAGCCCCAAATTCGCCACCTCTGGAGCCTCCCGCCGCGCCCCGGCGCTAAGGCCTGGAACTACTACACCCACCGCGCCGTCGGCCTCGCCGCCATGGCTTTTCTCCTCCTGGAAGCCGGCACCGGCATCTTCCTCGCCTTTCCCATTCAGTTCGAAACCGCAGCCGCCCGCCCGAAAATGAAGCGGGACAAATCCCAGCTCCTCCCGCTCGACAAATACCTCAACGAAGCCCGGAAACTCCGTCCCGCCTCGCGCATCCGCGAAGTCCGTTGGAGCGCCGCCGGCGGCCCTGTATCCATCAAGTTCTGGGCGCGCGATGCGCAACTCTCCCTCAACCGCGCCGACGCAACTCTCCTCTCTTCCGGCCGCCAACCCTTCCAATCCACCATCGCCTGGCTTCACTACGGCGAATGGGGCGCTGCCGCCTCCCGGTATCTGGCCGCCCTCCTCGGCCTCACCCCCGCTTTCCTGTTCGTTTCCGGCTTTCTCATCTGGTGGCTGCCCAAGCTCGCCGCCCGCCGTCGAAAATCCCCGGTACCCGAAAAACCCTCGCAAGACTTTGAACCCCGGAGCTATCCAGCTATATGAATGTCCGCCTGATCCTTACATCCATCTTACTAACATGCTCGGTCTTCGCCCAGGCCGATCGTGCCACCATCACCGGCACCTTTCGCGATCCCTCCGGCGCCGCCGTCGGCGGGGTCAAGGTCTCCATCCTCTATCCCAACACCGGCCTCCGCCGCGTCGTGGCGACCAATGAAGCCGGCCTCTATTTAGTCTCTGGCCTCCCCGTCGGCGATATCATTCTCACCGCCGAAAAGTCCGGCTTCCGTACCATTCAGCTCGATGCCCCCATGCGCATCGGCGAAACCAAAACCTTCGATTTCAACTTTGATATCGTTACCAATGAAACTAGTATTCAGGTAACCGGCACGGCTGACTTAGTCCGTAACTCCGCCGCCACCGGCGCCACCTTTGAAAACAGTCAAATCAACCGCCTCCCTGTAAATGGCCGTAACTGGGGCAATCTCATGTCGCTCGTGCCCGGCGCCATCGATACGGGCGCCGGCAACGGCAACTCAGTTCGCTTCATGGGCCGCGGCGGTGACGATTCCAACTTCCGCGTCGATGGTGTCGACGCAACCTCCATCCGCAATCAAACCCAAAGCAAGTCCCGCCTGCTGATCTCGATGGACGCCATCAGCGAGTTCAAGGTCAGCTCCGCCCTCTACTCGGCCGAATCCGGCGGCGCCCCCGGTGGGCAGGTTGAAATCTCCTCCAAGGCCGGCGGCAATCACCTCCACGGCAGCCTCTTTGAATACTTCCGCAACAGCGCCCTCGACGCCCGCAGCCCCTTCGATGGCGCCACGCTTCCCCCCTTCCGCCTCAACCAATTCGGCGCCAGCCTCGGCGGCGCCATCCGTCAGGACCGCACCTTCTTCTTTACCTCTTATGAAGGTCTCGTCCAGCGCCGCGGTCTCACCCAAACCGGCTTCGTTCCCTCGGAAGCCTTCCGCGCCGCCGCCACCCCCGCCATCCAGCCCATCCTCAAGGCCTACCCGCTCGGCCAAACCCCCGTCAACGCCAACGTTGCCCAGTGGCGCGGCGTCGGCAGCTCCTCCCAGGACGAACACGTCGGCCTCGTCCGCGCCGATCACCGCTTCACCGATAAACTCTCCGGCTACTTCCGATTCTCCAAAAATTCCACCGATATCTTCGCGCCCAACGCCGCTCTCCCCCTCGGTACCTACAACCTCGACGCCCCCACCAGCGGCCTCTTCGACTTCCTCTACGTCGCCAGCCCCCGCACCACCAACGAACTCCGCATCGGCGCCAACTACTCCCAGCCGCTCAACTCCGCCACCACAGCCACCGGCATCAACATCGCCGTCTCCGTTCCCTCTCTCTCCGCCATCCCGGCCGACACCAAGCGCATCGCCATCGGCATCTCCCAGTCGATAATCGATAACTGGGCCACCCTCCGAGGCGCCCACACCATCAAGGCTGGCGTCGAAATCCGCCGCCTCCAACTCATCATTCACGACTACGCCAACGCCCAGGCCGGCACCCTCACCTACGCCAGCCTCGCCGACTTCTCTCTCAACCGCCTCACCACCGCCGAATACTCCGGCGAACTCCCCACCAAACAGATGCGCAAGACCGGCGCCTTCGGCTATATCCAGGACGAATGGAAACTCCGCTCCAACCTCACCGCCAACATCGGCCTGCGCTACGAGTTCTACGATGTCTTCCGCGAAAATCACAAACGCGCCATCCCCTTCGACATCCAGACCTGCGGCGGCTACTGCCCCGCCGGGTCCGATTTCGCCTTCCCCGATCTCAACAACTTCGCCCCCCGCATCAGCCTCTCCTGGGCCCCCAAAGCCCTCAAGGATCGCACCGTCGTCCGTGTCGGCGGCGGCTACTACTACGGTGACGCCCAACTCGGCGACGCCTACAGCCCCGCCAATAACGACTCCGTCCGTGCCACCTTCTCCTCGGCCACCACGCGCAATCTGTCGTACCCCATCGAAGCCTTCCTCACCCCCGGCGTCGCCGTCGCCACCGCCCCGCGCTCCATGCCCCGCAATAAGCGCAACCAGGTCTCCCAACAATGGGGCCTCAGCATCCAACATGCCCTCTCCAACGGCGTCAGCTTCCAAACCGGCTACAACGGCCAGCAGAACTACCACACCTTCAATCGCACCCACGTCAACGTCATCAACCCCGCCACCGGCTTCCGCCCCCTTCCCGCCCTCGATCAAATCGATGTCCGCGGGGAAGACGGCGTCTCCAGCTTCCACGGCCTCGTCAATACCCTGCAGATCAGCCGTTGGAAAGGCCTCCTCCTCCGCGCCAACTACATGTGGTCCCACGCCATCAACGACGGCTCCGCCGGCGGCGGCGGGTCCGATGGTGCTCCCCAAAACGTTGCCTGCCGTGCCTGCGACAAGGGCAACAGCTCCATCGACGCCCGCCACGTCTTCAGCGCCAACTTCGCCTACCAGCTCTCCTTCGCCCGCAATCGTTGGTTTGGCGGCTGGGAGTGGAGCGGCATCTCCACCGCCCGCACCGGCCTTCCTCTCAACGTAACCGTCACACGCCGCGCCCAGGACATGCCCGACGGCAACACCCTCTCCGCCCTCCGGCCCAATCTCGTCCCCGGCGTGCCCCTCTATCTCGACTACGCCTCCACCGGCCGCTGGGTCAACCCCGCCGCCTTCGCCGTCCCCGCCGTCGGCCAGTGGGGCAACCTCGGCCGCAACGTCCTCCGCGCTCCCAGCCTCTTCCAGATCGATACCGCGGTCACCAAACACACCAAACTCCACGAACGCTTCGCCGCCGATTTTGGCGTCCAGTTGTTCAATATTCTCAACCACCCCCAACTCGGCAACCCCGCCGTCAACTTCAGCTCAACGTCCAACTTCGGCCGCATCACCGCGCCCATCAATACTTCGCCCGTCGGCGCCGGAACGCCCCGTCAGGTCCAACTCTATCTCCGCCTCGCCTTCTAAGGAAACCCAATGAAAAAGAAACTATTGCTCTTCACTCTCTCCCTCGCCGCCTTCAGCCAGGCCGCCATCCAGACGGTCGTCCCGGCCGCCAACCGCAAGCCCAGCTTCGTCCTCGCCGAGCAGCTGGACATTTTCAAACTTCTGCCCGCACCCCCTTCGGACCCCGCTGCCGATATCGCCGAACTCAAGCGCATCCAGGCCACTCGCACCCCCGCCCAAATTGAACAGGCCAAGGCCGACGATCTCGAAGAAAGCATGTTCATCTACACCTCCGTCCTCGGCCCCAACTTCACCCGTGAAAAGCTCCCGCTCACCGCGCAGCTCTCCGACCACGCCCGCTTCGACATCAGCCCTGTCATCAACTCCGCCAAGGCCCACTTCAAACGGCCCCGCCCCTTCCACTACGACGCCGAAATCAAACCCGTCTGCAAGGCTCTCCCTTTCGACCCCAATAAGGGCAACTACGCCTACCCCAGCGGCCACGCCGGCGTCGGCTACATCGAAGCCTTGGTGCTCATCCAGATGGTCCCGGAAAAGAAGGACGCCATCCTCGCCCGCGCCGATCAATACGCCCACAACCGGGTCGTCTGCGGCGTCCACTATCCGTCCGACCCCCCGGCCAGCAAGGCGACCGCCTACGCCACCATCGGCCTAATGATGAACAACCCTTTCTTTCGAAAAGAACTGCAGGCGGCGAAGGCGGAACTTCGCTCGGCTCTCGGCCTCCAGTAACCTGATCAACACATGGGGCGTCCCCTCCAAGGTCCGCCCCTTTTCTAACCCATGAAGTCCCTGTTGCTCGCGCTCCTCTGCTGCGTCGCCTCCGCCCAAACAGCATCCCTCTCCGGCCTCGTTACCGATGAATCCGGCGCCATTCTCCAATCGGCCACGGTCCGCCTAACCGGCCCCGCCGGCCTCAACCAAACCGCCGCCACCAATCAAACCGGCTCCTACTCTTTCCTAAACCTCCGCTCCGGCAACTACTCCCTCACTGCCACCGCCCCTGGCCTCGCCACGCCAACCCCAATAAAAACGGTCCTCCGGACAGCCCCGGTCACCCTCAATCTCCAACTCAAAGTCGCCCTCGTCACCCAGAAACTCCAGGTCGATGAAGACGTCGCCCCCACCGTCCGCACCGGTGCCGCCGAAAATGCCAGCGCCACCATCATCAAAGGCGACGATCTCGCCGCCCTCGCCGACAACCCCGACGATCTCGCCGCCGACCTCCAAGCCCTCGCCGGCCCCACCATGGGCCCGAATGGTGACAGCATTTTAATCGACGGCTTCTCCGGTGGCCAGCTCCCCCCCAAAGAGTCCATCCGCGAAGTCCGCATCAACTCGAATCCCTTCTCGCCCGAGTACGACAAAATCGGTTTCGGCCGCGTCGAAATCTTCACCAAGCCCGGCGCCCGCATCTTCCGCGGCAACGTCGATTACAACTTCGCCAACCAGTTCTGGAACTCCCGCAATCCGTACTCCACCATCAAAGCCCCCATGCGCCTCCACGAACTCGAAGGCGGCGGCACCGGTCCTCTCGGCAAACGCGCATCGTTCACCATCGATGGCCTCCGCAATTCCGTCGACAACGGCTCCATCGTCAACGCCGTCACCCTCGCCCCGCAAACCCAACGCCCCACCTCGTTCACCGAGATCTTCACCACCCCCCAACGCATGCTGAAGTTGAGCCCCCGCGTCGATTACCAGATCAACGACAACCACGTCGCCAGCCTCCGCTATACATTCACCAAAGCCAAAATCGACGGCTCCGGCATCGGCAGTTTCGACCTCACCGAACGCGGCTACCGCCTCGACTACACCCACCAAACCCTCCAGTTCACCGAAACCGCTATCCTCGGCGAGAAGATCTTCGAAACCCGCTTCCAGTACTACCGCACGGCCAATCAAATCACCCCTCGCTCCAGCGGCCCCGCCCTCGACGTCCTGGGCTCCTTCAACAGCGGCGGCGTCCCCACCGGGAACGCCCGCGACAATCAAAACAACCTCGAACTCCACAACCTCCTCACCTTCGTCAAAGGCCGCCACTTCTGGCGCTTCGGCACCCGTCTCCGCTCGCAGCAGGATGACAACATCGCCCCCAACAACTTCGGCGGCACCTACAGCTTCGGCGGCGGCCTCGCCCCCATCCTCGACGCCAACGACCAACCCCTCCCCTCCGGCGCCCAGGCCCAAATCAACTCCATCGAACGCTACCGCCGCACCCTCGCTTATCTGTCCGCCGGGCTGCCATCCGCGCGTATCCGCGCCCTCGGCGGCGGCGCCACCCAGTTTACGCTCAACGCCGGCAACCCGGCCCTCAACGTCCGCCAATTCGACGCCGGTTTCTTCGCCGGCGACGAGTGGCGCCTCCGCCCGAACCTGACCATCAACCTCGGCCTCCGCTACGAACTCCAATCGAATATCAGCGATTGGGGCAACGTCGCCCCCCGCATCGCCCTCGCCTGGGCACCCGCCAAGGGCAAGGAGAAACCCAAGTCCGTCTTCCGCGCCGGCGGCGGCCTCTTCTACGATCGCTTCGCCCTCGCCAACACCCTCACCGCCCAGCGCTACAACGGCCAAGTCCAACAGCAATACGTCATCTCGAACCCGGACTTCTATCCCGCCATCCCCAACCCTGCCGCGCTCTCCGGCTTCCGCTCCTCCCAAATCACCCAGGTCGTTAGCGCCGACATGAAGGCCCTCCAGCTCTTCCAAACCGCTTACAGCTGGGAACGCCAATTGCCCCGCAACACCACCATGGCCCTCACCTATTCCATGGCCCGCGGCACACACATGTTCCGCTCCCGCAGCCTCCCCGGCCCCATCTACCTCATGGAATCCTCCGGCGTCTACCGCCAGAACCAGATGGTCGTGAACGTTACCACCAAGGCCACCAAGGACATCTCCCTCTTCGGCTTCTACGTGCTCAACAAAGCGCGTTCCAACACCGACGGCATCGGCACCTTCCCCGCGCGCCAATTCGATTACACCGGCGAATACGGCCCGGCCTCAACGGACATCCGCCACCGCGTCACCTTCGGCGGAACCCTAAATCTCCCCTACGCCGTCCGCTTCAGCCCCATGGTCGTCCTCCAATCCGGCCAACCCTTCGACATCACCACCGGCAGCGACCTCTACGGCACAACGCTCTTCAACGCCCGTCCGTCAATCGCCTCCGACGCCACCCGCCCCGGCCTCATCACCACCCAGTACGGCGTCCTAAATCCCAGCCCCCTCCCCGGCGAAACGCTGTTAAATCGCAACTACGGCCGCGGCCCCGGCCAGTACAACGTCAATCTCCGCATGGCCAAAACCATCGGTTTCGGCCCGGAGAAGGGAGGTGCCCCGAAGGGTGCCATGACCACAACCACCACCGGCACCGCCGTCGCCGGCCCCGGAGCGACAGCCACCGCTCCCGGCGGCGGCCGCGCCGTAGCCGGGGCCGCTACAGTCAATCGCCGCTATAACCTAATCGTCTCCATGTCGGTCCGCAACCTGTTGAACCACAACAATCCCGGCCCCATCACCGGCAACATCACCTCTCCGCTCTTCGGCCGGGCCAACCGCGTCGCCGGCACGGTCAACGGCGAAGGCTTCTCCGAAAACGCCAGCAACCGCCGCCTCGAACTCCAAATGCGCCTCAACTTCTGAGCTAAGATACAACTATGAGTACGATCCAGATCGTGCTGGAGGACAAGCTCCTCGCAGATGCGGATGCCCAAGCCGCTCGTATGGGAGAGAACCGTTCAGCGTTCATCCAACAAGCACTCCGGGACCATCTGCATCGCCTCCACATCCGTGACCTCGAAGAGCAAGAGCGCATCGGATATGAGCGGATTCCGGACTCCGTCGAAGATGAAGTGGACTGGGTGAAGCTATTCGAGGACGTCGAGGATTGATCCGGGGAGACGTTCATCTCTTCGCGTTTCCGTTCCCGGACAAAACGCGCCCTGTCGTCATTCTGACACGAGACTCCGTTGGGCCGTACCTTACAAAAGTAACCGTTGCCCCCATCACGTCAACCATTCGCGGTATGCCATCAGAGCTCCTTTTGGACGAGTCCGACGGCATGAAGACTCTGTGCGCCGTGAACCTGCACGGCCTTATGACGGTCCCGAAAGCACTACTGGGCAAGAGGATAACCACTTTGGACGCGCGGCAAATGGAATCCATCTGCCGCGCCCTCCGCTTCGCCCTCGAATGCGACTGCCCCACCTGACTACTCCAACGCAAACGCCACATAAACCGCGCCACTCGCCGCCCCGCTCTTCCCACCCCCCGCCGCAATCACCACATACTGCTTCCCCTTCACCGTATAAGTAGCCGGCGTCGCATTCCCCGAAAACGGCAACACCGTCTCCCAAAGTAACTTCCCCGTCTTTTTATCAAACGCCCGGAACTTCTTATCGAAGTTAGTCGCCCCAATAAATAACAACCCGGACTGCGTCACCAACGGCCCCCCATAATTCTCCGACCCTGTATCCTTCATCCCCTTCGCCGCCAACTCCGGATGCTCCCCAAACGGAATCTTCCACGCATAATTCCCCGTGTCCAACGAAATCGCATTCAGTGTCCCCCACGGCGGCGCAATCGCCGGATACCCGTCCGGATCCAGAAACTTGTTATATCCATCGGTCGTATACGCCTGGTCGAAAACCGACGACGAAGGCGCCACCACCACCTCCTTCTCCTCTCCCGTCAACAAATACGCCTTCAACGCGTCAATCGACGCATTCCCCAAATGCGCAAACCCCGGCATCCGCCCCAACCCAGCCCGTAAAATCTTGTCCAAAGAAGCCGCATCCGTCTTCGCTCCTAACCCCTTCAACGACGGAAACTCCGGCGGGCTCCCACCCAAATCGTCCCGATGACAACCCGCGCAACTGCGAACATAAATCCGCCGCCCATTGGTCGCCGCCGTCGCCTTCGCCCGCGGCACCAACCGCAGAATCCAAGCCATTTCGTTCGAATTTACATAAAACAGCCCCGTCTCCGGATCAAACGCCTGCCCGCCCCACTCCGCCGCCCCATCAAACCCCGGAAACACAATCGACCCCTCCAACGACGGCGGCTCCCACTGCCCATTACTCCTCACCGTCTTCAACCGCTCCCGCGCAATCCGGTTCGCCTCCGGCGTCCGCGTCGTCAACATGTCCTCCGTCAGCCGCTGCCGCGCAAACGGCTCCGGCTTGGTCGGCAGCACCTGCGTCGCCGCCATCTTCTCCTCTGCCACCGGCGACGGCGGCACAGCCTTCTCCTCCAATGGGAACAAACTCTCCCCCGTCACCCGGTTAAACACATACACATGACCGGACTTAGTCGCCTGCGCCACCGCGTCTATCAACTTACCCTCGCGCCGAACAGTCACTAATACCGGATTCGTCGGAAAATCACGATCCCAAACGTCGTGCTTTACCGCCTGGAAATGCCAGACGCGCTTACCCGTCTTCGCGTCCAAACACAGCAACGTGTTCGCAAACAAGTTATTCCCCGGCCGGTTCGCCCCAAAGAAATCAAACGCCGAAGACCCAGTCGGCATGTAAACTAACCCCCGCTTCACATCCAACGCCATCCCAGCCCAGTTATTCGCCGCGCCAAAGTTCTTCCACCCGTCCTTCGGCCACGTATCATGGCCAAACTCGCCCGGATGCGGAATCGTGTGGAACGCCCACCGCAGCTTCCCCGTTCGCGCGTCATAGGCTCGAATGTCCCCCGGCGCCGCCGGCAACCCCTCACTGCAAATCGACCCAATAATCAGCAAATCCCCATACACCACCCCCGGCGTCGTCAGCCCAACCGACATCCCCTCCTTCGGCCGCCCCAAATCTTCCCGCAGGTCAATCCACCCCTGCCCGCCAAACGCCCCATCGGGTCGGCCCGTCTTCAAATCCAGCGAATACAACTTATACTGCGCCGCCACATACAACCGCGACTGCTTCCCATCCGTCCAATGCATCAGCCCGCGGTTGCGCTGCTTACTCCGCACCGGCGCGCCCTCATACGGGTTAAAACTCCAAATCTCTTTCCCCGTCGCCCCGTCAATCGCCATCACCCGCAACTTCGGCGACGTGGCATAAATGACCCCATTTAACACCAGCGGATTGCACTGGATCTCGGACCCCTCAAAGGCGTCGCCCGTGTCCAGCGTCCAAGCCACTTTCAGCTTCGAAACATTGGCCGGCGTAATCTGCCCGATCGTCGAATAGTGCAGATTCTCCGGGCCGCCATGATAGGCGCTCCACCCCGAATACTGAGAAGCGGGAACCGGCTTACGAGCCTGCCCGAACGCCAACCCAACGAAGGCCAAAACCAGAATGAGAAATTGCATGCCCTCTATTCATATCGCAACGCCTCCACCGGGTCCAACCGCGCCGCCTTTACCGCCGGCCAGGTCCCAAAGAAAATCCCAATCGCCACCGACACGCCAAACCCCGCAGCCAGCGCCATCGGCGGTACCGCGCTCGGCAGCGAAGGCACCAATTTACCCACGATCAGCGTCACCGCCACGGCAATAATAATTCCCAAAATTCCGCCCGCCCCCGTCAGCGCCACGGCCTCGGAAAGGAACTGGAAGATGATGTCCCCCTTCCGCGCGCCCAAGGCTTTACGAATGCCAATTTCCTTCGTCCGCTCCGTCACACTCACCAGCATGATGTTCATCACGCCAATCCCACCCACCAGCAAACCTAGTCCGCTCAAAGCAATCGAAATCAACACAATCAACTGCGAAATCGAATCAAACCGCGCAATAATCTGATCCGCCGTCGTCAACGAAAAATCATCCGCCGCCGCCGTCGGCGTCTTCCGGAATCGCCGCAAAATCTGCCGCGTCTCCTCCTCCGCATCCGCCCGCCGGTTCTCCCGCGCCTTCGCAATTACAATGAAGCGGTCAATCCCCGGGTACCGCAACCGCGCCACCGTCAACGGCACCGTCACCTGACGGTCAATCGGATTCTCCCCGAAAAAGCCGCCCTTCGCCTCTTCCGTCACGCCGATAATCGTGTACTCCGCCCCAGCCACATTCACCTGTTGCCCCACCGCCCCGCCGCTCGGAAACAGCGCCTCGGCCAGCTTCGGCCCCATCACGCACACCCGCGCCCCCCGCCGGTCTTCCTCTTCCGTGTACGGCCGCCCCGACAAAAAATTCCGTGGCTGCGTGATAAATCCACTCGCCGACATCCCCACCATGTTCACCTGGTCACTCTCAAACCCCGGCACCTTCGCCGTAATCGGGCTCCGCCCAATAAACCCCGGCAAATACATGGTCACGCTGACTTCTTCCACCGTCGGCACCAGTCGCCGAATCAGTTCCGCCGTCTCCGGTCCCACATTCTTCCGTCGCAACTCGCCCGTCTGCGGCTGCTGGTTCGGATCCCCGGAATACCGCGAAATAAATAGATTATCCGGCCCAAACTCGGAGAAGAAAGTCGTCACGCCCTGCCGCAATCCCGTCAGCAACGACGACACCGTCACCACCGTCGTGATCCCAATCACAATCCCCAAAATCGTCAGCAAACTCCGGAACCGGTGCGCCCACACAGAATCCATCGCCACCGTCAACAACTCACCAACTGATATCCGTCCCGTTACGTTCTTCATAAGTTACTCCGACCGCAACGCCTCAATCGGGTCCAACCGTGCCGCCCGCCTCGCCGGATACCAACCCGACGCCACTCCCACCGCCGTTGACACAAACACCGACAGGAAAACGTAAAAAGGAGTCACTTCCAAATCCACCTCAAATGCAAGCGATAACGCCTTCGCCATCCCATATCCCAACGCCAATCCCATCAGCCCCCCGAGCACCGACAGAAACACCGCCTCAATCAAAAACTGCAGCAAAATGTCTGCCTGCCGCGCCCCCAGTGACTTCCGAATCCCAATCTCCCGAGTCCGCTCCGTCACACTGACCAGCATGATATTCATAATCACAATTCCGCCCACCACCAGCGAAATCATCGTCACCGGAACAATCACCGCCCCAATCAATCCTAAAATCTGATCGATAAACGCCCGAATCGAATCCGGCGTCAAAAAGTCGAAATTGTCCACCGCCCCAGGCCGCGTCTTGAACCGCGTCCGCAGCGCCGCCCGCACCACATCCAGCCCCTGGTCTAAGTTCAACCCGCTCTCCGGCCGCGGCCGCGCAAACAGCGAAATCGACCGCGACGGCCCAATAATCCGAGTAAATACCGAATCCGGTATATACACCGACCCATCCTGCGACCGCCCCCCCGCGTTTCCCAACTTCTCCTGCAGTCCCACCACCAGAAACGAATGCCCCCGAATCGTGATCATCTTCCCGATCGGGCTCGCCCCCTCAAAAAACTTCTGCGCAATATCCACGCCGATAATGCACACATACTGCCGGTTCTGCTCTTCCTGCTCGGTAAAAAACCGCCCCTCCGTCGTAATCACTTCTCGGATCTCCGGCAGCACCGCCGCCGTCCCGATGATCGAAGCGTTCTCGAACGTGTTCTCTTTATACTTCACGTCATCATTGCGGTTCCGATACGGGCTATACAGCATCTGATCCCCCGTCGTCGCCCGCAGATACGCCAGATCCTCCGGCCGGATCTCTTTATTCACACGCAACTTCTCCGCCCGCTCCTTCCGCGTCATCTTGCCCACATTGGCAATCTGCGCAATCAGAAACGACTCGCTCCCAAACGCCTTTGACGTCGTCTGGTTAGCATAATTCCCCAACCCCTCAATCGCCGCCCCCACCAGCACCACGCTCGAAACCCCAATGATTACGCCCAACAGCGTCAAAAAACTCCGAAGCTTGTGCGCCATGATCGAACTCAGCGCCAACTCGAATGCGGTCGAAAGTTTATACCAGAATGCGTTCATGAATAAAATTGCCCACTGCGGATACCGCCATCAAAAGATGCCATCACCTGACAAACGGCTCTAGAAATGATTCCGTTCCCAAAAACGACACATTCATGAGTCTACCATGTGACTTGGCAGCCAAAAGTACTTTACTTAAATTCAAAAACGAGGCATCCTGTCCTCGTGATCCTACGAATCCTCTCCCTCATCGCCATCTTCATCGCCACCACCATCGCCTGGATGATTCTCGGCTCCACCATCAACTCCCGTACCCACTCCTCCGCGGACCGTCTCGGCACCCGCATCCAGTCCGTCTGGGGCACCCCCCAACTCCAGGTCGCCCCCTCCTGCCTCCGCGAAACCACCGAAGACGTCACCGAAGAAATTCAGGAGAAGGGCGCCACTCGCAAGGTCACCAAAAAGATCACCATCCAAACCCCCGTCCCTGCCGCCTCCAGCCGCATCGATACCGCCCTCAACCTCGAACACCGCAAAAAAGGACTGCTGTGGTACTCCACCTACACCGTCGCCTTCCAGGGCGATTACGCCTTCCGCAACCCTGACGACACTCCCCGCACCCTCCTCCTCCGCATCCCACTCCCCGCCGAACAGGCAATCTACGACGGTCTCACCGTCACGCTCAACGGCCAGCCCCAGCCCCTCAACATGAAAGGCAACACCATCACGCTAACCGCCCAAGCCCAACCCGCCGAGCTCTTAAAACTCAATGTCCGCTACAAGTCTCAGGGCCTCGAATCCTGGCGCTACAGCTTTGGCGACAAGGTCAACGAAGTCCGCGACTTCTCCATGAAAATGACCACCAACTTCCGCGACATCGATTTCCCCGACAACACTCTCGCCCCCGGTCTCAAACGCGAAACTCCCGCTGGCTGGGAACTCACCTGGTCCTACCAGAGCCTCCTCTCCGGCTACCAGATCGCCATGGCCATGCCCCAGAAACTCCAGCCCGGTCCGCTCGCCGCTGAAATCAGTTACTTCGCCCCCGTCTCACTCTTCTTCTACTTCTTTTTCATCTTCCTGATAACAACCCTCCGTAACATCGACATGCACCCCATGAACTACTTCTTCCTCGCCGCCGCCTTCTTCGCCTTTCACTTACTCAATGCCTACTTAGTCGATCACATCGATATCAACATGGCCTTTCTCTTCTCCGCCGCCGTCACCATCGCCCTCGTCGCCAGCTATCTCCGCCTCGTAACCGGTAGCCAGTTCGCCTTCCGGGAAGCCGCCATCGGCCAATTCGTCTATCTCGTCTTGTTCTCCTACGCCTTCTTCTTCCGCGGCTTCACGGGCCTCGCCATCACCATTGGCGCCATAGCCACGCTCTTTATCGCCATGCAGGCCACCGGCCGGATTCGCTGGTCCGAACGTCTCGCCCAACAGCAGCTACCATAGGGCACATGTGGCCCTTCCTCTTCCTCCTCGCCTCTCCGCAATGTGTGGCTCCCAATCCGCCCGCCACGCTCACCATCAAACACGCCACCACCGCCACCGAACTGAACACGGACCCCAAATCGCCTCTTTGGCGCCACGCCCAATCAGCGAGCATCGTCAAGGACTGCTCCCGCCAGATCAACTACCCAAAGGTCAAAACCGAGGTCAAATCCTTCTGGACAGACACCGACGTCTACTTCCTCTTCATCTCCCGTTACGAAACGCTCAACATCTTCCTCCCGGCCGACAACTCCAAACCGCGCGTGAAACTCTGGGACCGCGACGTCGTCGAAGTCTTCCTCGGTGACGACTGGAACAACATCCGCCACTACCGAGAATACGAAGTCGCCCCCACCGGCGATTGGATCGATCTCGCCATCGACCTCGATAAAAAGTCCGACCGCTCCTGGCGCTCCGGCTGGACCACCGCCGCCCGCATCGACGAAAAAGCCAAAATCTGGTACGCCGCCATGCGCATCCCTCTCAAATCGGTCAGCGAAAAACCGGTCACCCCCGGCACGCGCTGGCGCATGAACCTCTACCGCATCGAAGGCCAGGGCGAGGACCCCGTCCGCCACTTCCTCTGCTGGAACCCCACCTGCGTCCTCAACCGTGATCCCAATCATGTCCCCGAGAACTTCGGCACCCTGGTATTTGCTCATTAAAGGCCTACAATCAAGGCAGCAGGCCTACCGTGAACTCGAAGTCCGTTTCCAAGCCCAACGGAGTCGCTAAAACTCCCCGCCCACGCCGCACCCGCCAGGGTGACATCGCGCCAGCAAAAACTGCCGCCACCATTGAGACCTTCGCCGCCAAGGAATCCGGCGCCGCCGCCATCGAAGCCCGCGCCAACGTCATCCAGGACGTCCTCGACGATGCCGCCACTGACGCCCGCAGCACCCAGCTTCTCGATCAGCTGAACGCCCTCCTCCAAGGCACCTCGCCCGACGATCTCACCCTCATCCGACGCCGCATCAAGGAACACCGTCGCCTCGTCGATCCCAACCCCGTCAATCAGGATCTCGAACTCGTCGATAACTGGCGCGAAGGCGCCTACCCCTACCAAAATCTAATGACCCGTAAGGCCTATGAGCGCCAGAAATACCGCCTCCAGGTCGAACTCCTCAAGCTCCAAAACTGGGTCAAAAAGGAAGGGCAGAAGGTAGTCATCCTCTTCGAAGGCCGCGACGCCGCCGGCAAGGGCGGCACCATCAAACGCCTCATGGAGCACCTGAACCCCCGCGGCGCCAGCGTCGTCGCGCTCGAAAAACCCACCATCGAAGAGCGCGGCCAGTGGTACTTCCAACGCTACATCGAACACCTCCCCACCGCCGGCGAAATCGTCCTCTTCGATCGCTCCTGGTACAACCGCGCCGGCGTCGAAAAGGTCATGGGCTTCTGCACCGAATCCGAATACGCCGAGTTCATGCGCCAGGCCCCGGAGTTCGAACGCAACCTCGTTCGCTCCGGCATCCACCTCATCAAATTCTGGTTCTCCGTCAGCCAGGAAGAACAACGCCGCCGGTTCAAGGAACGCAAGGTCCACCCCCTCAAACAGTGGAAACTCTCCCCTGTCGATCTCGCCTCGCTCGATAAGTGGAACGATTACACCCGGGCCAAGGAGGCGATGTTCTTCTATACCGACACCGCCGACGCTCCTTGGACCGTCATTAAGTCCGATTGTAAGAAACGCGCCCGCCTCAACGGCATGCGCTACTTACTCCACAAACTCCCTTACTCCAACAAAAACCTCGAATATATCGGCCCGCTCGACCCGCTCCTGGTCGGCCGCGCCCACGTCGTCTACGAACGCGGCGAACGCACTCACCCGCTGCTCTAAAAGCAAAATGGTCTGATACGGTTTCCCCCTGGTTCCCACCATGGAAACAGTAGGTACGAGCGAACCCAATACCCCGCTCGGAAAAGGAACCGTATGTCAGATATCGATGTAAAATACGCCTCTCTCGGCGGTGCCGCCGGCTGGCTCGGACCAGCCACCACCGCCGAACTCACAGCCCCGGATGGCATAGGCCATTACCGTCATTTCCGGAGCGGGTCCATCTATTGGTCCCCCGCCTCCGGAGCCCACGAAATCCATGGCCGCATCCGCGACCGCTGGGCCGCCCTCGGCTGGGAACGCAGCTTCCTGGGCTACCCCACCACCGACGAAACCCGCACCCCAGATGGCACCGGCCGCTTCAACCACTTCCAGGGTGGTTCCATCTACTGGACCCCCGCCACCGATTCCCACGAAGTCCACGGCCAGATCCGCGGCAAATGGTCCTCCCTCGGCTGGGAGCGCAGCTTCCTCGGCTACCCCACCACCGACGAAACCGCCACCCCCGCCGGCACCGGGCGCTACAACCACTTCCAGGGCGGTTCCATCTACTGGACCCCCGCACTCGGCGCCCACGAAGTCCACGGCCTCATCCGCGCCAAATGGGCCTCCATGGGCTGGGAACGCAGCTTCCTCGGCTACCCCACCACCGACGAATCGGCCACCCCCGACGGCGTCGGCCGCTACAATCACTTCCAGGGCGGATCCATCTACTGGACCCCCGCCACCGGCGCCCACGAGGTCCACGGCGCCATCCGCTCCCTCTACGCCTCCATGGGCTGGGAACGCAGCTTCCTGGGCTATCCCACCAGCGACGAACTCACCACCGAAGACGGCATCGGCCGCTACAGCGAGTTCCAACACGGGTCCATCTATTGGTCCCCAGCCACCGGCGCACTCGCCTGCCGCCAGACGGTCCGCCTGCACATCAAGTGCCTCACCGCGCCCACCCGCTTCACCATCAATCAGATGATTTCCAACATGCGCCTTACCTACGCCACCGCGCAGATCGGCGTCAAATACGTGTCGTTTGAAACTCTCAGTCTCCCCGCGCTCAACGATCTCGATGTCGGCGGCTGCACCTCCGGCTCCGTCACCGCCGAACAAACGGCCCTGTTCAACAACCGCAACAGTATGGCTGCCAACGACGTCGTCGCCTACTTCGTCCGTTCCACCCAGCCGCCGTACAATGGATGCGCCAGCCACCCCGCCGGCCGCTTCGGCGCCGCCGTGGCCAGCGGCGCTTCCGCCTGGACACTCGCTCACGAAATCGGTCACGTCCTCGGCCTCTCTCATGTCAGCGATAACAACCGCCTCATGACCGGCCTCGGGACCGATAACATCACCAACCCCCCGCCCGACATCATCGCCGCCGAAGCCGCCACGATGCTCGCCAGCCCGGCAACGAACTAAGTAGGGAGATACAACATGTCAGTTACTATGCAACAGGTTCTTTCCGAAATCGACAAAGACGAACCCAATTACGCCGTCTTCGCCGCCCTCGGTCCCGAAGCCGTTCCTCACCTCCAGATGATCGCCGAATCCGCCGATCCTCTCAAGGCCTCCAAAGCCGCCTACGCCGCCACTCTCATCGGCGGCCCTCAGGCCATCACGCTGCTCCGCAAAGCCGCCGACCACCACGATCCCCAGGTCCGCATCGCCGTCGCCCACGGTCTCCGCAACATGACCGCCGACGCGCCCTCCGACATGGTCATCAAATCCCTCAACGACGCCGATGATGGCGTTCGCAAACTCGCCCTCTCCACCGCCGGCCTCCTCAAACGGGCCGACTTCAAAGAGCGCATCACCACCATGTCCCTCTCCGACCCCGCCGATAACCTCCGCGCCGTCGCCGCCCAAATCGTAAAACCCTAACCCGGGTATCTGTAACAAGTATGACGCCCTCGCTCAAGTTATCCTAAGCGAGGGTGTCATATGATTCGCCCGTCGACCGAAGCCGATCTTTCCGCCATCGCCCGTATCTACCGTCACTATGTGGAGTCCACCACATCGACGTTTGAACTCGACCCGCCCAGTCCCGTCGAGATAGCCGCCCGCCGCGCCGCGGCCCTAAAACATCAACTCCCCCACCTCGTCTGCGAAGCCGAAAACGGAGAGGTGATCGGTTACGCCTACGCCAGCCACTATCGGCCTCGCCCCGCCTACCGTTTCACCCTCGAAGATTCCATCTATCTGGACCCCGCCCATACCGGCCGCGGCCACGGCAAAGCCCTCCTCTCCGCCCTCATCGAAAACTGCCAAACGGGACCCTGGCGTCAAATGGTAGCCATCATCGGCGATAGCGCCAACACCGGCTCCATCGCTCTCCATAAATCCGTCGGCTTCCGCACCGTCGGCACCCTCACCAATGTCGGCAACAAGTTTGATCGCTGGATCGACACCGTCATCATGCAACGCGAACTATAGTCAAACCCGCTAAACTAAAAGCGTATGTCCAGCCATCTCACCAATTCGCAAAAGAAGTTCATCCGCCGGCTGGCGCACGGCGCTCCCGCGTCCATGCAACTCGGCAAGTTCGGACTCACGCCCAACTTCTACAGGAGCTTCGAAACCGCCCTGTTCTGCCACGAAGTCCTGAAGCTCCGCTTCACCAATCTCCAGGACGAACGCAAGGAACTCTCCGCCGAAATCGAAACCAACACCGGCGCCACGCTCGTCTCCATGGTCGGCCACACCGCCGTTTTCTATCGCCCCTGCCCGGACCCGGACAAGCGCAAAGTCATCCTGCCCCGTCCCGGCCGCGCCACCGCGTCCGATAACCTCGACGCCTATCTCGCCTAAAGGCATACACTAGCGGGATGCGCCTCCCGCTCCTGGCACTCCTAACCCTCGCGGCCCTCTCCGCCCAACCGCCCGCCCACAAAGTGGTCTACGAAAAGGAAGGCCGTTTCGCCGGATGGCCCGCCAATCACGGCATGTGGTCCTGGGGCAATGAAATGGTCGTCGGTTTCGACGCGGGCGTCTGGGAGTTCCACGAAAAGGGCCACGCCATCAACCGCAACTTCCCGCCCCAGCAGTTGCTCGCCCGCTCCCTCGATGGCGGCGAAACCTGGAAGATCGAAGAGCCTCCCAGCCTCGAACTCCCGCCCAATATCAAGTACCAATCCTTCCCCGGCGGCAAAGGCCCCGAGCCGAAGGACTGCCCAGGCGGCATCGATTTCACCAACCCCAACTTCGCCTTCACCGCCCGCATGACCGGCAACCCCGGCCCCAGCCGCTACTACTACTCCAACGATCGCGGCAAGTCCTGGTCCGGCCCCTGCAAACTCCCCGACTTCGGCCACGGTGGCACCGCCGCCCGCACGGACTACATCGTCAACGGCAAACACGACCTCCTCCTCTTCACCACCCTCGCCAAATCCAACGGCAAAGAAGGTCGCGTCGCCGCCACCCGCACCCGCGACGGCGGTAAAACCTGGACCCTCGAAAGCCTCATCGGTCCCGAACCAGACGACTACGCCATCATGCCCGCCAGCCTCCGCCTCGGCGCGAAAGAGATCTACACCGCCATCCGCCGCAAGGGTTTCATCGAGGCCTACCGCAGCCAGGACGACGCGAAGACCTGGCAATACGAAGGCAAAATCGCGCCCGAAATCGGCGCCGGCAACCCGCCCAGCCTGCTAAAACTAAAGGACGGCCGCCTCGCCCTGATCTACGGTTACCGGCGCCCGCCCTTCGGCATGCGCGCCCGCACCAGCAAGGACAACGGCCACACCTGGAGCGAAGAAGTCATCCTCCGCACCGACGGCGGCAACACTGATCTCGGCTACCCCCGCTCCGTCCAGCGTCCCGACGGCAAGGTGGTCTCTGTGTACTACTACAACCTCGACAACGCCAAAGTCCGCTTCATCGCCGCCACCATCTGGCAGCCCTAGCGCTCGCTCTTCTCCGCGCGCTCCAAAGCCTCAAACACCTCGCGCCCAATCCCGCGCAACTCCACATCCGCCGCCGCCGGCGCGTTGTTCGTATCGGTGACAATGACCTTAAACGCCACCACCGCTTCCGACTGCGTCGTCACTGGTTTCACTTCAATCGTCATACCGCTACCTCTCTTTCATCTTAGCCAATTTGAATAACCGCGTAAGCACGTCCCGGTGCAGTGCCGTCAGGATCTTCTCCTGGCACGCCCGTTCTTTCAACCCCAACAGAATACGTCCGCTTTCGGCGTCCAGCGCACCCACGCTCACCACCGCCAGTGGCGCCTTCGTCTGCGGATCCATCAGCGGATAAGAGGCGAGAAACGTATGCCGGTCGCCCTTCTCATCCTTGAGGTAGGTGTCCGTCGCCAGGTCTCTCACCGCTCCCTGCACATCGAAGCAGCGCGTCGCCCCGCCCAGAAACGCCACCCCCGCGTTCCCCCGTCCAATCCGTAACCGGAACGCCGGATTCTTCACCTGGAATCCGGCCAGGATCTCCAACTCCTGCCGCTCGCCCTCCCCCGGCAGTTTCTGGCTCGGAATCATCACGCTGATGTCGAATCGCAGCTTCGGCAGCGCCTCCACCGCCAGCGTCTCTTGCAGCGTCTGAAACACTGTCTGTGCAATCACCCCCAGTAACTGGTTCAACTCCGTGCGCGCCCCCACCCGCGCCGCAAACAGGTTTTCCACAAACACCCGCCGCCGGGCTTGTGCCACATCGTCCCGGCTCGTCAGCGCCACGGCGCTCACCCGCCAGCTCAGCCGGTATGTCAGGTTCGGCTCCGGCTCCGCCAGTGTCGCCGTTAATGTGCGTCCCACCACCGCCGTCGCCGGCAGCGCCCGCCCGCCCGGCAGCCGGTTCCGCGCCCCGCCCATCACCTCCTCGGCTCGCAGCGCTGGTTCACGGATCTCAAAGCCCTCGGGAAATTGCAGTTCCAGCCGTAGCGTCTTCACCGCGTCCCGCAGTGTGTACTCCAAATAGTCCTCGTGGTCTTGTGTGCCCTGTACCAGCGGCAGGTTCAGGTTCAAGGCGCTCATCCCGTCCAGCGCATAGCTGCCAAACTCATAAGCCATTAGTGTCACGGAGTGTTCTTCCTTCCCCGCCGCCCCCGGACAGGACACCAGGTAATCCGGATCGTCGTCCGCCGAAGTCTTTGTCAGCGTCCAGTCAGCCGGCCCGTCCGCGATCACGTAGTCGGTCACGTGTCCCCCCACCAGTTTCTGCCCCGGAATCGGCATCAACGCGTGCTCCTGGTTCTCCACCGCCACCCGCCGCCGTGTGTACAGATTGGTCGCGCTCCCATCGCCCCGGATCGTCACATTCCATTCAATCTCATCCACCCGATACTTCGGCCCAAACGCCGTGTTTATCAGGTTTTGCAGCATCCGCTCCGCTGTCGATGGCGCTTTCTCCACAAACACCCGCTCGCTTTCCGGCTTAAAAAACTGCCGGATCCGCCGCACACCGTGGTCATTAATCGTCAGCAGGTTGTAGTTGTGTCCGCGCGGGTCAAAATCATGGCTCTTCATCGCCGAACCGGCTCCCAGAATCTGTACAAACCGCGCATAGTCCCCCGCGCCCCCCACCCGCGCGTCGGACCACGTGGCGTAGTGCTTGTGCCCATGCAAAATGACATGAATCTGTTGCTGCGCCACAAACCGCAGCAGCCGGTGTGTCTCCTTGGTCGCCAGCAGAAAATCTTTGCCGCCGTAGGGTACCGGAAACGGATGCTGGTGCACCAGCAGGATCCGTGTTGCCGTACGAATCCCTGTCCGTGCCGGGTGGTCTTCCATGGCCTGTTCCAGCGCCTGCAACCGGTGTTCGTACACAACACCTTCCGCCGAAGCCAACGCGAACAGCGGATTCAAATCCAAATACAGAAACACCACATTCGCCGTCGGAATGTAGTAAACACCCGTCCGCGGGCTCCCATGTGTCCGTCGAAATCGCCACTCGGCCAACGGTCCAATGCCGAAAAGCCCGGTAACGAACAGGTCATGGTTCCCGGGCAACACAATCACGCGATTTTCATCGGTAATCTGGCATTCCTTGGCCGTTTCGCGAATCCATTCCCGCACCGCCCGCGCCCCCAGCACCGGGTGATTCTGCAAATCCCCCGTCACCACCAGAAAATGCGGCTTCTGCACAACCAGCGATGCTCGCAGCGCATCGGCCGCCTCCGGGCTGCTCGTCGGAAAGTGCAGATCGGAGATGTGCGCAATTTTCACATCCTTACAATCAAACGGTATGGTTGTTCCCCCAATCCGCCACCGCGCATCCGCCAGCACCGTCAGCAACACCCCCGCGCCCGCCGCCACCGCAAATAAGGCAATCCACCCCGGCCAGAACCACAGCCCCACCCCGCCCCCCGCCAATAGCAGCAACCCAGGAACATATCGCATTTAAGCCCCCTGCCCTTTCGTCGCCCCAACCTTCGTCCGGTCAAATAGCCACGTGTCCCCAATTAGCTGTTCCAGCCCAGCCTCAAACGCCGCACGGTCCAACGGCTTCTGCATCTCCGCACCGAGCCACGCCTCAAACTCTTCTTGCCGCACTCCTTCGCAAACTGCGATTTTGAACCAGTGTCCCATAGAAGGGCGCATTACCTCCTCGAAGTGGGGATCCGTTTCCGGCACGTTTCTAGCCGCACGGATGGCAATCCCTGCAACACCGCGGGTTAGTATGTGCTTAGGGCCGAGCGCCACTCCCAGATATCCACACACTAGCGCGACTCTCATCGGGGCGACCTTGACCTTTCCGGCGAGCCAAAGCGCCTGTGCCCAATATGGAACGCCTACGCCAGCTTTGCATCCTAGGTTATAAAGAATAGTAACTAGATCGGGCCACAAGCAACTCTCGGCCAGTAGATGGGCCGATTCTTTTAGCATCGCTACTGCCTCATTCCTCGATTCCTCAATTTGGGCCATGCTCGATAGAGCGGCTACCATTCCCCGTGAATAGTCCGCGCGCTTCGAGATTTCCAACGATTCTTTGTACAGTCGCTTGGCTTCGTCGAAGTCCTTCCCTTCTGCTGCAATCTCGCCAAGTCTTCGAAGGGCCATGGCTCGAAATTTGGGGGAAGGATTCTTCCGAAGTACGGCATCATCCTAAATCCGGCAGTTGAACCCGTTCAAACGGGTGCCGGCAACGCCGCCACCGGCCCACTCGGATAGAACTCACGGAAAATCACGCGCAGCAAACGCGCCCACCGTTCCGCCCGGCTCAACTGCT
>CANIVU010000016.1 GCA_947470805.1 Acidobacteriota bacterium | reverse complement strand
TCCGGGAGGCGTTCGAGCTGGGCGAGGAGGATGGCGGCTTGGAATTCGGTGAGGCGGTAGTTCCAGCCGAGGCGGTGGTGTTCGTACCAGGGGCGGCCTTTCTTGCGGCCGACCCAGACGAGAGATTCGGCGATTTCGGCGAGCTTCTCGTCGTTGGTGACGACGATGCCGCCTTCGCCGGCGGTCATGTTTTTGGAGGCTTGGAAACTGAAGGTGGCCATGGCGCCGATGGAGCCCATGGGTTGGTTGTTCCAGGTGCCGCCGTGGGCGTGGGCGGCGTCTTCGAGGACGAGGATGCCATGGCGGTTGGCTATCGCGAGAATGGCGGCCATGTCGGCGGGGAGGCCGGCGAAGTGGACGGGGATGATGGCGCGGGTTTTGGGGGTGATGGCGGCTTCGAGTTTGGCGGGGTCGAGATTGAGGGTGTCGATATCGATATCGCAGAAGATGGGGACGGCGCCGATCAGCATGGGCGCCGAGGCGGTGGCGATGAAGGTGTAGGGGGGGACGATGACCTCGTCGCCGGGTTTCACGCCGAGGGCCTTCAGCGAGATTTCGAGGGCGGCGGTGCCGTTGACGCAGGCGATACCGTATTTGCAGCCATGGGCGGCGGCGAATTTCTGTTGGAATTCGGCGACTTTGGAGGGGGATTGGGTGGGGTCGATGGCTTCGCCGAGGGTGTAGCGCCACCACTGGCCGGAGCGGAGGACTTCGAGGGCAAGTTCCTCTTCGCGGGGGCCGTGGACGGGCCAGGCGGGGAAGGGGGCGGTTCTGACGGGCTGGCCGCCGTGGAGGGCGAGGGGGCTGCTCATGGGAGGTTCTCCGGGTTGGGGCTGAAGTGTTGTTCGATGACCATGCCGGCGACGCCGAGGATGGCGGCGCCGTCGTTGACGCGGGTGACGCCGTAGCGGAGGCGGAGCTGGGCGGTGGCTTCGCGGAGGGCCTGGCGACGGACGTGGGCGGTGATCTGGTCCAGGAACTCCTGGCCGGCGATGGCGAGGCGGGCGTCGAGGACGATCAAGGCGGGGTTGAAGAGGTTGACTAGGTTGGCGATGCCGAGGCCGAGGTGACGGGCAACTTCGGCGGTGACGTTCATGGCGACTTTGTCGCCGCGGCTGGCGGCTTCGAAGACTAGCCAGCCGTTGGTGTCGGGGCCTAATTGGCTTTTTCCGCCATCGGAAAGAATGCGGCGGACGCGGGCTTCGACGGCTCGGAGGCCGGCGACGGCTTCGAGGCATCCGAAACTGCCGCAGGGGCAGACGGGGCCATCGTCTGTGACGCGGGTATGGCCAAACTCGCCGGCGGCGGAGCCTTGGCCATAGAGGAGGCGGCCATCGACGTAGAGACCGGCGCCGATGCCGGAGCCGTAGTCGATGTAGATCATGCCAGTGGCGCCGGATTCGGCGGGCTCGGCCTGGTGTTCGGCGAAGGCTTTGGCGCGGGTGCGGGATTCGAGGAGGACGGGGAGGGCGAATTCTCGGGTGAAGATTTCGCGGAGCGGGATGTTGGACCAGTAGGGGAGGGTGGAGCAGGAGAGGGTGATGCCGTTGCGGCGGTCGACGAGGCCGGGGTCGGCGATGCCGATTGCCATGGGCTGAATTTGTGTCTGTTTGATGGTCTTTTTGGTGATGGCGATGAGTTGGCGGAGGAGGGCTTCGCGGGTGGTGGCGAGTTTGGTGAGGGAGGAGAGGAGGGCCTGGATTTCGGGTTTGAGGTTGGTAACGCCGGCGGTGATGGATTCGTCGTCGAACTCGAGGCCGATGATGGCGCGGCGGTCGGCGTTGAGTTGGAGTAGGACGCCTTTGCGGCCGAGATTGTTGCCTTGCTCGGAGCCGGCTTCGAGGAGGCGGCGGTCGGCGAGGAGTTCGCGGACGAGTTCGGAGGTGGCCGAGAGGCGGATGCCGGTGAGGGAGTGGATGGCGCCACGAGAGAGCGGGCCTTGTTTGCGGAGTAGAGCTTCGATGGTTTGTTTGTCGCGATCGGGTTTTGTCGCCACCGGTTTCAGGATACACCTTTCTTTCTGATTTCGGAAAGAATGGGGTGGCAGCTCGGCCCTAGGACAATTCCTGGGTGACAGTCACCCAGGAATTGGCTGATAGGCTATTGGGGGATGTCCGAATCTGACGCTCCTCATTTGCGACGGGTGCTGGGCCTTTGGGACCTGGTGCTGTATGGGATTGTGCTTGTGCAGCCGATTGCGCCGGTGCCGCTGTTTGGGATTGCGCAACAGCTTTCGGGCGGGTTTGCGGTTACGACCATTTTGTTTGCCATGGGGGCGATGGTATTGACCGCCATTAGCTATGGCCGGATGGCGGCGGTGTATCCGTCAGCGGGGTCGGCTTATACGTATGTTTCGCGGAGTCTGCATCCCTCGTTGGGCTTCTTGACGGGGTGGGCGATGTTTCTGGATTATCTGCTGGTGCCGTTGATTTGTACGATTTATGGAGCGGTGACGCTGCAGCGAATTGTGCCGGGGGTGCCGTATGCGGTGTGGGTTGTTTTGTTTGCCGTTTTGATGACTGGACTGAACTTGCGAGGGATTCAGTTTACGGCTCGGGCGAGTTGGGTCTTGATGGTTGTGACGACGGCGGTGATCTCGGTTTTTATCGCCTTGGCGGTGCGATTTCTGGGGGCGGGCGGGTTGGTTTCGACGGTTCCGTTTTATGAGCCGGGATCGTTCAAGATGGCTACGGTGTTGACGGCCACGTCGGTAGCGGCGTTGACGTATGGCGGGTTTGATGGGGTGACGACGCTGGCGGAAGAAGTGGAGAACCCTCGGCGGAACGTGATGCTGGCGGCGGTGGGGGTGGTTTTGTTTACGGGGATTTTCGGGGGCTTGCAGATCTATTTGGCCCAGCTGGTTTGGCCGGACTACCGGACCTTTGGCAATTTGGAAACGGCGTTTCTGGATGTGAGCCGAAGGGTGGGCGGGGAGTGGATGTTTCAATCGCTGGCGGTGGTGTTGATTGTGGCGAGTTTCGGCAGCGGTCTGACGGCGCAGACGGGGGTGGCGCGGTTGCTGTACAGCATGGGCCGGGCGCGGGCGTTGCCGGGGTTCTTTGCGCATTTGGATTCGCGGACGGCGTCGCCGGTTTGGAATGTTGCGCTGGTTGGTGTTTTGGCTTGCGCGGGGGCGCTGGTGTTGAATTATGAGCGGTCGGCGGAGTTGATTAACTTTGGGGCGTTTCTGGCGTTTATGGGGGTGAATGCGGCGGTGATGCGGTTGCCTGGGCTGGGCGTTTTGCGGGGGAAGATTTTGCCGGGGTTGGGGTTCCTGTTTTGTTTGTCGATTTGGTTGAATTTGTCGAAGCCGGCGTTGGTGATGGGGGGCGTTTGGTTTGTGGCGGGGCTGGTGTTTCATTTGATCCAGCGGCGGCGGGGGGAGAGTTTCGAATTTACGGAGTGAGGGTTATGCGGATTCTCTTTTTGCTGTCGATTTGCGGGGTCTTAATGGGGGAGCCGGCGTTGATGCCGATGCCGGCGAAGGTGGAGCGGCTGGCGGGGGCGATGCCGGTGGATGTGGGGTTCCGGATGGCGTTCGCGCGAATGGCGCCGCCGCGGTTACAGCGGGCGGGGGCGCGGTTCTTGGGACAGTTGGCGTCGCAAACGGGGATTCCGGTGAAGCGGGGATTGGCGGCGTCGGTAGGGGCGGCGAATCTGATTGTGGACTGTGCGCAGGTGACCGATGGCGGGGCGTTGGTGCTGGGGGAGGACGAGTCGTACACGTTGCATGTGGGGGTGGAGCAGGCGCGGCTGACGGCGAAGACGGTGACGGGGGCGACGCGCGGGTTGCAGACTTTCTTGCAACTGGTAGAGGTTGGGGAGAAGGGGTTTGCGGCGGCGTCGGTGGTGATTACGGATGCTCCTCGGTTCCCTTGGCGGGGGCTGTTGATCGACGTCACGAGCCACTTCATGCCGGTGCCGGTGATTGAACGGACGCTGGACACGATGGAGGCGGTGAAGCTGAACGTGTTTCACTGGCATCTGACTGATGACCAGGGGTTCCGGGTGGAGAGCAAGGTGTTCCCGAAGCTCCATACGTTGGGGACGGAGGGGGATTTCTATACGCAGGAGGAGATCCGGCATGTGATTGCGTATGCGCGGGACCGGGGGATACGGGTGTTGCCGGAGTTCGATATGCCGGGGCATTCGGGGACATGGCTGATCGGGTATCCGGAGCTGGGGAGCGCGCCGGGGCCGTATTCGATCATTCATACCTTTGGGGTTTATGATCCGGCGCTGGATCCGACGAAGGAGGCGGTTTATACGTTCATTGACCGGCTGGTGGGGGAGATGGCGGCGTTGTTTCCGGACGCCTATTTTCATATTGGCGGGGATGAGGTGAACGGGCGGCAGTGGAAGGCGAATGCGGCGATTCAGGCGTTTATTCGGGAGAAGGGGTTGGGGAATGAGGCGGGGTTGCAGACCTACTTCAACCAGCGGGTGCTGCAGATTGTGAAGAAGCACGGGAAGCGGATGATGGGGTGGGACGAGATTCTCCATAAGGATTTGCCGAAGGACATTGTGGTGGAGAGCTGGCAGAATCATGAGTCGCTGGCGACGGCGGCTGCGCGGGGGTATCAGGGGTTGTTGTCGTTCGGGTATTATCTGGACCACTTGAAATCGGCGGGGGAATATTATGCCGTTGATCCGTTTGGGGGGCCGGGGGCGGCGTTGACGGCGGAGCAGCGGAAGAACGTTTTGGGCGGGGAGGCGTGTATGTGGACGGAGTTCATCAGCCCGGAGACGATTGATTCGCGGATGTGGCCGAAGAGCGCGGCGGTGGCGGAGCGGTTGTGGTCGGCCGAGGGGGTGCGGGATGTGGCGGATATGTATCGGCGGCTGGATGTGATTTCGTCGCGGCTGACGTTTTATGGGGCGCGGCATGAGTTGAACTATGAGCCGATGTTGCGGCGGATTGCGCCGGGGGCACCGGTGGATGCGCTGCGGGTGTTGGCCGATACGCTGGACCCGTTGGGGATTGAGCACCGGGAGGTGTTTCAGCGGTATACGCAGGAGACGCAGTTGAACCGGATGGTGGACGCGGCAAGAGGGGATTCGGCGGCGGTGCGGCGAATGGAGGCGATGGTTCGGGAGTTGGTGGTTTCGCCGTCGGCTGAGAGGGAACGGGAGATCCGACGAGGGCTTGCGTTGTGGCGGGATAACCATGCGCGACTGGCGCCGTTCGGGGGCTCATCGCCCTTGCTGCGGGAGTTCTTTCCGATTTCGGAAGATTTGGCGAAGCTGGGGGCGATGGGGTTGGAGGCTATGGATAGAAGGTTGACGGGGAAGAGTCTGGAGCCGGGGTGGGGGGCGGTGGTGAAGGCGATGGGCGAGCCGCGGTTGGAGGTGCGATTGGCAGCGGCGCGGGTGGTTGGGTTGTTGGTAGGGCGGTAGGCGTAGAATAGACGGCATTATGCAATGCGGAAATTGCGGGACTGCGGTGGCGCCGGGCGCGCCGGCGTGCGGGCGGTGTGGGGCTCCGGCGGCGGCCGCGACGGGGGCTCCTGCCTATCCGGCGTGTCCGCGTTGCCGGGTGCAGGTGCATCCGCAGGCGGCGCATTGTCACTCGTGCGGGATGGGGTTGGCTGCTGCCGCGCCTGTTGTGCAGCGGGGGTGTCAGCGGTGCGGGGTGGCGATACCGGGGAATTATACGCACTGTCAGAACTGCATGGCGGCACTGGCGGCGCAGCCGGCGCGACCGACGACGGTGCCGTGTCCGCGGTGCCGGGCGCAGGTGGTGATTGGGTCGTATTCGTGCCAGGCGTGCGGGTTTGTGCCGGGGATTGGGACGGCGGCGCCGCAGCAGCCGGCGATGCCGAAATCGGGGGGAGTGGCGGCGGGGTTCTGGTCACAGTTGGACAAGCACGCGAGTCTGGACAAGCTGGAAGGGTTCAGCTTGAAGGAGATGTTTTCCGAGGTATTCCGGAAGCGGACGCAGGACGAGATTGACGAGTATTTTCAGGTTGGTTCGCCGCACACGACGCCGGATATTGTGCAGGTGCCGACCGGGTGGCCGAAGCCATGGTTTTTCGGCCGGGTGCTGCTGTTTGTGGGGATGATGTACCTGGTGCAATACATCGCATTTCTGGAGTTTCAGAACACGATTATGCTGCCGGGGATGATGATCATCGGCGCGCTGGCGATGCCGTTTGCGACGGCGATTTTGTTTTTTGAGTTGAACGCGCCTCGGAACGTGCCATTTCACCGAGTGTTGATGCTGGTGGGGGCGGGCGGGGTGTTGTCGATATTCGTGTCGTTGATCGGGTTCCAGATTTCGAGTTTGCACGAGTTTCTAGGGGCTCCGGCGGCGGGGATTGTGGAGGAGATCGGGAAGCTGATCGCCGTCGTGATCATGATGCGAAAGGCGGACAAGTTGTACCTGTTGAACGGAGTGTTGTTCGGGGCGGCGGTAGGGGCGGGGTTTGCAGCGTTTGAGAGCGCGGGGTATGCGTTTAATGCATTCTTGAGTGCGTTGCCGGATAAGTCCGGCGCGGGGATTTTGTTTGCTTCGGGGGCGATGGTGAAGTCGATTACGTTGCGGGGGATCTTGGCTCCATTTGGGCATGTGGCATGGACGGCGATTACGGCGGGGATGTTGTGGCGGTCGCGGGCGTACACGAAGACGATGATTGACGCATTGTTGGACGGGAAATTTGTGCGGGCGTTTTTCCTGGTGATGCTGCTGCACGCGACGTGGAATTTCACGGCGGGGTTTGGACTGATTTTCGGGCTGCCGTTTATGGTGCTGGTGGGGGTGGTTAGCTGGTATATCGTGTTTGGGCTGGTGCAGCAAGGGTTGCGACAGGTGCGGGCGGCGCAATCGTTGACGAAGACGGGGTTGATCCGCGCGTTCGACCAGGGGAGTTGAGAAGGTTGCTTTTTTCGGGACTACCGCAAGGGTGGATCGTCGTTCCAATTCCGGTCGATGTAAGCCGTCCAGCGGTAGTTTGGCCCGCAACCGGCCCAGTCGCAGGAGCCTCGAATCGTCTTGCGGTCCGCGGACAGCGTGCCCCGGTACCGACCTAAACCGGGACGCTGGATGACCATGGCAGTGCCGTCGAAGGATTCTACTGTTAGCGTTTCGCGGAAGGATGCGGTGGCCGGGCCCTGGCAGATCGTCAATGCATCGAAGACCCCCGGCCTGTTTTGCGTCCAGATCGCCGTGCACGGGCCGGGGTAGATCACTACAAGTGACGACCCCGGGACGGCCACCGCTGATGGCTGCGGTGGGGCGACGGTCCCTGTGGCTCCGGTGAGCGCGATGCTCCACCCGCCGCCGATGAAGTCGCAGGTGCCGGTGATCGATTTCCCGTCCGCCGCGATGACGCCTTGATAGTTGCCTGTACTCCCGCGGTGGATCGTGATCCGGTTGCCCTCTACCCGGGTGAGGGTAAAGTTCCCGCTACCTTGCTGGCCGGTCTGGTCCTGCCGAACCGTCGCTGCCCAGTTGTTGGCGCCGGTGCGGTTCATCATCCAGGTCCAACTCTCGGAACCCGACCACTGCTTCATAGTGAACTGGGCGGGCAGGGGGGTGGTGGCCGGGGTCGTTGTAGCGGGTTGGCTGGTGCCGCTGCCTGGCAGGATGGGCGTATCCCACGACGCGCTCCAGCCGCCGCCGATGAAGCTGCACACCCCGCTCATCGATTTGCCGTCGGTGGCGATGGTGCCATTGTAGTTGCCCGTTCCGGCGCGGTGGAGGGTAATGCGGGTTCCCTCCGACGCGGTAATCGTAAAGGTCTCCACACCCTGCTGGCCGGTCTGATCGTGGCGCACGGCGCCGCGCCACGTGTTCGCCGCGGTCCGGGTCATCGTCCACGTCCAGGTGTCGGATCCCACCCACTGCTTCATGGTCCAGTTCGCCGGCAGTTGGACGGTCCCTTGGGATGCCAACGGCAGTGCAAGACTGACCAATAGACCGACTCTGAGCCAGCGCAACATAGGAGCCCCCTTTGCTGCTTTTCTATGGCAAGTAGATCACAGCGATGTCTCCGCTGCAAGCCCTTACATTGTGAGGGCGGTTGGCCTGATCGCGGCCCTGTATGATGTTTGCTTATGATACGGCGTGAGTTTCTATTTTTCGGGGCGATGCCGCTGTTGCGGGGCGAAGAGTATGTCTATGGGCCGGAGTCGTCGCGGCAGGCGGGGGTACCTCGCGGGACGGTTACGAAGCATGTGCTGCGTGACTCCGTTGTGTATCCGGGGACCACGCATGACTACTGGGTCTATGTGCCGGCGCAGTATGTTGCGGGGACACCGGCGGCGGTGATGGTTTTTCAAGACGGGGCGGGGTTTGTGAATGAGACCGGGGCGTTTCGGGTTCCCATTGTCTTCGACAATTTGATTCACCAGAAGGCGATGCCGGTGACGATTGGCATCTTCATCTCGCCGGGCGTATTGCCTGCGCCAACGGCCGCGGCGCAGGGGCGGTTTCATCGCTCCTATGAGTACGACGCCGTGACGGGGCGGTATGCGCGGTTTCTGGCCGATGAGGTTTTGCCGGAGGTGGGGAAGTCGTACACACTGACGGCGGACCCGAATTTGCGGGCGATTTCGGGGTCTTCGTCGGGCGGGAATTGTTCGGTGATCGCCGTGTGGGAACGGCCCGATGTGTTCCGGCGCGCGGTTAGTTTTATTGGCGGATTTACGCATCAGCGGGGGGCGCTGATTCTGCCTTCGCAGGTACGGAAGTTTGAGGGGAAACCGGTGCGGATTTTCCTGCAGGACGGGACGGCGGATCAGAATATCCAGAGCAATCAGGACATGATTGCGGCGTTGGATATTGGCGGATATGACGCGAAGTTGGTGGTGGGGACGGAAGGGCACAACTCCAAGCACGGCGGGCCGCTGCTACCCGAGGCGTTGCGGTGGGTTTGGCGGGATTGGACTGTTCCGATCGCGAAGCCGGTGAAATCGTTTGCGGCGCGGTTTGTGGATCAGGCTTTGGACTGGGAATTGGTTGGGAGCGGGTTTGCGGCGGCGGGCGGGTTGACGGTGGATAAGGCTGGGGATGTGTACTTTGTGGATGGGCGGACGAAGCGCGGGTACCGGGTGGATCATGCTTCGGGGAAGGTTGGGGAGGGGAAGACGGACTGGCTGCCCGAGTATTTTGTGGAGACTGGGACGCGGCGGGTTTTGCATAGACGCACTCGGCGCGTGGTGCATGAGGGGATCACGGCGCCGGCTGGGGTGTGCTTGTCGCCAGACCATTCGTTGTTGTTCGTAAGTGACGCGGTGAAGCGGTGGGTTTGGTCGTTCCAGGTGCAGGCGGACGGCACGTTGAAGTACGGCGTGGCGTTTCACCGGTTGGAGGTTGCCGATGAGGAGGATTCGGGCGCCGCGGGATTGACGGTGGATACGGAGGGATTTTTGTATGTGTGTACGCGGCTGGGGTTGCAGATTAACGATCCGGCGGGGCGGACTTCGGCGGTGTTGTTGAACCCGAATGGGAAGGCGCTGACGAGCGTGACGTTTGGCGGGCCGGGGTTGGACACGTTGTATGTGACGGCGGGGGATTCGGTGTTCCGGCGGAAGACGAAGCGGCAGGGAGTGTTTCCGTGGGCGGTTTTGAAGCCGCCGGTGCCGCGATTGTAGCTGTTAGTTGGCGTATTGGGCTTGGGCTCGACCGAGGGAGTTGAGGCGGGGGCGGACGGTGGGTTCGCTGGGGAATTCTTTGAGGAGGGTTTGCCAGTCGTTGTGGGACCATAGGCGTCTCCATTGATGGAGGCTGAGCCATTGGGGGGCGATTGTTATTCCGAGGCGGGCGGGGGCGCTGGACCAGGGGAATTGTTGGGCGGTGGGGACGATGTTGGCGCGGACGGGGTTGCGTTCGACGTAGGCGAGGGCGCGCCAAGTGTAGGTGGGGTCGAGGGTGACGGCGTGGTAGCGGGACTGCCAGAGGTGGCCGCATGCGTCGCGGTTGATGTTGATGATGCGGGCGTAATCGGCGTGGAGTCGGCCGAGGGTGAGGGCGGCGGAGTTGGGGTGGTGGGGGATGGCGATGAGGTGGTAGTGGTTGGGCATGAGGCAGTAGCCGAGGATTTCGAGTTCGTATTTGGTGGCGTATTGGGCGAGGAGGCGGAGGAAGAGGTGGCGGTCGCGGTCGGAGTCGAAGACCTGTTGGCGGGCGTTGCCGCGTTGGGTGAAGTGGTGGGGGAGGCCGGGGATGATGACGCGAGGGCGGCGAGGCATACATTCAGTTAGTGGGTGGCCACGGGGAAAAATCTCATCGGAAAATTCCAAAAATGGGAGAAAGGGGACAAGGGTGGTTGTCCCCATATTAGGTGGGCTTATAAAGAGGGGTGGGAGGAGGGGAAGGAGATTTATACGGGTGGGGGATGGCAGGAGGCGCGGATGGCTAGTTTGCAGGGGTAGGTTTGGGAGGCGGGGGCGGTTTCTGGATTCGTCAGGCGGGCTAGGAGCATTGTCGTCAGATGCTCGCCTAGCTCTTCGACGAAGACGGAGATTGAGGTCAACTCGGGTTCGAGGATAGAGTACTCGATGCGGTCGCCGCAGCCGACCAGGCTCATTTCTTGCGGGATGGCGATCTTGCGGCGGGTGAGCTCTTTCCAGGCGCCGGCGGCGATTTCGTCGTTGCCGCAGACAATGGCGGTGGGGCGGTGTCTTGTTGCGAGGAGTTGGACTGTGGCGCGCTGGCCGTATTCGATGCCGGAGAGGAGCCAGTTTTCGCCGATGGATTGGGGTTTCAGGTTGTGGCGTTGCATGGCGTCGTTGTAGCCGTTGTAGCGGCGCTGGAACCAGGTCTGTTCCAGGTTGCCGATGTAGGCGATGCGCTTGTGGCCGAGGTGGATGAGATATTCGGTGGCTTCGTCGAGGCCGGCGCGGTCGTTGAAGGTGACACAGTTGTTAGGGGGCGGGGACGGGTAGTCGTTGGCGAGGAAGGTGTAGGGAATCTGGCGCTTGTCGAGGACGTCGAGGAGGTTCTTGTGGTGGACGCCGGCCAGAATGACGCCATCGAGCGCGCCGGTCTGAGCGAGCATGCGGGGCAGGACGAGTGGCGCGGATGAGGCGTATTCGTAGCGAGAGAAGAAGAGGTCGTAGCCGCGGGATTGGAGCATGCGTTCGCAGCTGGCGAGGAGGCGCATGTGGAAGGCGTTGAAGGTGTCGCGGTTGCCCAGGAGGAAGAGTACCGTCTGGGAGCTTTTGCTTTTGAGGCGGCTCCAGTTGGCGTTGGGCTGGTAGTTCAAATCCGCGGCGGCTTTGCGGACGCGGGCGACGGTGGCCGAGTCGGCATAGCCGCTTTGGTTGAGGACGCGGGAGACGGTGGCGACGCTGACTTTGGCGCGGGCCGCGACGTCTCGAATGGTGGGCATCAGCCGCCCCAGAGTTCCTTGACCATGTGTTCGCCGCCGAGAATTGTCGGGCGTTCGGAACGGCCGTTTTGCAGGTATGTGAGCTGCATGTGATTGAGGCCGAGGAGGTGGAGGATGGAGGCGTGGATGTCGTTGACGTGGGCGGGACGCTCGATGGCGCGGAGGCCGATTTCGTCTGTCGTGCCGATGGTTTGGCCGCCCTTGACGCCGCCGCCGGCGAAGAACATGGTGAAGCCCCAGGGGTTGTGATCGCGCCCGTCGCCTTTTTCGTTGAACGGCGTGCGGCCGAACTCGCCGCCCCAGATGACGAGGGTGTCCTGCAACATGCCGCGGCGGTCGAGATCTTCGAGGAGCGCGGCGACGGGTTGATCGGAGGCTTTGCACCACTTGGCGTGATTGGCTTCGAGATGGGTGTGGGCGTCCCAGCCGGAGCCGGAGCCGCAGTAGAGTTCGACGAAGCGGACGCCGCGTTCGACCAGGCGGCGGCCGAGGAGGCAGTTGCGGCCGAACACGGCGGTTTCGGGTTTATCGAGACCGTAGAGGGCTTTGGTCTCTTCGGTTTCGCCGGAGAGGTCGACGACTTCGGGGCCCGATTTCTGGAGGGAATAGGCGAGTTCGAAGCTGCGGATGCGGGCTTCAAGCGTCGTGTCATCGGGGTGGGCGGCGGCGTATTCGCGGTTCTGGGCGGCGAGGAATTCCAGGCGGGCTCGCTGCTTTTCGTCCGTCTGGCCGGCGGGGAGTTTGGTGTTGAGAATGGGGTTGGGACCCTGGCGGAAGAGGGTGCCCTGGTAGACGGCGGGGAGGAAGCCGGAGCCCCAGTTTTTGGCGTTGCCGAAGGGTTCGCGTTCGTCGATCATGCTGACGAAGGTCGGGAGATTTTTGTTCGCCGTGCCGAGGCCGTAGGTGACCCAGGCGCCGAGGGAGGGCCGGCCGGAGAGGATGTCGCCGGTGTTCATCTGGCTGACGCCGCCGGCGTGGTTGAGCCCGTTGGACTGGCAGGAGCGGAGGATGGCGAGTTTGTCGGCGTGTTTGGCGATGTGGGGGTAGAGTTCGCTGACCCAGATGCCGGATTGGCCATGCTGCTTCCAGGTGCGGGGGCTGCCCATGAGGGTGTTGTTCGCCGTGCCCATGGCGGTGATGGGACGGCCGAAACTGGCTGGCATGGGCTGGCCGTTGAGCTCGTTGAGTTTGGGCTTGGGATCGAATAAATCGATGTGAGAGGGGGCGCCTTCCATGAAGAGGAAGATGACGGATTTGGCCTTGGGAGTGTGGTGTGGCTTCTTAGGGATTGTCGGGTCGTGAACGACGGCGCCCTTTGCGTCCTCGGCCAGCATGGCGGCCATGGCCATGGCGCCGAGACCGGAGCCGGCGCCACGGAGGAGGGCGCGGCGGGTGCATTCGGTGTGGTTGTGGGACATGGCGTTAGTCGATGTAGAGGAATTCACTGGTGCTGAGGAGCGAGAGGCAGAGATCGTCGAGCGAGTTGTTTTTTGCGAGGAAGGCCTGGCTGCGTGCGGCTTCGGCTTGTGTGGGCGTGCGGCCCAACGTGAGGCGGAAGGCGCGTTCGACCAAGGATTGCGGGCTTTGGCCGGCGTCGTTGGCGACTCGTTTGGAGAGAGCGCGGGCGAAGTTGGCCGAGGCGTCACCGTTCATCAGTTCGAGGGCCTGGTCAGCCGTTACGGTTTCCTGGCGGCGGCCGCAGCTTTCGAAGGCCAGCGGCGTGTCGAAGCTTTGGAGCATGGGGTAGCGCACTAGGCGGCGGGCGAAGATGTAGACGCTGCGGCGGTATTCATCTTCGGGGCCGTTGGATTTGCGCCAGTGGCGGCCCTCCTGAATTTCGGTACCTGCGGGGACGGCGGGGAAGACGCCGGGGCCGCCCATTTTGGAGTCGAGGAGGCCTGAGACGGCGAGCATGGAGTCGCGAATGGCTTCCGATTCAAGGCGGCGGCGGGGATAGCGCCAGAGGAGTTTGTTGTCGCGATCGGCAGCGGCGGCGTCTTCGCGGAAGTCCGAATTCTGGCGGTAGGTGGCGCTGAGCAGGATGCGGCGGTGGAGTTTTTTGATGCTCCAGTTATCGGTGGTTGTGAAGGTTTTGGTGAGGTAGTCGAGCAGTTCGCGGTGGGAGGGGCGTTCGCCCATCAGGCCGAAATCATTGGGCGTGCCGGCGATGCCGCGGCCGAAGTGATACTGCCAGACGCGGTTGACGATGACGCGGGTGGTGAGGGGGTTGTTTTCATCGGCGAGCGCCAGGGCGAGGGCGGAGCGGCGGCCGCTGGATTGGAGTTCCGGGAGCGGCGTGATCTTGGCGGGCGCGGGATCGAGGATTGAGAGCAGGCCGGGTTGCACCTCTTCGAGCGGGGCGTTGTGGGAGCCGGCTTTGAGGACCTTGGTGGCGGGCGAATCGATGGCCTGATCGCGCATGATCTGGATGGTCGGCAGGGGCGCGGGGAGGAGATGTTTGAAGGGTTCGAGTTCGGCTTGGAGTTTCTTGTACTCGGCCTTCTGGGCCGCGGTGCCGCGCTTGGAGATCATTTCGCTGTCGGGCACGATGACCTGCGTGATGGCCTTGTGATAGACCTGCCAGTCCATCTGCGTGCGCTTGGCGGCGGGCATGTTGAGGACGGTCTGGACCTCTTCGGGGAAGCGGACGGTGTATTCATGCTGGAAGGCGGCGCGGGGCTTTTCGAAGAGGGCTTCGAGCTTATCGAGGACGGGTTTGGCGGCTTCGCGGTACTTGGCCATTTGGGCGTCGTAGGCGGCGCGCTCGGCTTTGCTGGCGGTGGTGGCTTCGTCGTCAATACGCATGTTGGCGAAGAAAGACTGGAGGCGGTAGTAGTCCTTGTGGAGGAGCGGGTCGAACTTATGATCGTGGCAGCGGGCGCAGGCGAGGGTGACGCCCATGAAGGCAAAGGCGGTGTTATCGGTGACGTCGTTCAGGAGTTCCTGGCGGCGGAGGCGGATGTCGGCCTGGTTGAACTCGTCTTCGAAGAGGCGAAGGTAGCCCAAGCCGGGGAGGGCTTTGGTGTCGCCGGGGTAGAGTTCGTCGGCGGCGATTTGCTCTTTGATGAAGCGGTTGAAGGGTTTGTCGTCGTTCCAGGACTGGATGACCCAATCGCGGTAGCGCCACATGTTGGGGCGGGTGTCGTCCTGTTTGAAGCCGTCGCTATCGGCATAGCGAACGACGTCGAGCCAGTGGCGGCCCCAGCGTTCGCCGTAGCGGGGATTGGCGAGGAGGCGATCGACGAGGCGTTCTTCGGCGCCGGGTTTGTTGTCGGCGAGGAAGGCCTGGGTTTCTTCGGGTGTGGGCGGGAGGCCGGTGAGATCGAGCGTGACGCGGCGGATGAAAGTCTGCTTGTTGGCCAGCGGTGCGGGGCTGATGTTTTTAGCTTTGAGCTTGTCGTAGATGAAGTGATCGATTTCGTTGCGGGCCCAGGCTTTGCCGGCGTCATCGACGGTGGGCGGGGTTTGCGCGGTGACCGGTTGGATGGCCCACCATTTCTTCTGGATGGCGTTGAAAGTGGGGGCCGGTTCGGCCAGGAGGGGGAGGGCGATTAGGGCGAGCAGGAAGCGTGGCATCGTTGCTGGGGGCGTGTGGAAATGTTTTCATATCCATTTGGGGGTTGTCAAGAGTTGGGGGGGATTGCTCCTGTGCGCAATTCCGTTGCAGAAATCATGTCACTGAATTCCTTCGGGTTCCGCTACCCAATTCAGAATGGCTACTTCCACTGCAGTTTTATCCTCTTCCTTCCTTCCGTTTCGTTCCTGCGAGGACGAGCTTTCCCGGGCCTTTGCATCGTTTGTCGATGGTGACGTGGCGACGGCGCCGATGGCGGCTCGCCGGTTGCGCGACCTGGTGACTGATATTCGGCGGCGGTGCTCGTCGGAAGCCGAATGGCGGCGCATTGTTGACGAACAGGTACGGCAGCATCCGATTCACCCCATGGCGCTGTTGGATCCATTCGTGCGGCGCGCCAATGACAAGCCGCGTGGCTACGCGGGCGACGCGGTGATGCTGGACTACATCTATCAGCCCTATTCGCAGCAACCGGACCTGGACGCGGTTCCGCCGTTGACGCGGGCGGCGATGCAGTTCACCACCAATGCCAACGCGCCACGCGCTGTGCGGAACCGGGCGGCGCTGCTGGCGGCCGAGATCGACGCGCTGGCGCGGCGGAAGGCGCGGCCCGCTGTGTTCTCCATGGCTTGCGGCCACCTGCGGGAGGCGCGGATGAGCCACGCGGTGCAGGCCGGAGAGTTGGGCCGGTTTCTGGCCATCGACCAGGACACGGAGAGCCTGGCCGTGGTTTCCGAAGATGTGGGCCGGTTCGGCGTGGAGGTGCGGGAAGGGTCCGTGAAAACCGTCATCGCGCGGGGTTCGACACTGGGCAAGTTTGATTTTGTCTATGCGGCGGGACTCTATGACTATTTGAACGAAAAGTGGGGCGAGCGGCTGCTGCAGGAACTCTTCAACATGCTGGAGCCGGGTGGGAAGGTGTGGGTGGCCAACTTCAAGCCCGAGATCGAAGATCGGGCGTACATGGAAGCGTTTATGGACTGGTGGCTGATCTATCGCGACGAAGCGGAGATGATGTCGCTGGCCGACGCACTGCCCGCCGATGAGATTGCGCGGAAGCGGGTGTTCACCGAGCACGAGGACAACATCGTGTTTCTGGAAGTGGTGCGCCGTGGTTGAGACGATGGCTCCGCCGAGCCGGCAGGCGGTGGTGGAGCGTTTGGCCGAGTACCGGGGGCCGCGGGATGGCGCGGCCCTGGTGGCCCTGGTGATCGATTTCAGTTTGTACGGGGCGTCGCTGGCGGGGCTGGTGATGGCCCGGAATGCGTGGGTGCTGGCAGTGCTGGTGGTGGTGAACGCGGCGGCGATCGGGCGGCTGTTTGTGTTGGGCCACGACGCCTGTCACGGGTCGGGATACCGGCGGCGGTGGATGAACCAACTGGTGGGAAGGCTGTCGTTTTTGCCTTCGTTGACGCCGTTTTCCGGCTGGGAGTTGGGGCATAACACGCTGCACCACGGCTTCACGAATTTGCGTGGGAAAGACTATGTCTATGCGCCGTTGACGCGGAGTGAGTACCTGGCGCTGCCGCGATGGCGGCGGGCGCTGGAACGGGCCTACCGGCATCCGTTGGGGCCGGGGCTTTGCTATGCGGTGGAGATCTGGTGGAAGCGGTTGTTGTTTGGCGGTGACATTGGGCGGCGGTGGGCGTATGCGTTGGACTCGATGCTGGTGGCCGGGTATATGGGCGGGTTGGCGGCGGCGGTGTGGTGGGCCGGCGGGGAGCCGTTGTGGGCCGTGGTGGTTCCGCAGGTGTTGTGGCTGAACCTGATGGGTTTTGCGACCTACCAGCATCACACGCATCCGGACGTGGTCTGGTTCGACGACCGGCGGCGGTGGGACCCGTTGTCGTCGCAGATTGAGAACACGGTGCACGTGGAGTTTCCGCGGCCGCTGGGATGGCTGCTGCGGAACATCATGGAACACGGGGCGCATCACGTGGACGTGAAGATTCCATTGTTCCGGCTGCCGGAGGCGCAGGTGGCGCTGGAGGAGATGTTCCCGGAACAGGTTCCCGTGGTGCGGTTCCGGTGGCGGGAGTATTGGGACAATTGCCGGCGGTGCCAGTTGTACGATTACCGCGGGCAGCGGTGGCTAAATTTCGATCTTTGAGAAGAGATAGCTGCCGAGGGAGATGAACGCCACGGCGGCGATGACGAGGACGGTGAAATCGACCGACGCGCCGAAGTGGGAGATGTTGATGAGTTCGGTGCGGAGTCCGTCGATGCCGTAGGAGAGCGGGTCGATGCTGGTGAGGATCTTGAGCACCGGCGGGAGGTTGGTGAGGGGGAAGAGGGCGCCGGAGAGGAAGAAGATCGGCATGACGATGAAGTTCATGATGATCTGGAAGCCCTGCATATCCTTGAGCACCGAACCCATGGCTGTGCCGAGGGCGGCGAAGACGATGGCGATCAGGATCATGAAGCCGAAGGCCAGCGGGAGTTGGGCGAGGCTGGCGGGGCGGAAGCCGGCGATGATACAGACCGTCAGCACGAGCGTGCCTTGGAGCACGGCGTTGGTGGCGCTGCCGAGGGTGCGTCCGATCATGATGAGCGCGCGCGGGACGGGGGCGACGAGGGTTTCTTTTAAGAAGCCGAACTGGCGGTCGAAGAGCAGGCCGACGCCGGAGAAGACGGACGAGAACAGCACGCTCATGCCGACGACGCCGGGGGCGACAAACTGGATGTAGTTGCCCTGGCCGGCCTGCTGGAAGACGGGGCTGAGGCCGAAGCCGAGGATGAGCAGGTACATCATGGGCTGGGCGAGGGAGGCGATGATCTGGACGCGGGAGCGCAGGTAGCGCTTCACTTCGCGGAGCCACATGGCGTGGATGGCGTGCATGGCGGGGTTATCGTCTCCACATCTGGGTGAACTGGCGCAGATTATCCGCCCCGGCGTTGGCGGATTCGTCGCGAATCGAGTTGCCGGTGAGGGCGAGGAAGGCGGCCTCGAGCGAATCGGTTTTGGTCTGGGTCTTCAGTTCGTCCGGTGTGCCCTGGGCGACGATCTTGCCGTGATCGATGATGGCGATGCGGTGGGCGACGCGTTCGGCCTCGTCCATGTAATGGGTGGTGAGGAAGACGGTGGTCTTTTCCGACTCGTTGAGGTTTTTGACATGGCCCCAGAGCTGGTTGCGGCTCTGCGGGTCGAGGCCGAGGGTGGGTTCGTCGAGGAAGAGAATTTTTGGCGTATGGAGGAAGCCGCGGGCGATTTCCAGGCGCCGTTTCATACCGCCGGAGAAAGTCTTGACGAAGCCATCGCGACGGTCCCAGAGTTCGAAGAGTTTGAGCAGGGATTCGATGCGTTCGGCACGGAGGCGGGCGGGGACGGCGTAGAGGACGCCGTGGATGTCCATGTTTTCGTAGGCGGTGAGATCGCCGTCGAGACTGGGGTCCTGGAAGACGATGCCGAAGCGTTTGCGGACTTCGGTTTGGTGGGTGGCGGGGCTGAGGCCGTCGAGGGTGAGCGAGCCGGAGGTGGGTTTGAGGAGCGTCGTCAACATCTTGATAGTCGTCGTCTTGCCGGCGCCGTTGGGGCCGAGGAAGGCGAAGATTTCACCGGGGGGGACGGTGAAGGAGATGTTGTCGACCGCGCGAAATTCGCCGTAGGTTTTGACGAGTTCGTGAACGCGGATCATTCGGCAAGGCTAGACGTTTTCAAGGGGGGCCGTCAAGGGTAGGCTAGTGGGATGGAGAAATTGGCGGAAGCGGCGTGGAACTACATTCTGTATCGCGACGGGGAGCGGCTGGTGTTGGTGGTGGCATGCGGGACGGTGGCGATTTATGAGTGGGCGGTGGAGTTGAACGATGCCGAGCGGGGTTCGTGGGAGGCGGAGGGGATGGCGGGCCTACGGTTTTTGGTGCAGGCGATCCGCGATAATCCGACGGCGTTCGCGGAGCGAAAGGTGGCGATTTAGAGGCGGTTTCGGAATGTAGTGAGCAGTTTTTGCGCGCGGGTGGGATTCTGCTGGAAGCTGGGTTCGGTGAGGGAGAGGTTGAGGAATTCCGAGTATCCGGGTACTGAGGCTGGGGGAACGTCGTCGAGATTGGTGAAGGCCATGGACCAGGAAGGGAACTGGCGGGTTTCGATGGGATGATCGAGGAGCTTAATCAGGCCGGAGTGGCGGCGGTCCTTTTCGATTTTCTTGTAGAGGTGGCGTAGAGGGGTTTCTTCGCCTTCGAGGACCTGCATGAAGTTGCCGTCTTTGTAGAGCAGCATGCCGGTGAGACCAAGGGCGACGTTGTTGGCGCGGGCCGTGTTGAGCAGGTTGAGGAGTTCTGTTGGTGACAGGAATGCCGTCGCTGAACTGACGTAGGTGAGCGAGATCACTGAATTGGCCTCCCGAAGCTTATCGGCGAATGGCGTTGCGTTTTTAGGCGGCTGTGGCGGTTGCCTTTGCGCGGCGGCCGCGTTGGGGTGCCGGGTCCCCCATGGGGCGGCCGGTTGAGGTGGCGGCGTGGAACTGTCCAGCGAAGATGGGTTCGTCCCTTGACTCGCGGAGGAGCCGCCGCCATTGAGCGGGCTTCCACTGGCTGCGCCAGGCGGTGACGTTGAGCCATGAGGGCGGGGACTGAATGCCGTAGTGGAATGGCGCCGAGGACCACGGGAATAGCTCGGCCTGTTCAGTGATTTCGGCGCGGACGGGGTTGCGCTCGATATAGGCGAGGGCGCGCCAGGTGTTGGCGCCATCCAAAACAGTGGAGGCGTATCGGGCCTGCCAGAGGTGGCCTGTGTTGTCGCGGCGGAGGTTGATGTAGCGGGCATAGTCGCCCTGGAGTTGGCGGAGGGCTTTCGCGATGGAGCCCGTACTGCGGGGGACGGCGATGAGATGGAAGTGGTCCGGCATGAGGCAGTAGCCCCAGATTTCCAGCTCGTAGCGGGTGGCGTATTTGCCTAGGAGGCGGAGGAAGAGGCGGCGATCGTCATCGGTATCGAAGATGTGCTGGCGGCCGTCGCCGCGTTGGGTGATGTGGTGAGGAGCGTCGGGGCGGACGATGCGCGGGCGGCGTGGCATACGTATAGATAGTCGGCGCCGGACGGGGAAATTCTCACGGGCGGTGCAGCTATTTTTTTGCGAGGAGGGAGGTGCACTCGCGGCCGTCGTGGAAGAGGCTGCGCGGGAGATCCCGGCGGCGGTAGAGGGTGGACTCTTCGACGGTTAAGCCGGCGGTTTCGGCTGCCGTCAGTAGTGTTTTGTCGTCGAGGAGATGGATGCTGGATGGGATCTGGCCAAGCTTGCGGTGGGTGGAGTAGTCCGCTGTTTTCTCGATCCAGCCGGGCCATTCGACGCCCGCGGCGCGGCGGGATTCGAAGACGGGGATGAAGGCTTCAAACGGCTTCTGCCAGGGGGTGGCGGCTTGCACGAACAGCTTGCCGCCAGGGGCGAGCCAGTGGGCGATGGACTTGAGGCCGCGGGCAAGTTGGGGGCCGGTGAGGAAGTGGAAGATGTTGGAGGCGTGGACGGCGTCGAGGGAGTTTTCGGGGAAGTGGAGGTCGTGGGGGAAGCGGCCGGGGAGGAGGATGAGGTTTTCGGCCGGGGGGATTTGGGCGAGGTGGGCGGGGTCGAGATCGTTGGCGTAGACGGTGGCGCCGGCTTCGATGGCGGCGAGAGAGGCGAGGCCGAAAGCGGCGCCGATATCGAGCACGGGACGCGTCACTAAACGGCAATGGGCCACGAACAGCTCACTGACTTCATTGAGCTGATTCGAGGCCCAGCCGGTTCGGTTCTGGGTGGGGAGGCGGCGATGCATGCCTCCCTATAGTTTAGCGACGGCGTCCGCCGCCGAAGCCGCCGCGACCGCCACCGATGAAGATGCGCGTGCCGCCGCCGTAGAAGCCCGGGCCCCAGTAGGAGCCGTAGTAGCTGGGACCCCACCAGCCGGGGCCGCCGTAGAAGTACGGGTTATAGCCGCCGTACATCAGCGACGGGCGCTGTTGCGGAGCGGGCCGGCGATCGAGGCTGCGGTTTTCATAGTCCGTCTGGCGGACGGGTTGGAATGCGTGCGGAGCGCGATCCGTATTGATGGTGATGGGTGCGGTGGTGCGGAAGGTGACCACGGTTTCCGGATAGATTTCCGTGGCGTGGCCACGGGTGGCGAGGACACCGATGCCCCCGGCCACGGCACCGGCGATGGCGCCCATGCCCGCTCCGAATCCGCCGCCGGCAGCGGCGCCGATGGCGGCTCCGGCTCCGGTCGTGGTTCCGACAGCGGCCGCGTCGCGACCCTTCGAGCTGCCGCCGTTATATTCGACGAGCTCCGTGCGAAGGGGGATCTGCTGGCCGTCGGCGAGGCCGAATTCCACCAGTTCCAGCCCGAGGCGCGAGGTGCCCTTGGCCTTGCCGGCCTTGATGGCTTCCGTGACGCGGCCTTCAATCGTCTGGCCGCGGTGGGCGATGACGAAACCATCGGCAATGATGGGCTGGGTGAGGGTGCCGCTAAAGCGATCGCCGGTTTGGCTGCGGTCGCTGGAGAGCGGCTGGTCGACGCGGATTTTGATCCAGGCGCCAGCCGGGAGGACGAGTTGCGAGGCAACGGGCCGATCGACGGGCGGGGCCTGCATTTGCTGCTGCTGGTTCGGTGGCGGCGCATCGGCGCGGCGCCAGCCGCCGGCGGGCGCGGTGCGTTGCTGTTGGGAGGGCTGGGGCTCTTCCGCGGCCACGGGGGTGGGAGCGGAGGGAGGCTCGGGGGCTTGTTGCGCCGAGGCGGAGGCCGCGAGCAGGGCGGCGGTGGTAATGGTTTGTAAGATTTGCCGTTTCATGGAGGGTGCTCCTGCTCTTGTTAGGGCAATTGGCGGGCCAAAACGGAAAGTGTTGATGGAGAAGGGAGTTAGGCGAGGGGGGAGGGAAGCGCGGCTGGTGGTAGGCCAACAGGGTGGTTTTTTTCGGCCACCGGTGGCTGTTACCAAAGAAAACGGCCGGCGCCCGTTAGAGGCGCCGGCCGAGTGGGTTGTTACAGGGTTTGTTTAGAACCGGTAGATCATGCCGAACTGGACCAGGCGGCGGCCGGCGAAGCCGGTGCCGGTGATGCGTCCGAAGGTGGTCGAGGTCAGCGTGTAGTCGCCGCCGACGTCGAAGGTCGGATGATTCATGATGTTGGTGGAGTCCATGCGGAACTCGAGCGTCTGCTTTTCGGTGATGTTTGTCACCTTCTGGGCGGAGAAGTCGAGGGCGAACTGCCACGGGCCGGAGAGGTAGCGGCGCTGGAGGGCGCCGATATTGCCGGCGGTGGGCTGGGTGAAGGCCTGGCCGTTGAAGTTGGCCGCGCCGTCGGCGGCGACACCGCGACCATCGGAGCCGATGGCGCCGAGGTCGATGATGTAGGGGCCGTTGCCAGTCATGCGGAAGCCGATGAGGCTATCGAGCTGCGACTTGTTCAGCGAGGTGTTGGCCGTGTTGGTGGCGCTGGACCGGGCGGCGCGGTTGTAGGTGCCGCGGCCGGACAGGATGCCGAACGGGGTGCCGGACTGCTTGGTCATGATCGCGCCGACATTCCAACCGCTAACGATGCGGCTGAGGATGGGGTTCGAGGGGTTCCAGGCGTGGCCCTTGCCCATCGGCAGTTGATAGACGCCGTTGGCGCGGATGATATGGGTCGTGTCGAAGATGGCGCGAGCGCGTTCGATTTTGCCGTTGTTGGCGTCGAGGAACGGCTCGAAGCGGGTCTGCGAGTCGCCGGAGGTGTCGGAGAGCACCTTGCCGTAGGTGTAGTTTGCCTGGAGCTGCACACCACCCTTCAGGCGGCGGCGAGCGTCAACCTGGAGGCCGTTGTAGGACGAGTGGCTGTAGTTGGCGAACAGGTTCATGCCGAGGCCGTAGGGGCTGGCGAAGAAGTTGGTGTTGCCGTTGAGGCCGTTGACCTGATAGGTAGTCGCCAGTTCGCCGGGCTGCTGCGTCTGGATGAGACCACGGATGGTGGCGTTGCCGAGCAAGCCTGCGGAGGGCAGGCTGTTGAAGAACGGCGTGGCCTGGCTGCCGGGGACGGCGGCGCTGAAGGCGGGGTCGAAACCGCGGCCGGCGGCCTGGGCAAGGATGCCGTTGTTGTAAGCGCGGCGGAAGTCATCCATGTAGCCAGGGATGTTGATGTTGACCTGGTTGGCGTCGAAGGCGCGGAACTGCTTGACGGCGTGGTTGCCGAGGTAGCGGACTTCCAGGATCGTCTCCTTGATGTTCTGCTGGATGCCGAAGGAGTACTGCTGGACGTACGGCGTGCGCAGGGCCGGATCGACGGCGGCCTGGGCGTTCTGCGAATCCAGGGCGAAGTTCTCGGCGGCGGTGCGGGGGACCTTGAAGGTGGGCACACGAACCGGAGTCGGACTGGAGAGCCGGGAGTTCAACGCGGAGGCGGTGACGGTGGTGGTGAGGCCGGCGTTGGTGGTGACGCTGTTGCGGATGGCCACGATGTTTTCGTCGTTGACGAAGTTAATCGAATAGCCGGCGCGGAGGGCGGTCTTACCGTTCCCGAAGACGTCGTAGGCGAGGCCGACGTTGGGGGCGAAGTTGTTCTTGTCGGCGTTGTACCAGGGGCGGCCGACGGCACCGCCGGCGAAGTCATAGGTGGCATTGCTAAGCAGCGTGCTACGAGCATTGCTTTCGGTCAGCCCGCCGGGGAGCAGGAACAGGGCGTCCTTTTCATCGACGCGGGTGTAGTATTCATACCGCATGCCGAGGATGACGGAGAGCCGCGGGCTCACCTTCCAGGAGTCCTGACCGTAGAACGACCAATTGGACTGCATGAAGTTGCGCAGGTTGGTGGCGCCATTGACGAAGCCGGAGGTCCGATTGGTGACGTTGAAGGTCTGCGAAGAGGCGGAAACGAGGCCAGCGACGTTGGCCAGCAGGTTGTTGGCTCCGGCCAGATCGGCGGCGCTGATGCCGGGCAGTTGGTTGGAGTTCAAGCCGTAGGGGCTGGCGGTGGAGATGCCGAGGGTATAGGTCGGCGTGATGCCAGCGTCATTGTACGGGGCAACACCGAGCCGCTGGAAATGGAAGCCGTACTGGAGGGTGTGCTTACCCTTGACAGTGGTGGCGTTGTCCTGGAAGTTGTAGGTATTCGTTTCACGGCCCTGGGCACGGAAGGTGTTGATCGGGTTAGAGAAGATCAAGCCGCCGGCGATGGCATTCGGGAACGTTTCCGAGGTCGTAAACGGCGCCGTCGTCAGGTTGAAGCCTCCACGAAGTTCGTTGGTGGTGGTGGCCGTTGGGGTCCAGCGCCAGGTGAGCGAGAGGAGCTTCGGTGCGCTGTCGTTGGCGACTTTCGGGATCAGAACGTAATCGTTCGACTGATCGGGACGATCCAGAATGTCGCGGTTCCAGGTGAACGTACCCGAGAAGTTGTTCTTGTTGTTCAGGTAGTAGTCCATCTTGCCGGTGATGTTGTCGCGGGTGCGGTTGTTACGCACGTTGAAGGAGTAGCCGGCCGTGTTGCGAAGGGCGGATTCCGAAGAATCACCGACGCGAAAGTTGTTGATCTTGTCGGGGCTCGGGACGGCGTCGATGAGAGATTTCACAGCCGGGTCGATGGCGAGGCCGGCGGTCTGGAGGACGTTCACTTTCCGCGGTTGGCCGCCGACGAGGTAGGTGTAGATACCGTTGCGGGCATCGCCCGTCAAAATGGTGCGGTTCGCGGCTGTTTGCTGCCGCAGGCGAAGGCCTTCATAGTTGGCGTAGAAGAACAGTTTGTCCTTCACGACGAAGCCGCCGACGGAGCCGCCGAACTGGTTCTGGTTCAGGAAAGGCTTGGCCACTTTATCGCGGTTGTTGAACCAGGTGTTCGCGGCGAGCGCATTGTTGCGGTTGGTCCACAACAGCGAGCCGTGATACTGATTGGTGCCGGAGGGGGTGACGAAGTTGATCTGCGCCGAACCGCCGCCCTGGCTGAGGTTGTTGTTCGAAATGCCGATGTTGACTTCGGCGACCTGATCGAGCAGGAGCAGGTTGGGCTGGAAATCCAGACCGTTGGTGCGGATGAAGTTGTCCTGGATATTGATGCCGTCCAGGGTGACGTTGACGAAGGAGACGCGCAGACCGTTGATGGTGGTGCTGGCCCGGTTGTTCGTGCTGACGCCGGCTTGGGTGAGCAGCAGCGCAATCGGGCTGCGGTTCATCGTGGGCAATTTGCGGAGCTGTTCGTTCGTAATGGTGGAGGCAACTTCGGCGTTGGTGGTCTGGACCACTTGGCTGGCGCCGGTGACTTCGACGACTTCGGTGACCGCACCAAGCTCGAGCTTAATCGCGCCGAGCGGGGTTTCGAGCGAGGGGTTGATTTTGACGCCGCGCACGGCGTTTTTTCGGAAACCGCCGGCTTCGACAATCACGTCATAGGTTTCAGGACGGATGGACGGAAACAGGAAAATGCCTTCGCCGTTTGACGTCGAAGAGGCGACAGAGGAACTGCCGCCACCGAGCAGCAGACGGACGGTTGCGTTGGGAATCGGAGCGCCAGAAGGATCGACGACGGTTCCGGAAAGCCGACCAGCGACCTGGGCGGTGGCAATTGCTGACGAAGCCAGCAGGAACACGACAAGCGCATTCGCAAGTTTTCTAGGCATACTGTACCCTCAATTGAAGCTTTTCGCGCAGGAGCCGCGGATGGTAGTCCTATACACGAATGAATTTTCTTTATTTTACTACGATTTAGCTAGAAGTCGATAGACTGCAAAATCTCGCTGGGCTTCTTGTCGAAGGCCTTCGAGATGGCTAGCAGCGATTCCATCGAGGGCAGATGTGCGCCGCGTTCGATGGCGCTGATCTGGGATACGCTGAGTTTCGTGGTTCCGGCGAGATCCTTGAGCGACCAGTCGTGTTCCACGCGGAGCACTTTGATGCGATGGCCGAGGCGCTCGCGGAGGCGGTCCTGCGGAGTCTTGCCGAGGTCGCGGGTTTCGACGGCATGCTTGAGCACCTGGCGGAGTTGGGCCAGTGAGAAGGGCTTGGTGATGTAGTCGAACACGTTCATTTTGAACGTGGCGCGCATGTCTTCGTAGGAGGGATAGCCGGTGACGACGATGACGCAGAGGCCGGGCCAACGCGTTTGGAGCTGCTCGAGAACCACGTCGCCTTTGAACTCACCCATCTTCATGTCGAGCAGGACGATGTCGGGCAGTTGCTGCTCGGCCGCGGCGAAGAGGTCGTCGGGATGGGCGAAGGTGCGGACGTTGTAGGCGCCTTCGTCTTTGAGCACGTCTTCCATGTAATTGCGGAAGTCGAGGTCGTCATCGAGGATGGCGATGTCGATGAGAGCGTCGGGGTTGGGGGAATCGGCCGCCATGGGTACAGGATAGATCAGGCTGGGGTTGGAGTCGCTTCGGGGAGGCGAATTTCGATGCGGGCGCCGCCGCCGGGCTTGTTGGACGCGTTGATGGTGCCGCCGTGCTGCTGGATGATTCCTTCGGTAACGGTGAGGCCGAGACCGGTGCCGCGGGAGTCCAGGCGGGTGGTGATGAAGGCTTCGAAGATTTCGGGCAGGACGTCTTCGGGGATTCCGGGGCCGTTGTCTTCGACGGTGATCGACCACCAGCGGCCTTGGGTGGAGGCGAACGGGGTGGCGGCGACGCGGATGCTTCCGTTGGTAGCGGGAATGGCTTGGAGGGCGTTGCGGAGGAGATTGACGAAGACCTGGATGAGGCGGTCGGGGTTGCCGACCAGATGGCAGTCGGGTGGGACGTCGTTCAAGAATTCGGCGGCGCCGGATTTCTCGTCAAGTGCGAGCAGGCTCCAGGCTTCGTCGATCAGCGGGCGGATGGTGACGACCTCCATCCGCTGTTTGCGGACGCGGGCGAAGTCGAGGAGGCCCTCGCTGATGGAGCGCAGGCGGGTGGCGACTCGCTGCATGCGGAGGAGGCGTTGTTGGGCGCTGGGGATGTTGACGGTTTCGATCAGTTTTTCGATGGAGCCTTGCAGGACGGCCAGGGGCGTGTTCAGTTCATGGGCGACGCCGGCCGAGAGCATGCCGAGGCTAGCCAGGCGGTCCTGGGCGGCGAGCGACTGTTTCGCGTTTTCCAGACGGGTGAGGGCGGCTTCCAGCTCCTCTTCGCGGGACCGGAGCTGCTCGACCGTGCTGTTGCGGGAGAGCATGATCTGGCCGATCTCGTCGCCGGGAATGAGGTCGTTGGGGATGATCTCGTTCGGGCGATCCCCGGTCATTACGGAATAATCCGCGTTAAGCATTGCGCGCAACGGCCGATAGACATAGAGCGGCATAATAACCAGCTCCAAGAGGAGTACGGCGAGAATGTAGATGACCCCGAGGACGACGAAGAGGGCGGTGCGGATGAGCGTGAGGGCCTGGCGATAGTATTCGTTGGGCAGCCGGATCTTCCGGTAAATCCCGGAAATGGGGTTTTTCCGATAGAGATATTCGTCTTTGGCGGCGGCGCCGAAGATGCGGCCGGGGTGGTCGTCGAGCCAGACCCGAATATTTTCTGAGATTCCCAGCGCCTCCGGCGCACCTTCTTCATAGGAGTAGATTTCGAGGCCTGGAAGCTGGGGCAAGGGTGCGTCGGCGAGGAAGGCTTGCGTAATTAGACTAATTTCTCTCGATCTAGCCCCGGATACCCTTTGCTCCAGGAGGGGGAAGACTGTAAAATACACGGAGCTGGTTAACACAAGAAAAAAGAGATTGTGCAGAACGATCAGCTTGAGGCGGACTTTAAGGTCGCCGAATCGTTTACCGAAGTAACCGGGATGACGTGCTTCGGGAACTCGAAACTTCATAAGGGGCGGCCTGGATTCTTGTTAAACAAGAAATTTTCTCTCGTTTGCAGAAAATCTGCACATGTGGTAGAACTATTAGGAAAACCTGCAGTCGGGAGAGCGGGTTGCACCACGTCCACTTCCAAACCCAAGCTATCATGATTTGCCAAACAGCCCTGCTGCAAGCCACCTACGGGACTTGTAGCTGGAGAGGAGCCGTAGTCTAGGCAATGGGACAGATATTTCCGAAAAAAATTGACCTGATCATCCGTGCGGCCTTGTTGGTCGCGGGGATTGGGGCAGCGGCGACGGCCGGGGGGGTGCTTTTCCTGCACCATCCGAAACGGATTGAGCCGGGCTACCAGCCAACGCAACCGATACCGTACAGCCACAAGCTGCACGCCGGGAACCTGGGGTTGGACTGCCTTTACTGTCACACCACGGTTGACAAGAGCTCCTACGCCGCCATTCCGTCGACGCAGACGTGTATGAACTGCCACACGAAGGTCAAAGGGACCAGTGTGGTGTTGGAGCCGTTGCGGAAGAGCTACGAAGCCGATCAGCCGATTCCGTGGGTGAAGGTCCACCGGTTGCCGGATTACGTGTACTTTAACCACAGCGCGCACGTGAACTCGGGCGTCAGCTGCGTCAGCTGCCATGGGCGGATTGACCAGATGGTGGAAGTGAAGCAGGTCGAACCGTTGACGATGACCTGGTGCTTGGAGTGCCACCGGAACGCGGCGCCGCGGTTGCGGCCTGCCGAACTGGTGACGAAGCTGGATTGGAAGCCGGAACGCGATCCGGCGGAGATCGGGCGCGAGATTATCGCAGTGAAAAAGATCAATCCCCCCGTTAACTGCTCAGGGTGCCACCGATGATTCAGATACAAGGTATTGGAAACCAGACCGGAAAGAAGTTCTGGCGGAGCCTGGAAGAGCTCTCGAACTCTTCCAAGTTTCAGGATTGGGTGACGCAGGAGTTCCCAGAAGGCGCCACCGACATTCTGGACGGCAAATCGCGGCGTAACTTTCTGCAACTGATGGCGGCTTCGATGGGCCTGGCCGGGCTGACCGCCTGCCGCCGTCCGGTCGAGAAGATTCTGCCCTACGCCAAATCGGTGGAAGGCGTGGTGATGGGCAATTCGCTCCATTTCGCCACGGCGATGCCGTTCAATGGGCGTGCTTATGGGCTGGTTGTCGAATCGTTCGACGGCCGTCCGATCAAGATTGAAGGCAATTTGAGCCACCCGGCGAGCCGGGGCGCAGCGACTTCGCTGGCGCAGGCTTCGGTGTTGAACCTGTACGATCCGGACCGCTCCAAGGAAGTTCTGGAAGGCGGAAAGGCATCGACTTGGGACGCATTCTCCAAAGCCGCGGCGACGCTGCCGGCTGATGGGGAAGGCGTTCGGATTCTCAGCACGTTCGTGAACTCGCCGACCTTGTCGGGACTGCGCAGTCAACTGGCGGCGAAGATGCCGAAGGCCAAGTGGGTCGAATACGAAGCGCTGTCTGACGATGCGATTCTCGAAGGCTCGCAGATTGCGATGGGCGATTCGTTCCGCCCGCATTTCGACTTTAAGAAGGCCAACGTAGTCGTCGCTCTCGATTCGGACTTCCTGCAGTTGGATAACCGGTCGCTGGCGTGGGTGAAAGATTTCTCGGCGCGGCGTAAGCCCGCTGCTCACCACGGCGCTGCGGCTCCGGCGGCGCATGGCGCTGCTGCCCCGGCTGACCACGGCGCTCCGGCTGCTGAACACGGCGCGGCTGCGGTTGCTGTTCCCAATACCGAACATAAATTGAATGCTGCCGCGGTGGCTACGCCTCCGGCCGCCGAAGAGCATGCCGCTCCGGGCATGAACCGGCTGTACTCGGTGGAGACCAACTTCTCGTTGACCGGCATCATGGCCGACAACCGGTTGCGAATCAAGCCGAGCGACGTGCAGAACTTCGTGTTCGACCTCGCCCGTGAACTCGGCGCCATCGCCGGGTTGAAGGTGCTGGGTCAGCAGGACAAGTTCATTAAGGCGCTTGCGAAGGATCTGCAGGCGAACAAGGGCAAGGCGATTGTTCTCGCCGGTCCTCGGCAGCCCGCTGTGGTTCACGCGGTGGTCGCGCTGATCAATCAGACGATGGGCAACGCCGGGGAAACCGTCGTTTACACCAAGGAAGAGCGCCGGCCGCTTACCGCGGTGAAGGAATTGGTCGCCGAACTGAACAGTGGCGCTGTGAAGGCGCTGGTTGTTCTCGGCGGTAACCCGGTTTACGACGCTCCTGTGGACTTTGGGTTCGGCGATGCTTTGAAGAAGGCTGCCAACTCGATCCACCTCGGTGCGGAAGTCAACGAAACCGCGGTCGCCTCCAAGTGGCACCTGCCGGAATCGCATTACCTCGAAGCCTGGGGCGATGTGGCCAACCTCGACGGCACCGTTTCTCTGGTCCAGCCGCTGATTGAACCGCTGTTCGGTACGAAATCGGCGATCGAAGTGACCAACTTCGTGGTGACGGGCAAGTGGGCCAAGGCATTTGAGTTAGTGAAAGCGCAGTCGAAACTCGACGACGCCGCCTGGCGGAAGGCGCTGCACGATGGCGTGGTCGCCGGTACGGGTCCCGCGCTGGCCAAGACTGGCGCCGATAAGACCAAGGTCGAAGCGGCTGTCAACAGCGCGCCCAAGGCGAGCGGCAAGGTCGAAGTTTCGTTTATCCCGAGCGCGAGCTTCTGGGACGGCCGGTTTGCGAATAACGCCTGGTTGCACGAGGCGCCGGATCCGGTTACCAAACTGGTGTGGGACAACGCCGCGCTCATGAGCCCGAAGACGGCTAAAGAGTTGCAGGTGGAGATCATCCCCGACAACGTCGGCATGTACGCCCAGAAGATCACCGTTGAAATCGGTGGTCACAAGGTCGAAGCGCCGGTGTATGTGCTGCCGGGGCACGCCGATGGCGCGGTCACCTTGGTGACTGGCTACGGGCGCAAGGACATTGGCCGCGTGGGCCGAGGGATCGGCTACAATGCCTTTGCCGTTCGCACCTCCACGGCGATGGGCTTTACCGCGGCGGCGAATGTGACCAAGGCGGCGGGCACCTATTATATGGTGACCACGCAGGAGCATCACAGCCAGGAAGGCCGCCCGATCGTTCTCGAGGCGACGCTCAGCAAGTTCGAAAAGGAACCCGGGTTCGCGCGGGAAGAAGAAGAGCATGTTGAACTCTTCTCCCTGTTCGAAGAGCATGACTACTCGAAGGGCAATCAGTGGGGCATGGCGGTTGATCTCAACGCCTGTATCGGTTGCAACGCCTGTCTGCTGGCCTGCCAGAGCGAAAACAACATCCCTGTTGTCGGTAAGGAACAAGTCGGCAAGGGCCGCGAAATGCACTGGATTCGTCTGGACCGGTACTTCACCGGCAGCGAAGAAGATCCGCAGGCTGTGTATCAGCCGATGGCCTGTCAGCAGTGCGAAAGCGCGCCGTGCGAATCGGTTTGCCCGGTGGCGGCGACGGTGCATAGCCCCGAGGGCTTGAACGACATGGCGTACAACCGCTGCGTCGGCACCCGGTACTGCGCCAACAATTGTCCCTATAAAGTTCGTCGTTTCAACTACTTGAACTTCCACAAGGATATCGATGAGTTGACGAAGATGGTGCACAATCCTGACGTCTCGGTCCGTATGCGCGGCGTGATGGAAAAGTGCAACTACTGCGTGCAGCGTATTCAGGAAGCCAAGATCAAGTCGAAGGCGGAAGGACGCGCTTCGGGTGCGGCCGGTCCTTATAAGGTAGGCGAGATTTTGACCGCTTGCCAGCAGACCTGCCCGGCGGACGCGATCACCTTTGGCAACATCAACGATCCCGAATCGAAAGTGGCGCAGCTCAAGAAGGACCACCGGAACTACTCGCTGCTCCATGAGCTCAACGTGAAGCCGCGCACGACGTATCTGGCGAAGCTGCGCAATCCCAATCCGGAGTTGGCGTAATGGCGGAACTTTCTCACGCACAGGAAATGAAAGAACGGCTCACGCCGTCGCTGACCTCCGGTCACCCGTCGTATCACGACGTGACCGAGGCGGTCAGCATCATTTCGGAAGTCAAAACTCACCGCAACTGGTACATCGCCTTGGCGATCACCACCAGCATCACGGGCATAATGGGCCTGATGCTGGCGTACCTGGTGGCGACCGGCGTCGGCGTCTGGGGCAACAATGGCCCGGTCGGCTGGGGCTGGGATATTACCAACTTCGTGTTCTGGATCGGTATCGGCCACGCCGGTACGCTGATCTCGGCCATTTTGTTCCTGTTCCGTCAGAAGTGGCGCACGTCGATTAACCGCTTCGCCGAAGCGATGACGCTGTTCGCGGTGGCTTGTGCCGGCATTTATCCGGCCGTCCACATCGGCCGTCCCTGGCGCGCCTACTGGCTCTTCCCGATTCCGAACGAGTTCCTGAGCATGTGGCAGAACTTCCGCAGCCCGCTGCTGTGGGACGTGTTCGCGGTCTCCACCTACGCTACTGTTTCGGCTCTCTTCTGGTACGTCGGCTTGATCCCCGATTTGGCCACCTTCCGTGATCGCGCCACCACCAAGGGCAAGCAGCTCGCCTACGGTGTGGCCAGCCTCGGCTGGCGCGGTTCGGCCACCCACTGGAAGAACTACGAAAAGGCGTACATGATCCTGGCGGGTCTTTCGACGCCGCTCGTACTTTCCGTGCACACCATCGTTTCGTTCGACTTCGCGGTTTCGATTCTCCCTGGCTGGCACACCACGATCTTCCCGCCGTACTTTGTCGCGGGCGCCATCTTCTCCGGATTCGCGATGGTGGTGACCTTGATGGTGATCGTCCGCTGGATCTATAAGGTAGAACACCTCGTCACGATGACCCACTTGGAGAACATGAACAAGGTCATTCTGGCGACCGGCACGATCGTCGGTTACGCCTATGCCACCGAGTTCTTCACAGCTTGGTATAGCGGCAATCCGTATGAAAGCTACGTCTTCTTCGTCAGTCGCGCAACCGGTCCGTACGCGTGGGCGTACTGGTCGATGATCTCCTGCAACGTCATCTCGCCGCAGTTCTTCTGGTTCAAGAAGCTCCGCACGAGCCTGCCGTTCATGTTCGTGATCTCGATCATCGTCAACATCGGTATGTGGTTCGAGCGGTTCGTGATCATCGCGACCAGCTTGCACCGCGACTACCTGCCGGCTTCGTGGGGCTACTTCCGGCCCACGTTTGTCGACATCCTTACCTTCTTCGGTACGTTCGGTTTGTTCCTGACGCTGTTCGTCTTCTTCACCCGCTTCCTGCCGATCATCGCGATCAGCGAAGTGAAGGGCATGATGGCGCAGACGCATCACGAAGAGCACTTCCTGGATGAGGCGGTCGCCGCCTCTGAAGGCAAACAACCTGTGGGAGCGGCGCACTAATGGCTGAGAAACCTTCCATTCACGGATTAGTGGCGGACTTTGATTCGCCGGATAAACTGATGGACGCCATCAAGGCGGCCCGCAAGGCCGGCTACTCGAAGATGGAGGCTTATACTCCGTTTCCGATTCACGGCATTGACGATGCGATGGGCGCCAAGCCCTCCATTCTCGGCTACCTTGTATTGTGCGGTTCGGCTACCGGTCTTACGATCGCCGTCCTACTGCAATGGTGGACGGGCGCGGTGGATTATCCGCTGGTCATCGCCGGCAAGCCCTACTTCGCGCTCGAACCCTCTATCCCGATCATGTTCGAATTGACCGTACTGTTGTCGGCCTTTGTGGCTGTGTTCGGCATGTTCGGATTGAACGGATTGCCGAAGTTGTACCATCCCATCTTTAACTACTCGGGACACAAGGCTATTACCGACGACCGGTTCGTTCTGGTCATCGAAGCCAGTGACCGAGAGTTTGACGCGACGGGCACGCGAGATTTCCTCGCGGCGCAAGGCGCTGACAAACTGGAATTGATCGAGGCGTAACGAATGCGACTGGTACCCACATTACTCATCGTTGCCGCAGCCGCAGGCCTGGCCGGATGCGGCCCGGGCGCCGGCAAAGATACGCCGCCGCTCTGGGTCATCCCGGACATGAAGGCGCAGGAAAAGTACAAGCCGCAGCAGGAGAGCCCGCTGTTTGCCGACCACTCGGCCAGCCGCAAACCGGTTTCCGGTACGGTTTCTCGCGAGAACTTCCACGAAGACGAGGGCTTTCACCTCGGCATCGTGAGCGGCCAGTACGTCGGGAACAACCCGGTTGAACTGAACGAAAAAGTCCTCGTCCACGGCCAGAAGAAGTTCAACACATATTGTGCCCCGTGCCATGACCGGACTGCTTCCGGTGGCGGTATCGTCGGCAAGCGCGCCGGGGCGGTTTTCCAGCCGGCCAACCTGCACAAGCAGGAGACGCGTGACAAGAATGATGGCGAGTTGTACTCGATTGCCAGCGATGGCCGCCGTACGATGCAGGGCTATCGCAATCAAATTTCCGATTATGACCGCTGGACTGTGATCGCCTACCTCCGGGTGTTGCAGCGTGCCGGCGGCGGCAAGATGGAAGACGTGCCGGAGAACCTGCGGGCGGAGGTGCGATAAACAACATGAGCCATTCCCATCACAACAATGCGCAACAGGATAGCTACGTTATTCCTGATGCCCTTTGGGATCGCGGCCGGAATATTCTCGGCGCGCTTTTCCTGCTCGGATGGGGGGCGGCCCTGGCGGGTTATGCCTCCAATCATGATCAATTCTTCCAGTCCTATCTGGTGGCTTTCTATTTCGGTTTCTCTATCGCCATCGGAGCAGCGCTGTTCACCATGATTCAGCACCTGACCGGTTCGGCGTGGAGTGTTCCGGTTCGGCGCATCATGGAAACCATCATGATGTCGTTCCCGGTGCTGGCTCTGCTCTTCATCCCATTGGCGCTCGGTGTGCACTCCCTCTATGAGTGGTCCCACCCTGAATTCGTCGCCAAAGAGTTGATGAAGATGAAGGTGCCGGTCTACAAGCTCTATCTGAATACCGAGTTCTTCTACATTCGCGGCGCGGTCTTCTTCACGATCTGGACCCTGTGGGCCTGGCGGCTCTATTCGAACTCGAAGTCGCAGGACACGACTAACGCGCTGGCGCCTACATTCAGCAATGAACGGTGGAGCGCTCCTGGAATGCTGGTTTTCTTCCTCACTGCGTCGCTGGCGAGTGTGGATTGGGTGATGTCCCTGAACCCGCATTGGTATTCGACGATGTTTGGCGTGTATTGCCTGGCCGGTGGCGCGTGGGGCTTCTTCGCCCTGCTCACCTTCATCTTACTGCGCTTCCGGGCGAACGGGATTATGGCCAACTCGGTGACCACCGAACACTATCACGATTTGGGTAAGTGGATGTTCGCGCTCACGATCTTCTGGGCCTACATCGCCTTCTCCCAGTACATGTTGATCTGGTACGCCAACTTGCCGGAAGAAACGATCTTTTTTAAGATGCGCCGGACCGGAACCTGGGAAGCCGTCAGCGGTGTCCTCTTGTTCGGGCACTTCATCCTGACGTTCCTCGTGCTTTTGGCCCGCAACAGCAAGCGCAACCTCAACGTTCTGCGATTCGCCACCGTGTGGATTCTCTGCATGCACTATGTGGACATCTACTGGTTGGTGATGCCGAACTTCCACAAGGCTGGCATTCAGCCCAGTTGGGTGGATCTGGCGGCGCTCGCCGCTGTGATTGGTACCCTGGGCCTCGCCTTCTGGCTGCGTCTCCGCAAGACCGTGATTGCCCCGGTCGGCGACCCCCGCTTCAAGAAAGGATTGGAGTTCCAGAATGTCTAATCCCGTGTCGACCAAACCGGTGGTCAATGCCGAACTGGGCTATGACCGCTCCGAACCACACATTCTTCCGATCATCATCAACATCGTCAGCATCATATTGATTCTGGTGGTGGTGATTGGCGGCGTGACCTTCTACTTCAACACCTATCGCGACCGAATCATCGAAGAGACGCAGTTGACTCCTGTTTCGCAGGATTTGCTGGATCTTCGCGCGAAGGAAGACCAAGCTCTGCACAGCTATGGGATCGCTGACAAGGCGGCCGGGACTGTCCGGATTCCTGTAGCCCGCGCGATGGAACTGGTGCTGGCTGAAGCCAAGGAAGGGAAGCCGAAGTATCCGGTGGCTCCCTACGCTGTGAAGAAAGTGGAGGACGCGGCTGCTGCCGCACCTGCCGCCGCCACCCCTGCCGCCGGAGCGCCCGCAAAGTAGTTGCATCACAATGAAATACACCTTCCTCAGTCTTCTGTTGGCCGCCGGGACAATCGTTTCGGCGCAGATCAACAAGACGCCGCGCGAACTCGAGGGTGTGGGTGTCGAGGAAAAACTGGGCACCGTTGTCGACGGCTCGCTTGAGTTCGTCGGGGAAAATGGCCGTCCGGTGGCGATTGGTTCCTACCTGAACCAGGGGCGGCCGGTGATTTTGAACTTTGTGTACTACTCTTGCCCCATGCTCTGTTCGATGGTTCTGAACGGGGTGACGTCGAGCCTCCGGGATATCACTTGGACTCCGGGCAAAGAGTACGAGGTTGTGACCATTAGTTTCGACCCGCGGGAGACGTACGAACTGGCGGCTGGCAAGAAGCAGGCGATTCTCGCCAGTTTCGACCGTCCAGCTCCGGGTTGGCACTTTCTGGCGGACAACAACGATAGCGCAAAGAAGCTCGCTTCTCAGGTGGGGTACAACTACCACTGGGATAAGAGCCGCAGCCAGTATGCGCACACCGCGGCGTTGATCATATTGACGCCCGATGGAAAGGTTGCCCGGTATCTTTATGGAATTAAGTACAAAGCATTTGACCTCCGGCTTGGCTTGACGGAAGCGGCGCAGGGACGGATGCAGGGAACGAAGATGGAGCAGTTGATGTTGTACTGCTTCCAATACGATCCAAACGCGCGCAGCTATGTGATGACGGCTCGGAACATTATGCGCGCCGGTGGAGCGATGACAGTTTTGATCCTGGGCGCCACGCTCATGAAGCTGTGGCGGAAGGATCGGGAGCAGGTTTCTTAAGGAAGGCACTATGAATTTCTTACGGGAATGGATGATGCCGATTCAGGCCAGCGAGCACGCGGCCAAAGTCGACAATTTGTACCTTTTCATCTTTTTGCTGACGTTGGCGTTTTTCGTTCTGATTTGCTATCTCACGGTGCTCTTCGCCTGGAAGTACAAGCGGAAAAAGGAAGGCGTGTTGACGATCAACTTCCAGCACAATCTGGCGCTGGAACTGGTCTGGAGTATTGTTCCGCTGATCCTGGTCATCGGGATCTTCTTCTGGAGCTTCAACGACTACGCCGCCGCGAGCGTGGCGCCGAACGATGCTTTGGAGATTCACGTCACTGGTAAAAAGTGGAACTGGACGTTTGAGTATCCGGATGGCACGCGTTCGATCCGTTCGCTGCACGTCCCGGTGAACAAGCCGGTCCGCTTGATCATGACGAGCGAAGACGTTCTGCACGCCTTCTTCATTCCGTCTCTGCGCATCAAGCAGGATGTGGTGCCCGGCCGCTATGTCGACTTGAACTTTACTGCGATCATTCCGGGCAAACACCAGGTCTTCTGCGCCGAATACTGCGGCCGCGACCACTCGGGGATGATGGGCGACCTTTTCGTCGATTCTCCCGCCAAGTACGCTGAATGGCTGGAAAAGGGCGACGAAGAATTGTACAAGATGAAGCCGGCCGACCTGGGCAAGATGGTATGGGAGATGAAGGGCTGTAATTCCTGCCATACCTTGGACGGCTCGAAGGGCGAAGGCCCGAGCTTTAAGGGCATTTTTGGAAAGACGGAGAAGTTCCGCGATGGCAGCACGGCCGTCGTCGACGAGAATTACATCCGCGAATCCATCCTCAACCCGCAGGCGAAAGTGGTTGCCGGGTACGAACCCGTTATGCCGACCTTTCAAGGCCTGCTGCGTGAGATCGAGATCAAAGGCGTCATCGCCTTTATCAAGGAATTGAAGTAGGCCCAGGAGGACACATGGCTGATACCTTAGCAACACCCAAAGCGCACGGCCACGTCGAGCATCACGACGTCGATTATCTCCACGACGGATCGTTACTGTCGTGGTTGACCACGGTCGATCACAAAAAATTAGGCGTGATGTATCTGTGGTCTGTTTTGTTCATGTTCTTTCTCGGCGGCGTCTTCGCGCTGCTCGTCCGGTTGGAGTTGTTCGCCCCGGGCAAACAGTTCATGGATGCCGAGACCTATAACAAGGTCTTCACGCTCCATGGCGCCATCATGGTGTTCCTTTTCATTATTCCGTCCATTCCCGCCGCACTCGGCAACTTCGTACTGCCCATCATGCTGGGGGCAAAAGACGTTGCTTTCCCGCGGTTGAATCTGGCCAGTTTCTGGATCTATGTGGTTGGCGCACTGATCGCTGTCACCGCGATGGTGACCGGCGGTGTGGATACGGGTTGGACCTTCTACACACCGTACTCGACGACAACCGACGGCTCGGTGGCGCTGATGACATTCGCCGCCTTCGTTCTCGGCTTCTCCTCGATTCTGACGGGTGTGAACTTCATCGCCACCGTCCACAAGCTGCGCGCTCCGGGTATGGGCTGGTTCCGCATGCCGCTGTTCATCTGGGGCATGTACTCGACCGCTATTATTCAGGTCTTGGCGACGCCGGTTCTGGCAATCACGCTGCTGCTCCTGATCATGGAACGCACCTTCGGCGTGGGCGTTTTCGACCCCAAGCTCGGCGGCGACCCGGTTCTCTTCCAGCATTTCTTCTGGTTCTATTCGCACCCCGCCGTTTACATCATGATTCTGCCCGGCATGGCGATCATCTCGGAGGTCGTGCCCACCATGTCGCAGAAGACTTTCTTCGGCTACAAGGCAACGGCCTTCTCCTCGGTTGCAATCGCCATCGTCAGCTTCGTTGTGTGGGGCCATCACATGTTCACCAGCGGTCAGTCGCAACTGGCCGGGGCGATCTTCTCGTTCCTCACCTTCCTCGTCGGCATCCCGTCGGCCATCAAGGTGTTCAACTGGATCACGACCATGTACAAAGGCTCGATTTCGCTCCAGGCTCCCATGCTGTACGCCCTGATGTTCCTGATCCTCTTCGGCATCGGCGGCTTGACCGGGTTGTTCCTGGGTGCGATGTCGGTCGACATCCACTTGCACGATACCTACTTCGTGGTTGCCCACTTCCACTACGTGATGATGGGTTCGACCGCGATCGCCTTCCTGGCCGGCCTGCACTACTGGTGGCCCAAGATGTTCGGCCGTATGTACAACGAGAGCGCCGCGCGCGTCTCCGCTGTCCTGGTCTTCATCGGGTTCAACACCACCTTCCTGCCGCAGTTCCTGCTCGGCAGCCGCGGTATGCCGCGCCGCTACTACAACTACCTGCCTGAATTCCAGTTCCTCCATCAGGTTTCGACCGTGGGATCCTGGATTCTCGCCCTCGGTTTTGTGATCATGGCCGGTTACCTGTTCGCGTCGCTTCGCAAGAAGATGGACGCTCCGGCTAACCCCTGGCACGGGCGTTCGCTAGAATGGCAGATTCCCTCGCCCCCGATCACGCACAACTTCCACGAAGTGCCGGTGATTACCACCGAACCGTACGACTACTACAGGCCTTTTGAGCCGTCCGTGAAGGGACATCACTAAGCATGAGCTCTGATTCTCACGTTGCTGAACACGGCGCCGAACCCGCGTTCCGCCAGCATCACTTCATAAACGCCGAACAGCAGTTCGATACTTCGAAACTGGGGATGTGGTTGTTTCTCGCCACGGAAATTCTCATGTTCGGCGGCCTCTTCGTCGGCTACGGCCTGATGCAGAGTGTCTATCCGGAAGCCTGGATTGCCGGGCACCATCACCTGGATCGCATCATGGGTGCCATCAATACGGTGTTCCTGCTTTGCTCCAGCTTTACGATGGTGATGGCTGTCCATTCCGCCTCGACGAATAACAAAGGCAAAACGATCATGAACCTCCTGCTGACCCTCGGGTTTGCGGGCGGGTTCCTTGTCATCAAGTACTTCGAGTATGCCCACAAGTTCCATGACGGGCTCTTGCCCGGCAGGTTCTTCAGCTACCACGGTGGTGGTCCTGCTGAGCAGGCGATGTTCTTCGGCTTTTACTTCTGCATGACCGGGTTGCACGGTATCCACGTACTGATCGGTATGATCCTGATCTCATGGATCACGCTGCGGACGATGAAGGGCGAGTTCAGCAGCGCCTACTACACCCCGGTGGACCTGGTCGGTCTGTACTGGCATTTGGTCGATTTGATCTGGATTTATCTGTTCCCGTTGCTCTATCTGGTGAACTAGGAGACATATGAGCGATCACGCACACGCACACTCTTCCTCGGCACGCATCTACGTTGTCATCCTGGCGGCCCTGTTGGTCCTCACCGGGGTTACCGTCGGAGCCGCCTATGTGAACTTTGGGTCCAGCAGCATCAATCTCATCATCGCGGTCCTGATTGCCACGGTAAAGGCAACGCTGGTCGCCATGTTCTTCATGCACCTGCGGCATGATCCGCCGATCAATGCGATCATTTTCGTCAGTTCGCTGATCTTCCTTGGGCTCTTCCTGCTTTTCCCGCTGATCGACATCGGTTCGCGTGACAAAGTGGTGCCTTACGGTCTCCGCGTGCAGGCACAACCTGCAGCGCAGAAAAAGGCCGCGACCCCGGCTGCGGCTGCGGGTGGTGAACATGGGGCCGCTCCGGCAGCCGCTGGTCACGCTCCGGCTCACTAACAGAAATACAGACAAACGAAAAGGCCTCCGCTTCCGCGGAGGCCTTTTCGCTATTAGCGCATGTGTTCGGGAACGGCGGCCATCCAATACCCAGGCCGTGTCCGGATTTTCAGGCCAGATCGGTTCACTTCCACCGTAATCTCGTGGTATCCGCCCTCGTCCGGGTTCGAAGGCGAGTAGCTGATCATGTACTGGCTTTGCAGTTCCTCGCCGATGTCCATCACGACGCGTTCCAGGTCCCGATAGGAGAGGAACGACCGTTCCTGCCCGCCAGTCGCCTTCGTGAACGCCTCCAACTGGTTATCGACGAAGATGCTCTTGGCTTGGCGGAACACCTCCACCACCAGCGGCACGACGTTACCGTTATAGTGGCCCGTATTGGCGTTGATCGCCTCCGGCGTCATCAATCCACCCGGCGCCGTATGACCGGCACCGGCCGGTATGGCCGGCGGCCGCGGAGGCGGTTGTTTGGTCATCAAACTCGTTACCAGCCGGTTGATGTTCAGGGAGAACAGCACGATGTTGCCAAACTGCAGGTCCAGCAAAGCCTGGCGCGTCTTCCCCTCGCTCCCCTTGTCTCGCGTTTCGGCGATCAACAAAATCACCTTCCGATGATCCTTCGGGCGATTCTTCAACATGCGCGCCGCCTGGATAACGGCGTCGGTCATGGCGCTCGTCGTCGAGCCGGCGTTGATCTTGTTCAGCGCCTTCGTCATCGCGTCGCCGTCGCGGGTCCAATCCTGCATTACCCGAACCCGGTGGTCGAAGGCGATAATCGCCGCCTGGCCCTTTTCGCCCAGGATGGTCCCTTCAAGCAGCGGGCCGATCTTCTTCACATTCGGCAGCACCGTTTCCACGGTGTTGTTCGCCTGCACGCACACCACCAGCGACAGCGGTTGCACGGCGCTTTCCACCGTGATCTTCTGCACCTTGCCTCGATCAATGAGCCGGAACTCATGTCCTTGGAGCCCGTTCACGTAACGGCCATCGCGGTCGGTCACCGTGGTTTGGGCGATCACCTGACGAGTGAACGTCACGAATCGCGGCAGATCCTCGACGGACTCCTCCGGCGCCTTGCCGGCCGGAGTTTTTTGCGTCCACGCAGGTAGCGCGAGTGCAGCGGAGGTAAACAATCGGCGAGTGAGGCTCATAGTATATGGGATGTTAGCGGCCGGACCGGGGTTTCGGAGACTCTTTGCGGTGAAAGTCACCGCTCTTCCCGCCGGTCTTTGCCAGCAGGTAGACGTCCTGAATTTCAATGCCTTTATCGAGCGCTTTTGTCATATCGTACACCGTCAACGCCGCGGCGCTCGCGGCCGTTAGCGCCTCCATTTCCACACCCGTCGGGCCAACCGTGGACGCCGTCGTCGTAATCCGCACTCCGCCTTTTTCCAACTGTAAATCCACGCCCACGTGGCTCAACGGGAGCGGGTGGCACATCGGGATCCACTCAGCCGTGCGCTTGGCGGCCATAATCCCGGCGATGCGTGCAACGGCCAGCGGATCGCCCTTCGGATTCTCCGGCAGCTTTGCCAGCACCTCCGGCCGGATCTTTACAAACGCGTGGGCCGTGGCGGTGCGAAGATTTGACGATTTGGCGGATACATCCACCATCCGCGCTTCGCCTTTTTCGTCGTAGTGGCTGAGTTTGCCTTTCATTGTAAGAGCACGGGAACCGCGTCTCCCTCCTGGTAATGTTCACGATCCGGCGCGGCGATGATGAAAGCGTTCGACCGCGCCAGCGATGGCACGTCCGAGGACCCCTTCCAGTGAATCGGCGTCACTTCGGCCATGCCGTTGTCGAGAATGGCGGGCAGAAAGCGGGTCAATCCGCCTTTTTCTCGTAGCTCCTGGGTCAAGTGCGCTTCCACGATTTGCAGTGCGGGCTCCGCAATTCCACTCAGCAATTCCAGGGCCGCGCGTGCGAACACCTCGAACGTCACCGCAGTGGACAGAGGATTGCCCGGCAATCCAAAGAAAAACCGCTCCCGCGCCCGGCCAAATACCAGCGGCGCGCCGGGCCGTATCTTCACACGTGTGAAGAAGAACTCGGCGCCGCAACGGGCCAGTGCGGCTTCCACAAAGTCATATTCGCCGGCTGAAACGCCGCCAGAGAGCAGCAATAGGTCGGCCTGCAACCCTTCTTCCACCAGCCGGACGGTGGCTTCCAGGTTGTCGGGTGCGACCGGTAGCACGGTGGCAACACCCCCAGCCGCGGTTACCTGGGCCGCCAAGGCCCACGAATTTGAATTCCGTACTTCGAACGTGCGGGGCGTTGCTTCCACCGGCACGATTTCGTCGCCAGTCGCCAGAATGGCCACCCGCGGTCGACGGTACACTTCCACTGTTGCCGCGCCCACCGTCGCCAGCATCGCAATCTGAGGGAACTTCAACCGCACACCGCGCCGCAGCACCACATCTCCCTGCGCGGTTTCGCAGCCGGCCCGGTTGATGAACTCGCCCGGTTTCGGCGTCTTCGCCGTGGTCATCGCCGTGCCGTCCACGGTGCCATACTCCACCATCACCACGGCGTCGGCACCGTCGGGCAACGGTGCGCCCGTCATGATCCGGATGCATTGCCCTTCGCGAACCGTCCCGCCAAACATCTCCCCGGCGCGGACCTCGCCGATGATCTTCACCGTTCCCGGCATATCGGCCGCCCGCACGGCGAAGCCATCACGAATGGATCGGTCCACCGGCGGATAGGATCGATCGGAAAGCACATCGCATGCCAGCACGCGCCCCGCGGCTTCGGCGAGCGGCACCGTTTCAACAGCCGGAGTTTGGGCGCCCACGGTATCCAGGACACACTGCCGGGCGGCGGCGAAATCTAGAGCTTCCACTGCCTCCAGGATACCAGTGGCGCGATTCTCTACCATGAAGGAGTGAACTACTGGACTTTGGAGAAGCAACGGGACGCGCTGCGTCGCCGCGAAATCTCGCCCGCCGAATTGCTGCGCGCCCACCAGGAGCGTATCGCCGCCGCCGATCCGCACCTTCGCGCGTTCGTTCGCGTCTTTGAAGATCCCACCGGCGGAGACGGCCCGCTTGCCGGCATTCCCATCACCATCAAAGACAGCTTCGACATGGAAGGCTTTCCCACGCTCACCGGGAGCCTCTATCGGCTCGGGCACAAGGCCGCCCGCGATGCCACCGCTGTCGCTCGCCTCCGCGCCGCCGGCGCCGTCATTCTCGGCAAAACCAACTGTCCGGAATTTCTGGCCAACTACGAGACCGACAACGCCATCACTGGCTGGACCGCCAATCCCTGGAACCTGGCGCGCACCGCCGGCGGATCGAGCGGCGGCGAAGCGGCAGCCATCGCCTCCGGTTGTTCGGCCGGTGGTATCGGCAGCGATGGCGGCGGCTCCATCCGCGTGCCCGCCCACTGCTGCGGCATCGTCGGATTGAAACCCACGCCAGGCCGCGTCTCCGCCGCCGGCCACTTTCCGGAGATTGCCCATCCCGGCGGGCTGCTTGGCGTCGCCGGCCCCATGGCGCGCACCGCCCGCGACGTGCGCATCCTCTTCGATGTCCTGGCCGGCTACGACCCGCGCGATCCCTTCTCCGCGCCCGTTCCGCTGCGCGACGATCCGCCCCAGCGTCTGCGCATCGGCCTGCTGGAAGAACCAGCCGACCCCGCCATCACCGCCGCCGTCCACGCCGCCGCCAAAACGCTAACAGGCCTCGGTCACACCATCGAACCCTTCGCCCCGCGAGGCAGGGAACGCGCCGTCGCCGTCTGGGACTTCTTCTTCAACGTGCTGACCGATGAACTCAAACGCCAGGTTATCGCCACCGCCCCGGAGAAGGCGCATTGGACGGGTCTGGAACTGCTGCGCGAGCCACCCGCCAAACCCTCCGGCCTCGAAGTCGTCACGCAATTGGCTGTTCGCGACAAAATGCGCGTTGCCATGCTGGAGCAGATGGCCGACGTGCCGGTGCTGCTTGGCCCGCCATGCGCCATTCCCGCCTGGCGGAAGCGGGAGCGGCCCGGTCCATTCGTCGAAAGCATGGCCGCCGCCACGCCCTGGAATCTTTACGGTTTCCCCGCATTGGTCTTGCCTTTCGGCTTCACCCCCGATGGCCTTCCGGTCGGCATTCAGTTGATCGGCCGCCCCTATGAAGAGGAGACGCTGCTAACCGTAGCCTGCCACCTGGAACAAGCACGTGGCCCCTTTTCCGCGGCTCCCATCCCACCGTATGCCTAAAATGGAAGGAGGATGCACCGTTTCCTTGTTGCTTTCTTCCTGGCCACTCTCAGCATGCTGACCGCCGCCGAACCGCGAAAGATATTCGACTACCCCTACCAACAGCACGACTTTCCCAACGGGTTACGCCTGGTCACCGTTCCCACCGATTACCCCAACATCGTCGCCCTCTACGTCGTCGTCAACGTCGGATCCCGCAACGAAATAGAGGCGGGCAAGAGCGGCTTCGCCCACTTCTTTGAACACGTCATGTTCCGCGGTACCAAGAAGAACCCGCCGCAGAAATGGGAAGCCACCATGAAGGCCGCCGGCGCTGCCACCAACGCCTTCACCAGCGCCGACCTGACGGCGTATCACGCCACATTTTCCAAACAGAGTCTCGCCTCCATCCTCGAACTCGAAGCCGACCGCTTCCAGAACCTCGACTACTCCGAATCCGTCTTCCGTACCGAGGCCCTGGCCGTCAACGGCGAATACAACAAGAACTCCGCCTCCCCCACCTCAAAGCTCGCCGAGAAAATCCAGGACACCGCCTTCGACGTCCACACCTACAAGCACACCACCATGGGCTTCCTGGCCGACATCAAGGCCATGCCCGATCAGTACGCTTATTCCAAACAGTTCTTCGACCGCTTCTACCGGCCCGAGTATACGACCGTGGTGGTCGTCGGCGACATTCAGCCGGACGCCGTGAAGGAGCTCGTGGAGAAGCATTGGGGCGGCTGGAAACGCGGTAGCTACACCGCGGCCGTCCCCGTTGAGCCGCCGCAGAAGGGCGAACGCACTGCCAAGGTCGACTGGCCCGTAGCCACGCCGCCGTGGCTCGCTGTCGCCTATAAAGTGCCGGCCTATACCGATACCGAAAAGCACTCCGCTGCGCTCGATATCATCAGCGCCCTCGGCTTCGGACCCACCTCGCCCGCCTACCAGCGCTTGGTTTTGCAGGAACAGAAAGTGGATATGATTGCCGGCGATGCCGACTCGCAGGTCGATCCAGGGCTCTTCACCGTCTACTCGCGCGTGAAGAAGGAAGGGGATGTCGATGCCATTCGTGAGTCCATCGTCTCCACTTTGAACGGGTTCAAAGACACGCTGGTGGAGAAAAAACGCCTGGACGCGGTGAAGAACAATCTCCGTTACCGCTTTGCCCTCTCGATGAACAATAGCGAGTCGATCGCCCGTGCAATGGCCGGCGCCATCGCGCTCCGCCGCACGCCGGAGACCCTCAACCGCCTCTACGCGCTCTACGACCAGATCACCCCGGAAGACCTCCGCGAGGTCGCCCGCAGATATTTCGTGGCCGAAGGCCGCACCGTAGTTACCCTCTCCGGACCGAAAGCCAAATGAAGAAGCTTGCTCTCTCCCTCCTCCTCATGACTGCCACCATGCCCGCCATGGAAGTCGTGGCGATGCCCGGTCAATCGCCGCTCATTCAGTTCCGCTTCGTCTTCCGCGCCGGTTCCGTCAACGATCCGAAGGGCAGGCCCGGAGCCGCCGCTTTCACCGCCGCCATGCTCTCCAACAGCGGTACGAAGACACAAACGTACCAGCAACTCCTCGACGCGTTTTATCCCATGGCCGCCGGTTTTGGCGACCAGGTGGATAAGGAGATGATCGTCTTCTCCGGCACCACACACGTCGACAATCTGGAGACCTACTATGGCCTCGTTCGCGACATGCTGCTCTCCCCCGGCTGGCGCGAGGACGACCTGAAGCGCGTCCGTGACGATCAGAAAAACGCGCTCCGTCTGGCCCTGCGCGAGAACAACGACGAAGAGCTCGGCAAGGAAGTGCTCTACAACGTTCTCTACAAAGGTCACCCCTACGAGCACTACGCTCTCGGCACGCTCACCGCCATCGAATCCATGTCGATGGCCGATCTGCAGGCCTTTTACAAGGCCCATCTGACGCAGGCCAACCTCACCATCGGCATCGCCGGCAAGTACCCGGCTGGCTTCGTGGAACGCCTGAAGAAAGACTTCGCCGCGCTGCCCCCCGGAAAGCCCTCCACCGTAAGACTGCCCGCCGTCGCGCAGCCCACGGAAACGCACGTCACCATCGTGCAGAAGAAGACACGCGCCGTTGCCTACTCCTTCGGTTTCGTCACCGGCGTAACCCGCAACCATCCGGACTTCGCTGCGCTCCTCATTGCCAATACCTGGTTCGGCCCGCACCGCTCCAGCGGCGGCAATCTCTATCAACGCATGCGCGAAATTCGCGGTCTCAATTACGGCGACTACTCCTACATCGAGTACTTCCCGCGCGGCATGTTCCAGTTCGAACCGGACCCCAATCTCTTCCGACGCAGCCAGATCTTCCAGGTCTGGATCCGTCCCGTCGAGCCGCCCACGGCCCACTTTGCCCTCCGCCTCGGGCTATTCGAGCTGGAACGCCTCATCGATAAAGGCATCCCCGAAGCCGACTTCGAAACCACTCGCGACTTCCTGATGCTCAACGTCAATCTGCTCATGAAGACCAAGAGCGCCGAACTCGGCTACGTGATCGACAGCAAGGCCTACGGCATTTCCGAATACACCGCCTATATCCAGGCCGCGCTGAAAAAGTTGACGCATGAAGACGTGCAGAAGGCCATCCGCAAACACCTTCGCAAAGACCGCCTGCAGATCGTCGCCATCAGCGACAACGCCGAAGACCTGAAGAAACAGCTCCTCTCCGACGCGCCGTCACCGATGAAGTACAACTCCCCCAAGCCCGGCGACATCATCGAAGAAGACAAAATCGTCTCCACCAAAAAGCTCGGCTGGAAGCCGTCGCAGATCACCATCGTTCCGGTGGAAGACGTCTTTAAATAAGCACTTCGTCGTGGAACCGGTCGCACCCGATGCACAGGTTCTGATACGTACTGCCATCGGGCCGCGTCACTGTTGATTCAGCCAGAAACCGCCCTACTGTCCAGCCTTTCGAGATCCCCATCCGCTCCGGATGACCCATCGATATGGCCTCATACGCCGGGTGCCCCTGCAGCCGTTCCAGCATCGCTTCCAACGGCTCTTCCAACAAGGAACCAATCGGCTTCTTCGTCTTCGCGCAACACGGGTAGACATTCCCGTTTGGCTCCACGGAAACCTCAGATCCCTTCTGCCTGTATTGCAGGAAGTTCAATCCGCCGGACCATTGATTGCAAAAATTGTCGGCAAGCGTCGCCGTCGAAATGCCATTCGTCCACGCGCGTCCGCGCGGCCATAACTGCCCGATCCACGTTCCCGGCTGGGCGCCGAAAAACTGAAAGTGCGGACCCGCGCCGCCAGCATCGCCGGTCTTATCGGCAATCTGGTCGAACGGCGTCATCCCCGCTGCCTGAAACATCGCCGTCAACTTTGCCACCATCGCCTGCTGCGCGCCGATCTGCTCCAGCCCTTCGTGGAACGAATCGATGCCGGAAACCGAGATCATCCAAACATTGCGCGCCAGCAACTCCTCCACCATCCGCGGACGCAGCGTGTCTCCGGTGGTTTGGACAATCAGCTTTACCCCGCCCCGGTCTTTGTACTTCGCGTGCAGCAACTCCAGCGCCGGGTACAACACCGTCTCCCGCACCGGGTCCAGCAGAATCTCTCCGCCCGCAAGGATAATCCGCCCTTGTTGTGGCTCCGGTCCCACGGACGGGTCCAGATACGTCATCCGCTCGGGAAAATTCGCAATCACTTTCGCAAACGAACCCTGCGCCTCGTCTACCACCTGCCGCAACTCTTCGCCCGCGTATGGCCGAAAACGATCTTCATAACAGTGGCGGCAGCGCCGGTGGCACAGCCAACTCATCACGTAGTAAATCGATTCCACTCGTTATCCCCAGGTAGCGATAGACCGCTTTTCAATCTTCGCATCGTCCAGCACAATGCCGAATCCCGGCGTCTCCGGCAGCGTCAGCTTCCCGTTCACCGGCTTCGGATCCCACTTCTCAAAGAAGTAGTAGCTGCTCATCTTGCTGATCAAATATTCAAGTAATGGACACGTCATCGGGGACTGCGCCGCAATCACATGCATCGACGCATGCACGCTATGGCCGTGCGGAATCACATGCGCGTCATAGCTCGACGCAATGTGGCAGATCTTCATCAACTCGCTCACGCCGCCGCACCACTCCGGATCGGCCTGCACCACGCTGATCGCCCCGGCCGCCAAATACCGCATCGCCTCAAAGCGTCCATAGAAATGCTCGCCCGTCGCCACCGGAATACTCGTCGCCCGGCGCAGGTTGGCGAAACTCTCCAACTTGTCCACATGGAACGGTTCTTCTATCCACCGCGGCCGGTACTGCTCCACCTGCTTCGCCCACTGAATGGCGTAGTTGTAATCCCAGCCCATGAAGGCGTCAAACATCAGGTCCGCGTCCGGTCCCACCGCCTCACGTAGCAACTTCACCATCTCCACGTTCTTCCGCAGCCCAGCCGCGCCATCGCCAGGTCCCACCGGCATGAACCATTTCTGCCGCCCATAGCCCTGCTTCTTCAGCTCGGTGGCGATGATCCGCATCTTGTCCGGCTCCACGCTGTGTCCCAGGCAGCTCCCGTAGACATCGATTTCCTTGCGCGTCGGGCCGCCCAGGAGCCGGTAAACCGGCGTCGAGTAGTAACGCCCCCGCAGGTCCCACAGCGCGTTGTCCACGGCGCTGATGGCCATCATGAAAAGACTCGCCCGCGAGTGCCGGTTGGACCGGTACATCTTGTCCCAAAGCGTCTCGCCTGCCAGCGCGTCCTTGCCGATTAGGAACGGGCGTAACTGTTGATGAACGACAATCGCCGCCTCCAGATCGATCGGCCCATACAGCCCCTCCGGTCCTTCGTTCGTCGTGATCCGCAGGTACAGCGCCGTCGCCTTGGCTTCGCCCGCCGCCTTGGTTCGCTCGTGATACTCGGCCGGCCGGTGTTCGGCATACACATGCAGCGGATTCACCTGGTGCTGCCCTTTGGCGTCGCCGGCTTCTGTCTTCCGCCGGCCCTCCACGCGAATCATCTCCACGGCGCGAATCGTGGCGGGCCCGTTATTCCGGGCTTTCTCCTGCGCGTGGAGCAGGGCAGGAACGGCGGTAAGGAAAAGATCGCGGCGTCGCATAGAAGCTGAATTCTAACAGACTCCTCCGCCCGCCCACCGCTCACATGTGACATCCCGCCTGTCACTTGTCGGGTCGGAAGTCCGCCAGCATACTGGTTCCTTCTCTCCCCTCTATGCGCCCTATACTGGTCCTCTTCAGCTTGTCCCTCACCCTGTTCGCGGCGAAGCCCCGCACCCAGGTGCCAGTCACTCCGCCGCTCTTTGAAGCCAATCGCGGCCAGGCGCCGGCGTCGGTCCTCTATCTCGCCCGGGACGCCCGCGGACGAATGGAAATCACTCGCGATGGTCTCGATTTCCGTCTCGCCTCCGCCACCGCTACGTCCACAGTCTCTCTCCGTTTCCTCGGCGCCACCCCAGGCCCGGCCCACGGTCAAAATCAGGCCGAAGCCGTCACCAATCTCTTCCTCGGCAACAATCCCAACGCCTGGAAACACAATATTCCCAACTATCGCCAAGTCCTCCGTCCCAACGTCTATCCCGGCATCGATCTCCTGCTCCACGGCTCCCGCGGCGCAGTCGAGTTCGACTTCGTTCTCGCCCCCCAGGCCAATCCCGCTCTCCCGGCACTGGCCTTCAACCACCCCCCTCGCATCACCTCCTCCGGCGACCTGGAAATCGACACCCCCGCCGGCGTCCTGCTGCTCCCGGCGCCTATTGCCTATCAACAGATCAACGGCTACCGCCACAACATAGAATGTCGCTTCGAACGCCGCGCCAACAATACCATCGGCTTCCACATCGGCAACTACAACCCCACTTACTCACTCACCATCGATCCCACTATCAATTACCTCAGCTACTTCGGCGGCAGCGGCTCCGAACTCCTCCACTCCCTCGCCGTCGACTCCTCCGGCAACATCTACGTCGCCGGCCAAACCAATTCCTCCAACCTCCCCGTCTCCAACGGCGCCGCCCAAACCCTCCGCCGCGGCTCCTCCGACGCCTACATCGCCAAGTTCAACCCCAACGGCAACCTCGTCTACACGACCCTCCTCGGCGGCGAACAAGGCGACGAAGTCACCGCCATCGCCGTCGATTCCCAAGGCAGTATCTACTTCGGCGGCGTCTCCCTCTCCACCAACTTCCCCCTCGCCAACGCCTATCAATCCACAAAGCGCAGCCCCTCCGACGCCTCCTCCGCCGTCTTCGGCAAACTCAATCCCACCGGCGCCGCCCTCGTTTACTCTTCCTACATCGGCGGCGAATTCGGCGAGGAAGTGAACGGCGTTGCAATCGACGCGGCCGGCAATCTCTTCCTCGCCGGCTCCACCTACTCCGATCAATATCCCGTCACCTCTAACTCTTTCCAACCCCGCAACAACGGCCTCGAAAACGGCTTCGTAACCAAAATCGCCCCCGCCGGAGACCGCCTCGTCTACTCCACCTACATCGGCGGCAACGGCAATGAGATTGTCCAGGCCATCGCCGTCGGCCTCGACGGCAGCGTCGCCGTCGCCGGCAATACCAATTCCAACGACATGCCTCTCGGGCCCAGCCCCATTCAACGCTCCATCACCGGCGGGCAGGATCTCTTCATCCACAAGCTCACTCCCAATGGCGACGGCATCACCTTCGGCACCCTCTTCGGCGGTTCATCCGAGGAGCGCGCCGCCGCCATCTCCATCGATTCCTCAGGTTCCGTCTACGTCGCCGGCTGGACCAGCTCGCTCTCCCTCACCACCGTCAGCGGCCAGCAGCCCACCGCCGGCGGCGCAACCGATGGCTTCTATTTCCGCCTCAACCCCGCCGGCAATCAGGTGCAAATGTCTTCCTACTTCGGCTCCACCGGGTCGGATCCCATCTCGGCCATGGCTGTCGATGCAAGCGGAAAGATCTATCTCGCCGGCACCACCACTTCCGCCTCCCTGCCCACCGTCCCCGGCGCCCAGCAGCGCGGCCTCTCCGGCGCCTCCAATGGCTATATCCTCATCATCGAACCGGACCGCAACACCGGCGACGCCGGCTCGCTCCTCCTCTCCAACTCCCGCCTGTCCTTCACCGGAACCCCCGGCACGGCCATCGCGCGCCAGAGCTTCAATATCTCCCCCGTCACCGGCAACCCGGCCTGGACCATCGACGTCGCCACCCTCACGGGCGGCGCCTGGCTCTCTGCCACGCCCCGCGCTGCCTCCGGGCCGGCCACCGTCTCGGTCGATGTCAACACCGCCGGCCTCGCCGCTGGATCCTATACCGGCACCATCACGGTCAACAACCCCTCGGTCAACGAGCGCCAGGTCGTCAACGTCACGCTCCAACTCGGCGGCGGCCCCGGTGCCGTGCCCAACAACGGCGTTGTCAGCGCGGCCACCTTTACCGGGGGCGGTGTCGCACCCGGCCTGATCGTTACCATCTTCGGTACGAACATTGGCCCTTCCACCCTCACTTCCAGTCAGATCGTAAATGGCCGCCTCGCCACCACACTTGCCGAAACGCGCGTGCTCTTCGATGGCAATCCGGCCCCGCTCGTCTACGTCTCTGCCAGCCAGATCAGCGCCATTGTCCCCTACGCCGTCGCCAGCCGGATTACCACGGCCCTCCAAGTGGAGTACCGCGGGACGCGCACCAACACCGTTACCCTCAACGTGGTCGACACCGCCCCCGGTCTCTTCACCGCCAACAGCTCCGGTCGCGGTCCCGGCGCCATTCTCAACCAGGATTCCAGTGTCAACACGGCCTCTAATGCCGCCCGCCCCGGCAACGTCATCATCCTCTACGGCACCGGCGAAGGAATTACAGATCCGGTGGGCCAGGACGGCCAGTTGGCCACCACCGTCTACCCCAAGCCCCGCCAGCCCGTCACCGTTCGTATCGGAGGCCGCGACGCCGAAGTGCTCTACGCTGGCGCCGCCCCAGGCCTGGTCGCCGGCGTGTTCCAGATCAATGTGAAGGTGCCTGACGCCACACCCACCGGCGCGCAACCCGTCGTCGTGCAGATCGGCGCCGCAGCTAGTCCAAGCGATGTTACCGTCGCCGTGCAGCGCTAGGATCGCGGCGGGCTGGGAACGCTGTTGGGGACGCAACGGACTAGACTGAAAAGATCCGTGCCCTTCCCGCTCCTCCTTCTCGCCGCCGCTCTCTCCCACGCACCGTGGCAGGAAACCCTGCAACGCTTCGTCACCCCGCAAGCCCGCGTCGATTACGCCGCCCTCAATAAACAAGGGCTTCCCACGCTCGACGCCTATCTCGCCAACCTCGCTCAACCCTGGCCCCGCGATCTCTCCCGCGACGAACGCAAAGCCGCGCTCATCAACGCCTACAACGCCCTCACCGTTCGCTGGGTCGCCGCCCACTATCCCATCCCCAGCATCTGGCGCACGAAGCATCCGTTCACCGAAGTCCGCCACACCGTCGACGGCCGTAAATACTCGCTCGATCAAATTGAAACCGAACTCCGCGATATGGGCGACCCGCGCGTCCACGCCGTTCTCGTCTGCGCCGCGCGCAGTTGCCCGCCACTGCGTCGCGAGGCCTACGTGGCCGAACGGCTTGACGCCCAACTCACCGCCAACACTCTCGCCTGGCTCTCCAACCCCGCGCTGAACGAATTCGATCCCACGAACCACGAAGCCGAGGTCAGCCAAATCTTCGAGTGGTACCGCGGCGACTTCGAAAAGTACTCGGAACTGGAGCGCATCTTTCTCGGCAAATACGGCCCGCCTCATGCGAAATTTCTGGCGCAACACGGCCCGGCCAAGATCCGTTATCGCGAGTATTACTGGGGTTTGAACGACGCCGGCACCGCCGGCGACTCCTACGGCTACTGGTCCTTCCGCTTCGATTACCTCCGCAACAAATACCTCTAGCCCACCCCCGGTTCCATTCCTCGTTCAACTCTGTTACTCTTCGGCTTCTCCCTCCTGCGAATCCGCCCGAGGGAGACATTCCAGGCACCTGTGGGGGCCGTACGGAAGCTCCTCACAGGGAAAGGAGCAGTAATCATGAAGGTCTATGAAGGCAGTGACCTACGCAACGTCGCGCTGGTCGGCCATCTTCATAGCGGCAAGACATCGTTGGCTGCCGCTATGCTCTTTACCGCCGGGGCCACTCCCCGGCTCACCCGAGTGGACGAGGGCAATACACCTACCGATTTCGACGAAGAAGAGGTGGCCCGCAAGATCAGCATTTCCGCCGGCATCGCCCCGGTGGAATGGAAAAAGAATAAGTTGAACCTGGTCGACACGCCAGGATTCAATTCGTTTCTGTACGAAACGAAAGCTGCTCTTGTGGGCGCGGATTCCGGCGCTGTCATCGTCGATGGCGTGGCCGGTGTCGAAGTCGGCACCCAGCACGTCTACAACCTTTGCGCGGACCTCGATATCCCGCGTATCTTCGTCATCAATAAGCTCGATCGCGAACGCGCCAGCTTCGACCGCGCTCTGGAAAGCATCCACAGCTCGTTCGGCCGCACCGCCGTTCCCGTGCATCTTCCCATCGGCGCCGAACGCGAGTTCAAAGGCGTCATCGATCTGGTCCGCATGAAGGCCTGGATCTACACCCCCGATGGCGACGGCAAGGGCAAGGAACAGGACATCCCCGCCGACATGGCCGAGGCTGCCACCGCCGCCCACGAAGTCCTCGTTGAAATGGTTGCCGAAGGCAACGACGAATTGCTCGAAGAGTGCTTCGCCGTGGGCACTCTGCCCGTCGAACACATCGTCGATGGCCTCAAACAAGCCCTCCGCGATCGCCGGCTCTTCCCTGTCTTCTGCTGCTCCGCGCTGCACAACATCGGCACCGGGCAACTCCTCGATCAGATTGCTGAAATTCTCCCCAGCCCCGTGGAACGCCAGCCGGTCCAGGGTTTCTGGAACGGCCAGCCGGTCACTCGCAAAATCAGCGATGCCGACCCGCTCTCCCTCTTCGTCTTCAAGACCCTCGCCGACCCGTTCGCCGGCCGTCTCTCTTACTTCCGCGTCATCAGCGGTGTCCTCAAAAACGACGCCCATCTGATCAACGCCGCCACCGGCACCGACGAACGCCTCTCCCACATCGCCTGCCCCCTCGGTAAGACGCAAATTCCCGTCACCGATCTCCACGCCGGCGATATCGGATGCGTCGCGAAATTGAAGGACACTCTCACCGGCCACACGCTCTACGACAAGTCCGCGCCCGTCCAATTCCCGCCCGTGCAACTGCCCGAGCCCTCCATCGCCTACGCCATCTCGGCCAAGAGCCGCAACGACGAAGACAAGCTCGGCCAGACCATCCACCGGATCATGGAGGAGGACCTCTGCCTCCGCTTCGCGCGCGACCCGCAAGCGAAGGACTTCCTTCTGCACGGAACGGGGCAGGCGCATATCGAAACCGTCGTCAGCAAAATCAAACGCCGGTACCACCTCGACGTCGCCCTCCACGCGCCGAAGATCCCCTACCGCGAAACGATCCGCGGCAACGCCTCCGCCCAAGGCCGTCACAAGAAGCAGACCGGCGGCCACGGCCAGTTCGGTGACTGTTGGATTCGCATGGAACCGCTCGAACGCGGCGCCGGCTTCCAGTTCGCCAACGAAGTCTTCGGCGGCTCCATTCCCCGCAACTTCATCCCCGCGGTGGAGAAGGGAATTGTCGAAATCGCCGCCAATGGATTCCTCGCCGGCTTCCCGATGGTCGACTTCAAAGTGGTCGTCTACGACGGCTCTTACCACGACGTCGATAGCTCCGAAATGGCCTTCAAGCTGGCCGCCCGCAAGGCGTTCAAAGCCGCCATGCTCAGTGCCAAGCCGTCCCTGCTCGAACCCGTCATGCGCGTCGAAATCCAGGCCCCCGTCGAATTCGCCGGCGACCTCATGAGCGACGTTACCGGACGCCGCGGCCGCATGAACGGTATGGAAGTGAAAGAGAACACCCAGATCCTTCGCGCCATGATTCCTATGGCCGAGATGCTGACCTACCAAAACGACCTCACTGCCAAAACCCAGGGCCGCGGGTCGTTCACCATGGAGTTCGACCACTATGACTACGTTCCCCCTCTCCAATCGGACAAGATCATAGCGGCCGCGAAAGCCGCTGGCGTCCACGTCTCAGACGAAGACGAGTAGCTGCGACCTACACGAGGGATACTCGGATCCCGCAATCCGGGTATCCCTCTACTTTCCCTGGAAATCTGCCGATATACCTATAGGGACACACCCCCTGTGACGCTGGTAAACAGCCTGAGTTGAATCATGAGCCGCGCTTATAGTAAGGTCAAAAGGTTGCAATGTAACCTCAAATTCAAAATCCGCCGGGAGATGGAATGAACAAGTTTCCAGTTCTACGGGTCGTCCAAACGGCCCTAGCCACCATCGTGACCGCGGGTTGTCTCCTTGTGGGCCCCTCGCTCGCCACCGCTCAGGTCGCGCCGGCACTCGCCGTTGCCGCCAAGCCGGAAGCCGACGATACTGCTACCCGTGGCCCTGATGCCGTACCGGCACTTGCCCCCATTCCAGCGTTGATCCCCTCCGCCTTTCCGCCCAAACCCAGTTGGAAAGAGGAGCGCTTGGTCAACGCGGAGCGCCTGTACACCGAGGGCTATCGCCTGTATCAGGCCGGTGACCGCGAAGGCGCCCGGAAGCAGTTCGACGATGCGCTCGATCTGGTGCTGAACGCCAAGTCCGAGCCGGTCAACCGCTCCTCGTTCGATAAACGGTTCGACGAACTGGTGCAGAAGATCTACCGCATCGACGTCGATACCCTGCAGAGCGAGAAGTCCGCTTCCTCCCAGCCGTCGTACGACAAGGCGCCCATCGACGATATTCTTTCTCTCACCTTTCCGGTGGATCCGAAATTGAAAATGAAGGTACGCGAAGAAGTTGGCGCCACCGTCAGCCAGTTGCCTCTGGAAGCTTCCGACGCCGTGCTCAGCTTCATCAACTACTTCTCCGGCGAACGCGGCAAGCGTACTCTTGTGGCGGGCCTCAAGCGTGCCGGCAAGTTCAAGCCAATGATCTCCCGCATTCTCGACGAAGAGGGGATCCCCCAGGAATTCATCTTCCTTGCCCAGGCAGAAAGCGGCTTCCTGCCCCGCGCCATGAGCTATATGGCCGCCGGCGGCATGTGGCAGTTCATCCGCGAAACCGGCGGGAAGTACGGGCTTAAGAACGATGGATGGGTCGACGAACGTTTCGATCCCGAAATGGCCACCCGCGCCGCCGCCCGTCATCTCCGCGACCTCTATCACGAATTCGGTGATTGGTACCTCGCCATCGCTGCCTACAACTGCGGGCAGGGAAATGTGGATCGCGCCGTTTCCAAAACCGGCTATGCCGATGTGTGGGAACTCCGGTCCCGCGGTACGCTCCCGCTCGAAACGTCCAATTACGTCCCCATCATTCTCGCCATGACCATCATGGCCAAGAATCCGCAGAACTACGGAATAGATGACATCGTCCCCGAAGAACCGCTCGTCTATGACACGGTGGACGTCAACGTTCTCACCAGTCTCGCGCTGGTCTCCGACATCATTGGCCGTCCCGTCTCCGAACTCAAGGAATTGAATCCGGCACTGCTCCGCGACTTCGCGCCTGCCGGCTACAAACTGCACATCCCGCGCGGTTCCAGCCAGTCGCTGATGGCCGGCCTGGAGATGATTCCTTCGGAGCGCCGCGCCAGTTGGCGCGCCCACCGCACCGAATCCGGCGAAAGCCTCGCCGCCCTCGCAACGCGGTACCGCACCACGGTGGCCCAGTTGCAGTCGGTTAACCACCTCTCAGAAGAGGAACCGAACGCCGGTTCGCTCCTCATCGTCCCGGCGGTCGCTCAACCGATCCTGACCGCGAAAGCGACTCGCCCCGCCGTTCGGCCGGGCGCTCGCACGCAGACAATTGCGCGCACGCCCATCCGCCGCCCCGCTACGATGCAGTCGGCCTCCAAGGCCGCTCCTAAACAGCCGGTTCGTAAGGCCGCACCCACCGTGGCCCACTCCACCGCTCGCCGTAAACAGGGCTAAGTCACGAGCCTCCGTTGTACTCTATTCGGAGAAGTTCCTGTTTCGGGAGGCCCGCGCCGTGGATGAGCGTTCTTGTTATACCCTGCCGTTTGATGACGACGATGACGAGTTCGGCTTTGAAGAGGGCCACGCGGAACTAGCTTCGGATCTCCACGAATATGCCGATGAAGACGACGAGGAGTTCGACGAATTTGAACAGGCCGGCATAGCCGTCGAACCCGCCACCGAGGCCGGTGTCAAACCCGCCCTATCCCCAACGAAAGCCACGGCGAAAAAATCCGTCGCGAAGAAGTAGAAGTAGAATCGATCAACACAAAAAGGGCGCCCATCGGGCGCCCTTTTTCCTGCAACAGAGTCCGCGCGAACTACTCGCCCGGTACCGGCTTGCCAACCGCCTGCCGGCAGCGCTGGAAGAGTTCCAGCAACGACTCCGCATACTCTTCTGGCGAACGGGCCGCGCTCTTACCGGCAAATCCTGCCGCCGGCGCGCCTTTTCCGTAGCCAGTGCTGACGGCGATGAACTTCATCAGTTCCAGCGCCACCTCATCACGATTATTCTTCTCACCCGGTTTCGTGTCGGGTGCTTTTTCGTCTGCCATAACTCTAGACTAGACTAAGATGCCCGTTCTCGCCCGTCGACCTCTGCGCCGCATGCGCGGAGGAGCTCAGGCCTTCCTCATGGAAGCAGCCGACGGCCACCACTACGTCGTCAAATTCACGGACAATCCGCAGCACCGCCGCGTCCTCGTCAATGAATACGTCGCCTCCATTCTTCTCCAGCACCTCGACATCGCCCAGCCCGAATCGCGCGTCATCGAAGTGACCGCCGACCTCCTTCGCGAATTCCCTGACGTCTATATGCAACTCGGCACCTCCCGCCGCGAAGTTACTCCCGGCTGGCACTTCGGCTCCCGCTTCCCCGGCAACCCCATCACGCAAGCCGTCTACGACATCCTCCCCGACCCCCTCATGAAAAAGGTCGCCAACCCCGAAGACTTCTTAGGCGTCCTCGCCTTCGATAAATGGGCCGGCAACTCCGACTCCCGCCAGGCCATCTTCTTCCGTGCCCGCCTCTCCGATTGGCGCCCCAACGCCCAGGGCAATCCGCTCCAAGTCGCCTTCGTCGCCCAGATGATGGACCACGGCTATCTCTTCGATGGCCCCAACTGGGAGTTTCGCGACGCTCCTCTCTTCGGTCTCTTCTTCCGCCCCATCGTCTACGAAAAGGTGCGCGGCCTCGCCGACTTCTCCCCCTGGCTCGAACGCATCCAGAATTTTCCCGACGAGATCATGGATCGCGTCCTCCGCGAAGTCCCCGAATCCTGGCTCCCCGGCGACGAACGCGATCAACTCACCCGCCTGCTCGAAACCCTGCTCAAGCGCCGCAAGCGCGTTCCGCAACTCATCGAAGATTGCACCCGCGGCCGCGTTAACCCTTTCCCAGCGTGGCAACCACAGACTCGGTAATCATCCGCGCCGTCGTGTTCGCCATCAAAATCCCATTCCGGAAGTGCCCGTAGGCCAACCACAGCTCCTTCCCCTCCACCTTCTCCACCACCGGCTCGCCAATCCCCGACCCCGGCCGCAACCCCGCCCACACCAGGTCCGGCTCCCGGTTCAGCAACCGCGGCAACAGCATCAGCGCCGCCGCCTTTAACGCCTCCACCCGCTCCGGCTCCACTCCCTTGTCCCACACATCCCGCTTCTCATCGGAGCCGAATATCGTAAACCCGTTCTCCCGCTGCAACGCATAGTGGTGCCCGTGCCGCACAATCGGCGGCAGGGACTCTTTCTTGCAGTGGTAGCCCAGCAGGTGCCCTTTCACCGGAAACGCGCGTGGCGCCCCGTTCAAGCCCTCAATCTGGCTGGCCCACGCCCCGCTGGCAATCACCGTTGGACCCTCGTACCGCTCCACCCGGTCATTCTCCCGGATCTCCACGCCCAACTTCCCGCACGCCGCCACCAGTGCCTCGCACACGTTCCGCGGATCCACCACCGCCTCGTTCGGGAACCACCGCGCCGCCCGCACCCCGCTCGTCGGGATCGGCGCAAAGTACCGCGCCCCGGAAACCGTCAACTCTTCCATGTAAATGCCGTCCGGCCGCGGCTGGTCCAACGCTTCCTTCTCGGCGTCGTTGAACGCCAGTTCCATCGTGCCGCACACCCGGAAGTCAATCGGCACTCCCGTCGCCAGCGTCAGCTCTTCCACAAACTCGCCGTATTCGGCCAGACTCTGCACCGCCACCTGCGTCCACCGCGAGTCTTCATGGAACTCCCCCGCCGGCGTCAGCATCCCCGCCCCCGCCCAACTCGATTCTCCCGCCACCCGGCCGGCGTCTCGCACGACGACCTGGTATCCCGCCTGCGCCAGGCGCCAGGCAATAGAGAGCCCGATGATCCCGGCTCCGGCAATCTCAACGCGCATGTCTTTCCATGTTACTTGTCCTTTAGCCACTTGTAGAATGGGGGTATGCATCGCTTCCTGCTCCACAATGAGTCGATCCGCGAAACCACAGAGCCCTGCCTGCTCCCCGGACAGGTCGGATTCCTCAATGGCTGGGGTGTTTTCAGTACCCTCCGCGTCGCCGAAGGCGTGCTGTTTGAGTGGGATCGCCACTGGGCGCGTATGGTGCGCGATGCCCATAGAATGCGGGTTCCGATCCCGGAATCTCCCGAAACGCTGCTCGCCGGGCTCCGCCGGCTCATCGATGCCAATGAGGCCAACAACGGCACCCTCCGCGTTGCCATCGTCCGCAACCACGGCGGCCTCTTTGAAGCTCCCGGCCAAACCCGCAAGTTTGACGTTGTTGCCTTCACCACCGGCCTTCGCAACTGGGGCGATTCGGTTCGTTTGGCCGTCAAGCCCAACGCTCGCCAGGGAGCCAACGAGTTCCGCGGTGCCAAAATCACCGCCTGGGCCAATAACCTATCCTGGTACGAGGAAGCCCACGAACGCGGCTTCGACGAAGTTGTCCTTCTCGACGAACACGGCCGCGTCAGCGAGTGTACCTCCGCCAACCTCTTCGCCGTCTTCGGCAACGACGTTGTCACCCCTGCCCTCGATACCGGCTGCCTCCCTGGCATCACCCGCGAGGTTTTGCTCGATTCCATTCAGGCCGATGGAATCACCATCCGCGAAGGCCACCTGCTTCCCGCCGATCTGGAAATCGCCGACGCCGTCTTCATGACCTCCTCCACCCGCGACGTACTGCCTGTGACGGAAGTCGAGGGCCTCCACATCCGCCGACAGTCCGATGTGCCCGCTCGTCTGCTCGCCGCCTTCCGCGCCCACATCGATACTTACGTCGCCGCTCGCCGCGTTTCCATACCCCGGACGGTGTAGCCGGGTTGCATTTTCGTTGGGGCTGTCATACGAAGCGTGACGGATGTATGATGTTTTTAATCAATGACACTGGAATGTCCAAAATGTGGGTCTGACGAAGTGCGTCTTTCCCGGAAGAAACCTGCCATGCGCAAGTTCTTCCGCCTTCTTGGCATTTATCTGTTTCGCTGTGAGGAGTGCGGGCATCTCTTTCGATCCAGCATCCAACGCGTTCGTCATTTCCTCTACGCCAAATGCCCCATGTGCCATCGCATGGATCTCAGCCGGTGGACCCGCGAGTTTTATAACCCGCCTTTCCTCACCCGCTTCATGCTCGCTTTCGGAGCCAAGGCCGTCCGCTGCGAATACTGCCGGAACAACTTCTGGAGCTTCCGGTTTGTTCGCGAGCGATTCAGCAAGGAAAAACGCGCCGCGCGTAGTCAGGTCGTAATTGGCGTGGAACACGAAGTCCACAGCGAGATAAGCCGTTCGGCCAGCACAAAGCGGTAACTGTCGCTAGTTGACGAACCGCCGCAGGCGCACGTTGTTCACTAATCCGAGCATCATAAAGACGCTCAACATACCGCTCCCGCCGTTACTCATCAGCGGCAGTGGAATTCCCGTCACCGGCATCCTGCCCACCACCATTCCGACATTCACCAAAAGGTGAAACAGCAGTGTTGCGCAAATACACATGCAGATATACATGCCCCCGCGGTCGGGCGCCGTTTGCGCGTTCTGTACGATCTGCATGAAAAGCAGAAAGTAAAGGCCCAACACGAACACCACGCCCACAAACCCATGCTCCTCGGCGAACGCCGCGAACACGAAGTCCGTATGCGGTACAGGCAGGAACTGGTACCGTGTCTGCGTGCCGTGCGTCACGCCCTTGCCCCACATTCCCCCGTTGCCGATCGCAATCTTCGATTGGATCACCTGATAGCCGTCCCCCTTCGGATCCCGCGAGGGATCGAGGAACGTCTGTATGCGCGACTTCTGATAATCCTTCAGCAGAAACCAGCTTGACGGAATCAGTACAATCGCCATCGCCGCAATCAGCACAGTGTACTGCCAACGCAACCCGGCCAGAAAAACGCCCATCGCCAGAATCGGCAGATACGTCATCGACGTACCCAGATCCGGCTGCTTCATCACCATCAGCATCGGCACGCCCACCAGCGCGCACAATTTTGCCAGATCTTTCCAGTGCATGGACTCCGTGCGCAGTTCCGTCAGGAATCGCGCCACCAGCAAGACCATCACCAACTTCGCGAACTCCGAAATCTGAAACAGGAACCCGCCCGGCAGCGATATCCATCGCCGCGATTCAAAGATCTTCACCCCGAATAGCGCGGTTACGATCAACAGAAATATCGTCGCCCCATACAGGATCGGTACCTGCCCCAACAACGTGTGATAATCCACCGACGAGATAATCCACATCAACACCAGCCCGACGCAAACGAAGATGATCTGCTTCCACCACAGGTCTTTCCACTTCGTGCCCTGACCCGCCGAGAAGATCTGCAAAATGCCGATCGCGGCGATCAACAGCGCAATCAGCAGCAGCCCCCAGTCAAGATCTTTGATCGAACGGTAGCTGGCCATCGTTAGTTCGCAAACCCCTTTGCCCCGTGTGGCGCAAGTGCCAGCGTCGGCAACCGGTTCACGTTCCGGTTCTTCTTGTCGAAATAAGCCTTCATCACGTCGCGTGCAATCGGTGCCGCCTGGTCGCCGTGCCCGCCGCCTTCATACAGCACGGAAACCACAATCTCCGGGTTCACTCGCGGCGCGAACGCTACGAACCACGCATTGTCTTTCAACTCCGCCGCCAGCCGCGACGACGACTTCAACAACTCGTTCGACGCCAACTGCGCCGTCCCCGTCTTCCCGCAAACCTCCACGCCCGGCAGTCGCGCCACCCCGCCCGTTCCGCCCTGGTTCACAACGCCATACATCCCGTAGATCACCTGGTTGATCGATTCCATGCTCACGCCCGACTTCCGAGGCTCAATGCGCGCCGGGTCTTTCACCAGATGCGGCCGTTGCCATACGCCCCCCGCCGCGATTCCGCCCGCCATTACAGCCAGCTGCAGCGGCGTAATCGTCAGGTACCCCTGACCAATCGCAACCGAAATCGTATCCCCCGGGAACCACTGCTGCCGCAGCGTCCGTGCCTTCCACTTCGAAGACGGCAGCACCCCGCGATACTCAAACGGCAAGTCGATCCCCGACTCTTTTCCCAGTCCGGCAATCTCGCCCAGCGCCGCCAATTTGTCGATCCCCAACCGGCTCCCGACGTTGTAGAAAAACACGTCGCAACTCTGCGCCAGCGCCTGGTGCAGGTTCACCGTCCCATGCCCGCGCTTGTTGTGGCAGTGGTGATAATGGCCGTAGAAGTTCATCCCGCCGTTACACGTAAACGTGGTCTTCTCGTCGATAATCCCGTTCTCCAGCGCCGCCAGCGCCACCAGAGGCTTGAACGTCGACCCCGGCGCCAGATTCGATTGAATCGCCCGGTTCAACATCGGCTTCTCGATGTTGTTCATGATCTCGTCCCAGTCTTTTTGCCGGATCCGGCCCGCGAACTTGTTCGGGTCAAACGCCGGCCGCGAAACCATCGCCAGCACCTCGCCCGTCCGCGTATCCATCGCCACCACCGACCCACGCCGCCCCTCCAACGCCAACTCCGCCACAATCTGCAGGTCCAGGTCGATCGTCAATTGCATCGACCGCCCCGGCTCGGCTTCCTTGTACCCAATCACCTCGCGCTCGTTGCCCTTGTTATCGACAACCACCTGCCGCTGCCCGTCCACGCCCATCAGCGTCTCGTTGTACTGCCGCTCAATCCCGGCCTTGCCGATCACGTCGCCCTGGTTGTACTTGGCAAAATCGGCGAGGTCCAACTCGGCCTCCGTCACTTCGCCCACGTACCCGATCACGTGTGCCAGCAGGTTGTCCCGCGGGTACAGCCGGTGCTGCACGTGCACCAGCTCCAACTCCGGAAACGTGTCCGGATCGTGATGGCTCTCCACGAACGAAATCTCCGCCGGCGTCAGTTCCTCTTTGATCACAATGGCCTGATACTTCGGCCGCAAACGGAACCGGTGTAGCCGTCCCTTCAGCTCTTCCAGGTCCAGGTTCAGTCCCGCCGCAATCGCCGGCAAGTGATCGTCCTTCAGGTTTTCCCGCGATAGATACACCGAAAACGACGAGTGATTGTCGACAACCGTCCGTCCCTCCCGGTCCAGAATCTTCCCGCGCGCCGCCAGAATCGGTGTGGCCTTGATCCGGTTCCGGTCCGCCGCTTCCGAGTACAACTCGTTGTTCTGCACCTGCAGCTTCCAGAACCCGGCGATCAGAAACAGGAACACCGCCACCGAAATGTACTGGAAAAAGGCAATCTTGCTGGAGGCGTAGTTGGTGTCGTCGTGCAGAATCGACGGATCCAGCTTGTCGGGGTTCAGCGGATCGTTCGGATTATCGTGTATGCGAGTGGCCACGTGTCCTCTAGCCCCTTTCCCGTAGTTTATCGAGAATCAGAAACAGCGGCACGGCAACCAGCGAATTCAGCAGCCCGAACAGCAGCGTCTGCGTCAGGTCGAAATCGATGGCCTGGCCTAGCAGCGCCCGCACCAGAATCCAGGTGAAAAACTGGTGGAAGAAAAAGAAGAAGAAGGAGAGCCCGAACCGGATCGTCGTATTGTCGACATCGATCTTGATCGAAATCGACGCCGCGAAATAACCCACCAGCGTCTTCACCATGCCAAAAATGCCCAATGGCTGGTGCGATAGCGCGTCCTGCAATAGCCCAATCGCCGCGCCGATCAGCGTCCCGCCAATCGGGTTCCGCCGCATCAGAGAAAAATACACCGTCACCAGCAACGGCAGTTCCAAATAGGCCAGGTGCCGGAAGAACAGCGGGATGTTTACCTGAAACGCAATCGACGCCAGGGGAATAAAGATCAGCCAAATGACACGGAACTTGGAGATCTTCCCGCGGCGCGGATTATCGATAAGGATCTGATCGGAGGTATCAGGCATGGCTACTGCTGCGGTGGCCCTCCTGCCGCTGGCGCCGCCTGCTTCGCCGGGGTCGTTGCCGGTGGCGTGGCTGCTCCACCTGGAGCGGGCGCCAGCACCGGCGCCTGCGGTCGCGTCACCTGATTGGGGTCCATGTTGAAGTTCGGCAGTCGCGCACCGGCGTTCCCAAACCGGACACCCTGAATTTCACCAATTCGTTTGATCTTCTCCCGCAACCGGTCGGCGTCGGACGAAAGCGCCGGGATGCCGGACTCCGCCGACTTCTGCTCGGGGGTCTTGTTCTCCGCCGATCCCGGCGGTGCCAGTATCGTCACCGGCCCCGTCGCCGGTCCGCTGCCCTCGGGGATCATCTGGTGCACACCCTCCAGCACGATCAGGACCTCTTCCAGCCCCCGCTGCAATCCCGTCGGGTCCAGGAAGATCTCCTTGAACTCTTTCCCCTGCCGCACGGTCCGCACCTGCCCAGCCGGCAGCCCCTTGGCGAACACGCGGTCGTCGCCCGAGGTAAAGAACCACTCGCCCTCTTCCACCTTGATTTCGTTCTGAATGTGGTCCACCAGCACCTGGCTCCGGCCCAAGCCCTTCAACGTGCCCGGCACCCGCGTCCGTTGCGAAATCACGCCCGCCGCGAAAAATGCGTCGGTAATCAGCAACACCTGCGACGCCGCCGGGTAGACGAACGTCACCTTCCCCACAATTCCATCCGGCGTGATGACCGCCATCCCGCGCTGCACGCCGTCTTTCTCCCCGCGGTCCACAAACACGGCTTTCGAATTCGCGCCCGTGCCCGTGCCAATAATGCGCGCCGCCACCGTCTTCGCCCGCGTCTGCTGTTGGAACATTGCCAGCGCTCGCACCCGATCCGCCGTCGTCAGCTCGGTCCGCAGAAACTGGTTTTCCAGCTTCATCTTGTCGAGCTCGGTTTTCAGCCGTTCGTTCTCCTGCTCCACCCGCAGCAGCAGAATGTAGCGGTCCAGAAATCCCATCGACGATCCACGCGCGTTGTCCAGCGCCTTCGCCAGTGGCGATACCGCCGTCACCGTGACCGAACGCAACAGACTCACGTCGTCCTTGGTCCGCACCTGATAGGCAAGCAAAACCAACTGCGCGGCGATCACGATCACCAAAACAGCCAGGTTGCGGTATCGGCTCATGCAGGACTCCAGCGGCCCGAACTGTTATTCGATGGCAATGCGGCGTAGTAGCTTGAAATCGGTCAACATCTTGCCCGTGCCCAGCACCACGCTGGCCAACGGATCTTCGGCGATCGAAACCGGCAGCCCGGTCTCCTCCCGGATACGCTTATCCAGGTTCTTCAACATCGCGCCACCACCGGTCAAAACAATGCCGCGGTCGCTGATGTCGGCCGACAACTCCGGCGGGGTCCGTTCCAGGGCCACGCGGATCGCGTTCATGATCGTCGCCACGCACTCGCCCAGGGCTTCCCGGATCTCCGAGTCGTCAATCGTAATCGTCTTCGGCACGCCCTCAATCAGGTTGCGTCCCTTGATGTCCATCGAAATCGGCTTCTCCAGCGGATACGCCGAACCCACCGTGATCTTGATCTGCTCCGCCGTCCGCTCACCGATCAGCAGGTTGTACTTGCGCTTCAAGTACTGCATGATCGCGTCGTCCATCTCGTTGCCGGCCACGCGCACCGAACGCGCGTACACAATACCGGACAGCGAAATTACAGCCACGTCCGTCGTCCCGCCGCCAATGTCGACAACCATGTTGCCCGACGGTTCGGTAATCGGCAGGCCCGCGCCGATCGCGGCCACCATCGCCTGCTCCACCAAGTGCACTTCCGACGCCTTTGCGCGGTACGCCGAGTCGATAACCGCGCGCTTTTCCACCTGCGTGATCTCCGACGGTACGCCAATGACGATCCGCGGATGCACCAGCATCTTCCGCCCGTGCGCCTTTTGAATGAAGTAATTCAACATGCGCTCGGTCACTTTGAAGTCCGCAATCACGCCGTCTTTCATCGGACGGATGGCCACAATGTTTCCCGGCGTGCGGCCCAGCATCTCCTTCGCCTCCTTCCCAACTGCTTCCACCTCGCCATTCGTTTTGTTAATGGCGACAATGGACGGTTCGTTGACGACAATTCCTTTGCCCTTGGCAAACACCAGTGTGTTGGCCGTACCAAGGTCAATCGCGAGGTCGGAAGAGAAGAGGCTGAATAGAGAGCGGAGGTTCATTTTGGAACGTAGAAATTCGTCCGGACGCTTGGATGCGTCCAGGGAGTGCTTGTACCAAACTAGCACGCTTTAAACGGTGAAGAATGCGATTTCTGTAATTTTTTCAGCTATTTGGGCAGCGTCATCGCCATTTGCTTTAACCGTGTAAACACCCTTTGAAGCGCCCGTTGGTGATCCGGTTTCATTGTTAAATTTTCCTTTTTCAATTCCGCCGCCAACTCTCCCGCCACCGGCTGAATCACCGGAAACTGCCGCGCCAACAGCTCCAGAAATCTCTTCCGCTCGGGCCACTGCGCCTCGTCCAATCCCAACGCCACGTCGATCCACAACACCGCCTGCGTCACCGCCTGGCAACGGTCCGGCGGCGGCGGATCCTTCTGTGCCTCCAACGCCCCCAACGCCGTTCGCAACGACCGTAGCCACGGCTCCCGCCAATCGATCTTCCGCCGGTCCATCTCCCCCCGGATCAGCACATGCTGCACCGTATCCCCCGCCAAAATCGACAGGCAGCTCGAAGGTCCGCCAAAATACGCCGGCGCCGGATACCGCAGCGCCTTCAACCACAAATGGCCAAACTCGTGCGCGATCACGTACGGCTCGTCCTCTTTGGGTGTCTGCCGCGAATTCAACAAAACAAAACTCAGCCGCCCCTCCGGGCCTTGATAGGTAATGCTCAGCGCCTGCGCTTTGCTGAACTGATCCTGGAAGTTCGGATTGTCCGTAAACTGCTGCAGGATATCGACATACTTCGTGCCAGCCGGCACCGGGTCGCCGGGTGCCATCTGCAGCAAAAACACCTTCTGCGGACCGGTTTTTTCAATCTCCAGCCGCCACATCTCAAGCGGTCCAGTGAGGAGCAGGGCCAACAGGACGGGCGTCACGATACGATAGTAGCAGTTGCTTACACGGAGACAGTTTGGAATCGCCGCCGGCGCCCTGGCCGGCTTGTCCTGCGCGCGCGAAAAGGGAAACGGATTTGAAGGACACGCTTTCGTCGCCAATGAAGAAGGGGGCGCCATCGCCGCGGTCAATTTAACCGCCTTCGCCGTCACCCGCCACATTCGCATCGACGGCAACCCTACTCACGTCGTCAGCCACCCCACCCTCCCCTCGGTTTGGGCCTTGGCCTCTGGCTTCATACACGAAATCGATCCCACCCGGCTCGAATTCCGCCGCAAGATATCCCTCGGTGGTCCCGCGCTCGGTCTCCAATTGAGCCCCGACGGTCTCCACCTCTGGGCCCTATCCCCCAACCGCCTGGCCAAGTTCAACGCCGAAACCCTCGCCCCGGCCGGCGTCTGGAACTTTCAAGGTGAAGCCACGTCTTTCGTCCTTGCCCGCCGCGAACCCTGGGCCGCGGTCATCCTGAAGGACCAGCCCCCGCAACTCCTTCCCGCCGCCGAACCCGGCCGCGCCACGCCCATCACGCTCCCCTACCAGGCCGATCTCATTCATTTCCGTAGCGACGGCAAACAACTCGCCCTCGCCGGCGGCGCCGCCCGCCAGGCGTCGTTCGTCACCGTCCCCGACGCCCGCACCGTCGCCCATCTGCCCTTGGCCATCGAGCCTCGCCGCATCGCCACCAAGCCCGACGGCGGCGAACTGTACCTGACCGGCGACGGCCTCGACGCCGTAGTCGTTCTCTACCCGTACCTGGCGGAAGTCGGCGAAACGGTCTTAGCCGGGCGCCACCCCAGCGCCATGGCCGCCGTATCGACGCCGGACCAGGCGTACTTATTCGTAGCCAATCCTGACGCCGGCAACGTCACGATCCTCGACATCACGACGCACAAAATGGTGGGCGCGGTCCCCGTGGGTAAGGATCCCAACTTCCTGACCATCACCCCAGACGGCCAATACGCCCTGGTGCTCAACCGCGCCTCCGGCGACATGGGCGTAATCCGCGTGAAAGCCGTAGTGCGCAACCGGGGCAAATCCGCCCCGCTGTTTACGATGATCCCGGTCGGATCCCGCCCCGTCGCCGCCGCCATCCGCGCCGTCTAGATTAAATTGGTGCCAGGCACCAATTTAATCCAAAATCGTGTCACACACAGTTTCCCAGACGCTGCTTTCCAACGCCAACGCCAACGCCGCCGTTGAAAGCAAAAGGCTTACCGCCTCGGCCCCGCCCAGAAAACCGTGTCACACACACTTATTTCCACCCCCAAACATTAAATTGGTGCCAAGCACCAATTTAATGTTTACCGAGTAGAATCCGACACAATCCGCCCCTCAATCACCACCCCCGTACAATGCGTCGTGTACTCAAACGGGTCCCCGTCGTACATCGCCACATCCCCATCCTTCCCCACCGCCAACGAACCCACCCGTCCTTCGACCCCAACCAACCGCGCCGCATCAATGGTTATCGCCGCCAACGCCTGCTCCACCGTCAACCCGTTCGCCGCCGCCAACGCCGCCTCAAACAAAATCACCCGCGTCTTCGGCACATACCCCTCAAACCCGGACTGAATCGCCACCGGTATCCCCGCCTCCCTTAATTTCGACGCCGTCTCCAACGACAACGCCTCCGCATCCCCCGTCGGCCGCGCCATGCTCGGATGCACAAACACCGGGTACCCCGACGCCTTGATCTCCGCCAGCACCAACGGCGCCTCCGCCGCCCCGTCCAACACAATCTTCAGTCCAAACTCCTTCCCCAACCGGATCGCCGACAAAATGTCATTCGCCCGGTTCACCGTCACCAACAACGGTAACTCCCCTCTCAACACCTGCCCCAACGCCTCCAAATGCAAGTCCCGCGCCCCCGGCTTATACTCCCGCGCCTTCAAAAACTCCGTCCGCAGCATTGCAATCATCTTCGCCCGCGACCCCGGCGACTTCCCCGCCTCCCCCCGTCCCAATTCCCCCAAACTCGCCGCCACCATCGCCGCCGGCCGCAACGTATCGGCCTCAACCGAACCGCCGGTCGTCTTCACCACCATCGTCTGCCCGCTGATCAGCGCCCCCGGCCCATGCCCCGTATGCAGCGTCGTAACCCCAAATGACCGCAACCAGCCAATCAACGGATCCTTCGCGTTGTACGCATCAATCGCCCGCAACTCTGGCTGCACAGGTGCCGACCGCTCCACCTGGTCCTGATCATGCACCTGGTTCAACGCCCCCGACAGCCCCGCCGTCGCATGCGCATCCACCAACCCCGGCGTCACAACCTTCGCCCGCAGCACCCGCACCCCCGCCGGAATCGGTGTCGCGGCAGCCGGCCCCACCCGCTCAATCTTCCCGTTCGTAATCACAACAACGCCATCGGAAATAGGCGCCCCGGTCATCGTGTAAACCGTCTCGCCCCGCACCGCGATCGTCTGCCCAAACACCGGCAACGCCGCCAAAACCAGCCAAATCAGACGAACCATCACTGCTGCCCTCCCAACACCAGGCTGTATCCGCCGCACTCATCCAAACTCATCAACGATCCCCCCAATGCCGCCCCCAGGCCTCCCGTCGCAAACACGCGATCAGCCGCCACCGACCGCTCCCACACCTTCCGCCCCTCCACCCAGGTCTGTTCAATATGGGTATAAACCGACAGCGGGTCCCCCGACAAAACCAACAAATCCGCATCTTTACCCACCGTCAACGTCCCCACCCGCGCCTCCAACCCCAACAGCTTCGCATTCGCGATTGTCACCGATTCCAACGCCTTTTTCCGGTCCAACCCCGCACGCACCCCCAGCCCCGCCGACCGCAAAAACCACCGCGAATCCGTCACCCCATCGTCGGTATGAAAACCCACCAAAACGCCCGCTTTATCCATCACCCCCGCCGTATCAAACGAGACGTCCTTGGTCTCCAACTTCCCGCCCGGCGAATCCACCACAATGACCGACGCCCCCACCACCTGCTTCGACGCCGCCACCTCCTTCGCCACCATCCACCCGTCCGAAACATGGTGCAGAACCACCCGGAACTTGAACTCCTCCGCCAGCCGCAAAACCGTCAGAATGTCATCATGCCGGTGCGTGTGATGTTGTACCAGCCGTTTGCCGTCCAGTACCTCAACGAGCGCCTCCATCCGCAAATCCCGCGGCGGCAGCTTGGCCTTATCCCCGCCCGCAGCCAGAACCTTCGCCCGATACTCCTGGGCTTTAATAAACTGTTCCCGCACAATCGCAGCCGACTTCCCGCGCGTCCCTGGAAACGGCGCCGCCCGCCGCGGATTGGTCCCGTTGGCCATCTTGATGCCGCCCGCGTAGCTCCCATCGGCCAACCGGATCAGCAGGTCGTCAATCACCCGCGCCTCGCGCAGCTTCAAATACAGCGTCTGCCCGCTCAGCAAATGGCCCGACCCCGGCATCACATTCACGGTCGTAATCCCGCCCGCCCGCGCCCGCTTGATCGACGCGGCCCGCGGATTCACCGAATCCAACACCCGAACGTCGGGCTGAAACGGCGACGAGTTATCCGCGCCCTCCGGCTGCCCGATATGCGAATGGGAATCCACCAGCCCAGGCATGATCACTTTGCCTTTCGCGTCCACCCTCTGTGCATTCGCCGGAATGCGCACGGCGTTGCTGGCCCCAACGGCGACAACCTTCCCATCGGCCACCACCACGGTCCCATCCGGAATCTCGGCCCCGTCCACCGGAATAATCTTCGCGCCCGTAAACGCAATCGGGGCGGATTGCGCCCAAATCGAAGCAGAAACGACGATCACCCAAACGAAAGACCGGACCAGCGAGAGCAGCATGTCCGAGTGTACGCCAGAACCGGAAACTGGTGCCAGGCACCAGTTTCCAGTCCCGGTCCCACTTACCGCCGCAACTGCAACGCGTTCACACGCCCCGCGGAGTCGTAGCAGGCATCCACCAGCGTCCCGTCCTCCCGCGTCTTCTCCAGTTGCTTCACGAACTCAACGAAGATCGGCGGCTTCACATCGCACTTCTCACAGATCCGCGTCCCGCCAATCACGATCTCATCCGCCAGCCCCGGTGTCTTGTACTGCAACGACATGATGATGGAATCCACCGTGCCCGACACGCACTGCAACCCCTCCGGCGCGCCCGTCACCGAACCGCCGCCTGTGCCGCCACCCGTACCGCCGCCACTCCCGCCGCCGGAGGTCTCCGGCGGCACCGACTTCACCGAAATCTGCACCGGCCGCGTCGCTACTCCGTTCAACGTGATCACCAACGGTTGCTCTCCGCTCGTGACGTTCGGAACCTCCAGGTCAGCCTGGGCCAGGCCCGCACTCCCCGGCGTGAGGCCAACAAACTTCACCACCGCCGCCGTCCCGCCGATCGTGGCCGTTGCCGCGGCCACGGCCGCCGATATCTGTCCCAACCCCACCGCCTCGCCATCGGCCACCGGCGGCGTCGTTGCCCCAACTCCTGTCAAATACACCGTAACGGTCGACCCCGCCAGCGCCGGATTCCCCGTGCCATTGATCGAGTAATCCTGGTTCTGCAACAGCGCCCGGCCGTTGCCGAGTTGAAAGACCCCGGGCGCCGTCGTCGTGACCGGAACGTCCAGCGCGGGGCTGGCGACCGAACCGGCGGTCACAACAACGGATGCCCGCCCGGCCGGCACCCCGGAAGGGATCTGGAACTGGATCAGCGTCGGACTGACAAGGCTCAGCCGCGCCGGCCGTCCGCCGACGCTGACCGAAACGCCACCGAGCGTCGCCGGGAGGGTCAGGGAAGGGGCTGTCGTAGTCGACGTCGCCAACCCTGTTCCTAGCAACACCGCCAGCGATCCCGGAGCGACAGTACCGGAGAGATCCGCCGCATTCGCCACCGCGTTTACGCGCGGCTGCGCCGTCGCCGCCAGAGCCGCGAAAAGGAGTAAGAGGGTTCTCATGGTCGGCCCCTTACTGGCGCAGTAGTTTCAGTTGGAAGATACTCCCGGCGGAGTCATAACAGGCTTCGACATTGACTCCGGAGCGTAGCGCGCCCTCAAGTCGGCTGGTAATTTCCGGATAAAGCGGCGCTTTAACTGTGCAAGATGCGCATGCACGTTGGCCGCCAATCGCTACCTCATCCGCTAGCCCTGCTGCAATTCGCTGCATAGAGAACAGAATCGAGTCAACTTTCCCGGTTAGACAGCCAGCGGTCGGCGGGTTGGGTACGGCGATTGGAGTGCCCTCCGATGTTACTCGAAGCGTGTACGGTACTCCACTGACTCCGAATCCAAGAATAATATAATACGTGCCAGCCGCCGGAACTGTATACGTAACTGTTAGGCCATTGTCTAAGCAGCGGTCACCTGAATCGGCTAGCACGTCTCGATTCTGCAGCGCAGCCACGTTTCTTGAGGACGGTCCCCATATCGACAGTCGCCAGTTGCAGCCCCTTCTCAACTGGTTCGATGCGTCAGCCGAGATCCGCTGTCCTCGGGCCAGCGTGATCGCGTAGACTTTTGCAGGCGCAGCCTTGACGTCTCCGATATCACTTACGATCTGTCCGAAGTAGATCGGAATCGCCGTGGCAATATCGGTCCCATCCGGCTCCTGCCCCCGAACCCCCACCGAAAAAACCGCCAGCAACCCGGCAACAAATAATACCTGTCTCATAATCACTTTCCTCTCTATCTCAAATCCGGGAGATCACTAACTCGATCCCCTCACACTCTGCCTATGCGCAAACCCTCAGAAAAACTGCGAAACTATCCCGTTACTCCGGAGCCCCCACCGCCAACATAGTCCCCCTGGGTGAATCCACTCCGCCAACGAACAGCTCGATTCTGTACTCCCCCGCCGCCACCTCCGCCGGCAAGACAAACGAAACCGCATACACGCCTACCTCGTTCGCCGCCAAACGAGCGGTCGCCGGAAACAACTTCTCCCGAAACCGCACCGACACTGGCAGCACCACCTTCGCCGCGTCCCCCGCCTCCACCGCCCCCAATCCAGTCCCAAAGACCGTAACCGCCTGCCCGGCCAATGCCGGACGGAATTCTGTACCCAACGCCACCGGACCGATCCAGTTCCCCGTCGCAGTATCCACCGCTCGCACCGCTTGCGGCCCGCTGCCGGACGTCCACGTCTGCAATTCCGGACTTACCCTTCGAATCTCCACCATCAAAGGCACGCTCCGCGTCTCCGTCGCGCCGCCGCAATCCCGACTCACCTGAAATAGCGCGCTGCCCGTGGCGGCCGTGCCAGGTACCTGGAAATCGATCCGAGTTGACGACACCGCCACCAGCGGCACGCGTGTTCCCTGTATCTCCACGCAAATCCCCTCAGAAACCAAGGGTAGTTGTCCCTCCACAGCGACCGATTCCCGGTACAGCCCCTCCGGTCCGAACTCAGCACCGAACACCGCGCCCAGTCCCAATGGCGCCAGCGTCGTCACCGTCAACCCGGCCCCGTATACCGACTGCGCATTCACCAACGGCACCGGCCCCTCCGCCGCCGTACCCGTTACAACGAACGTCACCTCGTCCACAAGCGGCGAAGTCACTCGTATGCTTGCCGAACCGGCTTCCGTGATCATCACCAGCGCCTCGGCAATACCCGCCTCCGAACTCCGCGTGTCCGCGCCCAGGATCAACGCCTTGCCGGACGCAATGGCGAACTGAATTGGCTTGCCCGCGATTGGCTTGCCGTCGCCCGTCCGAAGCACAACCCGTAACGTCTGCGGCAACGGAATGTTCACTGGCCCTGTCTGCCGGTTCCCGTGGAGGATCGTCATCGCATCCGCAGGTCCCGTCTGTACCAGTTTGCGGATCCGGTGCTGGTCATTGTCGCTGAAGTAAATCGAATCATCCGGCGCAACCGCCACCCGGAACGGCACCATCGCCGCAGCCAGCGCCGTACCGCCATCGCCCGTCACCCCCTCCTTCCCATTCCCTGCAATCGTCTGAATCCCTCCTCCCTTGGTGATCCGCCGAATTCGGAAATTCAGGTAGTCAGCGATATAGATTTCGCCTTTTCTGGAAACTGCCACCCCTGTCGGGCGGTTCAGTTGGGCCGACTGCGCCAGTCCTCCATCCCCGGAATACCCGCCCACACCGGTTCCTGCGATCGACTCAATCGTCTGGCGCGCCAGGTCGAACCGGTACACCCGGCTATTGGTGACATCGGCAATGTAGGCCATCCCGTCCGGTCCAACCGCCACATCGTAGGGATCCATCCCGGTTGCCAGCGGCCCTGCTCCGGGCCGAAACACGCGAGTCCCATCTCCGGCCACCGTCGTGATCTTTGTCCGATCCGCGGATATGCGACGGATTCGTGAATTCCCCCGGTCCGCAATCAGGATAGATCCGTCTGGCAGTATCGCGATCCCTGTTGGCGAGTTCAGCATCGCCCGCTCTGGCGCCCCGCCATCACCTGAAAATCCCGTATAAGCAGGGCTGAACCGCTCATAGCCCGCTAGGACGTCAATGTCCTCCTCTCCCTTCGGCAGGCTAAGTACGCCGTGTCCTGCCGTAAATAGCGTTTCCCCGCCCACAGTCGTCGTCACTGCCACAGCGTTGTACCTTGTGCCATATCCGCTCGCCATTCCGTAATACTCCTCCGGCGGAATCGCCGCCGGAATCCGGATCGTCTGCCCCGTCGCGTCCAAAATGCGAATCTTCGCGTTGTCCAGTTCAGCGATGGCCAACTCGCCATTTGCATGAAAGGCGATCCCCATCGGGTACTGCAGGTACGATTCCGCCGCCGGCTCCCGCACCCGCAGCAGACCCACGCCGACCACCGGCGTCATTTGTTCACCCGCCAACCGGGCCACCTGTTGCCCCATCCCGACCGTCAGTACACTGGGGCCCTGGGCAAAGCCGCGGATGTAGTCTCTGAATGTGCTTTGAGACGCATCGTAAAGCGGTGTCGTTGCTTTCTGCCATTGCAGATTGCGGAAAAAGTCGGCAATGTCTATCGTGCCTCCAAAGTCGAAGTTATAGATCTTTCGGAACAGCACCACCGGCGCCAGAATGGCTCCGCTAAATACCGGCTTCCCAAATCCGAACGTAGAACTCTGCTCTACGCCGTCCTTCCGGACGCGGGTCCTCAGTACGGTGTGCAGAACCCCAGTCGTCAGGTCCACACCCAGCAAGTTCAAGCGGTCTACGAACACCAGATTGTTACCAGATACGGCAATCTGTACGGGCCAGATTGGCACTGCCGTCGCCTGCTTGCCGTCCGTTTCGGCGTCGTCGAGCGGCGGCGCGATACCGACGCCAGCCACCGTTCGCAGTACTCTCGTTGCGGCATCAATTCGGTAAACTCGCTGGTTGCGCTCGTCGGAAACGAAGAGGTTTCCCGCACTATCGCTGGCGATCCACTCAGGTGCGATTGTAGCCCGCGTGGCCAACTGGCCCTCATTCGCCGCCGTGTATTTGAGTCCACCGGTCCCCGCCACGGCAAAGACCGTCCCGTTGTTCAGATCCACCGCGCGAATTCGTCCCTGCGACTCCTCCACAAAGTACAGCCGGTTGCGCGAAGGATCATACGCCAGCGCACTTGGAGATTCGAGCCTCGCTTGCAGCGCGGGCCCGCCATCCCCCGACGAGCAGCAAACGCCCGTCCCCGCCACATTCGTCACGCGAAAATCCGGACCAATTTTCTTAATCCGCCCGTCCACCGAATCGCTCACATAATAGACTCCATTGCCGGCATGGACGATGTCATGCGGATATCGCAGTAACACACCCAACCCCGGTCCTTCTTTTCCATGGTCGGCGCCAGCCACTGCCCGTACCTCATAGCTCTGCCCCAGTAATGATAGCTCTGCCCCAGTAATGAAGTAGCCAGCGAGATTGAGAGCGCGAGTTGTATGATTTCGCGCATCCTATCTCCCCGCCGCCTTCCCCGCCCGCGCCGCATACACCTCAGCCGCCGCCAAACTCTCATTCACCCCATTCACATCCCCCGCCGCAAACTGCCGCTTCGCCTTCGCCAACGCCGCCCGCATACTAGCCAGCGCATCCGCCGTCGACGGATGAACCGACAACCCCTGCCGCTGCAAATCCGCCTGCAGCTTAGCCACCGAACTCTCCGCGTTCTCCGCCTTCGCCATCACGCCCACCAGCCGTGTTTCCAACGCGCTCGCCTCCTCCGCCGAAATCCTCGGCGCCGCCGCCGGCCGAGTCTCAGGCACGGAAACAGGAGCCGCCACAGCCGCCGGCGCAGAAGTCGGAATCGACGCCACCGCCGGAACCCGCGCCACAGCCACCGGCGCGCCCTCCGGTTCCCCCGTTGCCACAGGCTCCGCCGCCACAGGCGAAACCTTCACCGCCACCTTCCCAATCTTCTGTTCCAGAAAACTAACCCGCTGCTCCACCGCCGCCAACCGTCGCCGCTCCTCCGGCAATCCCCCCAGCAACTCCGCCGCCGCCCGATAACTCACCTTCGCCCGCTCCCCATCCCGCACCCCGCTCTCCTGCATCACGCCCACCTGCTGATACGCCGCCGCCATCTCCTCGGCCAGAGCCGGATTCTTCGCCCCCTCCGGCTTCAATTTCTCCAAATACTCCGTCGCCCGCGCCAGCGCCTTCTGATGCTTCTCCACCGCCTTCGGCTCCATCGCAATCGCCTTCGCCACATCCGTCTCCAGCGTCTTTCGCAGGTCCGCCACATCCATCGGACTCACCTTCTCCGGCGCCTGCGTTTCTAACTTATCCAGTAACTTCTGCAACCCAGCCAGCCGCACCTCCGCCTCCCGCGCCTGCGCGTAGTAGCGGTATCCAAACCCTCCACCCACCCCCGCCACCAGCAGGAAACTCGCCGCCACCGCCACCGCCAACTTATTCCGCCGTAGCAATTTCGCCAGCCGCGACCCGGCCGACCCCGGCCGCGCCACCACCGTCTGCCCGTCCAAAAACCGCTGAATATCCTCCGCCATCGCCGCCGCCGTCTGATAGCGCTGCTCCGGCGATCGCCGCAAAGACATCAGGATGATCTGGTCCAAATCCCCCATCATCCGCCGCCGCAGTTGCCCCGTCGTCTCCGGCATGTTCATGAGGTCCTGCCGGATCGCCGCGCTCGGCGGCGTCGGCTCCGCCCCGCTCATCACCAGCGCGAACTTCTGCTCCACATTCTCAAACGGCACCTGGCCCGTCAGTAACTTATACGCAATCACCCCCAGCGCATAGATGTCCGAAGTCGGCGTCAACGGCAACCCCGCCATCTGCTCCGGACTCGCATACATCGGCGTCATCGGCGCGCCCTGGTATCCCGTCAACTCCTGCGCCGGTCCCTGCGGCGTCAGGAACTTCGCAATTCCGAAGTCCAGTAACTTCACCGTCCCGTCGCCAGTAACCAGGATGTTACTCGGCTTCAAATCCCGGTGGATCGCCTGCGACCGGTGCAGATAATCCACCGCCGAACAGATCTGCTGGAACACACGCAGCCGCCCCGCCAACCCCAGCTTCTTCTCCTCGCAATACCGGTCGACGTTGACGCCCTCCACATACTCCATCACGTAGTACGGCATCCCATCGGCCGTGTCCCCGCCGTCCAGAATCCGCGCAATATTCGGATGGTCCAACGCCGCCAGCACCTGCCGTTCATTCCGGAACCGCAACACAAAATCCTGACTCACTTGATCCCGCAGCAGCACCTTCAGCGCCACCTGCTTCTGAAACGCCCCATCGTCCCGCAACGCCAGATAGACCACGCCCATTCCGCCCCGGCCCAACTCACTCAGCAACCGGTACGCGCCGATAAATGATGCAGCCGAAGGCTGCGTCGCCGTCTGCTGCGTCAGCATCTGCAACAACTCCGTCGCCATCCCCATATCCCCGCCGCACGCCGATTGCAGAAATCCCGCCCGCTGCGACGGATGCAACTCCGCCGCCGCGTGATACAACCGGCGCATCAGTTCAAACCGGGCGGTGTCAATCGTTGGCGCTGCGGCTGGAGTTGGAGCCGCCGCCGGCACCGGCGTCCCGCACTGATCGCAAAAGGCATTTCCGGCCGGGATTTCGGCTCGACATTGTGTGCAGTTCATGGTTTCGGATTCCGTGTCAAAACGCCTTTTTGCAGCCGCAACCGCGGGTTCCCGGAAATGTCAATCAAATCCACCTTCGGCCCCTCCGGACTCAACCGGGTCAGATACCGCCCCCCATACGGGCCAAGCAGCGCCTTGCCCGCCTGAAACACTTCTCTCCCGCTCCGGTCCAACAGCGCCGAATACTGGTTCCCGAGCGCCACCGCATAGCCGAATTGAAAGGGGCCGATCTGTCGGTATCTCCCTTTGCTCACAGGCTTTCCGTTCCGGTCGACAAGTTGCGCCTCATCCTGGAACTTCACTGCGAACATCCCTTCGCCTAACGCTTCAATCCCCCGATTCGACGCCCACCCCGCCAACTCCTTCCCCTGCTTATCAATCAGACTCAGCCGGTCCCCTTTGCGGACCACCGCCCGTCCCGCTTCGAAACTGAAAACCACGCTTTCGTAGTCAGGCTGAATCACCATCCGTCCGCTACGGTCGATGAATCCAAACTTCCCGGAATCACCCTCCGTCACCGCCGCCAACCCTTCGTTGAAATCGAATCCATTCCGGTACTTCGCCGCGATCACGAATGTGCCCGACCGGTCGATATATCCCGTTTTGTTCGATAGTTGGTCCACCACCGCCGCTACTCCCTCCGAAAAGGACCCGGTCGAGTGAAACTTCGGCGGAATCACCGTCTTGCCAGTCTCATCGATGAACTGCACTAGGCCGTCCTTCCTCACTACCGCCCGTCCATCTTCGAACCCCTTGCACAACTGGAACTGTGGCTGAATTCGGAACCGTAGCGTCGCTCCGTCGGCATATCCGCACAGCCCGTTGTCCTTGGCCGCTCGCGCCGGCAGCAACGTCCCCTCGCACCCCGTCGGGATCGCCTCCGGCGACCGGATCATCCGCCCGTCCCGGTGCACCCACATCGTCTCCGTTCCCTTCCGCCGCAACATCATGCACTCCGGCAGCGTCCCCGAGCCGATCACCATCGCCATATCCCACGAAATCGGCATCGCCCAACCCTCCGAGTACGGCACCAACTCTGTCAGTCCGTCACTCACCAGCGCGACCGGAAGCATGTCCCGCTCCCCGGTCGCGCGCGTCCGCTCCTCGGTCATGTCCAGCGCCATCAATGCATACAGCCGCGTTGGCGTCGTCGCCTCTCCGGCTCCCCCGCCTCCGCCGCCTATCTTCGTGTACGCCCAGTAACCCGTCACCGCCACCGCCAGCACCACCAGCGCGCACAGGCCAATCAGAATCCCTGCATTCCCCTTCGCCGCCGCCGCTCCGTTCGGTCGAGGCCCAAAGCCCGGCGGTGTCCCACCCGGTGCCTGCGGGTAGCTCGCAACTGGAGCCGGCCCAGGCGGTAAGCCCGCTGGCGGCTGCGGTGCTGCCATTCTGGGGGGCATCCCCGGTGGAATGCCTTGCGGGACACGCGGCGGCATCCCAGCCGGTGTCACGGGCGGCATCCCCGCGGGCCCCCCCGGCGGCCCTCCAGCAGGAGGCGCCAACACCGCCGCCATTCGCGCCGGCGCCATCACCGCCGTCTCCGTCTCAGCCTCCTGCGAAAACACCACCGTCCCGCACTTCCCGCAGAACCGCGCCGTTCCCGCCAACGCATTCCCGCACCGCCGGCAGCTCATTGCCCCAGTGCCGCCATCACCCGGCTCGACTCATACTCCGCCCAATCCAAACACCGCTTCGCCTCCGCCCAATCCATCCGTCCGGCGTTCTGCTGCGAGCTCTGCAAATAGGCCTGCATGTTCCCCACCGCCTGCTGCAACTCCGGCGGCAAAGGCCGCCCCTGCGCCAACTGCGCCGCACGCGATACCCGCGGCGCCAGCGCTTCGTAGCGACCCTGCCATGCCACCATTTCCGGATTCGGTCCCATCATGCCTGCCGGCGGAATCCCCATCGGCGGTCCATAACCGGCAGGCTGCGCCCCTGCTTGCGCAAACCCGTTGTACAGGAGGTTCGTGAAGAAATCCAATCGCCGCACCACCGTCACCACCGCAAACGTCAATAGCCCCAGCACCAGCAAAATGAACAGCCAGTTGTACAACTCCGCCTGCTCCGGCATCAGCACCATCTGCAGCACCTGGTAGCTGTTGTAGGCCAACGCCGCCGTCACCGTCGCCCCCAGTAGCAGCACCAGCATCCCCAGGTCCGCCAGCTCCGGCCGGTGCGTCGCAATCAGCCGCTGCGCCTGAATCGTAAACAGCAGCAACACCGCGAACATCGCGCTGTCCAACAATACTTTCACCACGATGACCACCGGAAGACCCGTGTCCCCGATCGGCCCCGCGTTCTTGATCATCGGCAGCGATGTCAGGATGACCCGCAGGATCAACAGGCCGAAGCCCATCACCAGCGAACTCACAAACACTCGTCCCAACTGCTGTCCCATCGTCTGTTGCTGTGGCTGTGCCATCGCGTATTGAGGATGCATAGTGGTCTCTTTCTAACGGCCTAAATGTTTCGCCAGTTTCCCGGCCTCGTAATCGCCTTTTTCAATCTGCCGCCGCGCGTCCGCCCACGCCGCGTTCGCCATCGAATCCGCCGCCAGCTCGAAGTACAGCCGCATCCGCGCCAGCGACCCCGCGATATCGGCGTGCAGCGTCAACCCCCGCGCCCCCAACGACCCGCGCAACTCGTCCACATTCCCAATCAGCGCCTGCGCCCGCCCCGTCGCCGCCACATACGCCTCTCGCACCTCCGCCGCCTCCGGGCCCTCCCCGGCCTTCATCGCCGGCGGCATCAGGATCCCCGGCGTAGGCTTCACCTCCACCGGCGGCCGTTCCGGTTCCGCCGGCCGCTGCTGCAATCCCTGCCCGTACAGCAGGTACGGCGCGTTCAACATCGTTAGTCGCGTCGCCAGCAGCTCCATGTCCCGCCGTGAACCACCGGTACCCATCAAATACATCGCCCGCTGATAACACTGAATCGCCAGCCCCTGCTGCCCGACGTTGTATCCGTACGGGTTCCCCAACAGGTCCCCCAGATCCTGATACGCATACGCCAACTGCCGCCGCCGCCCCGGGTCCACGGCCCCAGCCTCCAACCCGCCCAGGTAGCCATAGGCGTTCCCAAACAACGGCCCATACTGGTTCACCACACCCGCCCCGCCGCGCTGAAATACCGGTCGGCTTCCCGTCACCGCGGAACGGAAACGCTGCAAATCCTGCGGCTTTTCTTTCAGAATTCGCTCCAGCGGCGGCGCCGTCTGCGCCCAGATACACCCCAAGCTAATAAGCAAAACTGCGCTTCGCATTCGTCCTCTCCTATTTCCGGACCACGTCCCCAGGCCGAGGCGCTTGCGCCCCCTGGTAGCTGCCAATGGCGATCTTTTCCCGCACCGTCGTGATCGTCATCCGCCCGATCAAATCGGTCTGAACGTCCAGCACTTCTCCAGTCGTCGGGTCCTTGATTTCCTTCCCCTTCCGGTACACCGAAAACTGCATCCCCGCCGCCAGTCCTTCATTTGCGCCCGCATTGATGATCAGATTTCCATTCGAAAAATCCGCCACCCGCGCGTCCAGTTCATCCACCCGCGAACTGCCCCCGGCAAACGAATTCCCGTTTAACTGCTCACATAGCTTGTTCACCGCGTCCATCGTCGCTTCCCCGATAATCGTCTCGGCGAAGTTCGACGACCGCATATCCACCGCCGCCCCGCCCACAGCGCCGGCAATCGCAAACAATCCGCCCAGGCCCTTACTCATCCGCTTGGACTCCCCGCGCGCCTCGCCCGTCAGAATGATCTCGCTCGTCTCCGTCGAAGCCAGCCGGTAGTTCAACACCACCACCGCCTTCTCCTCCTGCTTGTAACCCCCAATCACCGCGCCCCCGCCACGGCCGCCCCCCCCGATCACGCCCCCGCTCCGCCGGTCATCCCGGCCGAACACCACGATGTCGCCCATCAGCGTCAGGTCCGCCCCGCGGATCTGTCCAATCCGCGCATTCGTCCCCCGCTTCACCCGTCCCGACGCGCCGAAGTCCTGCTCCTTGATCAGCGTGTCGACTTTCTTCCGCTCCACCACCGTCAGCTTCCCGCCCTCGGCGATCCGTTTCACCATCATGGCCCGGATCCCTTCCCCCAGCGGGATGTGCGTCCCGAAAATCGCCTGCACGTAGTTCAGCACCGCCGAGTGGTCAAATGCCTCCACCGCCACCGACTGCTTCTGGGCCAGCAACGCCAACCCGCTCATCGCCAACAATGCCAGTCGTTGCATCGCCTACATCACCTTCCGTGCCGCGAAGCCCTTGCCGACGGACAGGTTAATCGCCGGTCCGTTATAGTTCCCGATCGTCACTTTTTCCCGGATCGTCTTCACCTGCATATCGCCCACCTTCACCGTTCGCTGGTCCAGCACTTCCTTCGTCACCGGGTCCAACACCACGTCCATAATTTGGTGGATCTCAAACCGGTCTCCCGACTGCACGCCGTCGGCCGAGCCCACATTGATGTACAGCGTCCCGTCCGGCATCGCTTGTGCCACCCGGCCTTCAATCTCCAGCGCCTTCTTCGGCAACGCCGGAATCCGCCGGTTCAACTCCTCGGCCAGCTTGTCCACCGCCGCCATCGTCGCCTCGCCGATAATCGTCTCTTCGAAGTTGCTGCTCTGCATCGACGCTCCCGCCCCCCCGGCCGTGTTCGACGATCCTAGTACCACGCTCCAGTCCTTGCTCTTTCGTAATGACTCGCCGCGCGCCTCGCCTGTCTCAATCACCTCGCCTGTCTCGGCATCGACAATGCGAAAGTTGATGGCCACCACCGCCTTTTCTTCCTTGCTGAATTTGCCCCAGTCCACTCCCATCACACCGCTGAAAACGGCGAGTTTGCCTTTCTTCTTCACGTCGTCCCGTCCGAAAATCACGATGTCGCCCAGCAAAATGGCGTCCGCCCCGGTAATCTTCCCAATCCGCGCCTTCGTCCCTTGGTTCGTTCGGCCGCTCGCGCCCCTGTCCTGTTCCTCGATCAGCGTCTGCAGCCTCGTCCGCTCCACCAGCCCAACCTTGCCGGCCTTCCCCAGCCGCACTGTCAACATCGCCCGGATCCCCTCGCCGATATTTACATCGTTCTTGAACCAGAAAGTCACCGCCGTCTTCACCGCCGAGTAATCAAACGCCTGAATCGACAGCTTGCGCTTCTGCACCACCGGCGCCGCGGCCGGTGCCGATACCGTCTGCACCACCGCCGCCGGCTCAGCCGCCACCGCCGGCGCAGGAGCAACCGCCGCCACCGGGGCAGGCGCCGCCGCCGCCACCTCCGCCTTCGGGTCCATCATCACCTTCACGATGTTCTCGCTCACTCCTGCCTTCTGCAGCTTCAGCAGGTCCATCGCCGAAAGGTTGTACGTCTTGTTCTCTTTCTTCAAGACCTGAACCACCATCGGCTCTGAGAGTCCGCCCTTCACCAGTTCCACAATCGTGTCTACCGTCGTGCCCACTGGCTTCGGCGCCGCCGGCCGCGCCACGGGTTTAGCTGCCGCCGGTGCCGGCGCGGCTGGCGGCTTTGGGCTCGGTGACGCCTGTCCGTACGCCCCCACACCTGCAATCAGTAGATAAATAAGTCCCCGGTATCTCATGTCGCTTCTGCCTCTTGTCTCTTGTTACTTGCTGCTGTTTCTCTATGCGCTAACTCGCGTCACTTTTGCGGAAATTTCCTTCTACTCGGATCCGCGACGCCAGCCACGACCGCGCGAAGTTCCAGTCCGCACGGATCTTCGCCTTCTTCTCGCCCGTTAGCTTCACAATCTCGTCGTCCGTGAAACCGGCGTACACCTTTAGCTCCACCACCCGCGCCGCCGCCGCGTCGCTCTCGTGCAGCTTTCGCAACAGCGCCTCAACCTCTCCGCTGTCGTAGCCCCCAGGCGCCTGCACCGCATCGGCCTCGCGCAGTTCCAAATGAATGCCCTGCCGCTTCCCCGCGCTGTTCCGCCGCCCATGCTCAATCAGAATCCGCCGCATCTGGCTCGCTGCGATCGCATAAAAATGCGAACGGCTCTGCCACCCCACCTGCTGATTCTGGAACAGCCGCAGGTAGGCTTCATTCACCAGTTCAGTCGGCTGCAGTGTGTGCCCCGACCGCTCTCTCCGCATCTGCCCCCCGGCAATCTGCCGCAGTTGTTCATACACCGCGTCCGTCAACCGGCACACGGCCCCTTCGTCGCCGGCTTGCGCCCGCTGTAATAGAGTTGTGATGTCCGTATTCATACCCCTCCGGACGGCGTCTTCGGCCCTGTCTTGTCTTGATTCCTAGCAGTATGTGGGTAACCCTACGTCGCTGTGAAGTTATAAACAAAATGTCACTTGTGACAAAGTGAAAGTTTTTTCTCAAATTCTTCCTCACATCGCGCATACCTCTCTGAAGGAACTAACTTGAGCCCCCAACTGTCCACGGATCCCGCTGCCGCGCAGCGCCGCGAACTTCTCCGGATTTTGCAAAGCCAGCCCTTCGCCCGCGCCGGTCGTCTCCGCCAACTCGTAACCTGGTTGGGCGAACGCGCCATTACCGGCCACGACGCCAAGCCCAGCGAATACACCGTCGGTGTCGAAGCCCTTGGCAAAGCCCCCGATTTCGATCCGAGCTTCGATGTCAGCGTGCGCCAACTCAAACGCCGCATGTGCGCCCGCCTGTCCGCGTACTACGCCGCCGAAGGCCGCTCGTCCCATATCCGTCTGGTCTGCGAACGCGGGTTCGCCGTACGTTTCGAGTTGTCCCCCCATCCACACTCCACATCCCCTTGCATCGCGGTCCTGCCCATTCATGGCGATGAGTCCGGCGTGCTGGCGGGCTCCCTCGGCCACGCCCTCCTCGAATCCGGCGGCCTGCAGGTCATCAGCCGTGTCGCCACCCGCGACGAATCCCCCCGCCGCCTCGTCGAACACTACGCTGTCAATTACTTCATCGAAGGCGAAATCCTCCGCGACACGGCGCATGCCTGGGAATGCTCTCTTCGCCTGCTCGACGCCGTCTCCGGACTCGCCCTCACCGGCCTCCGCTTTCAGGGCTCCGGTCCCGTCTCCACCACCGCCCTGCGCGACGCCGCGCTCTCCCTCCGCGCCCACCTGCTCGCCTGACAACCCGGCCTGTTCCCACGCCTCCTGAATCCATCCAGGCGGATCTCCCCCCTCCAACCTGTTCAGGCTCACCTGGTGTCTTTTGTTCCACGCCGGCCCGATCGTCGCAAACTGCTTCTGCCGCCGCTCCCGATTCTCCTACCCGCTTTCCACGCCAACTCGTGTGCACTTGCCCGGTCGTCACTTTTGCCTCAACGGCCTGTTTCAATCCCTTCCCAATCGCTTTCCCCTTCCAACGAGCGCACCTGCTGCCGTAGTGCGCCATTGCGCACAGCGAAATGCAAGCACTTCGTCGGATCCTCTGACTCGCAAAGGAACGTGCCGATCAGGCCGAAGAAGGCGCCTGCTTCCTCCGGGGTGGTCGTAGGTAGAAACACTCGCAATACCCGCGGATCGTAATAACGGAAATACAAAGCATCCCTGTCCTCGGTATAGACCCGTAACCCACGCCGCAAATGCAAGCGGAGGGCGGCCAAGGAAACGTCAGCATGCAAAAAGACACCGAAGTGACGCCCCCACCCAAAGGCCAGAAGCCAACGTGTGAACGTGTGGTGCGGCTCCAGTCGCACCAGGTAGGGCGCAACCACCTCCAGGCCCTCTTTCAACTCGCCCCGGTATAGGCACAGATACTCGGGCCGGTCGGCCTCCAACTGATCCAGGAGGTCCGGAATCGACGCGCCGTCGAGTATGGCGTAGGTTCCGATAGAAGCGTCTTCGAAAAGGATGGATTTCAGTCTTTGGGAAGTTTCCATTGGTGTCTATCCCTCGCAAGTGACTTGTCGCTGGCAGACTTCGCAGAAGGGCTTTCCCGCCTTCGCTGCCCGCTGGAACGCCAGTGCCTGCGGTCCAAGCACCGTATGGGAGCGCGGTGCTGGCACGGTGCTCTGTCCGGCTCTGTCGTTCGCTGCTTCCTTCGGCGTATGCGGACGGTCGGGCGACGCGCCACTCCCCGACCCTGCCGCCCCGCCTGAGTTCAACTTCACCATCTTGCCAGTGATAGATATCCCATTAGGCGAAATATCGATGAAGCTCTCGCCAACTTTCAAGCTGATCTGGCATCCGGCCTCGAGAATTAGCTTCATCCCCGATTTCATGTGGATTTCCATACCGGTTTCCAGCGCATACTTGGACTGGATTTTCACGTCCTGGTCCGCGCCGATCTCCAGCGAATCGCTCCCGTTGATCCGGGTGGCTCGATCCCCCTTCAATATCACGTGCCGGTTGCCGCGCACCTCATCCAGTTGATCGTTTCCCACAATCAGATTGTGGTTATTCATCGTGAACTGCATCGCGTCGTGCTTCACCCGGATGTCAAGATCCCTCTCGGCTTGAACGAATACCTGCTCCTTGGACTTCTTATCCTCAAAACGAATTTCGTTGAACCCCCCGCCGCCTACGGTGCTGTTGGTCTTTATTGTGCTCCGCGTCTTGTTCGCCGGAAGCGCGTAAGGCGGCATGCAGTCGGAGTTGTAGACGGCGCCCGTGATAATGGGACGGTCCGGATCGCCCTCCAGAAAACTCACGATCACTTCCTGGCCTATGCGGGGTACCCAGAACGTTCCCCATTGCTTGCCCGCCACTCCCTGCGCTACCCGAATCCAGCAGGAACTGGTCTCGTTCGCCTTTGCGTCCCGGTCCCAATAGAAGGCGACTTTGACGCGTCCATACTTGTCGACGAAGATCTCCTCGCCCGGCGGGCCAACCACAAACGCGGTCTGCGCGCCTACAATCTGCGGCTTGGGGGTCACGGACGGCGGACGGAACGGAAGTTCCAGCGGAATACACGTGAACCGGAGGTCCGGCGGCAACGCATCGTCTCCCTTTCCCGCGCCATACGACCCGCCCTGCGGAATAAACAGGTTGCACTCCGTAACCACGTACATGTCGTTATCGGTCGGGTGCTCCCGCAACGTGAAACGGTGGCCGTGCACGATGGACACAAAATCGGCATGGCCGATCATTACCAAGGCTTCGGCGGATTCCTGCTGCATACGGATGCCCGCGGTGCGGACGTTGTCTTCAAATATCTTCTGTAAGTTGCCGGTCTGGATGCCGCCGCTCTTCCCAATGCCGTCAAAACGCTCGGCGTAGCCGCCGGGAAACCGGTACTGTTCCAGTTCTGCGCAGGCGGTGTCCAGTTCGTGCACCGCGCGCCCGATTGTTACCTTCGGTTGTATTGTCTGGATGGCTTCCAGGTCCCGCCCCGGCAACTGTCCGTGGTGGTCCCGCAGCGTCACCTTTCCGCTGCGCAGGGACCGTGTCTTCTCCCACACCAGTAGGCTCTCGGTCTCGTAGTGGGATTGGGGCCGGTAGGTGATCTCCGGGCAATGCGGCAGCGGAGGATGCGATTGCGGTGTGTTGGCCAGGATCAGTTTGCAGCCGGCTTCGTCGTGCTGGAAAAAGTAATAAATGCCCTCCTCTTCGCACAGCCGCGAAAAGAAGTGAAAGTCAGACTCGTTGTACTGCACGCAGAATTCCCGAGGCTCGAAGGTCCCCGAGATCTGGTATCCGCAGTCGATCTGGCCCAAAACAATTCTCAGAATTTCGGGGACCGAGCGCTGTTGGAAAATCCGGCTTTGGATGCGTTTGGTAAGCGTCCAGATCGGCGGCCCGATTTCCAGCAGGAAGGCATTGAAGCTGGTGTTTCGCTCTCCCTGCGTAATGCGGTGAACCACCCCGTGGATGTATCGAGTGCGCCCCATACTGAGCGCGACACTGACAACAACCGTGCGCCCGAGAAGTTTGTTGAAGTTAACCTCGGCCGTGAGTTCCGCAATCGCGTCGATCTGGTAGTGGAACATCCGGGAGATCGCTTCGGTCCCCGTAATGGACCGGATCAGCAGGACATTCTCGCCGAGCGGGGTCTGCAGGTTCAGTCGTCTGGTGTCTTGTGTATAGGGCATAAAAATTGGGAGGCGGTGCACTGTCCGGCTAACTGCTCCGGCTGATCCTCACCTTGGCCGAAAGCAGTTCCAGGCTGTAAAGATCGTCACAAAGATACAGGCGAAGTTCAGCCGGGGCCGCCGTAACGTCAAGATGGAGCGAGAGTCCCGCCGATGCCCCCGTCCGTTCACTCAACTTTGCAAACGCCGCGAACGTTTCGAGTTCATCGCATTGAACCTTCGCGACGCGCCTCACACCCGCACTGCAGGTAAAGTGGAGCTCCATCGATTTCGGAACACCGTGCGCGAGCGGCGAGACGGTTTCCGCATGGGTTGCTGCACCGCCCCCGCCGCGGAACTCGAACAGCTCCGCCTCCCCGTTAAAGCTGCGCACCACAAGCGTGGCTGTTGCATCCGTCCCCATTCCCAGAACCAGTGCGCTCCACGCGAACCGGCGCCGGTAGTTGTCCCATCGTTCTCCCCCCGCTCCCTCAGTGAAAAGTTGCTGCGCCTCCCGCTCCCCCACCGTGCGCGCCAGGCGGGTGCGGGCCCACTCCGCGCGCGATGGCGGAATGTCCCAGTCCAGGTCTGTCTCGGCCGCGGCGAAATGAGCGACTTCCACCGTCAGCCCCTGCCCGCTGAGCCAAACCGAAAGCCGTCCACCCGGGGCACAGCCAACCAGCACCGTGGTCCAAGTGGACCGCTCGGGGGAAAGAGGGTGGTGAAAGCCGCCCGCAAACAGTTGCCGCAGTCGCTCGGAGGGGAGCGGAAACGTGCCGGAGAAGAAGGTATTCTCAGCCAGCGAAAACCACGTCATGGAAAGCCCGTCGGGCATCGCGGCCGGATTTCCCGCCGGCAGCGTCACCGGGCCTTTTTCTCCCCATCCATTGTGGAGAAGTTCGCTGCACAGGAACCGGCGCACGCCGGCTGTGCCCGAATGGAGCGAGCCCCCAATCACCCGCACAGGACGATCCGCCGGCGCACACAGGCCGTAGTTCCACGAAAAGTAACGCTGATCTACTTGTTGCATAGCGTTATCCCGCCATCACCCGGCGACGGCGTTGGCCATGGAGACGGTTCGAATCATCATCCGACCACTGCTCGGCGACACTATAGAATTGCGGAACGTGAGGCTTGAGCAGGTATTCGTTGATTGCATAGTGAGCCGAAAAGTGCAGGTAGCCGTGCCGGAGCTTCTGGATTTGCGGGTCGCAGCATCGAATCCAATACTCTCCATCGTGGCGATTGCCGTCGATGAGCGACCGGATGGCCACCAGGTCCGGATCGCCGGAGTAATCATACTTGGTGAGTTCGAACCGCAACTTCTTCGCCCCGGCATATTCCGACATCATGTGCAGCGGCAAATAGCTGTATCGATTGCTGATTTTCTCGCGTGTGGCGACGAGATCATAGATGCTGTCGCGTTTTACTGTCCCCCCCCCACGCAAGACGATATCCGGTTGGGCGGTCTCTCTTACCCGGATCTCCTCCGAATCCGTGAACCACCCAAGCGCAATCAGTTCCGTTCGCATTGCCTCGCAACGGGCTTTCAGGTAAACCCCCGGCGCTTCAAGCAGAACCCTGGACTCCTCTGAATCCCCGTCCACATACCCGCCCCCAATGTCGGAATGCGCTCCTGGCAAAAAGATCTCAAGCCCGCGCGCCCCCGCGCTCGCAATATTCGTCAGCCGGAAATTCAGCCGGTGCTCGTCCCCGGCGGCCAACTGCACAACACGCTCCACAATCGGGTCCTTGATCGAGTCCAAGTGCAGTTGCTCGGTGTCGGAGTCGTATCCCACTCCATAGCTGGAGACCGTATCGAACAGTCCCACAAAGGGGATCTCGAACTTGGAAACGGTGATGCCCCGGGTGCTGAAAAAGTACCGCAAACTGATCAAAAGCCGGCTGATCAGATGCCGTGCCGCTGCTGCTCCGCGACTGAAACCGAAACAGTCAATGCGCAGCCGGTCGACGGTTTTCCGCGCCATGGCTCGTGCCGATACGCGGTCGAGAATTTCGTGCATACACTCCGTAACCCGGGTGCTAATGCCGTAGTCACCCTCCCCTGTTCCGCTGCCATAGTCCGAGTCCGCCTTCCCCTTCTTGGTGCCAATCCCTTGCACATAGATCGGCTGGTGATAATCCTCCTCGGCGTTCGTCTGCATCGTTTGGGCCAATCGGGCGACGTTCGAGTAGTCCGCTGTGTAGCTGTCGTACTCATCCATGTCGTGGGCCTCGCGTCCATGGTCTACGTTGAACTGGTTGTTCCCCGTACCGTCCATAAACACAGAAATCCGGATCCGCAGTTTGTCCACCGGTTCGCACTCGGGGCAAGGCGTAGTGGTCATCCCGGCCGCCATAGCCGTTGAAGGAGGTTTGGATAACATCAGTGCGAACCTCGGTAAGCCAGCGCTAATCCCGGGGCCTCCGCAAGCGGACTATCCAGCCGGATAGCAAGCAGTTGCCTGCCGTTCGGTAAGGCTCGCCTCGCTGGCGCGCCATCGCCGGCGCGCGCGGCACCGATGGCCAGGTTCTCAGCGATGTATCTCTGGCAACCGCGCAGGAGCTCCGACGGGTCTCCTGCCCTTTCTCCAATGAGGGAATACCGAGGGTCCAGCTCGCATGCATGCCCCCACAAAATCATTCGCAACAGGAACACGGCTGGGCTCCATGAGGTCTGTACCTTCTGTTGGCAAGCCGTTCGATGCGCCGCGCCAATCAGCTCCGCCGCTCCCACCTCGTCCAGATTTCGGACCCGTCGCAACCCGGGCGAAAGGTGCCAAAGCAGCGCGGCCGGGAAATCCTGGAGCGCTTCGGCCGGCGGTCCGGTTGTCGCTTCCCGTAGGAACTCCGCGGTGCTTTCAAGGTGCCGCCATTCGCTTGTCGTAAACGCCGGATCGGCAACCCGGACGGCACGCCGGAGCAGTTCTCCCCGTTCGGCGGCGGAACCCTCACCGGCCAGTGCCGTCAGCGCCCAGCGGTGGAGTGGATCTGTGGCGAAGCCGATCCCGAAGTCCACTGCGGCCTCCACATAACTCACCGCCGCCGCACTCTCCGTCAACCCGGCTTCATCGGCTTTTACAAATGCCGCCCGGATACACGCGCGCAGGGCCTCCTCCTCGATGGGGTCCGGCGTCGGATCGGGCCGCTTGGCCCAAGCTCTACGGACCTGCTCGTTCTCCAGATTGCGAAGCGCCGCCATAGCCAGCGCCTCACGATGTCGGTGTTTAATGATGAGCATAAGAATGAATTACAAAAGCGAATCTTGTGTCCGTTCGGCGAGTAGATAACGATAACATGTGGTGCTCTGTTAGTAAACAATAGGACGAGTAAGTAAAGTTACTTGGTAATATCACAAGTGAATACATGGAATGTAACAAGTGATATAGTGCCACATAGAGGCTGTCCTTCGGCGCCGCCGAAAACGGCGCTCTCCCTCCGCGCCCACATCCCGGCCTAGCCGCCCTCACTGTCCCCGGTTTCGCGTCACCGTCCTTCCCTCCACCCGGACATGCAGCTTTGCCGTCAAGTCGATCAGGTCCGTCGCGTTCTGCCTGTACATCTGAAGATACCGGCCTCCATACGGGCCGAAACTCTCCCCGTCCCCCAGAATCAGCACCTGCCCCTGCCCGTCGATCACCATCGCCTTTCCATCTCGCTCCGCCACCGCCACGCCATGATGAAACGGGCCCACGGCCGTAAACGGCATCGTCGGCAATTGCCTTCCATCCCGTCCTAACAGCAGCAGTTTCCCATGCCCGGAGTTGACCACCGATACCCCGTTGGAGAACTGCTCCGCCCCATACAACTTGGGATTCACCGGCAGCGGCCTCCCCGTGGTGTCAATCATCTGGAACGATTCGCCGGTGCTCACAAACGCCCGCCCCTCGGAAAAGTGCGCTTCCACCCGGTCAAACGTCGCCGGAATCCGAAACGCCCCTGTCTTGTCAATGAACCCGATCTGCTTCTCCCCTTGCACCGCCGCCGCCGCCAACCCATCCCCAAAGGTCCCGGCCACCTTGAACCGCGCCGGGATAACCAGCTTCCCCGTCTTGTCGATAAACCCGAAATTCTCCGACCCCATCGGCTTCACCCGCGCCAGTCCCTCCGTAAACCACGTCACAAAACTGAACTGTTCAGCAAACGCAAACTCGCCCCGTTCGTTCACATAGCGGTACGTCCCCGGTGCCACCTCCACCCACGCCAGTCCTTCCCGGAACTCCCCGCACTGCGAGAAGCGCAACGAACTCCGCCACTTCATCGTCGTCGCGTCCACATACCCGCACACCGTCTCTTCAGGGTCCGCCCGTGCCGGCAGCACCTCCCCGTCACACGCCGTCGGGAATCCCTCCGGATGTTCCACAATCCGCCCCCAGCGGTGGTACCACATCGCCTCGCCGTCCTTCCGGAACAAGGTCCCGCAACCATCCAGGTTCCCGGCTTTCCCCAGCCGGTTTACCCGGATGTTCCATCCTGCCGAAAACGGAACTTGCTCCTCCAGCCGGTCGTTAATCAGCGTTACCGCCCGCGAAAAGGCCGACCGCCGGATTCCCGGCCCGATCGCCGCGTCATCGGTCGCTTTGAAGAGATACAACTTCGTCGTCCGTTCCGCTTTGCCGCTCCCTCTCCCCGCAACCGTTGCCGTCCCGCCGATCAGGGCGCGAACTCGCGGCAGCACCACCCAATACCCGGTCGCCGCAAACAACGCGGTCACCAGCACGCACAGCGCAATCACGAACCCCTCGCCGTTACCCTTGCGCGGCACGGCCACGCCACACCGCGCGCAAACCGGCGCCGCCCCGGCCACCGGGTATCCACACTGACGGCAATGCATTGACACTGTTTTTCCCTCTGATCCTCTAATGCGCTATCGCGCCTCGGATCTGCGAGAAAAAAATCAGCCCGCCTGCTCGAACGCCTCCCGGATCCAACCCAAAAGCTCCCCATCCACCTCCGCCACACCGGTCAGCTTCACTTTGTGGGAACACATCCCCTTTGGAGGCATCTCCTCCAACCGTCCCCCGCCCGCCACGCCCTTCAGATTCAACCCCACCTCAAACCGGGTATTCGTCGCCGGCCCGATCATCGCGAACTGTTTCTTCCGCCGCAGACTCACGTACCCCTTCTTCGCCGCCACCTCAAACGGGCCAAACTTCCCGATCTCCGCCAACAGCAACTCGTGAATGGGTTTCATATGCGCCTTGGCCCCAACGTAAATGTCGTCCGGCGCCGCCTCGGCTGGCGCACTTTCCATCGCCTTCACCAGCGCATTCGCGTCCCCATGGCCCATCCCCAGAGACGTCTTCGCAAATTCCCGCATCTCGCCAAACTTCGTCAACCCGCTCGCACGTACCAGCGTGCTTAACTCGCTGATGCTCCGCCCCGTCCTCTTCTCTATATTGGCGAGCTGCGTCGCCACCGCCTTTGCCACAGCGTCCATATGTCCAGTCATCTTACACCCGTCACAAAAGAAGAAAAAACATATTCCCCCTCAAATCAACGACCTGAAAAAATCCACCCCTTAAACCCCTTGACCCTCATGCTAGTGTGGAATCGGGCAGGAATACCTCGCCCACGAAAAGCCCTCGCCCAGCGAGGGCTTTTCGCATTGCAAATCTAAAGAGAGGAGACACAACCATGCCAACCGCCCAACAGCGCACCGAACGCGCCCAGCGCGCCCGCGCAAAAGCCGCGGCCCCAAAACCGCCGCCGGCCTCCACCGTGCCCGCACCGCCAGCATAAAGACCGGCCTCTACACCACCAGTGTCTCTGGAATCTGCCCCGAATCGAACGCCGCCTTCCTCCCCTTCCACGCGAAACTCCTAGCCGACTCGGCTCCCAAAACCGCCCAAGCCGAACGGCTCGCCAACCAGCTCATCACCGCTCTCTGGGACACTCAGCTCCTCCAAAACGGCTACATCATCTACATGAGCGAACTCGTCGACACCCTCGCCGCCACCTCCTCCTACGCGGACGACCCAGCCAAGCTCACCATCGAAGCTCAGAAGCTCGCCATCAATACCTACGGCGGTACCGTCGACCGTTTCCAGGCCCGCATCACCACCTGCAACCGCACCCGCCACCGGATCGAACGCGAACTCCTCCGCCTCGAAAAAAATCGCCCTACAAGCGGACCGTCCCAGAAGTTATTGAAAAGAAACACGGAGCCATGCGCCACCCACGTCCTAAGCGAGGCCACGGTCCCCGATGCGCCCAAACCGGCTTTCCCGTAACCACGAAACCCGGCGGCAACGATCTTGGCAACCCGCCATCGTCGCCAGCCGCCACCCGCTATTTGACAACCGCATACGCCCCTCTCCGCTCGACTACCCGCAGTGTGTCCATCCTCGGGTAGTCGCCCCGCCCCAGTATGATAAAAACACCCTCATGCGCCTGCTCCTCCTCGCCGCCGCCGCCATCCCCATGTACACCCAAACCATCGGCATCGCCATGCTCATGCACGAGTCCAACTCGTTCAATGCTAACCCCACCCAGCGCACCGATTTCACCGTGGTAGCAGGCAACGCCCCCAACTGGCGCCCCTTCTTCGACGCTCAGAAAAACGAAGTCACCGGCTTCCTCGATGTCGTCACCAAGGACCCCAAAATCAAAATCGTCCAGGGCCTCTACGCCTCCGCAACCCCCAAAGGAGCCGTCGCCAAACCCGCCTACGAATCCCTCGTCAAAGAGCTAATAGACTCCCTCAAATCCCAAGGCCCCCTCGACGGCATCCTCCTCGCCCTCCACGGCGCCATGGTCGCCGAGCACTTCCCCCAGGCCGACGAGGAAACCCTCCGCCGCGTCCGCGAGGCCTTCCCCAAAATCCCCATCGTCGTCACACACGATTTCCACGCCAACATCTCCCCGCAAACCCTCAACTACTGCACCGCGCTCATCGTCTACCAGCAGACACCCCACATCGACACCCGCGCCCGCGGCCAGCGCGCCGCCAGCATCCTCCTCCGCACGCTCAAAGGCGAAATCCACCCCGTCCAGTCCATGGTCAAGCCCCCCATGGTCTTCAACATCCTCTATCACAACACCTTCGCCGGCGTCCTCCACCCCATCACCCAGGACTCCATCCAGCTCGAAAACTCCAACCCCAAAATCCTCTCCGCCTCCGTCCTCGCCGGCTATCAATATGCCGACGTCCCCTTCATGGGCCCCGCCGCCGTCATCGTCGCCGACGGCGATCGCAACCTCGCCGAACGCGAAGCCAAGCGCCTTTCCGACCGCCTATGGGCCGTCCGCGACGAACTCAAGCTCAACGCCCCCAACGCCGAAAACGCCGTCAAAAATGCCATGCGCGCCCCCAAATTCCCCGTCGCCCTCATGGACACGGGCGACAACATCGGCGGCGGCTCCGCCGGCGATTCGACGTTCCTCCTCGCCGAACTCCTCAAGCAAAAGGCCGACGGCTGGGTCGTCGTCATGTACGATCCCGCCGCCGTCGACGACGCCCTCAAAGCCGGCATCGGCGGCAACTTCGATAGGCCCGTCGGCGGCAAGTCCGATAACCAACACGGCCAACCCGTCCGCGTCAAAGGCCGCGTCCGCTCCTTCGACGATGGCGACTACATCGAAACCGCCGTCCGCCACGGCGGCAATACCTTCTACAAAATGGGTCTCACCGCCGTCATCGAAGCCGAAGGCTCCACGCCCACGATGAAGAACTACCTTGTTCTCTCCAAAAAACGCTCCTCCCCCAACTCCATCCACCAGATCGTCCACCTCGGCATCTACCCCGAGCGCCAGAAGATCCTCGTCGCCAAAGGCACCATCGCCCCTCGCGCCGCCTACGAACCGGTCTCCGCCGAAATCGTCCTCGTCGATACCCCCGGCGCCACCGCCGTCAATCCCGGCCATTTCACCTTCAAACTCGTCCCGAAAGACCTGTTCGGCCTGAAACCGTAATCGCTTACAATCACCGCTTTACCCCGTATGGAAATAGGCGCATACTGAGGCCAGGTACAAGGAGGGGTAGGATGTGGCTCCGTGCGCTCATCTTCGTCTTTCTGATTAGCTTCGCCGCGCTTGTTTACGGAACGTTCCGTTGGAAAGCGGGCACCCGTGAGCTTCGCGCCCACCTCGAAGCCGCCCGCGGCAAGCTCGCCCCCGCCGATTCCACTCTTCCCCCTCCCGTAGCCCGCTACCTCGCACTCGCCCTCCCCCCGGACCAGCCGTCCATCGCCGCCGTCAACCTCGCCCACGACGGCACGTTCAACCTCGGATCCACGTCCCCCCATTGGTCTCCCTTCACCTCCACCCAGCGTGTCGTTACCCACCGCCCCGGTTTTGATTGGGACGCCCGCATCCACATGGCCCCCGGCGTCGACGCCTACGTCCATGACGCCTATGTCGACGGCGTCGGCATTCTTCAGGTCGAAGCCCTCGCCGTCCTTCCCATGGTTGACCTCCGCGGTACCAGCGACGTGGCCAAGGGCGAACTCCAGCGCTTTCTGGCCGAAGCCGCCTGGTACCCCACCCGCCTCCGTGATCTCGACTGGCAACCCATCGACGCCAACTCCGCCCGCGCCATCCTCCAGGATGGCGACACGACCGCCGCCTTGACCTTCCATTTCAATGCCGACGGCCTCATCGATACCGTCCGCGCCGACGCCCGGCCCCGCCTCGTCAAAGGCGTCCCCACCGCCACCCCGTGGGAGGGCCGATTCTGGAACTACAAGAGTTCCGATGGCATCCTTGTCCCCACCGACGGCGAAGTCTCCTGGCTGCTCCCTGACGGCCCCTACCCCTATTGGCGCGGCCACCTCACCAACATTGAATTCCAGTTCGAAAAGGCTGCCTGAATGAACGCCTATTTGGATCTTGACAACGCCATCGTGCCCATCCTGGAAGCCGCCATGCGCGCCCCTTCCAGTCACAACACCCAGCCCTGGCGCTTTCGTGTTGATGATGGCACCGTCTATCTCTCCGCCGACCGTACCCGTGGCCTCGCCGTCAACGATCCCCACGACCGCGAACTCGCCATCAGCTGCGGTTGCGCCCTCATCCACCTTCGCGTCGCCGCCGCCGCCCACGGCCTCGGCACCAGCGTCAGCATCCTCCCCGACCCTGCCAACGAAGACCTCCTCGCCACTATCTCCTTCCTCTCCCCTGACGACGCCGCCGCCGATCCCGATGCCTCCCTCGCTCAACACATCGACCACCGTCACACCTACCGCAAACGCTTCGAGCCCCGCCAGATCCCCGAGCAGGTTCTCGTCGGGCTCGTCGAAGCCGCGGAAAGCGAAGGCGCCACGCTTCACCTGTTATCCACCGAGGACCTCCGCCGCCAGGTGGCCGAACTAATCGCCGAAGGGGACGCCGCCCACTGGGCCAACCCCAGTTGGCGGCGCGAACTGGCCTCCTGGATGCATCCCCATCGCGAACGCGACGGCATTACCATCCCCTGGCTCACCGGCCCGCTCACCCAGCTCGCTGTCCGGACGTTTGATATGGGCGACGGCGAAGGTGCCAAGGATCGCCATATCGCCGATGAGTCTCCTGTCCTCGCCGTTCTCTGCACCCCCGCTGACACCCAGCGCGACTGGGTCATGGCCGGCCAGGCGCTGGGCCGTGTGCTGCTCCAGGCCTGCAGCCACCACGTGCAGGCGTCGTTCCTCAATCAGCCCGTACAAATCCCCACGCTCCGGCCAAAACTCCAGCAACTCCTCGGCCAGACCGGCCTTCCCCAGATGGTCATCCGGCTCGGCTATATCGACAGCCGCCTCCCCGTCACCCCACGCCGCGAACTCCACGAGGTTATGGACGCCCACGACCGCCGCCGGTAGTCTTTACTTTCCTTTCCCTCCCACCGGATCGGTCGCCGCCCCGAACACCCGCAGCACATTTCCGCCCAGAAACTTCCGGATTCGTGTCTCGCTCCAGCCCCGCTTCTGCATCGTCTCGGTCAGCTTCGGAAAGTCCCGCACATCGCGCATCCCGATCGGAAACGTCGGCCCGCCGTCCAGGTCCGACCCCAACGCCACGTGGTCCTCCCCGGCGAGTTGAATGACAGCCTCCACCGGCTCCAGCCACTGGTCAATCGTGCACCGCGCCGAATCCGGAGCCGTGATCCCCATCATCGGATGATGGTTTTTCACCAGCCCGTCCACTTCCAGAATCGACATGTCCTTGGGCTGCTTTGCCACCGCGGTCGTGTCCCAGAAAGCCTTCCCAGCCTGCGCCGTACGGTAGTCGAACATCGGCCGGTAGTGGAACTCGCAACCGCTGTGGAACCCGATCACGCCGCCCTTCGCCGCCAGCTCCTTCACCAGCTCATCGGACATCGTCCGCGGCAGATTGTTGAACCGCTTCAAGCCCGAATGCGTCGCCATGATCGGCCGTGTCGACACCGCCAGCACGTCCCGCACCGTCCGCTCTGAGGCGTGCGCCACGTTGATCAACATGCCCAGCCGGTTCATCTCCCGCACCACGTCCTTGCCGTGCTCGGTCAACCCGCCAAACGGCCCTTTCGAACAGCACGACTCGGCGAAGTTGTTCGCCCAGTTGTGCGCCGGCAGCATCATCACCCGGAACCCGGACCGGTACAGCTCGCGCAGCACCCCCAGGTCGCCGTCCAGGTCATAGCCGCCTTCTAAATCGAGCACCGCGGCGATCTTCCCCGTCTTCGCAATCCGCGTCACATCGGCCGCCGAATAGGCGAACTCAATCTTGTCTTTGTTCGCCGCCACCTGCCGCCGCGCCAGGTCCAACAGCCGCAGCGTGTGCCGCGTTTCGTGCCGCGCCGGGTAATACTGCTCCTCCACGAACAGCGTGAAGAACATCGCGTCCACGCCGCCTTCCTTGGCCCGCGGCAGGTCCACCTGCCCATCGGTCACACGCTCGCCAATGTCGCCGCCCTTGTAGAACTGGCGGTTGATCATGTGGATGTGGGCGTCAAATACGAAGGCCTTCTGGTGCAGGTCATCAGCCACCAGCGGCAGGGCGAGAAGGAAGGGAAGGAGTTTCATGCGGTTTGTACAAAGGCCGGATTCACCGCCCGGTAGCGGATATCGAGCTCCGGCGTCTCCACCCGTTTCCCCGTCCGTACGGAGTCAAACAGGTGCGCCAGCGTGCCCGTCGTCAACACGGTCCGTTCCACCGGATACGGCGGCCGCCCGGAGAGGAACATCTCTTCTATGTTATGCGCCAGCCCGTCGAAGTGCGGCAGCGGCCGCGCCTTGCCAACAGGCCCATACTTGCACGCCATTGTCTTCCCGCCCGCCGTGCCCGCGAAGCCCCAATCGGTGATCGCCCCGTTCAGCAACACCGCCGCCGCCCGCAGCCCGTCTCGGTACTCCACCGAATACACCACCGGCTTCTTCACCAGTTCCCGCAACGGTGCCTCGCTCTTCTTCGGGAACGTGTCATACGCCGCCTGCACCAGCGGGTTCCAACCGTTGTCCAGGAACGCCCACGCGGCGTCTCCCTGCAGCGCCTCCACCGCGCGCACGCCAGTCTCCCCGCCGGCCCGCCGCTCCACCATGCACTGCAGCGCCTCCAATGTATGGAAGCCATAAGCGTCCAGGTCGCCGTAGCCCACCGATACCGCCCGGTCGAACTTCGTCTCCATCGGCGGGATCAGCATCGGAATCCGAAAGCTCAGCGGAATCGATGAGCCGGCAAACCACGGCACCTTCAGCCGCTTCGCCCGCTCGTACATCTCCTTGGCTTTTGGCCACGAATACGACAGGTGCTTGTCAAAGAACGTCGGCAGCGCCCGCCCCCGCTTCTCGTAGACGTCCAGGATCTGCATGAACAGCTCGTGCCGCGGATACAGCTTCTGGCCCACATCGTTGGTCGGGAAGTTGCCATGCTCGCCAACGAACACCACCCCGTCAATATCCGGCCCGATCGCTTTCTCAATGGAGTCGTGGATCGTGAACCCATTCCGCGCCGCCAGGTCCGCGCTCATGTCCCGCTCGTGGATCTGGTGCACATACATCGACACCACGTCGCACCGCGACGCATGCCACTTCCCATTCGGTGAGCAGCCCGCCATCAGCCGGCCGAGAATGACATCGGCGTGCGAGTAAAAGTAGTAGCTGGTGACCACCGCCGCAAGCCGCGGCCGTCGCTTCGTCTGCGCCAATAGTGGGGCACCCAGCAAAGGAAAAATATCTCGTCGTCGCATCGCCATGCCAACAGCCTACCGCAGCCGGGCCGCGTAAAGAACGCCCGGTACGTCGATAACCGCCGTCAACCCCAATGTCGGCGCCCGCTCCTTCAGGTTGTCCACACTGAAGCCCATATCGATCACCCACACCGGGCCGGCCGGAGCGATCGCCAGGATCTGCTCCGTCCGCAACGCCTTCCAGTCAAATGCCCTGGGACTGACCACGCTCCACCCCTTGTACCGGAACCCCGCACTTTTCAACCGCCGCTCGCCGCGCGGCACCAGCCGAGTCTGCAGCATTAGGGATGTCTCGCGGTCCGTCAGCACCGTTGTGCCATCCGGGATGGCGGCCACCATCTGGTCCAGCGCGCGCTCCCACCCCGCGCGTTCCCCGTACCCCGTCGGAACATTCATGCTGTCCGGCGTCGGCAGCAAGCACAGCGTCACCGCCGCGGCCGCCGCCAGCCACACACGGTACCGCCCCAGAAGTTCGATCCCCGCTCCCATGGCGGCCAGTGCCACCAGGCCAGTCAGAACCGTGTGCCGCGTCCGCCCGAAAGGGTGTAGCATTGCCAGCGCCGCCGCCGCCGGCAGGAACACGGCCGTCACCAGCACGAATCGCTCGTCGGCTCTTCGCCACCACACCCACAATCCCGCCGCCGCCAAGGCGCCCGCCGCCAGCCCAGCCGCCCAACTGCTGCTCAAATAGGCGAACTGCTTCCAAACCCCGATCGCCACGAACGCCAACGGATTCTGTCCCTCCGCCGGGATGCTGGCGTGCAGGTACCCTGCCAGAAGTTTATGGACCGGGAGCGCTTCGGTCACAACGCGCAGGATGAACAGGTACAGCATCCCCATCACCCCGGCGAGCGCGCATTGACCCGCCACCCACACCGGCAGGAGCACACGGCACTCCTGCCGCCGTGCCATGACGGCCACCCCGTAGAGTCCCGCCGCCAGCAACACCCAGACCGCGCCGAACTCCGAAAGTATCGCCAGCAGGAGCGCCGCGAAGTGCCAGACCAGCATCCGGCGGGATCGCTCCGCAATCGCCCGGTCGAGCGCGTACAACGCGAGCACCGTGCCAAGCATTGCCACCGCGTATCCACGCAGTTGGATGGAAAGCAGAACCAGATTCGGCGACACCGCCACCAGCGCGGCGAGCCCCCACGCCGTCCCCGTCGTCAGAAACCGGCGCAACCAGTATCCCGTCGCCGGCGCCGTCAAAGCGCCCGCCACCACCGGCAGCAGACGCAGCCACCACGGCTGTTCGCTCACCAGCGACGCTAGCCACAGCCACCACAGCAGCAACGGCGGATGGTGTACGCCAGCCCAATCCCCTCCGGCCCCGGCAATCAGATGCATGCACTCATCCGGGTTCAGGAACAGCGTGCCCGCAAAGTACAGCCGCACCACCAGCGCCACCGCCGTAATCCCGACCGCAATCGCCCTTTCGTTCCGCAACCTCAACGAATACCACACCAACTCGTGCTAAACTGAAAGAGTTGCCGCCGATTCCAGGCGGCATCGTTTTGCAGTAAAGTCCCGAGTGGAGAGATGGCCGAGCGGTTTAAGGCGCACGCTTGGAAAGCGTGTGTAGGAGAAATCTTACCGAGGGTTCGAATCCCTCTCTCTCCGCCATAAGTTTCGCCGAATCACAACAGGGCCAACCTCCGGGTTGGCCCTTCGGCTTTCTAGGCCGCCATCCGGTCCTGTCGCCGCCTGCGCTTAGGCGAGTCGGCCTAGCTGCACGATTACCGTGCAGACAATCCCGACCAGGAACACGATGCTGCCGAAAACAACCTTCTTTTTGAGAAGTTCGTCATTGGAAATTTGCGGGTCGTCCATGATTCGATTCTGCAACTCATTTCCGCCGGACTCACTAAACGAAACGCCTGATACCTAGTACTATTTCCACTGGGGTACTATGTTTTCGTCCGTGTCCGCAAATCGAGACGCTCGCCTCCCACCCTCCGTGCGGGCCACGAGGTTTTCCTGGACCTGTCCGACAAGTGTATTCCTAAGTCCTTATACTGCAATGGATTAACGGTTTTTCCGTAGAGGCGTTTCGGCGTTCTTCGTCTACTATTGACCTAGCGACGTACATGAAATACCTCAATTTGTCGATGTTCCTCTCCTTCGCGGTCTTCCTGCTGCCCGGCTCTCAAGCCAGCGCGGCCGGCGTGTCGGGAGCGATCTTTACCACTGATGCCAATGGCACCATCGTGAACGCCAATCAGTATCCGTCCAAGTGCGCTGTCTATCTCGATGGCGGGCCCGGCCCGCACGCCCCGGCCAAGGCCGCCGGCCTGCCCGACGGCGAATACTTCTTCCAGGTCACTGACCCCAACGGCAGCACCCTGCTCAGTACCGATCCGGTTTCCAACCGCCGTTTCCGCGTCACCGGCGGCCTCATCACCGCCTTCACCGGCACCGGCGGCCCGGCGCACCGCACCGGTACTGATCAGGACCACGGCGCGCAAGGCGCCATCACCATTCAACTGGCCAACCCCACCTGCCCGGACGACTTTCTGAACACCACCAACGCCGGCGGCGTCTACAAAGTTTGGGCCACGCCGGTTGGCAGCTACGTGGGTAACCCGGCCAACGTCGACAACCCGTGCGGCAACGGCTGCTTCCACGGCTTCGTCGCCTCGCAGTCGAAGACCGATAACTTCAAGGCGCTCCCGGCGCCGGCCTCCACCTTCTGCTTAACCGTGCAGAAGCAGTTCAACGACGGTTCGGCCACCTATGCCGACCTGCTGGGCTGGGGCATCAGCATCACCGACGCGCTCGGCGTCACCAACCAATACACCACCGACTCTTCAGCCGGCCAGGTGAACCTGTGCCAGTTGCCGGTCGGGACCTACACCATCACCGAGAACCCCATCGGACCGGTCACCAACAGCTGTTACTTCGACGGCCCGCTGCAGACCTCCCTGAATAGCATCATCCAGCCCACGCAGGGCACAGTCACCTTCACCTGGAACTCCAACGCCCCGGTGACCGTCACCTTCGTCACGTCCATCTTCTGCACGCAGTAGCCTCAGACGGCGGCTGTAATCCGGTCGCGGTAGGTGTCCAATCCAGGCACCACCGCCTCCGGATCCTTCGCCGCCTCATCCCAACTCCGCAACCGCAGCAAGTCCCGGAAATAGGGGCTCGCCGCGAAGGCCTGCGCCTCCTCGTCCGACATCGCTCCGCCCTGCAACGCCAGCGTCTTCGTGCTCGCCTCCGACAGCCGCGCCCGATACTCCGGCCGCGTTGCCACCAGATACCGCTTGGCCGCCACATGGCCCGACACCAGCGCGATCAGCCGCTCGGAAAACCCGCGCGCCCGCAGCCATTCCACGCAACTGCTGTCGTGGTCGATCACGCCAATCTCGGCGTGCAGGTTGCCGCCCAGCAGATGGCCCACATCGTGCAG
>CANIVU010000015.1 GCA_947470805.1 Acidobacteriota bacterium | reverse complement strand
TATCGCCGGCCTCAACCACGGCCACGTCACCGGCTTCCTCCGCGCCGCCCAGGCCCGCCCCAACGACATCACCATCGTCGCCATCTGGGACCCCGAACAGGCCCTGCTCTCGAAGTACGCCGCCTCCCACCACTTCCAGCCAAATCAACTCTTCACCGACCTCAACAAACTCCTCGACTCCACCAAACTCGACGCCGTCGCCAGCTTCAGCGATACCTTCGCCCACCTCCAAATCGTCCAGGCTGCCGCCCCCCGCCACATCCCCGTCATGATGGAGAAACCCCTCGCCGTCAGCACCCAACACGCCCGTGCCATCCAAAAGCTTTCCCAGGCCAACAACACCCCCGTCTTCGTCAACTACGAAACCACCTGGTACCGCTCCCACGGCGAAATCTGGAACCTGGTCCACAACCAGAAAGCCGCCGGACCCATCCGCCGCATGGTCGCCATGGACGGCCACCAGGGCCCCCGCGAAATCGGCGTCCAGGACGAGTTCTTCAACTGGCTCAACGACCCGCAAAAGAACGGTGCCGGCGCCCTCTTCGACTTCGGCTGCTACGGTGCCAATCTCATGACCTGGCTCCTCGATAATCAGCGCCCCACCAAGGTCACCGCCATCACCCACACCACCAAACCGCAGATCTACACCAAGGTGGACGACGAAGCCACAATCCTACTCGACTACCCCCAAACCCAGGGCATCATCCAGGCCAGTTGGAACTGGCCCTACAGCCGCAAGGATTTCGAAGTCTATGGCGCCACCGGCTACACCATCGCCACCGGCGGCAACAGCCTCCGCACACGCTTGGGCACAGCCAAAACGGAGGAGTCCCATGCCCCGGCGGAACTGAAACCCACCGAAGCCGATTCCATTTCGTATCTGGTCAACATCGTCCGCAACAAGCAAAAACCGGCCGGCCTGAGCTCCCTCGAAAACAACGTCATCGTCACCGAGATCCTCGAAGCCGCCCGCGAATCCGCCCGCACCGGCAAAACCATCACCCTGCCGAAGTAGTCACCAGCGCCCGGTGCCGCGTCAACTCCGCCGCGTAACGCCCATCGCCCGCCACATTGGTGAACTCCCGCGGGTCTTTCCGATGGTCGTACAACTCCTCGGCCGTCTCCGTCGGCGTCTTCCACCGGATATAACGGAAATCCGCCGTCCGCACCGCCCGGCCTTCCGTCGTCCCCGCGTTCAACTGCGTCCGCGCCTCGCTCCGGTGCGCGCGTTTCGGATTCTCCAGCACCGCCCGCAAGCTCTTCCCCTCCAGGTTTCCCGGCGGCGTCAGCCCGCACAAATCCGCGATCGTCGGGTAGATATCCACCAATGCCACCAACGACCGGCTCACCTGTCCGCGCCCCTTCATCCCCAGCGCCGAAATCAGCAACGGCACCTTTGCCGACTCCTCCATCAAGCTCCGCTTCTGCCAGAACGAGTGCTCGCCCAGGTGCCATCCGTGGTCGCCCATAAACACCACCACCGTGTTCTCCCGCAGCCCAAGGCGGTCCAGCGTCTTCAACACCCGCCCCAGTTGATCGTCCATAAACGAGATTGCCGCGTAGTACCCCCGCAGCGCCTCCAACTGTTGGTCCTCGTTCATCTTCATGTTCCCGGCCGTCGCCCCCAACGTGCGGGCCACGATCGCCGGGATATCGTCCAAATCGCCCTCCGGATTCTTCGTCAACCGGATCTTCGACAGCGGGTAGCGGTCAAAGTACTCGCTCGGCGCAACGAACGGAACGTGCGGCCGCACGAACCCCAGACCAAGGAAGAACGGATCATTCCGGTGCTTCTCCAAATGCGCGATCGCGCGATTGGCCGCGTCAAAATCGGCCTGTTCCGACGCATCGGGCGTCCGCACCGTCCGCATTCCAACGCCCGGCGCAATATGCGGCGTCAGGTCCCGCGTCTCGCCCTTGGAGTTATGCTCTTTCCCCTGCGGACTCCCGTTATGCGTCCAGCTCGCTGCGTCCTGCCAACGGTCCGTCCCCACCGTACCGGGAACGCCCATGTGGTACATCTTCCCTTCCCGAATCGCCTGATACCCATTGTTCTTAAACAACTGCGGCATCGTCACGTGGTTCGGATGGAACTCCCGGAAGTCCGGTCCATTGGTCAAAACGCGCGTCGTGTCCGGACGCAGCCCGGTCAAGAAACTCGCCCGCGATGGAGCGCACAACGAGTACTGGCAATACGCCCGGTCAAACCGGACGCCATTCCGCGCCACTCCATCCACGTTGGGCGATTGCACCACCGGGTGGCCATAACAACCCAACGCGGTGGACGTCAAATCGTCCGAAACCACAAACAACACATTCATCGGGCGCTTCGGCGCGGCAATCGCGCCAAGCGCTCCGGCCAGGAAATGTCGGCGGTACATGCAGGGCACAATATCAGACTGAGAGTCGGTCAGGCCAAACTGCCCCGCAATTCGCTAAGGCCGTCTTACTTCAACGGCGTCTGGTTGTGGTTGATAAAACCGCCAGCCATCACCGCCGTCCGCACCACCAGAACACTCTTGATTTTCATTGCCTATCTCCTGATCTCTGTCTTGTAAACAGGGAGGTCAGTGCCTCCCTGTAGACCCATGCGGACGACTTCAAGAGAAATGGTCAAACACAAAAAACATTTTCCAGCCAACCCCAAACCAGCACACAAAACGGCCAACTACGGAATCCGCATCCCCCCCGCCGCGCCCGCGCCCAGCGCCACGCTCCCCGCCTTCGCCCCATTCATCTCCAGCACATACGCCACTAAATCGGCGTACACGCCCGGCTTCAGCGAACCCGGCGCCGCCGGCGGCATCGTCTTCACCGATTTCTCCAACAACGCCCCCACGCTCCGCCCTCGCCACATCTTCACAAAATACTCCCCGCCCAGCGGCGTCCCAAACGTCCCGTTTGTCAACGTGCTCCCATGGCAAACCGCGCAGTTGGAGTTATACGCCGTCTTCCCCGCCGCCACCTGCGCCGCCGTAAACTGCGGCGGCACGCCCCCCTGCATCACCTCCCGCACCACCGCCGTTTCGCCCACGCGCCGCGTCTCGGAAACCACGCTCCCCCCGCCCACTGTAAACGCCAGAATTGCGCCCGAATCCAACATCGTCCGTACCACGCCGCCATCGGCCCCCTCGGCCAAACCACCGGGATCGGTCGCGATGAAAATCGTCTTTCCGTCCGGACTCACCGCCGTATCCCGGTACCGGTTTTCCGATTGAAAATAACGCGAAATATACCCCGACGCCCGCTTCCCATCCGCCGTCAACGGCACCACATACAACGAACCCCGTTTCAACGCCGGCACCAGCAACACCCGGCCCAGTTCTTTCGACTGGAAGTGCTCCACGCTCGAAACCGCCACCGTCGGCCAGCAAATATAGTCGATCCCTTTACACGCCGGGTCGTGGAAGTTAAACCCGGTCGGAACCGTGAACAGCGTTGCCAGCGGATCCACCATCGGCTTGGCAAAGGCCTTTTCATCAGTCCGCGGGACCGAAGGATGAATCTCCAAGTCACTGAACTTCAGCTGCGAACACGGCGTCTTCGCCTCCGCCCACCGCGCGTACTGATAAGCTTTGTTGTCCCGCAACCCGGCCACATTCGGCCATCCATAATTTCCACCCGGACGCAGTATATTCACCTCGTCATCGGACTTTGGCCCCTGTTCAGACGAATACAACGTGCCATCCGGCCCAAAATCCAATCCCTGCGGATTCCGGTGCCCATAGGTGAAGACATGACTGACAACCCCGTCAATCTTCGGATTATCCTTCGGAACGCTCCCGTCCAGATTCATCCGCAACGACTTACCCACATACGCCACAAAATCCTTCGCCGCCACCTCTTTGGCCGTTGGAATCCGCTGCGCCTCCGCCGGCAGACAGAAATTCCCCAACTGGTTATTCCCCTGATCCCCAAGCGTCAGATACAGTTTCCGGTCCGGCCCGATCTTCACGCGCCCCGCCACGTGGTCATTACCCGCCGGCAACCCAGCCAACACCACCTGCGCCGCGCCCAGTTTGCCCGCTGCGGCGTCATAGGTAAACCGGACGACCTTACCATACAAATACCGGTACGGACTCGTCGGATCGGCGACAGACGGATCCGCCCCCCTCGCCCTGTCCACGTAGGTATAAAAGACATAGACAAAGTCATTCCCCGTACCCTTGAGCAGTTGCGGATGCAGCGCCATGCCCAGCAACCCATCCTGCCCGCCCGGCGCCGAAACGTCGTCGATGGTCACCAGAACCTGCCGCTCCCCACTCACCGGGTCCACGCGGGTGATCCGTTTCCCGGTCCGCTCCGTCACCCACAGCTTCGAATCCGGTCCCCAGGTAATCTCCCAAGGCCCGGCGAGCCCGGAGACGACCACCCGTTTCTGAAACGGAACCGCCCCTAGAATCGACGTTTCCGGCCCATTCTGAGCAAAAATCAACGCGCCGGCAAAAACAAGTGGAAGTGACAACAGGGAGATTCGCACAAAACCATCCTACAAACAAAACCCGATGGCCGCTGCTGCACAGTCCTCAGACTCGTGTGAATAACGGCAAAGCATGCGCCTCGAGGACACCCCGCTACCACTTTACAGTCCAGCACCCGCCGCCATTCAGTATTTCCCCGCACTCCAGTACCAACGGTACGCTGATATAGTTCCAACTGTAGGGCGAAAAGAAACAAAAACCATTTGATAAGGCCATAGTTCATAGGGTTGAAAACTTCAGTTACCAAATTTGGTACTGGGCGAAAAGTAGATCAACTCTGTTTGAAATGACCTATCGAATCGAAGATCCGGCATCGTTCTTCGGGTGCCGGATGTTGCATCACAGAGAAAGAGTTGACTCATGGAACGGAATGAAAAATTCCCCGTTCTCTCGTTTGGCATCCCCATTTTTTCGAAAAAAATGAGCGGTCCACCGATCGAACGAGCTAGGCACATTACCGGATCGTCTTGCCAGTTGGTTGCGATGTTCGCCCTGTCGATGTGCCTTTTGCAGGCTGGGGAAGAGGCGCAGTTACTCTCGCTGCAACATACAGTAGACGAGTCCGGAGGCCGGATTGCAGCGCAATTCTCAACACGCCCTACAGTCCGGCAATTCTGGACGGAACGGGGAATTTGTTTCGTTTTTCCAGCCGCGGCGTACGCACCGGAACTTAGGACTCCAGTTACGTTTCCCAAAGGGGTGATAAAGGGAATCCGTGTGTGGCGAGCCCCGAATGGCTCCACAATGATGGCGCTCGATGGCCGGACTCCGGGACGTTTCGTCGTCGACAGTGCATTTCAAAATAATGAATTTATTGTTCAGGTACAGAACACCAGGAACACGGTCGGGCGTAAAACGGACTCCACCCGCAGCTTGCCACTGTTGAAATCGGTGCAGGCATTAGCCTCGACTGACAACGGGACCGCGATTCGCATTGCTTTTACAAGTCCCCCGGAGTTTCGCCAGGCGTGGGTCAACCAGTCCGCAATCGTTGTATTCAAAGCTGGACTTGAAAACAGCAAAAACTCTGGAGACGTTGCCATCAAAGACCCGTTCGTCCGAAATGCCAGGATCGGTTTGACCCGCAGCCGCGATACGTTCTTGCGCCTGGACGTAACCCGAAAGGATGCAGTCTCCATTGTCGCAAAGCGGGATGGAAACGCCGTTGTCATCAATCTGGAACCAAGTCAAAAAATAGCCGAAGGCGCCCCGGGCCGGAAAGTCCTCCTGGCAGCGAATATCCCTTCGATATTGCCACAGCGCGAATCCGTCCCGGCACCGATCGAACTGGTGGCAAACGTTCCCTCGCCCCGTCCGCCAGTCCTGCCAGCCGTAAGCCAGGAGTTTGCAGTGCGTACGGAACCGGCTGCCCCTCTTCAAAAACCTGTCACGACAACGCTGCCCCACAATCTGCTCGTTCTATTAAAGTCCGAGCATTTACGTCTGAGCCTGCAGAGCGGCATAGAACGCATCGCTGTAGGTGACCCTGGCATAATCAGCGCCGAACCGATCGGTAGCCGGGAAGTCCTTCTCCTCGGCAAACAATGGGGGAACTCAAGCCTCCTGGTCTGGTTCAAAGATCACACAGTCGCCGAATACCGGGTGTGGGTACAGCGAGATATGGCGACGCTCCGAACCGCCCTCAAACGCCTCCACCCGCGAATTGAGTTTGAAGCCGCTTCAGATCGCGACGCGATTGTTTTGATGGGCACAGTGCCGGATCTGAGCGTTAGTCAGGCAGCTCTTCGGATCGCGCAGAGCTTTATGGATGCAATCGGTCACGAGGATGGGTCAGCCAGTGCGGATGTCCTGACACAGGATCCCGCCGCCGCAAAGAATCGCCAGCCAGGCGAACCAGAGAAGCCGCTTATCCGCGTCGCGCCAAAGCCGGCGCGAACAACAGGCACAGTGATAAACATGTTGGTCCTGGAGGAGTTGCCGGACAGCCTCGAACAGAAACTGACGAGTGTCATCGAACGCCTTGGCGGTCAGGAAGTCAAAGTCCGGCGGCTGGTTAAGGGGGACATCCCGGACAACCAATTGGATGTCTTCGTACTGGAAGGCGCCGTCCGCAGCCAAGTGGAACTGACTCGTATCCTTCTTCTTGCCGCGCAAACTGTCAATGGTCGAACAGCTACCCAGGACGATCTCCAGGTCATCGCCGACGAATCGGGAGCCCTAGTCAACGGTGGGAGCGGAGGGGCTGCTAGCGGAGGAAATGGCGGTGGAAGCTCAGGTGGCGGTATGGGTGGAGCGATGGGTGGGATGGCTGGTGGAATCGGTGGCGGAGGCGGACCGCTGTTCAACCAGGTGGGTCGTAACCTGGCACGCGCCAAGGCGATACAGGTTGCCGGTGGCCGGGTAATCTCCTTTATTCAAGTGAAGGATCTTCCACAGGTCCGCGTCAATATACGGCTTTATGAAGTGAACCGTAACAAACTCCGGTCATTCTCTCCAAATCTCGGATTGCTGACATCGTCACCGATGCAGGGATCATTGACCCCGCCGGTGGGCGCTGTGAACCTGCAGGGACAGCAGGCCCAGCGCACGGGCGGGGCAGGCAAAAACGCGGTGCAGAGTGTATTGGGCTTCCTGGGTGGAGCACTCAGTAGCGAAACACAACTATCCACCTCGCATTTCGCGATAGAAACCGCGCTGTCCTACCTGGAAAAAGCGGGCGTAGCCAGAAGCATTTCCTCGCCCAGTCTAACGGTTTTATCTGGTGAGATGGCACAGTTTCAAGTCGGCGGCCAGATCCCCCTTCCACAGGCATTTATTCCCGCCTTTGCGAACGGCGCGGCAGGAAATAACGGAGTGTACAGTTCTGTTACTTTCGAGACATTCGGGGTATCGGTAGGTGTCCGCCCGCTGGTGGATGAAAACGACACGGTAACGGTGGATCTGATTCCGCAGATCGTAACCCCGAACGCCGATTTGACGGCCTCTATTCGCAACTCCACCGGTACAAATCAGTTAACGAGTGCCTTCTCAACGAGGTCGCTTCGCACGAGCGCCCGCTTGAGAGATGGACAGTCTCTTCTCCTGGGCGGACTGCTCTCGCGGGACACAAACGATTCTCGGAACGGCATGCCAGGAGTACAGGATGTTCCCGGATTGGGCTGGCTCTTCAAGGACTTCAACAAATCCGACAACGCCCAGGAACTCATTGTCGTAGTAAATCCGGTGGTTCTGCGGGAGTCCGTGGCGAAATCCGGAATGTGGGCCTACCCCCCGGTGACCGAATTAGTCAGGACACAAAATAACTGACGCTGAAACGGCGCCCAACACAAGTTTTGAGGAATTCCTGTTCGAATCACCTCAATTGTTGTTCAACAGATAAAAGGACGAAAAAACCAATGATTTTCAACTTTGCCAAGAAATTTCTCGGAGCGAAAAAAGGGGCTGCCCTCGTGGAATACGGGCTCCTCATCGCCGGTGTTGCCCTCATCTCGGCAGCGGCGGTTTCGATCTTCGGAACGAAGACGAGCGACCTCGTGGCCTCGGTGGCGACGGTTCTGCCGGGCGCCCACACGACCGACAACGCCGCCATTGTGTCGGGCAAACTGATCGAGACGACCGATGGCACCACGACCGTGGCAATCTCTCTCGACGTGAGCCGCATCAACAGCAACTCGGCCTCGGAACGGCTGGGCGACAACCTCCTCGGCACGACCAACAATGGCGTTGGCGCCAAAGCTCTGACGAACCTGGTGAAGCAGTCTAACCACTAGTCCCGGCGTTCTCAGGAGAGACAGGGCCGGCCACAGGCGCAGTTGGCTGGCCCTGTCTAAAATAGTGACTCAACTCTGGATTTTATTTGTAATTGTGGCGGCAACGGCGATCTACGACATGGTCTACCGTGAGATTCCCCATTTCGTGCCGCTGATTGTGCTGGCACTTGGGGGAGTGGCGCATGCTCTGGGCTGGCAGTCAATGGGATGGACGGATCGTGCCTGGGGCATTGGAGTAGGGCTGGTTTGCAGTTTGTTGCTGTATATATGCGGAGGTCTTGGCGGCGGCGATGTGAAACTGATCGCGGCCATGGGAGCAGTGTTGGGCTGGAAGGCGGAGTTTGGGGTGTTGTTCTATGTCGCGCTCTTTGGCGGTGTTTTGGCGCTTGTCGCCAGGAGACGCTGTGAGGCGGAATTCGCCTATTGTCCTGCTATTGCGCTGGGACTCTTCGCTTTTATCGTACGCGGATATCTTCCGAGGGGTGGGTAATGAAAACCGAACGTAAAAGTCCGGAGCATGGCGGAGCCCTCGTGGAGTTTGCACTGGTGGCGGTCGTCTTGTACCTGATCCTGACCGCGACAATTGAATTTGGCAGAGTTCTTTTTTCGGCGCAACTTCTCCAGGATGTCTCACGCCTGGCCGCCCGGGAGTTGGCCGTGATGCCGATGCCGATCGCCACGACGTTCGAACAGGCGCTGGCGGACAGTACGGTCAAAGCCCGAATCTGGGACGCGACCAAACTCGTCGTGGACGCATCGGGCACCGAGGCGCAGTTGGATGCGCGCTTCGCAGCCCTGCCGCTTGTGAACCGGGCACTCCGTCCGTTAATGATCTACGACGATTTTTCGTGTGCCGGCCATCCTTTGTACCGATACCCCGGCCGGATGGTATCCGGAGCGCCCAATCCACCGGGTGCCGAGCCCTATGCCTCCTGTGGGCTCACCGGTGAAGTGACGGTTCCGGTATTGAACGGTGGGGTCTGCTGCGTGGATCTCAGTGTGCTAGCCGAAGTACGAACGAACGCGGCCGATGCCGACAGCGGTCCATTTAGCGGCGTCTCGGCCGCAACCCCAAATGGCGTGGTGGCGCTCCAGGTCCGCTATCCGTTTCAGGCTGCGACCATGAGCGGCTACGCGATACAGTCCCCCGGAGACCCCACCATCGGCGCCCCATTAGAAGCGGACGCCGCCACTCCAGTGGGTACCTACTCCGGTAGCGACGGTCGAGGGGCGCAGTATGCGTTTGGCAAGAAAGTGCTCCCATATCGACGCATCCTGACGGGGCAGTCCTATTTTCGAAGAGAGGTTATGGAATGATTAACAGTCGACGTCCATATGGTTCGCAGCGTTCCTGGTGGCCGCCAAGTCCGGCGGTGACAACCGTTACAGTCGTTTTTGCAGGCATCTTTCTGCTGTGGACAACGGGCACCATTGACTTTAAGGGACTGTTCGTCAAAAAACCGGAAAACCGGACCGCGGGTCTCGTCGCCGTGCCAATCAGCGGAATGAAGGTTCCCGCCTATGCGCAGGTGACACGAGACCATCTGTGGGACCGCCAGGCCGGACAGATCAGCGTCATTTATCTCCGTCCGCAGGAGGTCTCGGCGGACATGATGCGGGACCTCGGTCAGATTTTGGGCCGCGTTGTGCGCCGGGAAAAACCGGCGGGTTACCTGTTTACCGAAGAAGACTTTTTTCCGAAGGGCACGCGCCCTGGGATTGTAGCCGGTATCCCCCCTGGCAAGCGCGCCTTGCGCGTCGATGCAGAGCGAGTCTTCGGCTTGCAAGGACTCCAGCAGGGCGACAGGTTTGACCTCGTCTCGGCTATCCCGCTGGATTCGGGACGCGCGGCGGTCTCGAGCGGAGGCGGACTCTACGCCAAGCAGATGGAGATGCAAGCCGCGCTGAACAACTGGAACAAACAAGCCACCGTTACGCCTTTGGTGTCAAACGGCTTGGTAGTAGAACCCGTTTTACCTCGAAACACGGTGGTAACGAACAGTTCTCTGGTGGGTGGGCAAACGATGGGGTCCAAGCCGGTCATGGAAGTGATCATCGCGATTGATCCCGCAGAGGTGGTCCGCCTGACGGAAGCTCTGGCGATCAATGCGCAGATCCACTGCTTGCCGCGCTCCGGGCGCCCGGAAGATGATCCCGCGGTTTCCGTGCCGTCGCATGCGCCGCGCAGCCCATTCGGAAATCGGGAAACCGGTCCGGGGAATGGCCCGATGACGACGATTGAGACGATCAACGGGACAAACCGCCAGTTAATCGCGGCACCTGAACAGAGGTAGCGATGTTACTGCAGACGATACTGCTGATGTTTGGATTGCTGGCGCTGGCTGCCGCTGTGGTGGATCTGGGATTCGCCCGCGTTGCGCAGGTACAGATGCAGGCCGGCGTCGACACAGCGGCGCTGGAGGTACTCCGTTCACGCGATAGCAGTGGCAGCGGCGCGAACCGTCATAACGCCCGGTTATACGCCTGGAACACCTATGTCGACCCGGCAAACCAGCGCCTTGTCGGAGCCGGTGCCGACCTCACGTTGACGGGCGGTGAACCCGGCCGCAACGGAATGCAAACGATTAGCGTTGACGCCGACCCGGTATACCGCCCGTGCCTTGCATTGAACCTTTCCAACGCTCCCAACGGAGACGTGGTGACAGGCAAAGTGAAACCCGCTGGAACGCGCCCTATGGACTACGCCGACGATTTCACTCGCTACATTGATCCCGGCGACGGGACCGACTCCGTTTTGGTCCGAATGCGCCGCACAGGATACCGGCCAGAGGGCGGTCCGGACACCCCGCAGTCCGATCCCAACTGCAACTCGGAAACCGCTACCACCTCAGCCGGCCCCGGTGTCCCTCTGTTGTTTGGATTAGGCTCGACTATTCAACCTAACGCTTCCGGATACTCGGTGCGGCAACATGGCGTCACGGTGCGTGCGACGGCGGTGGCCGACAGTAGACCTGTGCGAAGGATTGCCGCAGCGTATGCCGCGCCGCTCGCCATCTCCCGGGATTTTTGGGAGGGAACTTCGAATGGATCGGGCTACACATTGACCAGCAGTGGCGGTGGCATCGTCACGGTCGCCGGAACCGGAACAGAGATCGGATTTAGTTGGGGAACCGGGGCACCGCCAACTCGGATCGGAGACACAATCAATGCCGGCGGGCGGGCACCAGCCGCCAGCGGGCCTCGCTACGTTCCAATTTACGTGCGCTATCGCGGAGATCGCGTAGTCATCGGGTTTGGCTACGCATCCGTTGTCTCCGATGGCGCAGGAGAGATTTCATCTTTTGTTCCGGTTCACCGGCGTATGGCGGACGTGGGAGCTTCCGCACTGGCGGCCGAAGGTTTGAGCGGGTCGGCGACAGACATTGCATACGTCTCCAGCCAGAACGCGAGCTTGGGGACGGCGCTCATGGCGCCTTCGTTGTTGCGTTAGGAATCGGGCGTTACACCATGGAAAAACCAATTCACATCTTGTTTGTCGGCAAAGATTCCTCACTGGAAGAGGACGTTCGCGCGGCAGTTCCCAATCTCGGCTCCTGGCGCGTCTATCCGCATATCGCGTACTCGTACGCCGAAGCCGCGGAGATCGCCCGAGACCGGCAGCCAAGCCTGATCTGCTTTGAAGCCGACGGGTACGATGACAAATGGCTTCTTTTCGCCCGCGACGTGCGGACCCTGTTGCCGGAATCAGTGCTGGCTGTAATGTACGACCCCAGTCTCTTTAGCCCGCAAGTACCGGAGAGCGCGTTAATCATTCAAATGCTGCGCGAGGGCATTCGGGACTTTTTGCGTTTGCCGCTGGCGAGTCCGGAACTGCGGCAGCTCCTGGACCGGGTCTTTATTTCGGCCAAGCCGCGTGCGAACCGCAATGGGACGGTCATCTCGATCATTAGTAACAAGGGTGGCGTCGGCAAATCGACACTTTCGGTGAATCTGGCAGTGGAACTGGCGGTTCGTAACCCCGGGCAGGTCCTGCTCATCGATGCATCCCTGCAACTGGGAATCTGCGCATTGATGATGGATTTACCGGTAACTCCCACGATGCTGGATGCTGTGCGCGCGCGCGAGCGTCTCGACGAGGCGCTGCTGCGGGAATTGACATTGCCACATGCCAGCGGGCTGCACCTGATGGCAGCTCCCGTCGATGCGGTACAAGCGACAGAGATCGACGATTCTGGCTTTGCCCGAATACTGAATCTCGCCCGGCGCTCGTTTGACTACGTTGTGGTAGATACATTTCCCCTCGTCGACCGGCTGGTCATTTCGGCTCTCGATGTCTCGGATCTTGTTTATTTGTTAACCCAGGGAACTGTCCCCAACATCGTCGGACTAGCTCGGTTTCTTCCCGTGATCGATGGGCTCGGGGTTCCCAGGGAACGCCAACGGATTGTACTGAACCTGAATCACGCCAGAACGGCGGGTGCGCTCACCGCAACCGACGCAGAACGCCGCTTGGCGAGGCCTGTCAATTGGGAGTTGCCGTATACCAAGGGGTTGTTGTCCGCCTTGAACAAAGGGAGTCCCTACGTGCTCGCTTCGCCGCGATGGTATGGGTTCACCAAACGGATAGTAAAGATCGCCGATGAGGTGGAAGCAATCCGGGCGGCAACCGCCTCCATCCCGGTAGCCACGCCGTCGGCCGCGGTAGCGGCGGGAGGCCGCCGGTGAGCGGAGAGCCGGGGTTCCGTTCGCGGTTTGGCAAATCGTTCGGCAGCGATGTCAGCCGGCGGCTCGGCGGGGCGCCCGTTACGCCCGGCCAGCCATTCGCACCGGCCTCCGAAGAAGCCGAAACCGGGCGGGAGTCGCAGCGGTGGGATTACCTTTCGGTGAAAGCTTCGCTGCTGGAACGTCTATTGGACGAACTCGGCCGACGTAATCTCTTTGGCCTCAAAGAGTCGGAGATCTCAGCGGTAATCTCGGAGTTCGCGGAGAGAACACTCGCCACCGAGGCCGTCCCCCTCAACGTTGAAGAGCGCAGGCGGCTTGCTGAGGAGTTGACGGACGAAGCGATGGGGTTGGGCCCTCTAGCGCCGCTGCTGGCGGACCCGGCCGTCACCGATATCCTCGTAAATAGTGTGGACAAGGTGTTTGTGGAACGGTTCGGTCGAATCGAAAGATCCCCGGTCCGATTCCGCGATAACGAACAGATCCTCCGGATCATCGAACGGATCGCCGCCGGAGTGGGCAGGCACATCGACTCGGCGACGCCGATGGTCGATTTGCGGCTGCCCGACGGAAGCCGCGTGAATGCAACTCTCCCCCCTGTCACCCTTGACGGTCCCACGATTTCCATCCGTCGCTTCGGACGGCGCCGGCTGCGCCAGTCAGACCTGATTGAGTTGGGCATGATGACCGAAGGAATGCGGAGATTTCTCGCCTTCGCCATCGCGCAACGGGCGAACATTTTGATATCCGGCGGCACCGGCGCCGGCAAAAGCACATTGCTGGGCGCTCTGGCCGAGTCGATTCCCGCTCACGAGCGAATTATAACTATTGAAGACACCGCCGAGCTGCGGATGGACCAGGAACATGTGGTGCGCATGGAAACGCGCAACGCAAACATCGAAGGGCGCGGCCGCATTGAGATCAAGGATCTGGTCATTAATTCGCTGCGAATGCGGCCAGATCGGATTATCGTCGGCGAGGTACGCAGTGAAGAAGCGCTTTCGATGCTGCAAGCCATGAATACCGGGCACGACGGAAGTATGACGACAATCCACGCAAACTCCCCGCGCGATGCGCTGTCTCGCCTGGAGACGATGGTTCTCATGGGCGGCGTCGAGCTCCCGTCACGCGCCATCAGAGAGCAGATCACATCAGCAATCCAGATACTCGTCCATGTACGGCGCGGAGAGGACGGAATTCGTCGTGTCGAGAACATCGCCGAGATCACCGGCATGGAGAGCAGCATACCGACAATGCACGACGTGTTCATCTTCCGCCGGAAGGGGCGTCAGGGTAAGCAGTTGATCGGAGAATTCGCACCGACCGGGATCGTCCCCCGCCTGGTACAAAACTTGCGAAATGAGGGTCATGATTTTCCGTTGCAGATATTCCAGAGGACACCGGGAGCGGAGTAACCGATGTATCTGACGTGGCTTATTTTGTTGGCTCTGGCCGGAGGGCTGTGGTGGCTCCTGCGGTCAATCTATGCGACACGTGAACACGACCAGTCCCTGGCAAGAATGGAACAGGAGACCGAACTGCCTGGGCAGCGTTTGCACACCTTTCCCACGCGTTACACGTGGGTGGTACCCCTGCTGGCCGGTGGCGCGTTCGCCACGGCGATTTTGTGGTGGAAATGGCGAACGCCCTATGCCTTCGCAATAGCGGCTCTCGCGGGTGTCCTGGCACTGCTGGCCGAAGAGGTTACCGCCGGCGCGCGCGTCGCTCGACTGGAACAGCAGTTGGTCGAATCGATCGACATTCTGGTCAATTCATTACGCGCAGGCACATCCCTACAGACGGCGATCGAAGCGGCGCGACTGGAGACCCGCGATCCGTTTCGCTCGGAACTGGAAGGAATTTTGGTGCGCATGCGAATGGGTGAGGACCCTCGTTCCGTCATCCGGAATCTCGGAATTCGAATCCCCCTGGAGTCGATGCGGCTATTTACTCACGCCTTAATGGTGCATTGGACAAGTGGCGGCAGCCTTGCGGGAACGCTACTAATGATCGGCCGTACGCTAAGGGACAGGATTGAGGTGAGCCGCAGGGTGCGCGCTCAGGCGGTGGAAAGTCAGATCTCGGTTATAGCGGTTATGGGGGTCAGTTATGGCACAGCTACCATCGTCTATTTTTCCAATCCCAACGCGTTGCGCGAGTTTCTGTTAGCAGGTGCCGGCATGTGGATCACCGTCGGCGCAATGCTACTGCAAGCGGCCGGGATCTATTGGATTTGGCGGCTGAGTCAGGTTCGGTTCTAAGGGCGGCGTCATGGCAACACCATTTGCAGTTGTACTAACCATCACGATTCTGATTTTGACAGGATGGGCACTGTACGTCGCATCCGCTCGTCGTCAGATTGGACGCCGGCTATCTGAAGACACCGCTTCGCCGGTGGAAACCCAGGCCACCGGAGGCATAGATCTCTGGTTGCTGCGCGCCGGATACCGAAACCCGGCCGCGGTTTCCCTGTTCGCCTCGGCCACCGCCGCCGGAGCGCTTCTCGGCTTGCTCACATACTGGGCGCTCTCCCGGCCGTTAGTCACTCGTTGGGTTGAGTCCGTGGGCGGCGATCTGGCGGTTGGTTTTGGCGGCCTCGCGGAGACGCTCTCGCTGGTGGCTCCCGTACTGCTCTGCGTACTCGCGGCAGCGGGTCCCTACCTCTGGGTACGGAGGAGGAGGCGCCAGCGCGTCGAGACAATCGAACGGGAATTGCCGATCACGCTGGAACTACTGGCTACTCTGGCGGAGGCGGGTCTGGGATTCGATGCGGGTATCGCAACGATTCTTGACACCGAATCAGACGCTTCGCCCATGGCCCTCGAACTCGATGTCTATCAAAGGGACGTCCTAGCAGGTATTCCTCGAACGCAGGCATTGCGAAACCTCGAATTGCGATGCGACATCATAGCGATGAGTACATTTGTTTCCAGTTTGATTCAGGCCGATACTGCCGGTGCGAGTCTTGCCGAGACCCTGCGGCGCCAAGCCGATGATTTACGGGACAGGCGGAAGATGCAAGCCGTTTTCCTGTCTCAGGCATTGCCCGTAAAACTGGTATTTCCATTGCTGGTCTGCTTCCTCCCAGGTCTGTTTGTCGCCACCCTGGGACCCACGCTGAACCAGTTGATCAAAGTTGTGGATAGTGCGATCAAGCACCCCCGATAGGCACGTCCCGGAGAAGACATGAAACGAACCATTTCCCGAATGCAAATGTACACCGCACTGATGACGGCCGCGCTGCTGCTGACTGCCGGCTGCGGTCCGCGAAAATTGCGGGCGGCGCCAAACAGCTGTTCCAATGCGCCCGCCGAACTTCGGCAAACCTGGGCTTCGCTGCAGGAGGCCCGCGCGGAAAAGGACGGATGCGCCGGCGTAAACGCGGGACGCTGCGAACAGTTGCGTCTGCGGATCGACTATCTTGGCCAGAACTGCCCAGCCAATGCGGAAGCACTGCTGGCGGGGGCCATCCTCGCCTACGACGATAAGGCGCTATCCAAGGCGCAAGGACTGTTGGACGCATTGATGGCTTCTTACTCCCCCCATCCGGAAGCCGCGGTGCTTCGCGCGCGGATTGCCATTGACGAGGGGAACATCCCCTTCGCACGGCGTTTCCTCGCCGACCAGATCGAAGTCACCGGGAACCACCCCGGCCTCCGCGAAATGTATGCCTCCACGCTCTACTTGAGCGGCGCCGGCGCCGCGGCCGTGAGCCAACTGCAGTTCGCCCGCCAACTGGGCGCGCCGGCATGGCGAATCGAATATGGCCTCGGCCTTATTGCCGAGTCCGACAACAGGCTGGCGGAAGCGCGTGGTCATTTTGAGGCCGCGCTGAAAGCACAACCCGGGTGGAAAATGGCCATGGCCCGCTTGCAGGCCCTGGAACTCCACAGCCCCGGGAAATAGGAATGACGATTCCGCGCCCGATCCGCGGCTGCCTGCGTTACGCCAATGGATTGACGCCTTTTGCGCTTCTGCACCTGGCGTTACTCACACTCTTTTATTGGAGACCGCTCACGGGCGAAGCTGATCTGTATTTTCGGGATTTAGCGCTGTACTTCGAACCACTGACGCGATACCTGGGGCAAGCGGTGCTTCGGGATGGGCGGCTGCCCCTCTGGAACACCGGACTCTACTCCGGGATATCGCAACTGGCGCTCGGCACTCCCAACATCCTCTATCCATTCACCTGGCTGCTGGCGCTGATGCCGTTTAGTCAAGGTCTGGCCTTGTACTTGATACTCCACCAATGGGCGATGGGCGTGGGCACCTTTGTATTGGTGCGACGGCTCCGCTGGGGCGGACCGGCGGCGCCACTGGCCGGGATGGCGATGGCATGGAACGGATATGTTCTGGGGCTCCAAAGCAACTTTCAACTGGTCTCGGCCGCTGCCTGGATCCCGGTACTGCTAGCCGCGCTGAGTATGAAGGTAACCCTGCCGATGGCCATGGTCACAGCAGCCGCAACCTACCTGCTCATCGGAACCGGCGCTCCCGAATTGATCGTCCCGGGTTTGCTGATCGCTGCGGGTTGGGCACTATTTCTAGCCTGGGAGTCCCGCCGGGAACAATGGCGGCAGGCGCTAGCGGTGCGATGGGGCGCCATCGGTCTCGGACTCTGTTCAGCGTCGCCCATGATACTCCCGGCACTCGAATGGCTCCAACTCTCGAACCGGGCGGGGGGACTGGAGACGGAGAATGCCCTGCTCTGGAGTGCCGAATGGTATCAGTGGTTGGGGATGATGGTGTCCCATCCCTTCGGTTTGGAAGCGGTGCAAGTCGTGCCCCGCTACGTCGACTCGCCGTTTCTCGGCGCGGGGATTATGGCGATGGCCGTCTCCGGAATCTGGCGCTTCTCCTCCTGGAAAGTGTTGAGCTTCATTGCTCTGCTCGCCATGGCGTGCCTGGTTTGCGCCGGGGAGACAACGCCAGTGGGACCCTGGCTCGCCGAACATCTGCCCGGTGCCCGCGTGGTTCGCTATCCGGTGAAACTGCTCTTCTTTCCGCTCTTCGGCTTCGTCCTGGCCGCGGCAAAAGAGGCGGGCCGCGCTGGGGGGAGGCAGCAGGCCCGGTCGGCGGCTCTCCGATTGACAATCTTTTCCCTTGTCCTTGCGGCCGCTTCCATGTGGCAGGTCCGGAACCCAACCCATATCTGGGAATGGTCCACTACGGGCGCGGACAAAGTATCAATCCTCCCGATCTTTGTCGAAGAGGCCAACCGCAATCTGGCGGTTAATCTATTCGGCGCCATGCTGGGTGTCCTGCTACTCGCCGTGGTCCTCTGGACAAGAGGGAAGGGCTGGCTCCGTCGCCGTCCTTTCTGCGCCGCCTTAGTCACTGCGGCCACATTGCCACTGCTCGCTAGCGCCTGCTCTTATGAACGACTGTGGGCACCGATCGGCGTCTACTCGGAAGACCGCTCCTGGCCGCGGTTGCGAAGTATCGTCGGTACCTGGCGACTGCTCCCTTTGACCTTTAACGACACTGTCGCCAAAGTATCCGCGGACTGGCTGACGCGGCGAATGAAGGAAGTCGATCGCTTGACCGAGGTCGATTTCCTCTGGATCTCCCATGTCCGTGCCGAACAATCCATGTTGATGGAGAACTCGGTGCTGGACGCGGGCATTTCTGCCAGTTGGGGCTATGAGGCTACGCCAACGGGCCGCTACCTCCAACTGCGGCAGCAAGCGATGAGGATCACCAGCGCGGCGCCCGCGAACGCCCAACACCCACCGGCAGTGCGCGACGACCGCCCACTGGCCCGCTTCTGTGCCGTAACCGCGTCGAGGTATCTTTTGCTGAAACCGGAACCGCGTCCTGGCTCCGGCCGCTTCTTTGCCACCGGTTCCCTCTTCCGGCCGGTTTGGGACTTGGAACCGTTCAATAACCGGGGCGGGAATCCACCACGCCTGTATGAAGTCCCGGCGGCCCGCCCCCGCGCCTACATGACCCGCAGTGTCCAGGCCGCCGCCAGCGAGGAGAGCCTCCTGAGAATTCTCGGCGCTCCTGCCGAAATCGAGTTCGATACAGTGCCCAATCACTCCTACGTCCTCGACCGCGACCGCGAAACCCTGCTCCGGTTCCGCGCCACCTTGGCCGATGGCGCGCCTGGCACCGATGCCCTCACCTTGCTCGCCGACCGCGGCGAAGAGATTCACTATCGCGCCCGAACTGAAAAGGGAGGCCTGTTTGTTCTGGCCGATCAGTATTATCCCGGCTGGGAGGCGACAGTCGATAACCAAGCCACCGAAATCCTCCAAGTCAATCTGGTGAACAGAGGTGTTCTACTGCAAGCCGGCGATCATACCATCTCTATGCGTTACCGCCCCCGCTCCCTCCAGACGGGGTTGGCTGTCTTCGTCGCGGGTGTTCTCCTGTTTGCCGGATCCTGGTGGTGGCTCGTTGCCGGCAAGTCACCGAAAGTAGCCACCGCTTGACCGGCCCGAGAAAACCATTTCGAGGCGACTCCTGGTTCGGCTGGATCATGCGAGGTACACTCCTGCTGTGGCTCGCCGTATCCATTCTCCTGTTGGCGACCAAGGGGCTGGAGGGGTTCTCCTATCGGGGTGAGTCCGGATACGGTGACGGACCCGCCTACAGTGCAATTCAACTGTTCTCGCGAACCGGCGGTATGTACCCGGACCCGTCCGCCACGGCGACACTGGGAGCCATTCGTGCCTACGGTCCGCTCTACTATCTGATCTTCTACACCTTCAAAGTCGCCCCGCCATCAGGCTGGGATTTGATGGCCATGCGAGCCGCCGTCGTCGCGGCGGTCCTGTTCGGCGCGTTTGCCGTTTCCCAACTGGCCGTAAAGACTTTTGCGATGCCATCCCTACGATGGCTGGTTTTCGCGAACATCCTCTCGCTCCCGTTACTCCGGTCATGGATCACCCAGTTGCGCGGCGATTTCTTCGCCATCTCCCTCAACGTTTTGGCGCTTCTGCTGATCACGAGCACCGGAGCCGCTCATCTCCGGCTCACTCTGCTGGCGGGTTTAGTCGCCGGACTGGCACCCTGCATTAAGTTCTCCTACTTGACCGGATGTCTCACAGCCGTGCTGTGGCTTCTGCTTTGGGGCCAATGGCGCCGCGCGCTGCTGTTTGTTTCCGGCGTAACCACTACATTGATCCTCGTATTCGGAGTCACGGCGTGGAGAGAGCCACTCTTCCTTCGCCATGTGCTACTGTTCTCCCGGACCATCGTGACCGACCATTATGGCCAGTTCTATCTGTTTCTCGACGTCTTTCGGGATCCCCTCATGCTCACGGGGATATCTGGTGCCGTCACCATCCTCCCGCGCTGGCGCGACCGCCGGATTTCGCTTCTTCTGATTTACGTGGCGGTAAGTGGAATCGTCGCCGTTCTCACTTCCGCGCACGCCGGCGCCAACGTGAACTACTACTTTGAATCCGCAATGGCCCTCATGGTTTTCGCGGCCCTTGGCGTCTCCTGGCTGATCCGTCTGGAGAGGCAAATGGCGCCGGGACAACCTGAAATCCGGATGCTCGTCACCTGTGGATTTCTCTTGTCGCTGGTCTTCTTTGTCAAACCTTTGCTGGTCAATGGGCACCGCGATACATCTGCCAGCCATATCCGAGTATCCCTGAAAAACCGCCGCTTCGAACAACTCCGCCAATTGCGCGATCTGCGAATCCTTTCTTTCTCCCCGGATGCAACGATGGCGACCGGCGCGGCGCTGATCGAAGATCCCTATGGATTCACGTCGCTGTCGATCCGGGGTGTCATCGATATATCACCATTGCGTTCTCAGATTGAGGCCCGTGAGTTTGATGTGGTGGTCTTCGATCAGGAACATACCGGCTGGCGGGGCATTCCTACGGTCGATCCAGCCCTTGTTCCCGTGGTCCAGCAGCACTACTCCCGTCATTGTGAGATATCCGGCATCATTCTGTTCTTGCGCAAAGAACCAGATCCCACCCGCAACGCTGGAATCATCGAAAAGATCCGCCATATCGAATGCCGGTGAGTACGGACCGCCGCCTTCCTACCGCCCCAACGCCTCCATCTGCAAAATCGCATTCCCCGTCTCCCACAACAACCCCGCCAACCCCGCCACCGACCGCCCATGCCACGACCACTCCACCACATCCTCCTCCCGCAGCCGCAACTTCTTCCCCAACAACCCCACCAACCCCTTCTCCAACCGCCCCCGCAACGGCCCGCCCGCCACCAACCCCAGCATCGCCTCATACAGCATCGCCCGCTGATGATACCCATCCGCCTCGCTCGTCTCCGCCCCCAGCGCCCACTTTTCCAACCGCCCCGTAAACGCCGACGCTCGCTCCAACCACTCCGGCGTCGCCAAAACAGCCACATCCTTAGGCCGCAACGCCAAAAACGCCCCCAGCATCTCCTTCCCATCCGCCGCCTGCCAGAACTTCTCCACCCGAATCTCGCCCTGAATATACATCGGCGTTGCCTCCTGCACCCCCAGCGCCGGCAAATCCCCCGCCACCGCCGGCCCAAACACGTCGGACGCCTCCGTCGGCTGATGCTTCACCATTTCCGGATCGGTGTCGTTGCACCGCGGCGCCCGCATCTGCCGGACAACAAAGAACCGATAGCTCTTCGAAAACTCCCCCGTGTCCAACCCCGCCTTTCGCGCTCGTCCAATAATCCCCGCCATCGCCCGCTCAATCTGCGCCGCCGACGCCAGGTACGACCGGTTATCCGGCTGCTCAAACTCCGAAAACGTCGAATGCGTCTTCATCGCCGCCTCCAGGCTCGCCATCGCCGCCGCCAACTGCTCCCCAGGCCAGTCCAACTCAGCCACCATCCCCGTCGCCGGCCGCAACTCCGGCACGCTCGCAATCTGGTTCAACACCATATTCGCCAGCGACAGGTGCGCCCCCGCCTTCCGCTCCTCCGCGGTAAAGCCGCTCCGCAGCACCGCCCCCAACGCCGCGTAATAAGGGTCCAAATCCGCCAGCAGAATATCTTCGCAAGTCGCGGCCTCCGGCGTCTTCCTTGCCATCTCCCCAAACATCCGCCGCGCCCGCGCCGGGTCAATCACCACCATCTGCTTTACCGCCGCGCTCTGCAGCGACAGGGCATCATAACCCCGCCGCGCCGCGCTGATCACCAACGCCTTGCTCTCCATTGGCGATCCCGGCACCGCCGCCACCGGCAACCGGTGCCGCGCCTTCGCCCCCAACACAAACGCCCGTTCAATCAAATCCGCACGCCCCGCCCCGGCAACCGGCGCCACCCGCAACATCGCCGCCGCCGCAATCTCCGGCGGCACGCTTTCCGCCAGTCGCAACACCGCCGCTACCGGCGCCTCATCGGCCGCCAGCGCCACCAACCCGCTCATCACCACCAATACCCGGAAAATCATCGCCATCGCTTCTCTCGAACCTACCAAAAGAAAAGGGGGCGGGCCTAGGCCCACCCCCACCAATCGAATCAAGCAGCAGTTACTGCTTGGCGCAAGCGCCGGCAGGAGCAACGTTCTTCCAGTTCTGCTGGATGTACCAGTTCTTCCCGCCGAAGTTCATGTTGTACTTGCCATTCCCCGTACCACCAAGCAAGCTCCCGAACGTCCAGGCGCACTTGTCGGCGTTTTCCATGCCGGTCGAGGTTTGCCACCAGGCGTTCAGGTCCGGATCCGTCAGCGTTTCTTCCATCTCGTGAGCGATGATCGAAGCCATGCCGTCCGTATTCAAGTCGTTATTCGGGCCCGGATTCTGCGCCGCGCAAGAAGTTGGGCAGCGCGAAACGGAGCCAACGAAGGAGTACTTGATGTCGATGCCACCATTCGAGAAATGGGTGTGCCAGCCGCAGTACTGCGTGCAGAAACCGCTCGAAGCCGTCACATTCGTACCCGTCAGCACCAGGTAAATACCGTTCACGTCACGCGGCAAGTAGTTCGCGTTCGTGCTGGGCAGCGCAAGGTGAGCAGCAACGATGTTCTGGATCGCCGCGTCGCTCAGGCTAGTCGCCGTCCCGGTATTCACAACTTCCTTCTTAAAAGTCACCGCACCCGAAAGCGCCACACCACCGGCGGTCGTGTAGGTCTTGTTAATGTTCCAGTACGGGGTGTTGCCGATGTTCGCAACCAAGGTCTTCAAATTCGTCTTCGTGTTATCAAGGTGCGTACCGTACCAGATGATGTAAACGTTCATTCCGGACGCCATCACCGGGCCGTTGTGGTACTGAATCCCGAACTGCGAAACCGCTTGCCCGGTCGGGGCAGCAGCAACCGTCGACGCGCCGCCCACCGGGGCCGGGACGTCAAAACGGCGGTGACTGGATTTCTCAATCACCTCGGTCGAGTCATCGCTCTCATTCTCTTTGCCGGAACCACCGTCCCCGCCCATCACCAGAAACCCGGCGCCAACGGCCAAAGCACCCATCACTGCAAACGACAGAAGATATTTCTTCACGTATCCTCCTACCCTTTCCCTGACTGTGACTATTCGTTTTGGATTCAAGCACGCCGGCCAGCGCTTGGGAGTCGCGCTATTTCATACCGCGGCTCGAATCCATTTGTTTATGTTTTCCAGAACCTGCGCAAAACACACCGCCTGGAAAAACACATCTGCTACAGGCAAACTGCGGATCGGTACGTGCCCAAATTTCGCCCTATATAATTAAAACATTAACAACAGGCTCAACGGACAAGCCAATCAACATCTGCAAGTTCCTGCAAGCATAGCGGATTTTACATTCCGCGCAACCCCCGAAAAGTCGGGGACTCTACCCCACATACCTACCCCTCATCAGCGGGTCCCTCCCCCCCCGATTTCGATCGAAGCGCCCTTCGCCAGCCCAACCGGCCCCAACACAGTCACCCGGCCATCAACACCCGGGCAATCAGGCCTTGGGCGAAACCTCATTGGTCCTCGCATAGCGCTACCAAACGCGAATCGCCGGCCCCATTGTTCTCCGCCGCGCCTGTGACGGCGGATGGACGATCCGGGCGAATGATTCCTAGCGCAACGAGTTTGCCACCGCAAACCTTTCTTGCCGCAGGTATGTTGTGAGCCCACCCCTAGCCTCGCCACCGCAGCCCAACATGGATCGGGCAACTTCGATGGACGCCAGCATAGCCCTAAAAACTTTTGCGCGAAATGATACTTCTTGCCGAGCCGATCCGCTCGTACAGATGAAGGGCCTTGGATCGGCCCCTACGCCAGAAATGTATAGGAGATCTGCATGCAAACAAGACCCACCCTTGCCATCCACCTGAAAGACCTCGACGCCATCATGGGCAACGCACAGTCGGACCAGCAACCGTCGGACCAACAACCGTTGGATGCGCTGATGCGCGCCTTCTACGAGGTCATCTCGTTCGAGGAAGGAAGTGCGCCCGATTGGGACACCATGGCCAGCTTGTTTTCGAAGCATGCCCGCATTACCCGCGTCACACCCGAAGCCACCGACCACATGGAACTTGCAGACTTCAGAAACATGGTCGAGGAACTGCTCGAGGTAGGCGCCGTCACCAGCTTCTTTGAGCGCGAAATCGCCCGCCGCACCGATCGCTTCGGCAACGTGATCCACGTCGCCAGCGCCTACGAGACGCGTGTCTCGCCCACCGCCGTCGACTTCATCGAGCGCGGCGTCAACTCACTGCAACTGATCCGCGAAGAGGGCCGCTGGAAAATCGTAAGCCTATGTTGGGACAGCGACGCGCCCTTTAGCCTGACAACTTTGGAATCGTGCATGCAAGGAGGCAGCAATGGCTCGAACTGAGCGTTTCCGGTTTTCGCATACGCGCCAGATCGACAGCGCGTACCGTTACGTCTCCGCCGCGGTCGATGCCGGTGTAATCATGCGCAGCGCGCAAAGCGAAAGCGGCCGCTTCGTATCGCTGGATGGCGACCGGCTACTGAACTTCGGCTCCTGCAGCTATATGGCCCTCGAGGCCCGGCCGGAACTCCGCGAAGCCGCCCATCGCGCGATCGATGACTATGGCACGCAGTTCCACTTCTCGCGGGCCTACGTGCAGTGCCCACTGTATCTGGAGTTGGAGGCGCTGCTGGAGCAGATGACGGGGCGCCCGGTCGTGGTCGCCGCGTCAACCAGCCTGGGGCACATGGCGGCGCTGCCCGTCCTGATTCGCGACGGGGATTTTGTGATCATCGATCAGTTCGCCCACGCCAGCCTGCACAGCGCCGTGAAGCTCATTCCCGGTGTGTCGCTTGAGATACTTCGGCACAACCGGATGGATCAGTTGGACGCGCTGCTCACTCGGCTACAAGACCACCAAGGGCAAGTCTGGTACCTGGCCGATGGCCTCTACTCCATGCTCGGCGATTGTGCGCCGTGGGCCGAACTCAAGGATCTTTTGGGCAGGCACGACAAACTCCGCCTCTACATCGACGATGCCCACGCCACCAGTTGCTTCGGCAAACACGGCCGGGGTTTAGCGCTCGAACACTTCGGCGGCGACGAACGCGTCGTCGTGGCCTTGTCGCTTAACAAGGCGTTCTCAGCCGCCGGCGGAGTCATTGCGGTTTCGAGCCGGGAAATGGCCGAGCGGATCCGGCGCTGCGGTGGCCCCATGTTGTTTTCCGGCCCCATCCAGCCGCCCATGCTGGGGGCGGCGGTCGGCTCGGCGCGGCTGCACACAAGCAGTGAGTTTCCCCGATTACAGGCCGAACTGCACGACCGCATCGCGCAATGCGTGGCGCTCGTCGGCGAACGGGACCTACAGCTCGCGGGCATTCAGCACACTCCAATCTTCCAGACCCAATGCGATTCCCCGCGCGTGGTGTTCAACGTGGCCAAACTCATGCAGGAACGGGGCTTCTTGTGCTGCATCTGCGTGTTTCCAGCCGTGCCGATGAACCGGCCGGGAATTCGTTTCACCATCTCCCGGCACAACCACCAATCCGACATCGTTGCGTTTGTGGATGCGCTCGAGGAATGCCTGGCGCTGGGACGACACCAGGCGATCTTGCAGCCGGACGCGGAGCCCTGCGCCATGGCTGGAGCGTAAAGGGGGTGGGGCGCGAACCACGCGTTGACGGGCCCCACCATTCCAGCAGGATGCGGAAGCCGCAATCCGCCGTCCCGGCTGGTCAACGTCCTCAGAAAACAGCCGTTTCCCCTCACTACCTCAAAAAACACCCCCTCTCGAAAACCCGATCACAACACTTGAAAATAATCCGTAACCCGTTCATTCCACACGACATCACCATCTACACCCCACCGCCAAAAAGCCGAAAACAGTAGACAACTTTCTATAATGGAAGTAGGAATCGGGCGTCGCCCCCCACTTCCAACCCCGGATAGGACGTCCGGCAAACACCCTGGAAAGGACTCCAAATGTCACTTCTACCCGACACCCGTCTCCTCGAAATAAACCTCGAAACCGACGCCGCCACCCGTCCCCTCACCGAACTCGAAAAGTTCTTCACCCACCAGATGGCCTACGCCGCCTGGGAACTCGAACGTGTCCGCGCCAACGCGCACAACATCGACGCCGAACCGCGCCTCCTCGCCGCCCAGAACCGCGCCACCCGCAACTGGAACCGAGCCCGCAAACAGGTCGCCAAACTCCAGGCCGCCCGCGTCAGCCACGCCACCCGGCTCTCCCGCACACGCCAAAAGGTCGCTACCGCCACCCCGCTCGCAGACGCCGCCCGCATCCCCATGCCCAAAGCCGCCAGCGCCTACATCGATCAAGCCGTCGACCACCTCATCGCCGGCAACACCGACGGTTCCCTCTCCGCCCTCATCGCCGAACAGGAGGTCCGTTAGTCATGGCTACCGCCGCGCAAACCCTCGCCAACCAGGCCAACGCCCAGCACTCCACCGGCCCGAAGACGGATGCGGGCAAGGCCCAGTCGTCCAGGAACAACATCAAGCATGGCCTCTGCTTGGGCATCCTCGTCCTGTCGCCGGACCAGCAAGACTACATGGCGAAATTCGAAGCCAAAATGCGCCAGGAAATGAAGCCCACCGGCGCCATCGAGGAAACAGTCTTCGCCCAATTCATCGACGCCGCCACCCGGCTCGAAAAAATCACAAGCCTCATCGGCAGACTCTTCCGGCAACACGACGAAGACCCGCTTGCGGTCCCCGACGCGGCCGCCGAGTGGAACCAACTCAACCGCTACCGGGCCGCGGCCGAAATGCAGATCTACAGCGCGATCAATAGTCTGATGGACCTCCAAACCACCCGGCTCTTCCGCGAAATCCACGTCGTGAAAGCGGAGCAGGCATACCTCCCGCCGATGGTGAAGGGCGGAGCCGCAATCTGGTTCGGCAACGCGATGAGGAACCATAACGACCGCGAACTCTTCTACGCCATGCACCCCGGCCCCGACCCGTTGTTCGGCCGTCTGCCCAAACTGCCGCCCCGCCCCCCGGCTTACGAAGGCGGACGCGGATTTACCAACGCGAACCCAATCGCCGCGTAACCCCACCGGGGAAATGGCGGGCGTCCCCGCCGGACACCTCGCTTGTCCAGGAACGGTGCTTGCCCACCAAAGCCCGAAGGGCGACGGTGGGTCCCCAAGACGCGACAAACCTCGCCGAAGCGAACAAGTCCTCAACAAAACCCGCATAAAACCGGGTCACAATCAAATTCGCCAACGCGAACCCAAACCGCCGCCGGAACCTTGGCCCAGCCATCGTCCCAACGGCGCCCAGCTCTTTGACATCCCGAACATACCCATCAACCGGGGCCCCGGCCAGGCCCCACGCGTACGCCCGAAACCCAATCTACCGCGCCCGCCCCGTCCAAACGGCCGGCGCCTGACCAACAACCAACACCGTACCCGAAACAGGCCCAGTCGCCGCCCCAAGCCCAAAATGCACCGGGCCCACGACCGATGACGAGTACCCGGCCGACGACGAAGCCAAATTTGTCTGCGAACCCAATACCACCGCCGCATTCAACGGCGCCGGGACCGCCACCCAGGAATTCGTACTGACAGTCGTATTCCGCCAAATGGCCGCCGCCCCGCCCAACGCCGTCACAACCACGTCCAGCCGTCCGTCGCCATCCAGGTCCGCCGCCACCGCCCCCCGATGCGCCGCCGCCGCGCCCGCCAGCGCCGGACTCGCCCCAGTAACATCCACAAAGCTCTTCCCATCCCGATTTTGAAACACCGAGTTAGGAAGAAGATACACATCCGAGGAGGTCGTCACACCTACCATATCGTTTACATGGGAGTTAGCCGTGAAGATATCTTTCCGGCCGTCATTATCGAAGTCGGCGAACACCACGCCCCACCCGCTTTTGCGGGCCACCAGCGGCGCCAACCGCGCCATCGCCGTCGCCTCCTGGAACTGGCCCTTCCCCAAATTCCGGAACAACGGAAACGATTCGCCAGCCAGCGCCGTAATCAACAAATCCGGCCGCCCGTCGTTGTCATAATCGCGGAAATCGACACCCATATTGGAAATCGTCACCCCGCGATCCGGCAATGCCACCCCAGCCGCGAACGCCGCCTCTTCAAACTTGCCGTTCCCCAAATTCCGGAACAGCGAGTTCGGCATCCCGTCGTTGGTTACAAATGCGTCCAGATACCCATCGGCGTCATAGTCGGCGAAGGCAACACTCATCCCCTTACCCGGAAACTTATCTAATCCAGCCGACTTACTAACATCGGTAAATGTCCCATCGCCCATATTACGAAACAGTTGATTCGTAGTAGCCGCAAAATGCCGCGGATGACAGTACACCCGCACATTCTTCGCCCGGTCCCCGCACCATGGATTGTTCATGGGCGACCAGTTCAGATAGTTAACGACAAACAAATCCTGCCGCCCGTCGCGGTCGTAGTCGAACCACCCGGCGGCCACCGTCCAGGCGCCCGTCGCCGGCAGCGCCACCGCCACAAACGTCCCGTCGCCCTTGTTCCGGTACAACCGCGGCGTTGGCATCGCCGGCACGAAAAGATCAACAAAACCGTCGTTATCAAAGTCCGCCGCCGCCGCGCCAAACGCAAACCCTTCCCCGGCGAGACCAGCCTTCTCCGTCACATCGGTGAACCGAAAATCGCCGTCGTTGCGATACAGCCGATTCCAGTACTTCGGCCCCGTCTTTCGAAAAGACGGCAACTCCGCCCCATTGGCAAAAAACAGGTCCGGCCGCCCGTCGTTGTTGTAGTCAAACACAGCCAGCCCGCCCGCCATGGTCGAAGCCAGGTACTTCTCCGGCGACGGAGAATGTTCCAACACAAACCCCGGCCCCGTAGCCGGACCGAACGTGATGCCGTAACTAACAACAGAAAGGAGGAAACAGAACCGCATCTTAGACCCCACCAATCATGGCCGCACAATCTCCACCGCGCTCACCGCCTCCGCCTGCGCCGCCACCCGCGCCCGGATCTCCGCCGCCACCTTGTCCATCTCCCGCGCCTGCGCCGCCGCCCCCGTCCGCTGCAATGCCCGCGCCAGCTGGAAATGTACCGACCCGTCGGTATCCCCGGCCAACGCCCCCCGCAACGGCGCAATCGCCTTCGCCGGCTCGTCCACCGCCAAATACGCGCGTCCCAACGCCGCCCCCGCGCCCCGAGCCTTCAACAAATGCGGGATCGCCTCCGCCGCCTTCCCCGTCTCCAACAGCGCCTCCCCCAACTCGGCCTCTATCCCATGCTTCGCCAACAAGGGCAACGCCTCCTCATACGCCCGCCCCACAAACAGCGCCCGCGCCAACCCCTTCTCCAACGCCGCCGCCCCCGGCTGCAACGCCAGCGCCTTCCGCCACGCAGCAGCAGCCTCCGCATGCGCCCCCCGAGCCCGCGCCGCCTCCGCCTCCGTCTCAAACAACGGTACCGACGGTCCCAACGCCGCCAGCAACCCAAACGCCCGCAGCGCCTGCTCGCTCTTGGCCACGATCTCCGCAAACACCCCCACGCCCGGTCCCGTCAGCGCCCGCTCCGCCGCCGCCCAGTCCGCATGGCCCGTCTTCTCATACAGCTCCGCCAAATACCCATGCGCCGGCCCAAATCGCGGGTTCTTCTCCACCGCCTGCCGCAACAACCGGAACGCCGCCTTCGGCTCATCGGCCGCCAACCGCGACCGCGCCAACAGCGTCAACGCCTCCGCCCCGCCCGCCGGTAGCTTCCCGAACAGCACCTGCGAATACTCCGTCAGCGCCACCCCCAACCCGCGCCACGCCACCGCATTCTTCGGCTGCATCCCCGCCAGAATCTCAAACTGCCGGATCGCCTCCGGGTGACGCCCGACGGCGTAATAGGCATCCGCCAACTCCAAAACCACCACCGGATTCTCCGGCCCGGTCTTCGTGGCCTTCTCCAATAAAGGGATCGCCAACAACGGCTCGCCCAGCTTCCCGTGGCAAATGCCCAGTATCATCGACGCCGGCCCGAGCCCCGGCTCCAGCCGCAGCGCCGTCTTCAACTCCGTCGCCGCCGCCCGGTAATTGCGCGCCTGAAACAGCGCCAAACCCAGATTCATCCGCAGCCCGCCCACGTTCGGCATCTGCGCAATCAGCTTCCGATACACCGCCGCAGCCTCGTCAAAACGGCCCGACGCCATCGCCGCCCGCGCCTGCTCAGACAGCACCGCCGGGTCGGCCGGCTGCGCCGCCAGCCCGATCGCGAACAAGGAAAGGAGGACAACTTTCATGAAGACAGCCACTATCTTAACCAGACTGCAAAGACGCAGGGGTATCCCGGGTGCTAGATTGAAGGGTATGGCGCAAGCCAATCCCTTCCAGGACCCGCTCCGGTTCGAGCGCCGCGTCCCTTCCTGTGCCGTAGTTATCTTCGGCGCCAACGGCGACCTGACCAAGCGCAAGTTACTTCCCTCCCTTTACCGGCTGGCCTTCGAGCGCAGGCTCCCCCAAGGCTTCGCCGTCGTCGGTATATCGCGCACCGCGATGTCCGATGACGACTTCCGGAAGAAGATGGAGGCTTCCGTCAAGGAGTTCCTCGAGAACAGCCCCTTCGACCAGGCTCTCTGGGACGACTTCGCCCGAGGTCTCTTCTACCTCGCCGGCGACGTCGGTGACGACGCGGCCTACCAGCGCCTCGCCGTCCGCCTCGATGAAATAGCCAAGACGCGCCAGACCGCCGGCAACGTCCTCTTCTATCTCTCAACGCAGCCCAGCCACTACGGCACCGCCGCCGGTGGCCTCGGCCGCGCCGGTCTCGCCAAAGCCGCCAACGGCGCTTGGCGCCGCCTCGTCGTCGAAAAGCCCTTCGGCCACGACCAGTCGAGCGCCCGGGAACTGGAGAACCAGCTCCACGAGCACTTCACCGAAGACCAGCTCTACCGCATCGATCACTACCTCGGCAAAGAGACGGTCCAGAACATCCTCGCCTTCCGCTTCGGCAACCCGCTGTTTGAGCCCCTCTGGAACCGCCAGTACATCAATCACATTCAGATCACCGCCGCCGAATCCATCGGCGTCGAAGGCCGCGGCGGCTACTATCAGGAAGCCGGCGCCCTCCGCGACATGATCCAGAACCACCTGCTGCAGGTCCTGGCCACCGTCGCCATGGAGCCCAGTGCGGTGTTCGAAGCCACCGGCGTTCGCGACGAACGCGCCAAGCTTCTCCGCTCCATCCGGACCTATAAGCACAGCGAAGTCCACCAGCACACCGTCGCCGGCCAGTACGGCCCGGCCCGTGTCGGCGGCAAGGATCTCCCCGGCTTCCGTCAGGAAGAAGGGGTGGACCCGCAAGCGATGACCGACACCTACGCCGCCGTGACCTTCCAGATCGAAAACTGGCGCTGGGCCGGCGTGCCGTTCTACGTCCGCACCGGCAAGCGCATGCCGAAGCGTGTCACCGATATCGCCATCCGCTTCAACCCCGTCCCCCATTCGCTCTTTATGACGGAGGGCGAAGGCGGCGAGTCGATCGACACCGCCCGCCCCAACATGCTCATCCTCCGCATCCAGCCGGAAGAGGGCATCTCGCTCCGCTTCAGTTCCAAGCAGCCCGGCGCCGGCATGAAGCTCCGCCCCGTGTCGATGGACTTCAACTACGGCACCAGCTTCGGCGGCCGTACCCCCACCGCCTACGAAACACTTCTGGTCGACGCCATGGTCGGCGACGCGACGCTCTACACCCGCCAGGACATGGTCGAGGCGAGTTGGACCGCCGTGCAGCCAATCCTGGAAGCCTGGCAGGAGCACAAGCCCGAGCAGTTCCCCAACTACCCCGCCGGCACCTGGGGTCCGAAGGAATCGGACGAAATGCTCGCCCGCAACGGCCACGAGTGGAGGATCCCGTGAGGAGCCCCGCCCCCAACCCGGCCGGCGATACGCGCACCATCCCCGCCCGGCCCAAGGCCCACGGCAACCAGTCGGCCTCCAGCACTGCGCGCGCGATCTCCAACCTGGGCCAGCCGCAATCCCACTTCCCGGCTCCCCAACGGAGGCCTGTCTAATGCCGGCCCTCGTCGAAGAGATCCGCGCGGAGAAGCTCCTCAAGGATCTGGCGAACGTCTGGAAAGAGCTCGGCCAGCACGAAACCGAATACGCCGTCGTCCGCGCCTGCGCCCTCACCCTCCTCGTCGCCACCACCGGCGATGGCGATGAACAGGACCTCGCCGGCACCCTCGGCGATCTCATGCACTCCCACCCCAGCCGCTACGTCGTCCTCCGGCTGGTCGATAAAGCCGAGCCCGAGTTCGCCGCCCGCGTCTTCGCCCAATGCCAACTGGCCTTCGGACGCCGCCAACAGCTCTGCTGCGAACAGATCGAATTCACCGCCACCCGCGACCACATCCCGGACTTCTACGCCGTCGCCCTCGGCCTCACAGTCGCCGACCTTCCCGTCCTTCTCTGGATCCGCGACGCGCAACTGCTCATGGATCCGGCCTTCCAGGCCCTGCTCCCGCTCGCCCGGCCGCTCATCATCGATTCGGCCCAGTTCCCCGACGCCCTCGCTGGCCTTAAGGAAATGGGACTTCGCCGCCAGGCCGGCTGGCGCGTCAAGGATCTTGCCTGGAGCCGCCTTACCGTTTGGCGCGAAACGATCGCCCAGATGTTTGAAACCAGTGCCTGCCGCAGTCTCGTCAGCCGCATCGACCGTGTCGAAATAAAAGGCCGCTTCGGCCCCACCGGCACCGATGTCCAATACCTGGCTGCCTGGCTCCGCCGCATCCTGCCCAACGCCCAGATCTCCGCCACCGGCTCCGGCGTCCAACGGATCCGCCTCGTCGCTGGCGGCCAGCGGCTTGAAGTCGCCGACGCCGGTGAGGCACTCGTCGCCACCAGCCTCGATGGCATGGTCACCCGCGTCCCGGACCCCGTCCGCTCCGACGCCGACTTACTCGGAGAAGAGCTCAGTATCCTTGGACCCGATCCCACTTACGATGCAACCCTGCGCGCGCTAACTGGCGGCACTAACTGACATGAACTTTCAGACCGTACTGAGCGCCGACCCACTGGCAGCCGCCGAAGCGTGTGGTGACCACATCCTTCAGATCCTTGCCGAAGCGCTCGCCGAGCGGCCCACCGCAACTATCGCCGTCTCCGGCGGCACAACGCCGAAGTTGCTATTCCGATATCTCGCCAAGGCGACCTTTGACTGGTCCCGCGTCCACCTCTTCTGGGTCGACGAACGCGCCGTCCCGCCCGGGGACCCGCAAAGCAACTACACCCTCGCGCACGATAACTGGCTGGAAATCATCAACTACCCGCCGGCGAACATCCACCGGATGCAGGCCGAACTCCCCGTCTCGGAAGCCGCCGAACGCTACGCTGACGACATCCGCGGCCACTTCCACCTCAAGGAAGGCGACTTCCCGGTCTTCGACATCATCCAGCAGGGCATGGGCCCCGATGTCCACACCGCCAGCCTCTTCCCCGGCGAACCGCTCGTGCTTGACCGCACCGGCATCACCGCCGCCGTCTACGTCGAAAAGCTCAAGGCCGCTCGCATCACCCTGCTGCCCGGCGTCCTCGCCCGCGCCCGCCATACGCTCATGCTGGTAACCGGACCGGATAAGGCCACGGCGCTGAAGACAGTCTGGTCCGCACCGGAGTCGCTCCTCGAAGCCCCCGCCCAACTCACCCGGCGCCACGAAGGCTCCGTCACCTGGTTCCTCGACGAAGCCGCCGCCGAGGGGCTCCGCTGACCGCCATGCGGCTGTCCGTCGTGGCGCTCTTCGCCCTAGGGCTCATCGGTTGCGGCGGCTCCGCTCCCAAACCCAAAGAGGCCCCGGCGCCCCGCAAAGCCGACGTCGAAGTCCCCCCGCCCATCAACCGGCTCGTCTTCGGCGGGGACGTCATGCTCTCGCGCCAGGTCGCCCAACGCATGAAGGCCTCCGGCGACCCAGCTCTGCCCTTCCGTAAGATCGCCCCGTTCTTCAAGGAAGCCGATCTGGCCTTCGTCAACCTGGAATCGCCCTTCTCCGATAAAGGCAATCCTCCAACCGCCGGCATGGTGTTCAAGGCGCCGCCGGAAGGCATCGAAGGACTGCTCGCCGCTGGCATCGACGTCGTCTCGACCGCCAACAATCACACCCGGGACCAGCACGAATACGGCCTGCTCTACACACTCGACTGGCTGGAGAAGAATAAGATCGCCGCCGTCGGCACTGGCCGCGACGAAGCCGCCGCCCGCCGTGGTGTCGTCATCACCGCCAACACCGTCAAGTTCGCCTTTCTCGGTTACACCTACGACCAGCGCAACGGCAATCACAAGGACGACAACAACCGCATCAACGGCCTCGACATCGTCCGCCTCCGCGAGGACATCGCCGCTATCCGGCAAATCTCCAACATCACCGTCGTCTCCATGCACGCCGGTGTCGAGTACGCTAAAGCGCCCCACCCGCAGCAACAGCAGTTCGCCCGGGCCGCTATCGAAGCCGGTGCCACCCTGGTCATTGGCCATCACCCGCACGTCGTCCAACCCTGCGAGGAGTACCAGACAGGGGTGATATGTTACTCACTCGGCAACCTGGTTTTCGACCAGACCGTCCCCGGCACCAATGACGGCCTGGTGGTCGAAGCGGAGTTCAAGGGCTTCTCACTCCGGAAGCTGCGGACCCATAAGGTAAAAATCGTCGACACCGTCCCGGAATTAACTAAGAAATAGTCCTTCGACGGCTAAACTCTACCCCTTATCCCTCCGATAGACTACCTAGGGGCAGCAGACGCGGCTCAAATGGGTATGGGTCTCTTAAAAATACGAGTCGAAAAACCGAAAGATCCCGGCACGCGCCCGACCTCGTTGGCTCGCCATATCTTCGTCCGTGTCGCCTTTCCCGTCGGAATCGTCTTTCTGAGCTGCTTCTCTTTGCTGGACCGGCTGGTCCAGAGCCAGTTGCGGGATCACATCCGCCAGGAACTGGTCGCCCGGGATTCGCAAACTCAGCGCGCCCACGCCAGCGGGGATGAACGGGTACGACGCTCGGCTGGCGCTCTGGCGGAAGCCAGCGGCATCACCATCGCGCTGCGGCCGGGTGGCAAGACCACCAATGCGTCCTTCGTAAATCAGCTCACCCAGCTCGGCAACCTGCTGGACGAAGACGTCTACTCCATCGCCGGGACCGATAAGGCGCCGGTCGCCACGGTTCGGCGGAACGGCAAAGACCTGCTGGAAGCCTCTCATGACGCGCCCATCACTGCCACTCGCCAACTGGGCGAACTCGACGGCGACTACTACTTCTTCTCCAGTTATCCGCTCGTCCGGGACGGGAAGTCGGTCGGCTGGCTGACCACCGGCCGGCACTGGCTCCGCGAAATGCCCCTCGACGGCGTCAACTGGTACCTCATTACCAAGAACCGGGAAGTGATGCTCTCCACTGGCAAGCAGCAGGCAGCGGCCGTGCAGCCCGGGGTCACCCTTCCGGACTGCGCCACCGAAGACTCCCCGTGCGAAGTGGAAGTGGGCGGGCAGCGATTCCTGCTCCTCCGTTCGGCCTCCGGCTTTGCGCACGGTGGGTACGAAGCCTACCTGATCCACTCATTCGATGTGTTGGCCAGCCCGCTGCTGGGGATCATGCGCAACCTGATGGTCGCCGGCGCATTCCTGAGCATTATCGGCGCGCTTGGGCTCACATTTTTGACGGGCAACGCCATCGCCCGCCCGCTCCAGGAGCTGACCCGTTCTTGCGCCAAGGCGCAGGAGACCGGCAACCTGTCCGACATTGAAGCGCCACCCAGCCGGATCGCCGAGGTGAATGCTCTCGCGAAAACCTTGCATGGCGCCGTGCAATCGATCGAAGTCGGCCAGCGGCAACTCAGCCAGACCTACTTCCAGTTCATGGGCGCCATCGTCGCCATGCTCGACGCCCGGGACCCTTACACGGCCGGCCACAGCCACCGCGTTTCAGCCTACTCGGAGGCGCTGGCGAAAGACTTCGGATTGCCGCAGGATCAAGTCGACGATATTCGTATCGGAGCGCTGCTGCATGACATTGGCAAAATCGGGGTGCCCGACGAAGTCCTGCATAAGCACGAACGGTTAACCAAGGAAGAGTTCGACCTGATGAAGCAGCACCCGACGATCGGGCGCGAGGTACTGGAGCAGGTCGCACAGTTCGAGAAGTATCTGGATGCGGTGGAGTTGCACCACGAGAATCTGGACGGAACCGGATATCCGCGCGGACTGCGCGGGGAGCAGATCCCGATCGCGGCGCGGATCGTAAAGGTCGCCGATGTCTATGATGCGCTGAGTACCGACCGGCCGTATCGCAAGAGCATGCCGGTCGAGCAAGTACACGAGATCCTTCGAAAGGGTGCCGGAATGCACTTCGACAGGCTGCTGGTGGAGATCTTCCTGAACCGCTGCGTTCCGCGATTTGAGCAAAGAAATAGCCCGGAAACGCTGATCCGCGCGGTGGGCGAGAACACCAACCCTCCCGTGAAGCGGAACGCCGTCGGCGCTTAGTTTCCGGTGCTGAGTGCTGCCTGCAGCCGCCCGGCATCGTGGCAACTGGAGCAGGTCAGCTTGGAGTTCGACATCGTTTCTGGTTTGTCGAGCCAGCGTTTGGCGAAAACGGCGTAGGGGGTATTGGGCAGCTCGGCGGCCAGTTCAGCGGTTAGCTTGGCGGCCAGTTCCACTTCTCCAAGCCGTTGCGCGGCCTGGGCCAGCCCGGCGTTCAGCTCACCGCGGTGATGGGCGGGGAGTTTATCCCAATAAGATTTCTGCGCGGCTCGGAGAGCGGTATAGTTCTCCCTGACAAGCTGCCAGGCGGTAGTCCGGTGAGCGGGAGGCAGGCGATCTCCGAAGACGACCCATGACCCGCCGGTGATCGCCAGGACTGCCTGCCCATGGGAGGGGGTCTCTTTCACAAGCGCCGCCGCGCGGGCAAAGCGTTCGTTCGCCTTCGCGAAGTGCTCGTTGAAACCATTGACATCTCCGGCATCGTGGGCGCGGACGGCGAACAGAAGCTCGCTTCCGCCTTGCCAGGCAATGGCATCAGCGGCTTTGGGATCGGCCGCGAGAATTGCCTCCAGTTTCTTTGCGCCAACGGCATGGCGGGTCATGTCGTTGTCCAGGAATCCCGCGAAGATGTCCTCGCGCACCCAGGTGCTGACTCTGAGGTTGGCGGGCTTGGGTTGCGCGGAAACGAACAGCGTCAGGAACGTGAATGCGAGTAGCAGGCGCATGGCGGATAGTGTAGCCAATCAAAGAAAGGGTTCGCCATCGCTACCCGGAGGCGGATGGCATCGCGACGGACAGAATTGGGGAACTGGGCCGGACGGCCGGTTATGGGTTGCATTAGGGCGGCTAGCGGGTGACGAAGTGGATGTGTCAGGATACTCAACATCCTATGCGTATATTGATGCTCATGGCTGCCGCGTTTGCGGCGATGGCCGACGACAAACCGCTCGAACCGCCTCCGGTGCGGGAACAGTACACCAAGTACGAATTCATGATCCCGATGCGGGATGGCGTGCGGCTGTATACCGCCGTGTATCAGCCGAAGGACGCGAGCAAGAAGTACCCGGTGATGCTGACGCGGACGCCGTACAGCTGCCAGCCTTACGGGGAAGACATCTACCGGGCGGCGCTGGGGCCGTCGGAGTATGCGCAGAAGGCGGGGTACATCTTCGTATATCAGGATGTGCGCGGGCGGTTTAAGAGTGAGGGTGTGTTTGAACAGGTTCGGCCGCATAAGGCGGTAAAGAATGGGCCGAAGGATATCGATGAGGCCAGCGACACGTACGACACGATCGACTGGTTGCTGAAGCGGTTGCCGAACCACAACGGACGGGTCGGGATGTGGGGGATCTCCTATCCGGGGTTCTACACGACGATGGGGATGTTGGACGCCCATCCCGCTTTGAAGGCGGTGTCGCCGCAGGCTCCGGTGGGGGACTGGTTCATCGGCGATGACTGGCGGCACAATGGCGCGTTCTTCCTGGCGCACGCGGCGCGGTGGATGTACTCCAACGACCGGGACACGCAAGCCAATCCGACCGAGGTGCGGAAGAACCCGGAGTATCCGTCGCCAGACGGGTATTCGCTGTTCCTGAAGATGGGCACGCTGGAGGAGGTCAACGAGCAGTTGCTGAAAAACCGCGTGCCTTATTGGAAGGACCTGATGGATCATTCGAATTATGACTCCTTTTGGAAGGCACGGGATGTGCGCCCGCACTTACGGAACGTCAAACCGGCGGTGATGACGGTGGGCGGATGGTATGACGCGGAGGACTTATTCGGCGCCTTGGAGACTTATAAGAAGACCGAGGCGGGGAGCGCGGGAACTTACAACATTCTGGTGATGGGGCCGTGGTCGCATGGGCAGTGGTCGCGGGGGGACGGGGATCATCTGGGCGATGTGCCGTTTCACCAGAAGACGTCGCGGTGGTACCGGGAGCACGTGGAGTTCCCGTTCTTTGAGCGGATTCTGCGTGAGGAGAAACCGGCCGGACTGGCGGAGGCGATCGTGTTTGAGACGGGGGCCAATCAGTGGCGGCATCTACCGGCGTGGCCGCCGAAGGAAGTGGTGGAGCGGACGATGCATTTGCAGGGGGATGGGAGACTGGGTTGGAATCCGCCGTCGCGCGGCGGGTATGCCGAGTATGTGAGCGACCCGGCGCGGCCGGTGCCATCGGTGCCGTATACGGCGAACACGATGACGGTGGAGTATATGTTGGACGACCAGCGGCAGGCGGCGTCGCGGCCGGACGTGCTGGTGTTTGAGATGGCGGAGTTGCAGGAAGATTTGACGGTGGCGGGGCCGTTGGATGTTACGTTGCAGGTTTCGACGACAGGGACGGATGCGGACTTTGTGGTGAAGCTGATTGACGTGTATCCGAATGACTTTCCGGATCCGGATCCAAATCAACGGCGGGTACGGATGGGCGGGTATCAGCAGTTAGTCCGCGGGGAGCCGTTCCGGGGTAAGTTCCGGAATAGTTTTGAGAAACCAGAAGCGTTCGTGCCAGGGCAGTTGGATAAGATTACATTTCGGATGCCGGATGTGTTTCATACGTTTCGGCGCGGGCATAAGGTGATGGTCCAGGTGCAGAGTTCGTGGTTCCCGTTGGTGGACCGGAATCCGCAGAAGTTCATGGACATTCCGAAGGCGAAGCCCGGGGATTTCCAGAAGGCCACGCAGCGGGTGTATTTTGGGCCTGTTGGTGGGAGTGGGATTACGGTAAGGGTGTTGGGGCGGTAGGGAGATTCCTGAAACCAGGGGTTTCCCGGTAGCCAGACACCAAGGTGAATCCGGGAAAGCTCAAGGATATTGGGCGGTTAGCCCCTCGGGGTTTCCCGGGGCGACGCAGGGGGCGCGGGCCTGTCGCGGTGGCTGGGAATTCGGTGCGGGTGTTCGGAGAGGCGGGATCGTCTGAACAGGTGGCCGGGGAATTCCGAAACAGGCTCCAGGATTTCCACGGGCGAGCCCCAAGGATCACCGGGGGGACGAGTCAGGGACCCGCAGGACGGTTTGCCAGGGTGAAATCCGAAATCGCGGATTTCACCGATAGCCCGGCCCGTGCGGGAATCCGGGGCGGGTTCGCGGACATTGCGGGGGCGGGATCGGCAGGGGCTTGGGGATTCGGGGTACAAATCCGCGGAATGGCTTGCCAGGGGGAATTCCGACAATACAGAGTTTTCCGGTAGCACGGCTCCAGGGGGAATCTGGGCGCTCAGCGCGATCGGGGAATTCCGAAATTGCGGAGTTCCCCGGTGTCACGGTACCCAGGGGAATCTGGGTTAGGGGGCGAGGGTGCGGTCGAGGAAGTTGGTCGTGGTTTGCAGGAGGTGCAGGCGGAGCGGGCCCATGACGCCGTGGCTCTTCAGGGGGTAGAACATCATCTCGAATTGCTTGCCGGACTTCTGCAATGCCTCCATCATGTTCTGGCTATTCTGGAACAGCACGTTGTCGTCCTGGAAGTTGTGTACCAGCATCAGCTTGCCGCTCAGGTTTCCGGCGGCGCTGACGGGGCTGCTCGCCTTATACCCGTCTTCGTTCTTGGCGGGGAGGCCCATGTAACGCTCCGTATAAATTGTGTCGTAGTGGCGCCAGTCGGTGACCGGGGCGCCGGCGATGCCGGCGGCGAAGACCTTGGAATGGGTCATTGAATAAAGAGTCATGTAGCCGCCGTAGCTCCAGCCGTAGATGCCGATGCGGTTGGGGTCGACGTAGCCTTGCTTGATGAGATAGTCGACGCCTTCGAGCTGGTCGGCCAGTTCGAGTTTGCCGAACTGCTTGTGCACCACCTTTTCAAACGCATGGCCGCGGTAGTTGGAGCCGCGATTATCCATGCGCCAAATGACGTAGCCTTTGGCGGCGAGCGCCTGTTCCCAGTTGGCGCCGGTCCACGTATCTCGCACCGTCTGGGCGTGGGGGCCGCCGTAGACCATCACGATGGCGGGGTACTTTTTGGCCGGGCTGAAGTCTTTGGGCTTGATGACCTGGGCGTAGAAGAGGGTTCCATCCTTGCCTTTAAACGTTAGGTTCTCGACGGGTTGGATGTCATAGTTGGACCGGTCGGCGGCGGGCTCGCGGAGCACGGCGACCTGGGCGCCGGCATTGTCGAACAGCGTCTGGCGGGACGGCGCACGGTTGCTTTGGAAGGCGTCGAGATAGTAGGCCCCGGTGGGGGAGACGTTGGCACTGTGGGTACCGGGTTCGGGGGTTCGTTTCTTGAGTTCACCGGTGGCGAGGTCGACGGTGTAGAGTTGGCGCTCGATGGGGCTGTCTTTGGTGGTGGTGACCCAGGCCTGATTGCGGGTGGTGTCGACGCCGTCGAGCTCAACGATTTCCCATTCGCCGCGGGTGAGCTGTTTGGGCTCGCCGTTTCCATACATGTATAGATGGCGGAAGCCGTCGCGTTCGCTGGCCCAGAGGAACTTGCCGTCGGGGAAGAAGTGGAGGATGTTGTGGACGTTGACCCAGGCGGAGTCCTTCTCTTCGAGCAGGAGGCGGGGCTTGCCGGTGGCGGTGTTGAAGGCGAGGAGTTCGAGGCGTTCCTGGGTGCGGGGGAGGCGTTGGACGGCGATTTCCTTGCCGCCGGGCATCCACTGGACGCGGGCGATCAGGTTATCGGCGGTCGGGCCTATGTCCATCCAGCGGGTTTTACCGCCGCGGACGGGGACGACGCCGAGCTTGATGGTGGCGTTGGGGGTACCGGCCTTGGGGAAGCGCTGGGGTTCGAGGACGGCCTGGACGGGGCCGGGATCGACCTGCGGGTGCATCATTTCGGCGACAACATCGAACTGGAGATAGGCGATTTCGCGGCTATCTGGGGACCACCACCAGGCGCGGGGGATGGAGAGTTCTTCGGGGTAGACCCAATCGAGCCGGGCGTTCCAGATGGTGGCGCTGCCGTCGGCGGTGAGGCGGCGGACTTTGCCGGAGTCGATGGCGATGACGTAGAGATCGTTGTTGGAACGGTAGCCGATGTGGGTGCCGTCGGGGGAGAGTTGGGGGTCCTCTTCGGGGGTGGCGGTGGCGGTGATTTGGCGGGCGTTACCGGTGGCGGGGTCGAGGAGGAAGAGATCACCGGCGGCGGGGACGAGGATGGATTTGCCGTCGGCCGACCATTGGGGGCGGCTGCCGGCGACGCGGCGGTTTTGCCATTGGAAGGCGCCGCCGGTTTTGGTGTCGGACTTGGCTTTGCCTTCGAGGTCGGCGAGGTTGGCCAGAACGCGGGATTCTTTGGTGGCGGCGTTGTAGAGGCGGATTTTGCGGGCTTCGGTGTAGAGGAAGCGGGTGCCGTCGGGAGCCCAGACGGGGGAGACGTTGTCGCCCATGGGGCGGGCGGCGGCGGCGGCTTCGAGAGTTACGGGTTTCTTTTGCGCCAGGACGGGGGCGGCGAGGAGGAGGGCGGCGGCGAGTACACGCTGGAGTGGTGGCACGATTTTGATTGTAGCCGGACAGAGGGGGGAGGGCGCGAGGGGGGTACCCTTTTTCGGGGATAGAACTTCCTTATAAGCGATTGGGTTAAATAGGGTTATCGGAAATTTTAGAAAAAAGTCGGAAATAAGCGTGGGTGGCTCTAATTAAGGCGGCGGCGGATTTGGAAGCGGGAGTTTTCGTAGACGGTCTCCAGGTCGGGGCGGGTCTTCCAATCGGAGAGGATCTTCTCGCGGTCGCTCCCATTGAGGTCCTGGGCAAGATCGTTAGGTCCGATCAGGACGTAGCTCAGATTTTCGGCGGACATGTTACGAATGAGCGAGTCGTGGTAGGCGTAGATGCCCTTCATATCGTTGGTGTAAAAGTAGCGGGCGGGACAGTGGATTCCAATGGCGTGACGGCCAGTGTGGCGGCGGAGAGCCGGGTCCTCTGCAGCGAGGAAGTTGGCGTCAGGGGACGTATTGGCAATAATCCATTGATAGGCGAGGTCGCGGTCGGCGGCGAGCTCACGGTAGTTTCTCGCGATCGCGATGGGGCTGCGCCAGGCTGCCAGGCTGTTGCGCTCCACCATCCAGAAGGCTCCCGCGGCGACCAGCGCGCCGATCACGATGGTGGCGCCACGCTGCTTTTCCCAGGTGGACTGGAGCATGGCGTATATGTGGCGGAGTTCAGTGACGAGACCGGCGAGCAGGAGCGGCAGAAGAGGGAAGAGAAACCGCTCAGTTGGCACGAAGTTCCAGACAACGAGGAGCACCAAGTAGGGGATGGCCATGAGCGGATAAGGTGCGAGACCGTGGCGGCGGAACTCGCGGACGAGGCCGGAGATAGAGGCGAAGAGCAGGATGCGGGCGAAGTTGACGTCCAGGAAGGAGTCGCCGGAGTTGAAGAAGAGTACGCCGCCGAGGCTGGCGATGAGGGACTGGAAATTAGTGGAGAGGACGGTTGGCAACAGTTCCCAGCTCATGCTTTCGCGGAAGATCTGGGGATAAGAGATGTAGTAGACCCAGGGCCCTTTGAGATTGGGCATCATGTGGGATGCCGCGAAGTACGACCATGCGACAAAGAACGGAGCGAAGATGGCGGAGTAGATAAGGGCGTCCCGGAAGCGACGGCGCCAGAGGAGCCAGAGGACGGCGGCGGCGGGGAGGGCGATCAGCGCAGAACGAACGAGATAGGCCATGGCGGCACAAACGGCGGAAGCGCGGAAGCGGTCCTTTTCCAGGAGATGAATGGAGGCGACGAGCCAGACGGTGGCAAAGATTTCGGAGAGGGCGGTAGAGGCGAAGATAACCGAGTAAACATTCCAACCAAGGAGGAGGACCATCCAGGGATCGCCGCGCCAGCGCCAAAGGAGGAACATGAGGACGGGCAGAAGGACCCAGACGAGGAACGTGAGAGCGGGTTCCCACTTGACGCCAAGGGCGAGATAGAGGGGGAAGAGGGGCGGGTATTTGACCTGCCAGGGTTCGCCGGGAAGGCTTTCGACGCGGAGGCCTCTTCCTTCCGCCACGGAGGCGGCCGTGCCGGCGTAGATACCATCGTCGTGGAAGTAGCCGAGGTGAGGGGTGCCGCCGCAATGCCACAACATCCAGAACGAGGGCAGGAGGGCGAGGAGGGTAATGGCAAGTTTCGACATGCGGAGCGAAACTCAGGATAACAAGGTAGAGTCAGAGTAGAATGCAAATCACATTTCGCGGCGCAGCGCGCACAGTCACTGGCTCCATGCACGAGATCCAGACCGGGAGCCGCCGGTTCCTATTGGATTGTGGGATGTATCAGGGCCGCCGGAGCGAGTCGGCGGAGAGGAATACGAACTTTCCCTTCCCGCCTTCGGAGGTGGATGCGCTGTTACTTTCCCACGCGCATATTGACCATTCCGGGAACATTCCGAACCTGACATCGAAGGGGTTCGGCGGGCCGATTTTCACGACGCCGGCGACGATTGATTTGTGCAACTCGATGTTGCAGGATTCGGCGTTCATTCAGGAGAAGGACGCGGAGTTCTTGAACCGGCGGACATCGCGCCGGCGGCGGGTGATTGACGAACCGGAGCGAGAGCCGGTGGCGCCGTTGTACACGGTGAACGACGCCAAGGCGGCGATGGCGCAGTTCCGGGCGGTGGAGATGCATTCCCGGACGGAGGTTCTGCCGGGGGTGTTTTCGACGACGCACGAGGCGGGGCACATGTTGGGGTCGACGTTCCTGGAGTTGGAGTTGGAGGGGAAGCGGTTGGTGTTTTCGGGCGATGTGGGGCGGAAGAATCTGCCGATCATCCGGGATCCGGAGCGGGCGGTGGCGGCCGATATTCTGATCATGGAAAGCACGTATGGCGACCGGCTGCACCAGCCGCTGGCGCATGCGAAAGAGAAGCTGGCGGCGATCATCAACGGCACGGCGAACCGGGGGGGGGAAGATCATCGCGCCGGCGTTCGCGGTGGGGCGGACGCAGCAGTTGGTGCTGATGATTCACGAGTTGATTCACGAGGGACGGATCAATGAGATTCCGGTATTTGTGGACAGCCCGCTGGCGGTAAACGTGACCGAGGCGTTCCGGACGCACACCGAGTGTTACGACGCCGAGACCAACACGTTCGTCGATGGCGGGGACGATCCGTTCGGCTTCCGGCGGCTGCGGTATATCCGGGATGTGGAGGAGTCCAAGGCACTGAACGATGTGCGGGTGCCGTGCGTGATTATTTCAGCATCGGGGATGGCGGAAGCCGGGCGCGTACTGCACCATTTGCGGAACAACATCGCCGACCCGAAGAACACGGTGCTGATCACCGGGTTCCAGGCGGAGAACACGCTGGGCCGGAAGTTGCTGGACGGGCAGAAGGAAGTGAATATTTTCGGCGAACCGGTGCGGGTGCGGGCGGAAGTCTTGAAGATCAACGAGTTGAGCGGACATGCCGATCAGCAGGAGTTGCTGGCGTGGATGGAGCCGTTGGTGAAAACGGTGAAGCACGTGTTCCTGGTGCATGGGGAGTATACGCAGCAGCAGGCGATGGCGGCGGCGATTCAGGATCGGTACGGAGTGGCGGTGACGATCCCGGCGCGAGGGGATAGTTTTACGGTTTAACGAAATCGTACTGGTACGGGAGTTGGGTAGTTTTGGTAGATGTGATCTATTGGTGCCCCTGTTCCCCAGGGATAGCCTAATTGGGAAGAGCACGCCAGCATGACGCAGACCCTCTACCACTACTCCTACCTGCAGGTTCTTGATTTTCTGACGACCATCGCGTTCCTCATTAACGGGGTTAGCGAAGGAAATCCGCTTGTGAACTGGGCGATTCAAGCATTCCCGACGCCGTTATCGGGATTGCTGGCCGTGAAGGTGCTTGCCTTCGGCCTGGGTGTCTATTGCTGGCAGACGGCGAAGGGGCAGTTGTTGGGACGGATTAATATTGGCTTCGCGGCGCTGGTGGCGTGGAACCTGATGACGCTGATTTTGAAGACCGCGCACTGAGCGCGGTTTAGTTGCCGGTGATGGTGATGTCGATTGTCTTTTCACCGGCTTCGATGCGGAAGACGTTGGCGCCGGCGACCGGGCCGAGGCGAACGGTGGCGCTGAAGAGGCCGGGGGAATCGTTGTCGTAGTCGCTGATCGCGGTTACGGAGCCATTGCCGGATTGCACGGTTACGTCGGGTTTGATGCCGGAGATGGGGACGCCAGCGGCATCGGTGACGCGGAAGTAGATGGCGTCGCGGACCTGGCCGTTGCGGCGGCCGGTGGCGGTGGTGGCGAGGATCGGAATGGCGGCGGGCGTTTTGTCAGGGACGGCGAACCAGTAGGGGACGCGTATCTCGGTGCCGGAGGTGGCGCCGGTGATTTTCACGAAGCCTTCGTAGGCGCCGGGGGCGAGGGTGGAGGCGTCGAGTTCGAGGGCCACTTCGGCGGTCTTGGCCGTGGGGATGTTGAGGGTGGATTCGGAGAGATTCGGGGCGGCGGCGCCGTTGCGCGGTTCAATGGAAAGCGAGTAGATTTCGTCGGCCGGGTTCAGGTTCTCGACCTTGAGGGTGCCGGTGGCGCGGGAGTTGGTCCCGAGGCTGAGTGAGGCCGGGTAGGCCACGGCCTGTGCGCGGAGAGTGGCCCCGAGATGGAGCTGGCCGGCGCCCATTTTCTGGATGGTGGCGGCGTCGCCGATGACGTCGGTGACGGGGGTGGAACTGTTGATGAGCAGGGAGCGGTATTGGTCGACGGTGAGGCCGGGGCGGGCGCTTTTGAGCAGGGCCAGGGAGCCGGCGACGAGGGGGGAGGAGAAGCTGGTGCCATCGACGATGGCAAAGCCGCTGGCGCTGTACATGTCGCCGGCGGGGTCGACGGTTTGGGTGGCGACGTAGAAGCTTTCGCCGACGGCAACGAGATCCGGCTTGATGGAGAGATCGACGTTGGGACCGATGGCGGAGAAGGGGGCGATCTGGTTGAAACTTTGGGGGACGGCGCCGAGGGTGAAGCGGAGGGTTACGGTAGCGCCTTCCTTCTCCTTGAGCATTTGGCCGTTGGCATTGGAGATCATTTCGGCCGGGAGGGTGGCGGCGCCGACGTTCATTCCGATGGGGTCGGGCGCGGCGGCGGTGGCGTAGACGAGGCCGGCGATGGCGCCGGCGCGCTGGGCGTTGTTGAGTTTGATTTCGAAGGTGCAGGTGCCGCGGAGGATGAGGGCGACTTTGCCGGTGAGGCTACCGGCGAGAAGAGTGTCGCAGGCGAGGCCGGCATCGGCGATCGGGCCGGTGATGGGGTTGGCCGGGGGCGCGCCGCTGCCGGTGAGGGCGAGGACGACGCCGAGGCCTTCGACGTCGACGCTGGCGCCGAAGCCACGGTCGTTGCGGGTGGCGCCGACGGTGATGGCCGAGCGGGCGGAGCCGGGCGAGGAAATGGTGCCGAAGTCGGGGCCATTGTTGCCAGCGGCGCAGACGACGAGGACGCCGGCGGCGGAGGCGCGGTCAACGGCGGCGACGAGGGGGTCGTCCTCCTGGCGGGAGACGATATCGTCACCGAGGCTCAGGTTGATGATGTCCATGCCGTCGGCGACGGCGTCATCAATGGCTTTGAGGATGGCGGCGTTGGTGGCGCCATCGTTGACATTGGGGGAGCCGAAGACTTTGTAGCTGCCGATGTAGGCGCGGGGGGCGACACCCTGGATGGTGGCGAGAGGCCCCGCGGTGCGGATGCCAGCGGCGACGACGGCGAGGGCGGTGCCGTGGCCAACGCGGTCGCGGGCGGATAAGTCGGTATCGCGGCGCGCGAGTAAGTTCACGTAACTACGGGCGACGATTACCTTGTTACTTGTAAATGTCTCGTCGGTGGCGGCATTTGTCTTTGGGAATGACGAGGGTAACTTGAGAGCGGCGTCGCGGAGGGCGGCGTGGCCGTTATCGACACCGGTATCGATGATGGCGATTTTGATGCCTTCGCCGGCCTTGTCGTCGCCGATTTGATCCCAGGCTTCGGTGATGCGATTGACGACGACGGCGCGGTCGAGCACGCGTTTGAGGGTGCGGACCGGAGTGACGCGGCGGACGCCGGGGAGGCGGGAGAGGCGGGCGGCTTCGGCGTCGTTTACTTCGATTAACAGGGAATTGGAGATGTTTTCGACGCTGTCCTGGACGGTGACGGCGGCGCCGAGGCGCCCGCGGAGGGTGGCCTGTTCGGCGCGAATGGCGGAGCGGCGGGTGGCGGCTTCGGGGCCGCGGAGGGTTTCGCGCCGGGCACGGCGGGAGAGGTGCTGGGAGATCGAGTCGCCGGTGAGTTCGACGATGTAGCGACCGGGGACAACTTCGGCGTGGGCGAAGGCGGCGAGGGCGAAGAGGAGGATTGTCAATCGCATGTTAGAGCTCCAGGCGGCCTTTGTAGTTCATGTCTTGCAGTTTAAATTTCTGGCGGATGTCCATGGGGCCGGATTGGGCCGTGAACTCTATGAACCCGGATTGGTCTGTGAAGTTGCCGTTACGGGGGAAACGAATGGTGGCGATGAGGTGGTTGCCGTGTTCGGGGACGCTGACGGCGGTGGCGTGGAGGGGTTTGTGGCCCTTCACTGTGATTGTCGCCGATTGGAGGAGTTCGGCTTCGAAGCGGCGGACACCTTGGGGGATGGAGCCGGCGGGGAAGCCGGCGACGTCGAGGATGTATTCGGCGGGGGATTCGTTGAGGAGGGCGGCGGCGTTGGCAAATTGGAGGCCGGCGCGGCCGAATTGGTGGAGGGCGAGGGCCTGGCGGATGGGGAGTGCGCTGGACCAGCGGGTGGTGAGGTAGATTTCGGTTTGGACGGGCGGGGCGGTTTGGATGTTGGGGATGGGGTTGTTGGCGGGTTTGGGGGAGTTGCCGGGCCAGCCTTTGGGGAGACCGAGGGGTTCGCCGATTTGATCGAAATGATTGATATGGGCGGGGGCGGAGAAACGGAAGGGGAGGGTGTGGGGGCGGGCCCAGGGAGAGTCGGTGAGGAGTTTGTCGATGTGGTCGGGGGACCAGTCGGGGAAGGTGTTGCGGTCCCAGTTGCGGGCGATTATGGGCGTTAGGAATGAGGTAGTTAGGAGGGTGCGGCGGGAAATCATCACGTTCTTGTCGACGCGGTCGGAGGGTGGGGCGTTCCGCGGGGGGCGGGTTCCTAACACTTCTTTACAAGGTGGATTATGGATGCAGGCGGAAGGCGGAGACGCGGGCGCCCATGACGTGATCGGTGTAGATTTTCTCGGCGGGGGCGGGGTTGGCGGCGCCGGCGGCGACCATGAGCGGGATCAGGTGTTCTTCGCGGGGGTGGGCGTCGCGGGCGGAGGGGGCGGAGGCCCAGTGGGTGAGTTGGGCGTTGCGGTCTTCGGCGGTGAGGGCTTGGGTGAGCCATTGATCGAAGGCTTCCGACGGAGCGGCGGCGCGGGGGCCGAATTGGCGGAGATTGTGATAGGACATGCCGCTGGCGATAATGCGGACGCCTTCATTTAAGAGGGGTTTTAGTGCGGCGCCGGCGCGGAGGTGGAGGGCGGGGTCGAGACTGTTGTGGAGGGAGAGTTGGACGATGGGGATTTGGGCGTCGGGGTACATGAGTTTGAGCGGGATGAAGACGCCGTGGTCCCAGCCGCGGGTGGGGTCGAGGCGGGTGGGAAGGTTGGATTGTTGAAGAAGTTCGGCGGCGCGGGCGGCGAGATCGGGGGAGCCGGGGGCGTTGTATTCAAGTTTGTAGGTGTGGGGCGGGAAGCCGGAGTAGTCGTAGATGAGGGGCGGGTTGGGGTGGGTGGTGAGGGAGAAGGCGGATTCTTCCCAGTGGCCGGAGATGAGGAGGATGGCCTTGGGGTGGGGCTGGGTATTGTAGGCGCGGAGGAAGGCGGCCATGTTGTCCCAGGTGTCGGCCGGGCCCATGGTCCAGTCCATGAAGAAGCAGGGGCCGCCGCCGTGGGGGATGAAGTCGATGGGTTGCATGAGTCTAGTTTGACGGATTGCGTAGACCGGAAATTGTGTCAGGCACAATTAAGTTTCGGGGCTTTTTTCGCATGCTCGACGCAGAAGGCCTTTGTTTTCAACATCACCCCTTTGTGAAAACCGTGTGTGACACGGTTTAATGGGAGGCCCAGGTGGGGCCGGTGAAGTTTTTGCGGACGGCGATCAGGTAGATGCCGACCAGGGCGGCGAGGACGCCGGCGAGCGTCTTGCCGGCCAGTTCGTTGGGGGGCATGACGAGGATGATGCACGCTGCCAGGCCGTAGACGATGGCGAGGATATTCACGATTGGGCCCCATTTGCCTAGCGTCCATACGGCTTGTCCGGCCCATTGGGCGCGGGCGCGGAGGCCGAGGATGATCGGGATCACGTAGGCAAGATACAGGGCCACGGTGCTGAGCGACGTTACGATGGGGACGATGCCGCTCCAGACCATGGCGACCATTGCCGAGATCGCCGTGGCCCAGATGGCGGGGCCCGGGGTGCCGTGCTTCGGATTGACGCGTTTGAAGAGAGTCGCGAATGGCGTGCCGTTGTCGCGGGCGAGCGAATAGACCGTTCGGGAGACGCTCGTGACCGAGGCGAGGCCGCAGAACCACATGGCCATGGAGACGAGCGCCGCCATGGTGTTGCCGAGTTTGGCGCCGAGAGCGGTTTGGAGGATGGCGATGGCGGCTGGGATGGCGTTGCCGCCGGCGTCCTTGGCGGATAGGACTTCGGGGATGCTCTTAATGGCGATGGTGAGGGCGAGGATGAGGGCGTAGCCGGTGATGCCGGCGATGGCGACGGCCATGACGATGCCCCAGGGAGCGGTGCGGCGGGGGTCGCTGGTTTCTTCGGACATGTGGGCGGAGGCGTCGTAGCCGGTATACGTCCACTGGGCTTGGAGGAGGCCGAGGAGGAAGGCCCAGGCGTAGGGGGAGCGGCCGTTGCTGTTGACGGCTTCCATTAAGAACGCCGGAGGCTGGGTTGGCGCGAGGAAGAAGACGCAGCCGACGATCAGAATGACGCCGACGATGTGGACGGCGACGCTGACGTCGTTGAGCTTGGCGACCAGGCCGACGCCCCAGTGGTTGAGGGCGCCGTGAACGATGAGCGTAAAGGCGAAGACGAGAAAGACGTTGAGCGGGGTGGCGGCGATGTCGAAGAACGGGAGGATGAATTGGGCACAGCCGTAGTTGATACCGGCGATGGCGGCGACGCCGCCGATGATATTGAGCCAGGCGACGAACCAACCGGTGGCGGGGCCGGCGAGGGCGGCGGCCCAATGGTACATGGCGCCGGAGGTGGGGTAGGCCGAGCAGAGTTCGGCCATGGAGGCGGCGATGGCGAGAGTGAAAAACGTTGCCAGGGGCCAGCCGATGGTCATTTGCAGCGGGCCGCCCATTTCCAGGCCGTAGCCATAGAGGGTGGCGACGCCGGTGAGGATGGAGATGGTGGAGAAGGAGATGGCGAAGTTGGAGAAGCCACCCATGCTCCGGAAGAGTTCTTGCGCGTAGCCGAATTTACCCAGGTCCTGCGCGTCGTTTAAGGCCATGAGTCAGTATAGCCGGAGGGCCAGAAATTCCTCGGCGAGGTCGCGATCGCCGACGCGGAGGGCGACCGGTTCGGTGCCGTAGTGGACGAAGCCCATCGATTCATAGAGGCGGCGGGCGACGGGCTGGGTTTCGGAGACGGAGAGGAGGATGGTGCGGAGATTGGGATCGGTTTTGGCGAGGCGGATGAGTTCGGCAAGGAGGGACTTCCCTGCCCCTTGGCCGCGGAGGCGCGGGGCTACGTACATGCCCCAGACGTGGCCTTTGTGGCGGCGCTTTTCGCGGGTGTCGCGGTAGTAACCGGCGGTGCCGGCGAGGCCGGAATCGTCGAACGAGCCGACGACAAAGTTGGCTGGGGTGGAGTTGGCCAGGCGCTGGGCGACGGCATCGACGGTGGTTTTGGCGTGCTCGGCGGCGGATTCGCCGAAGGCTTCGGGGACGGCGGAGAGGGCCTCCAGGCGGAGGTTCCAGAAGGCGGGCGCGTCGGCGGCGGTGAGGAGGCGGATCGCGAACATCGTCTATTTAGGGTATCGTGAGCGGGATGAGACTGATTCCGTGGTGGGGATTACTGGCGATTTATTTGGTCTTTGGGGGCTTCTGCGTTGTGTTTGTGCGCGGGTTGTGGCTGGGGGTTCCGGTGTATTGGAATGCCAAGGCGAGCGCGGGTTGGCCGGCGGCGGTGGGGACGATTGTTTCGAGTACGGTGGAGCGGGAGGTGACGAATAATCAGCGAAGCGTGAGCTATTCGGCGGAGGTGCGGTACCGGTTCGAGGTGGGTGGTAGGGAGTGGACGGGGGACCGGGTACGGCTTGGGGTGGAGGGAGATTCCAGTTCGGAGCAGGCGCAGCGGGAGGTGGCGGGGCGATTTGTGGCGGGGGCTGCAGTGCGGGTTTTCTACGACCCGGGAAATCCGGCGAGCAACGTGTTGCTGGCTGGGCCGGGGGAGCAGAGTTTTGTGGGGATGTGGTTGACGGTGGTGCTGCTGGGATTGAGTTTGGTACCGGTGGTGGCGGCGACGGTGGTTTACTTTTTTGTGGGGGAGTAGCGGGTCTGGTTGTGGTTGGATTCCATACAGGTGCCGTCCGTTCGGGTGCAGACTTTGATACCGGCTTTCAGGGAGGTTTTCAGGCGAAGCGCGGTGGCCTGGTTGTGGTTGGAGTCAGCACAGGTGCCGTCGGTGCGCGTGCAGACCTTAATTCCGGCTTTGAGGGAGGTCTTCAGGCGCAGCGCTGTGGCTTGGTTGTGGTTCGAATCCGTGCAGGTGCCGTCGGTACGGGTGCAGGCTTTGTAGCCGGCTTTGAGGGAGGTTTTCAGTTTCATGTTCGTTTTCTCCAGGAAGTGAGTGCCTTCCCTAGGACGAACGGAACAGAAACGGATTTCGTATCACTCCAGCGAAAAAATCATTCCACCGGGTGCGGGGCGATCTCCAGCATGTACTTGGTAACCCGTGGCGGATAGGACTTGCGCGCCGGATTGTACTTCTGCAGGATGCCGATGGCGGTCCGGCCGGCGTAGATCGGCGATTCGGCGAAACGGCTGGCGACGAAGAGAATGCCCGCTTCGACGTTGGCGAATCGGGTACGGCCGGAATTCCAACCGAAAACGTTCGACGGCGTGCCGCTTTTCCCACCGCCGGTTTCCACGATGGAAAGAGCCGGGAGCAGACGCCAGTCGATCTTGTGTGCGTCGGCGGCGCGGAGGAAAACGTGCGCCAAATTGTGAAGCGGGCTTTCGTAGCGCAAAAAGAAGTTACGCAACGCCACGCATCGGGTGTCCATGTCGCATGAGGAAGCCGCCGGATCCGCATGAACCACACCCACAGTACAGGCGGTTAGCACAGCTCCTAGAACCAGGCGACTCACCCTGTCGGTCCAAGGTGACATCTTTCAATGGTAATACACCCGGGCGGAGTTTTGCCCTATGCCAGTCCCCCCGCTAGTCCCCGGCGGCGGATTCTGGTACGGTGAGGAAGAGCCCCGTGGCTCGAAAACAAAATGCACTACTTCTGTTTCGGACTTCTGCTTTCCTTCTCTCTCGCCGCTGCTCCTGGAATCGCCATCGTACTGAACTCCGGGGATGAAACCCTTTCGCTGATCGACGCCAACACCCAGCGCGAAACCAAGCGCGTCGCGATCGGCAAAGAGCCGCATCACCTGATGGCGACGCCCGACGATAAGTTCATCATCATCGCCAACGCCGCCTCCAACGAACTGGTCTTCCTGGACCGGACCACGGGCGAGATCAAGAACAAAGTAAAGAACATCTCCGACCCCTATCAGATCGGCTATTCGCCGGACAAGAAGTGGTTCGTTTCCGTCTCGCTGCGGCTGAACCGGGTGGACATCTACAAGCCCGATAATTTTCAAATCGTGAAGCGGCTGTCGCTGCCGAAGGCGCCGTCGCACCTGGCCTATTCGCCGGATTCGAAGACAGTGTTCATAACGCTGCAGGACACCAATCAATTGGCGGCGATCGACCTGGAGACGCAGACTATCCTCTGGAAGCTAACAACCGGCAAGCAGCCGGCGGGCATCCTAATTACGCCGGATGGGAAGTATCTGCTGATTGGGATTTTGGGCGAGAACTATGTGGACGTGATCGATTGGCGCACGAAGAAGCGGGTGAAGAAGATCTTCACCGGCAAGGGCGCGCATAACTTCGTCCGCCTGGGCGATGGGAAGCATGTGTTCCTGTCCAATCGCGCGGAGAACACGATTTCGAAGATCAATATGGAGACGCTGGAAGTTGTCGATTCCTACCCGGCGCCGGGCGGGCCGGACTGCATGGACGTGACCAGCGACCAGCGGTATTTGTGGATGACATCGCGCTGGGCGCGGAAGGTTTCAATTCTGGATCTGCAGACCAAGACGATCGTCAAGCAGATCCCGGTAGGACGCTCACCTCATGGGATTTATCTCTCTTCTCACGCGCCTCGCAAGTAGCGGGCTGCTGCTGGCGGCCGGGTGCGAGAAGACGCTGTACCTGACGATCGACACCGGGTCCATGGGCCCGGCCGAGGAGATTGCGGCGGTGCTGCGGAAGCACCACGTGAAGGCCACGTTCTTCGTCGCCAATGAAAAGACGACGCGAGAGGATATGTCGATGGACCCGTCCTGGGCGCCGTTCTGGAAATCGCTGGTGGCCGATGGGCACGCGTTTGGTTCGCACACGTTCCGGCACCACTACTTCCGGGGCGACGTGGCGGGCGGGCAGGTGGCCTATGTGGGCAAGAACGGGAAGCGGGAGTTACTGGACCGCGCCGGGGTTTGCCGTGAGCTGAAGAAATCCGAGGATGTATTCCGGCAGTTGACGGGCCGCGGGTACGACGGCATCTGGCGCGCACCGGGCGGGAAGACGACGCCATTAGCATTGAAGGCGGCGGCCAGTTGCGGGTATAAAGAGCATATCGGCTGGTCCCCGGCGGGGTTTCTGGGCGATGAATTGCCGTCCGATAAGTACCCGAACGCAACGCTGCTGCGGAATGCGGTTCGGGATATTCGGGACGGCGACATATTGCTGATGCACCTGGGAATCTGGAGCCGGAAGGACCCGTATTGGCCGATGCTGGACCCGCTGTTGACACAACTCAAAGCGAAGGGTTTTTGCTTCGCCACGATTCCGGAGCGGAGGAAGAAGTAGTTGTTTACCGAGTGGTTCAACGCGTGGCACCAGTGGCTGTTTGAGCAGGTTGTGCAGCCGGCGCTGTACCGGTTTGGCTGGATGAGTTTCGACGAGATGGCCTATGACTGGACGCACCTGTTTCTGCTGGGGGCGTTGGAACTGGTGGCGCTGTGGATTGTGATCCGGCCGCTGGAGTTGTGGCTGCCGGTGGAGCGGTGGGAGGACCGGAAGGCGACGCGCGTGGACGTGTTCTACACACTGCTGGCGCGACTGGGGATTCTGCCGATTTTCTTCTTCATCGTGCTGACGCCTGCGTTTGACTGGGTGAACGCGGAAATCCGGCTGGCGGGCATTATTCCGCCATCGTTCGATAACTTGTTTTTGTATCTGGTGATTCTGGATTTTGCCGATTACTGGCGGCACCGGTGGGAGCACCGGTTCCACATCTGGTGGGCGCTGCACGCGGTGCATCATTCGCAGCGGCAGATGACGTTTTGGACCGATGAGCGAGAGCATTTGCTGGGCCAACTGATCGCCGCGGCGGGCCGGGCGGCGGTCGGGTTGGCAGTGGGCGCGCCACCGGCGGCGTTCCTGACGGTGACGCTGGTGACCGGGGCGATTGAGAGCTTTTCCCACGCCAACGTGAAGTTGAGCTTCGGGTGGCTGGGGGACCGGTTGATTGTGAGCCCGCTGTTCCACCGGGTGCACCACGCCATTGGGATTGGGCATACGGGGCGGGTGATGGGGTGCAACTTTGCTTCCGTGCTGCCGGTGTGGGACATCCTGTTCGGCACGGCGAACTTCACGCACGCCTTTCTCCCGACCGGCATTGACGATCAGTTGACCGGCCGGGATTATGGCGAGGGGTTCTGGAAGCAGCAGGCGCTGGCGTTCCGGCGAATGTTTTAAGACGCTGCTGTTATCCTGATCTGCATCCGGAGCACATCATGATCAGATCCGCTGTCCTTCTCCTCATTTCTGCCTGCCTCGTCTGCGGCCAAACCAAAATCTCTCCCGAACGGGAGGCTGCCATCAAGGCCGACCTCACCGGCCGCATCGACCGCATGTCCAAGCAAGCCCAGGTCATGGTCGATTCCGTGTTCAGCTTCGGCGAACTCGGCTTCCAGGAGTTCGAAACCAGCAAGTACCTCACCGGCATTCTGGAAAAAGAAGGCTTCAAAATCGAGCGCGGGATTGCCGGTATCCCCACCGCGTGGATGGCCACATGGGGGAGCGGCAAGCCCGTCATCGCCCTCGGTTCGGATATCGATTGCATTCCGCAGGCATCGCAAAAGCCTGGTGTTGCTTACCGCGCCCCGATGTTGGATTACGCGCCCGGCCACGGAGAAGGGCACAACTCCGGCATGCCGCTGAACATCATCGCCGCGCTGGCGGTGAAGGAGATTATGCAGCGGGAGAACCTTCCGGGCACGATCAAACTGTGGCCCGGCGTGGGGGAAGAGCAGCTCGGCACGAAGGCCTACTACGTGCGTGCGGGGGCCTTCAAGGACGTCGACGCGGTGTTGTTTGCCCACGTTTCTTCGGACTTCAACGTCTCTTCGGGGCCCGGCGGGCAGAACGGCATGGTCTCGGTGGAGTACCAGTTTAAGGGCGAGAGCGCGCATGCGGCGGGCGCGCCGTGGCGGGGCAAGTCGGCGCTCGACGCGGTGGAGTTGATGAACGTGGGCTGGAACTTCCGGCGGGAACATCTGCGGCTGGCGCAGCGGTCGCACTATGTGATCACCAACGGGGGCGACCAACCGAATGTGGTGCCGCAGAACGCCTCCGTCTGGTATTTCTTTCGCGAGGCCGATTATAGCCATGTGATGGACCTCTGGCGCGTCGGCGACAACATGGCGAAGGGCGCCGCGTTGATGACCGATACCACGTTCACCTCGCGCGTTCTGGGCACGGCGTGGGCCGGCCACTTCTCCCCGCCCATCGCGGCGGCGATGCACGCCAACATCAAGAAAGTGGGCTACCCGCAGTGGTCGGAGGACGATAAGGCGTTGGCGGTTGCGCTGCAGCGGGAACTGAAGGTCCCGGTGACCGGGCTCTCCGAGCAGGTCGGCGAGTTGCGGCGCCCGACGGGGAATGCCGAGGCCGGCGGCGAGGGCGGACGCTCCATTGGCCCCACTGGCGGCGGCTCCGACGACATCGGCGATATCTCGTGGAATGTTCCCACCATCACGCTCCGCTACCCGGCCAACATTCAGGCAGGCCCCGGACATAGCTGGGCCAACGCCATTTCCATGGCCACGCCGATCGCGCACAAGGGCGTGATCGCTGGAGCGAAGGCCCAGGCGATGACGCTGCTCGATCTGATCACCAAGCCGGAGTTAGTCAACTCGGCCTGGGATTATTTCCGGAATGTGCAGACGAAGGACACGAAGTATCAGACGTTCCTTCGGCCCGACGATCAACCCGCGCTGTGGCTGAACAAGAAGATCATGGACGAGTTCCGGCCGCGGATGAAGGAGATGTACTACAACCCCGATAAGTTCGGCAGTTATTTGGAACAGCTCGGGATCAAGTACCCGACGCTGCGGACAGCGGAGGCCGGGAAGTAAGCATGTTACCCACGCCATTATCCCGGGCGGGATGATGGCGTGGGGGTGTTGCTAGTGGCGGATCTCGACGTTGCCTTCGAGCAGGGCGGCGAGAGGCGCGGTGTCGTAAACCAGTGACCCGGCGGAGTTCCAGATGCGGATACGGAAACGGTCCGGACCATCGACGGCGGTGATTTCAAAGCGGTAGCCGGGGGCATCGTTTAGCGTTCCCTGGCCGGTGAAGATACCCTGATTGCCGGTGATGACCATCCAGGAGAACTGCTTGCTTTTGAACTTCAACGTATCGGTCTGGTATTCGAGTTGGCCGGTGGGGACGGCGGCTCCGTTCCTGTACTCCGATTCAAACTCAAACTGGCCGCGGCCGGCGGGAGTTTGAATTTTGCCGCCGCCTTTGAGATAGCCGGCGGCGGGGTCGTAGACGGGCACGTCGATGCAGGTGTTGGGGCTGGTGTTGCCGGCCAGATCGCGAGCCTGCAGGCAGAGGTTGTAGATGCCGGCAGTCGCGAATGGCGCCACGGCGGTGTTGGCGGGAGCGAGGCCGCTGCCGCCCTGGTCGGCCATGGTGGCGGCGAGGGTGATGGCGGTGTTGACACGGGCCGGGTTGGGCGTGGCGGTGAGGTTCGTGAGCGTGGGAGCGGTCTTATCGATGTTGATGCCGGTGATGGCGGTGGTGGCGGTGTTGCCGGCCTGATCGGTACAGGAGGCGGCGGCGGATTGGCCGGCGCCTTCGGCGGTGAGGACGGCGACGCTGGGGGCGAGCGAGGCGAGGCCGGACAGCGCGTCGAGGCAGGCGAAGTTCACTGTGACATTGGTGTTGTTCCAGCCGTTCGCGTTGGGCAGCGGGGATTGGACGGCGGAGAGGACGGGGGCGGTGCGATCCAGCTTCACGGTGACGGAGCGGGTGGTGGTGAGCCCAGCATTATTGGTTGCGGAACAGGTGAGCGTCACGCCAGGGGTTTCGGCGGTGATGGTTTGCGGGGCGCAACCGGAGGAGGAGGAGATGCCGGATTCGGCGTCGGCGACGGTCCAGGTGACGGTGACGTCGCCGCGGAACCAGTTGTTCTGGCCGGGGAGGCCGGTGACGGAAGAGGTGATCACGGGGGCCGAATTGTCGAACGGGACGCGGCCGTAGTCGACGCCGTCCCAGACACCTTGGGTGAGGAGTTGGTGATTGGAGCCATCGGCGTTGACGCGGTGGATCTCGGTGAAGCGGCGGTAGTAGATCACCTCCTGCTCGAGGTCGTAGGCGATTGTGCCGCCATCGCCGGCGTCGACGCCCGGGACGTCAAAGGCGCCGGTGCCGTCCTGGTTGACGACACGCAGGGTTTTGACGGGGAAGTTCATGAGAAACGCAATGCGGTTGGAGGGGCCCCCGAGGGCGGGGAACTGGCTGAAGTAGCCGGTGACGACGGTGGGATTATTGACGCCGTTTTCGGGGATGCTGTAGACGGTTTGGCTGAAGGCGTTACCGATGGAGCTTTGTCCGAAGTAGATGAGGCCGTTGGAGGCCCAGTTGCCGGAGAACTGATGGAGGCCTGCGCTGTTGATGGGGGTCAGCGCGGAGCCGTCGAGGTTGATGGTGAAGAGAGTGGTGTTGGAGTTGGCGAAGTAGGTGAGGACGGCTTTGGAGGCGTCCGGGGCGAGGTCGAATTCAAGGACGCCGTCGGTGTTAGGGACGGGCGTGGGTGGGGCCGCCAGGGTGAAGCCGGCGATGGGGGCGGCGTAGATCCGATTGCCGCCGATGAAGGCGACGACGCCGTTGGCGACGCGGGTTTGGCGGACGTCGCCGCGCTGGGTGAGTTGGGTTTGGCTGGAGCCGTCGGTATTCATGATCCAGGCTTCGCCGTTGCGGGTGAAGGCCAGGGCTCCTTTGGTACCGGTGAGCGGTTCGGTGAGTGCGTGGAGGGAAAACGTTGCCAGGGCGGCAAGGAGTAGAGTTCGCATGGGTCCGATGGTGCGGCGGGACGGGCGGGGCGGCAAGCGCGGTTTTGCGCAGGCTGGGCGGGCTGCGTGGAGCTGCTTTTGGCTGCGCGAGTTGCGAAATAAGCCGCAAAATCGCGTAATTATGGGGTAGGATGGTCGCCGGATATGGAACGGCGCACACTCATGAAGACAATGGCACTGGCGGCGGGAGGCCCGGCGGGTTCGCGGCGGAAGGAGTTGTATTCGCTGTTGGGCGACTTGCCGGCGCGGGACCGGAAGATTGGCGTGGAGTCGCGCGGGGTGGATACGTCGCGCGGGTATCACTTTGAGAAGTTAGTTCTCGACTTGAACGGGCTGGAGAAGGCGCCCGCTTATTTCATCAAGCCACTGGGAAAGAGCGGGCGGCTGCCCACCGTTTTGTTTCATCACTGGCACGGGGGCGAGTATAAGTTGGGCAAGGACGAGATGCTGCGTCCGAAGAAGGACGTGCCGTCGTGGGCGGACGCGTTGGTGGCCGAGGGGTATGCGGCGCTGTGCGTGGACACTTGGGCGTTCGGGGAGCGGGCGGTGCGCACGGAGCCGGACATTTTCAAGGACTTTTTGTGGCACGGGCGGGTGATGTGGGGAATGATGGTGTACGATTCGCTGCGGGCGATGGACTATCTGGTTTCGCGGCCGGATGTGGACGCGGGGCGGATTGGGACGGTTGGGATGTCGATGGGGTCGACGATGGCGTGGTGGGTGGCGGCGTTGGACGAACGGGTGAAAGTTTGTGTGGATATCTGTTGTTTGACTGACTTCGATGCGTTGCTGGCCACTGATAACTTGAAGGGGCACGGGGTGTATTACTACGTGCCGGGGCTGTTAAAGCATTTTTCGACGTCGCAGATTAATGCGCTGATCGCACCGCGGGCGCATTTGGGGTTGGCCGGGAATTTGGATAAGTTGACGCCGCCGGCGGGGTTGGACCGGATCGACCGGGAGTTGACGGAGGTCTACCGGAAGGCCGGGCATCCGGAGCGTTGGAAGATGGTTCGGGAGGACGTGGCGCACGTGGAGACGGCCGGGATGCGGGCGGAGGCACTGTCGTTCTTACGGCGTTTTTTGGTTTAGCGGTTGAGGTAGAAGAGGGCGGCGTTGAGCGGGAGTAGAAACACGACCCAGCAGAGATAGGCGAGCCAGAGGCGACCGGCGAGTTTGTCGATGGGGTGGTAGGTCAGCCACAGAATGGCGGCGAGCAGGGCGATGATCATCAGGTCGGCGAAGCCGAGCGCCGGGCTTTGGAGCCCGTATAGGAGCGTGGACCAGATGCTTTGGAGGAAGAGCAACCCCGCGAATCCGGCCAGCGTGAAGGGGACCGTGCGAAAGGCGCCGGTGCGCCAGATGCGCCAGATGGAGACGGCGAGGACAAGGTAGAAGAGCGTAGAAACCGGGCCGGTGAAGGCGGGCGACGGTGCCCAGGCGGGCTTGGTCAGACGCGGATACCAACCCCAGTTCCCCGCCCCGCTGGGCGCATAGAGAGATGCGTAGAACGCCGCCAGCGCGCAGACGCCCACGAAGAACGCCAAGGCGTGGCCCTGGCGTTGCTTGGGCGATGGGGGCTTGGGCGATTGGGCGTCGCCCTCCACTTCCATCCAGAACGGAAGGAAAGATGGGGGTAGCAGTTGCATGTCCCTCAGAGGTCTTTGGCGATGTCGGTTGGGGTGGGTACGCGGACGGCGGCGCCCGATTCGTGACTGCGGTAGGCGGCTTCGACGGCGGCAACGGTCACAAGATAGTCGCGGCCCGGGGTTTCAAACGGGAGCCCGGCGGCGAGCGACCGGACAAAGTGTTGCGAGGTGGCGCGGACGCTGTCGCCGCGATATCCCGATGTTACCTCATTTTTCCAGAGTAAGTCGCCACCGGTGGGAGTTACACGGAAGATATCGCCGGTGGCGGAGAGGCGGAGGGCGCCGTTTTCAAACTCGAAGAAGGCGTCGCCGAGCGGGGGGGAGTCGGGGGCGAGGTCGAGGAAGCGATTGCCGTCGATGACGCCGTTGAGCCCGGACTGGTGGGAGGCGATGAGCAGGACCTGGTCTTCGCCCTGGATGGTTTGATTGACGCGGCGGAGGCGCGCGTATACGGTGTCGAGTTCGCCGAAGAGGAAGCGGCTGGTGTCGATGTGGTGGACCAACGTTTCAAACAACAGCAGGCGCGGCATATTGCGGAAATAGGGCTGGAGTAAGTAGGGTTCCGGGCCGGCGCCGTCGCGTTTGCGGGTGCGGAAGGTATAAGTGACGGGCGCGCCTAAACTCCCTTTCGCCATTTCAGCGGCGATGACGCGGTACCAGGGTTGCCAGCGCCAGTTCTCGTGGATCATGAAGGGAATTTCGGCCTTTTCGGCGATGCGGACCATCTCCAGGCATTCGTCCCAGCGGGGGGCCATGGGCTTCTGGCAGATCACCGGGAGCTTACGGGCGGCGGCGATCCGGAGCATTTCGACGTGCAGTTCGGGGCGGGTGGCGATGTCGAGGAAGTCCGGTTTGACTTCGTCGAGCATACGTTCCAGGTTGTCGAAGGCCTGGGGGGCGGACTGGCTGGCTTTAGCGAGATCGGTGTCGCAGGCGGCGACGATTTGGGCTTCATCGATACGGCGCCAACCTTCGAGATGGATCTGGCCGAAGAAGCCACAGCCGACGAGGGCGCCACGGAGCGGGGTGGTCATTTTGAAAAGGGTAGCAAGGTTAGATGGCCGCGCGGGCGGCTTTTAACTGGGCTGCGATGGGAAGGACGCCGTCGCCGGTGTCGAAGGTGGCTGGCAGACGGAGGAGGGCGGCGTCGATGGCGGCGAGCACGCGCGGGCGGTCGGCTGGTGGCGCCCCGGCGAGATTTTCGGCAGCCCAGATGGGGCAGGCGTATTCGGGGTGGCGGATTGCGTAGGTGGTAAACGGGTTCAGGGAGCGGGCGTGGTCCTGGAATTGGCACCCGCTGCCGGCGAGTTGATCGAGGAGGATGTCGAACCGCGGGCGGCGGAGGGCGTCGATGGCGGGCAGTAGTGCCCAGAGCAGCGGGGGATCGCCAGCAGGAGCCGCCAACGCATGACGACTACAGCCCGAACTGCGGATAGAAGCGCGCGGGCAGTCGCATGGGCTTCAAGTTGTGATCGAGAAACAGGTGGCGGGAGAAGCCTTCGGCAAGTTTCTGGCCAGTTTCGGCGTGGCGCATTTCATAGACGAAATGAACGCCGCGCGGGGTGGCTTTTTCGATGCGGGTTTCGATGAGGATTTCGTCGTCGTAACGGGCCGGGGAGACGTAGCGGCAGTTGGCTTCGATAACGGCCAGATGGAGCGCGCCTTCGTTCTCCATATCGCGGTAGGAGAGGCCGGCGGCGCGGCAGAACTCCACGCGGCCGACCTCCATCCACACGATGTAATTGGCGTGATAGACGACACCCATCTGGTCCGTTTCGGCATAGCGGACACGGACGCGGGCCTGATGCGATTCCATAGCAGCCAATTATTGCAGGTGAGCTTCGACGAACCAGAGGTCCTTGTCGGCCTCGCGGCTAAAGCCGGTGAACAGGTCGGCCGTGTCGGCGTCGTCGAGCGTGGTGGCGGTGTCGATGGCGACGCGGAGGGCGGCGCCGTAGTGGGACAGTCGGTCGGCGATGGCGGCGGCGTGATCGAGGCCGGTCTTGAGGTTCACGGGGTACTCCGGCAGCGCGGACGCCGCGGCGGCTTGGCGAATGGTGCCGAGGGCAGTGCCGCCGAGTTGGACGGCGCGTTCGGCGAGGTCGTCAATCTGCGTGTCGAGACGGCCGGCGATGCCATCGAAGAGTTCGTGGAGCGGGAGGAACTGCGGACCTTTCACGTTCCAGTGCGCCTGTTTCACCTGGCTTTTGAGATCAGTGGCGGTAGCGAGCAGGGCGTTCAGCAACGGGATCAGTTGTTCCCGCGACGAAGCGGGGATGTTGTTGCGAGTGGGGTTCATGGCAATTGTTTGGATGCCGCGGCGAGTGAGTTGGAACCAAGGGAGTTCGAAAACAGTCTGTTAGGATGACACTGTGCGAATTCGAGTCCTATTTTTCGGTGTGCTGCGCGACCTGACCGGGCAGCGGGAGTGTGATGTGGAACTGGCCGACGGCGTGACAGCCAAGGGGCTGTTCGACCATTTTGCGGCCCAATTCCCGGCGCTGGAAGCGGCGCGGAAGAGCGTCACGGTGGCGCGGAATCAGGAGTTCGCCGACCCGTCGGTGGTCCTGGCCGATGGCGACGAAGTGGCGCTGCTGCCCCCGGTGAGCGGCGGGACGGGCCAGTGGATCCATCAAATTACTAGCGAGAATACTGGCAATTTTTATGGGATCACACGGCAGCCCATCGACGCGGCGGCCGTGGCGAAGGAACTGCTGCAGGGCTGCGACGGCGCGTTCGTGAACTTCGAAGGCGTGGTGCGCAATAACACCAAGGGCCGGGCGACGCTGTACCTGGAATACGAGTGCTACGAGGCGATGGCGATTAAGATGATGGCGCAAATCGGCGATGAGATTACTGCCACCTTCCCCATCAGCCGCATCGCGATGCTGCACCGGTTGGGGCGGATGGAGATCGGCGAAACGTCGGTGGTGGTGATTGCTTTTTCGCCACACCGGAAGCCGGCGTTTGAAGCGTCGCTGGAAGGCATCAACAAGCTGAAGAAGCTGGTGCCGATCTGGAAGAAAGAGTACTTCGCCGATGGCGAAGTGTGGGTGGATGGCGAGTGGGACGACCGGCTGAAAACACTATGACATTGGCTTCGCGGCGGACGTTTTTGGCGACGGCGGGACTGGCGGCGTTCGCGCAGCAGCCTCCAGTGACGTTCCGCACCGAAGTGAAACTGGTGCGGCTGCTGGCGACCGTGAAGGACGCTGACGGCGGGCTGGTGGGCGGACTGACCAAAGACGATTTCCGCATCTTCGACAACGGCGTGGCGCAGGAGTTGGCGGTATTTGAACACCACACGGCGCAGCCCTTGTCGGTGGCCATTATGCTCGACATCAGCGGGTCGACGGCGAAGGATCTGAAGTACGAAGTGGATTCGCTGCAGCGGTTCGCCAAAGCGCTGTTCGGCTCCGGCAACGAGGGCGACCAGGCGGCGCTGTTCACGTTCAATCACGACGTGGTGAAGCTGAGCCCGTTCACACGGCGGTTGAAGCGGCTGGAAGACGCGATGAAGGGCATCAAGGCCGAGGCCGGCACGTCGCTCTACGACGCCATCGAACTGGGCGCCGTTGAACTCGGACGGCGCGACGGCAGGCGGGTGATGGTGATCGTCACCGACGGCGGCGACACCACGTCGCTGACCAGTTTTCACAAAGCGATGGAGGCCGCGCACCGCAACGATTGCGTTATTTACGCCAATCTCGTTGTGCCGATTGAGAACGACGCGGGGCGCAATATCGGCGGCGAACACGCGCTGGCGCAGTTCACCGGCGGCACCGGCGGCAAAGTGTTCCAACCCACGATTGGCGCGGCTTTGGACCGTGCATTCGACTCCATTCTGCGCGATCTGCGAACGCAATATCTGGTGGGCTACTACCCGAAAAATGTGCCGCTCACGAAGAACCGCTTCCACACCGTGAAGGTGGAAACGAAAACTGCGGGTTTGCGTGTGCAAACGCGAAGTGGCTATTATGGAGATTCCGCTCCGTAACCCTCACCGGATGGCATCTAAAGGCGCAAGTTCGAAGAAGAAGGCACCCGAGACGACGCTCCGTGAGGTCGAGTATTGGCGGGACCTGATCGCCCGGCAACAGCCGGTGCGGGTTCGGCTGATGGACAATCAGGAGCATTCGGGCACGGTTGAGTATTTCGACCTGGACGTCGTGCGACTGACGCGCGCCGGCCAGGCGAATTTGTTCTTGTACAAGCACGACATCAAATACGTTTTCGAAGTTTGACCTCATGGCACCATTTCTTGAAACGGCAGTAGAAATCGCGCGGGAAGCGGGCGCGCTGGTTTTGAACATGTCCGAACGGGGCATTCCGTTTGAGTTGAAAGGCGACTTCGATCTGGTGACGGCGGCCGACCGCGCGTCGGAAGCGTTGATCGTCGAACGCCTGCAGAGCCACTTCCCTTCGCACACGATCGTCGGGGAAGAGGGGGGCCAGAGGGACCGGCAAGGGGAGTATTGCTGGTACGTGGACCCGGTGGACGGGACGACGAACTTCGCCCACGGCTTTCCGGCGTGGAATGTCACGCTGGCTTTGGAAAAAGCAGGGGAATTGGTGGCGGGCGTTGTCTTCGACCCGTCGCGCAACGAAATGTTCGCCGCCGAAAGGGGCGGCGGCGCGTATTTGAACGGGCGGCGCATCCACGTGTCGAAAGCCGCCAGTGTGTCCGAAAGCCTTGTAGCTACCGGGTTTCCGAATCGGAAACGGCCTGAAAACATAAACATCCACTTTTACTACCAACTGGCAATGCTCAGCCACGGCGTACGCCGTCCTGGGGCGGCCGCGTTGGACCTGGCCTACGTGGCCAGCGGGCGACTGGACGCATTCTGGGAATTCGGACTAAGCCCGTGGGATATGGCTGCTGGAATACTCCTTGTGGAAGAGGCGGGGGGGCGCTGTGCGGATATGCACGGGGCGCCACGCCAACTGCGCGGGAAGCATATTCTGGCCGACAATGGCTTGATTCATGAGGAGATGCTGCAGATTTTCGGCGAGGTATTCGCCGGGAAGTTCCGCTACCCGTTGCCGCAAATCCAGGTAAGTAAATAGGCCGCTTCGCCATTCAGTGATACCAGCGGAGACAGCCCGCCGGGAGTGTGCCCTGACGACAAACCTCGCAAGAAGGTTTCCTTTCAATGAATTGGCGTGCTACGCTGAAGGAACTTATATGCGTACCGTCGACTTGATCACCCGGAAGCGGGATGGCGAGGAACTTTCCCCGGAAGAGCTTTCTTTTCTTGTGGATGGGTATACTCGCGGGGAAATTCCCGACTACCAGATGGCGGCATTCCTGATGGCCACGTTCTTTTCGGGGATGACGGACAAGGAAGTGGGGACGATGACGGAGCTGATGCTCCGCAGCGGCGAGACCCTGGACCTGTCCGATATTCCTGGCTTGAAGGTGGACAAGCACTCGACCGGTGGCGTGGGCGACAAAACCAGCCTGATTTCGGCCCCGATCGCGGCCGCGGCCGGCGCGAAGATCCCGATGATCAGCGGCCGGGCACTGGGCTTTACCGGTGGCACGCTGGATAAATTGGAAGCCATTCCCGGTTTCCGCACGAATTTGACGGTGGATGAGATCAAGGCGCAGGTTGCCAAGATCGGGCTGGCGTTCGCCGGTCAGTCGTCGCAGTTGACGCCTACCGATGGTTTGATTTACGCGCTGCGCGATGCCTCCGGCACCGTGGAAAGCGTACCGTTGATCGCCTCTTCGATCATGTCGAAGAAGCTGGCCGAGGGCATCGACGCCCTTGTTCTGGATGTGAAAGTGGGCGCTGGCGCGTTCATTAAGCGTCAGATCCATGCCCGCGAACTGGCGCAGTTGATGGTGGCCATCGGCCGCCGCAACAACAAGAAAGTCATTGCGCTGTTGACCGATATGAATCAGCCCTTGGGCTACGCGATCGGTAATGCGCTGGAAATTATGGAAGTCTCCCAGACGCTGCAGAACGGCGGTCCGGTGGACCTCACCCGCCTTTCGCTTGAACTGGCGGCTCGCATGATTCACCTGGGCAAAGTAACTGCCACCATCGAAGAAGCGCGCGAACTGGCGCAGGCGAAGTTACTCGATGGCTCCGGCTTCCGTAAGTTGAAGGAAGTGATCGCGGCGCAGGGCGGTAACCCGCAAGTGCTGGATCGCTTCGACCTGCTGCCGAACGCCACCGGGATGCGTGAGATCGTCACGCCGCGCGGCGGCTATGTGGCCGGTATCGACGCCCAGTTGATCGGCCAGGCGGCCACCTTGATCGGCGCGGGCCGTTCGACCAAGGACGACGTGATCGACCCGGCTGTCGGCGTGATCCTCGACGTGAAGATGGGCGCGAAAGTGGACGGCAACACCGTTCTCTGCCGCCTGTACTACCGCGACGACGCCAACGTGGAAGAAGCGGCGGAACTGGTGGAAGACGCCTTCCGTATTTCGGCCAGCGCGCCGGAAGAACGCGAACTGATCCTGGAAGTTGTCAGCTAGGTAAGCGATTTAGCATCTCCCCATTTCCCCTAAGGAGGCCCTATGGAGCGGTTCACCGGTCTATTGGGACTGGTCGCGATCTTAGCGACGGCGTACTTATTCTCTTCGGACCGGCGGAAGATACAACCACGCCTCCTCCTTTGGGGATTGGGATCCCAATTTGCCCTGGCGTTTCTGGTATTAAAAACCAACGTCGGATTTCTCTTCCAGTCGGCCAGTGTCGCGGTCAACGCACTGCTGGAGTATGCCGAGGAAGGCAGTAAGTTTCTCTTCGGACCGTTGGGAACGAAGGCCGGCCCTTATGGCGTTGTCTTCGCCTTTCAGGTGTTGCCGATTGTCATCTTTATCGCCGCGCTGTTCGCCGTGCTCTATTACTTTGGCGTAATGCAGGTCGTGATTAAGGTCATGGCCATCGCCATGCGCCGGATCATGGGCGCCAGCGGCGCCGAGTCCACCTGCGTGGCGGCCAGTATCTTCATGGGCCAGACGGAAGCGCCGTTAACCATCCGGCCATTTCTGGCCAACCTGACGCGCAGCGAACTGTTCACGATCATGACCAGCGGCATGGCACACGTCTCCGGCGCGGTGATGGCAGCGTATGTGAAAATCGCCGGTGTCGACATTACCCACTTACTCACCGCCGTCATCATGACCGCCCCAGCCACCATCATGCTGGCGAAGATGTTCATTCCGGAGACGGGCGAACCGGAAACGGCCGGCGATGTGAAGATCGAAATCGAGAAGCCGGGCGTCAATGTCATCGATGCCGCCGCCCGCGGTGCGGCCGACGGGTTGCAGTTGGCACTGAATATCGGTGGCATGTTGATCGCCTTCCTGGCGCTGATCGCCATGGTGAATGGGATGCTGGGCTGGGTGCACTCGCTGGTGCCCTTCATTCCCGATTCGTTGCAGAAGATCTTCGGACTCGTCTTCGCGCCTATCGCGTGGCTGCTCGGCGTGTCGTGGAAAGACGCCTCCATTGTAGGCAACTTACTCGGCACGCGGCTGGTGCTGAATGAGTTTGTGGCCTTCCTGAACTTAGGCCCGGTGAAGGACCAACTGGACCATAAGTCGTTCGTGATCGCGACGTTTGCATTGTGCGGCTTCGCCAACCTGTCGTCGATCGCGATTCAGGTAGGCGGCATCGGGGCGCTGGTGCCTTCGCGTAAATCGGACCTCGCCCGGCTGGGCCTGCGGGCGGTGGCCGCTGGTACGATGGCCAATTTCATGTCAGCCTGTATAGCGGGGCTCTTGTTATGAACCAACGAATTCTTGTGGACGTGGCCGTGGCGGCCATTCAGGCGAAGATCGGGATCACGCCCGCTGTAGGGGTAGTCCTGGGCAGCGGACTGGGCGCCTTCGCCGAAGAGTTGCGCGACGCGGTGACGGTACCTTATACCGAGATCCCGCATTGGCCGGCGTCCACCGCCATTGGCCACGCCGGGCAGTTAGTGGCGGGTTACGTCGGCGATGCGCCCGTGGTGGTGTTATCGGGGCGCGCGCACCTCTACGAAGGCTACACGGCGCAGCAAGCAACGTTCGCCACGCGAGTCCTACACACGCTCGGCGCACATTCCATGGTGTTCACCAACGCGGCTGGGGGCATCAATCTAAGCTATAGCCAGGGCGCGTTGGTAGCCCTGAGCGACCACATCAACCTGCAGGGAACCAACCCGCTGATCGGCCACAATGACGAGCATTGGGGCCCGCGCTTCCCCGATATGACCGAGGCGTATTCGCTCGCCTACCGGCAGATCGCCCGCGACGCCGCCAAGGAACTGGGCTTCACGCTGCCCGAAGGCGTCTACGCCGCCCTCTCCGGGCCCAACTATGAAACGCCGGCCGAGATCCGCTTCCTGCGCACCATCGGCGCCGATCTGGTAGGCATGTCGACGGTCCCCGAAGTCATCGTCGCAAACCACATGCGCATGAAGGTGCTGGCCATCTCCTGCGTCACCAACATGGCCGCCGGTGTGCTCGACCAAAAGATCGACCACGAAGAGGTTTTGGAGACTGGGCGCCAGGTGCGCAGCCGCTTCACCTCCCTGCTCAAGACCGTGCTGCCGCAGTTGCAGGGTTAGCCGATGGACCCGCTGCTGGCCGCGGCGATTGCGGCGCGCGAACACGCCTACGCCAAGTACTCGGGCTTCCGTGTGGGCGCGGCGCTGGAGTTGCACGACGGGCGGATCGTCACCGGCTGCAACGTCGAAAACTCGACCTACGGACTCACCGTGTGCGCCGAACGCGTCGCCATCTGCAAAGCCATCAGCGAAGGCGTCGCGCCGAAATCGTTCAAGCGCATCGCAATCTGCGCCGACACCGAACGGCTCACGCCACCCTGCGGCGCCTGCCGCCAGATCCTGTGGGAGTTCTGCGGCGATGTGCCTATTACGTTAACCAACCTGGCGGGAGTTACTCGCGAATTTACTGTGGGCGAACTGCTCCCGGAGGCCTTTGATGATTCGTTACTTACTTAGTTTCTGTCTGGCGTTCGCCGCATCGGCCGCCGAACCGGTGGACCTGATCGTCAGCGGCCGCCAAGTGGTAACGATGGACGCGACTGAACGTATCATCGCCAACGGCGCCGTAGCCATCAAAGGCTCGCGCATCGTCGCCGTTGGCCCACGCGCCGAAATCGACAAAGCCTACAAAGCCAAGCAGCGCATCGACCGGCCCGACGCGCTCATCACTCCCGGCCTGATCAACACCCACACCCATGCGCCGATGAGCCTGTTCCGCGGCATCGCCGATGACCTCCGCCTCCAGGAATGGCTGGAGAAATACATCTTCCCCGCCGAAGCCCGCAACGTTACACCGGAATTCGTCCGCGCCGGCACGCAACTCGCCGTCCTGGAGATGTTACTCGGCGGCACGACGACTTACACCGACATGTATTACTTCGAGGAAGTGATCGGCGAAGCCACCGCCGCCGCCGGCATGCGCGGCGTGCTCGGCCAAACCGTCATCGGCTTCCCCGTCCCCGACGCCAAGACGCCGCAACTGGCCCTTGCCCGCGCCGAGGCATTCCTCAAGCAGTTCGCCGGCCATCCGCTCATCACCGCTGCCGTCGCCCCCCACGCGCTCTACACCAATAGCGACGAAACTCTCCAGGCCACCCGCGCGCTGGCCAATAAATACAATGCCCCGCTGCTCATTCACGTCTCGGAAACCAAACGTGAGTTCGACGAAAGCAAACAGAAACGCGGTCTGACGCCGGTGCAGGCTCTGGCGAAACTCGGCGTCTTCGACGGGCGCACCATCGCCGCGCACGGCGTCTGGCTGGAAGACGCCGACATCAAGACCCTCGCCGAAAAGCACGTCGGCGTCGCGCACTGCCCTTCCAGCAACATGAAGCTTTCGAGCGGCGTGGCTCCGCTGCCCAAGTTACTCAAACAAGGTGTGGCCCTCGGCCTCGGCCCGGATGGTCCGGCGGGATCGAATAACGAGTTCAACTTATTCGAAGAAATGGACCTGGCCGCCAAGTTACAGAAAGTAACTACGATGGACCCGGAGACGCTACCCGCCAAGACGGCCTTCACCATGGCCACCATCGGCGGCGCCCGCGTGTTGGGAATGGAAAAGCAGATCGGCTCTCTCGAGACCGGCAAATTGGCCGACGTGATCGCCATCCGCATGGACGCGCCCCACGCCTGGCCCATGTACAACGTCTATTCGCAGCTCGTCTACGCGCTGAAGGCCTCCGACGTCAGCGACGTCGTCGTCAACGGCAAGACCGTCGTGCGCGACCGGCAACCGCTCACGCTGAACAAAGCCAAAGTCCAGGCCGACGCCGAACGTTATATGGGTGTCGTACAAAAGAGCCTGCAATAGCAGACATTTCAGTAATACGTACTAAGAGTTTGCCTCTCGGCATAAACCTAACAACGTCTTACGAGAATCTACACCGCATTCCGCCACTTCCTTATTGAAACGAAAAGGGAGTGCACCCGGCGTACCCGCAAGCAACGTGAGCCTGCGAGATCGAAGAGAGGTGCGTCCACATTTCGCAAGAGAGAGGACCACGAATGCAACGAATCATGATCAGTCTCGGCGTACTGGCGCTGGCGGCGGCAACTCCGGCCGCAGCGGGAACGCTCACCTACTCAGACCGGCTCCAATGGGCGGCGCTCATCTCGGGACTGTCGAACTTCGACAGTGGAACCCAAGCCATCGGAACAAGTACTAACTTTGGCGTGGGCGGGTTGGTGTTTACCAATCTCCAAGTGCAAGGCGTCAACATCGTCAGTATCGATCCGCTGACTACCCTATACAGCCTGACGCGCGCGAACGCCGGCGCGGGCCAGTCCTACTACAACTGGAACAGCGGCGCGATCCTCCGCACCGACGACAAAACCGCTACCAACACCGTCTTCGCCCGGCTTACTTTCCCCACACCGGTCAGCGCCTTCGGCTTCAACTACGGCGTTGGCGGCTGCCAGACCTTTTTCACCGGTTGCACGCCCGGCGCCGCGGCCAGCATCACCATCTCCCCTTCCGGCCTGACGCCGATCAACATCAACACCTCGCAAGGCAACACCATGGCCTTCTGGGGCGTTGTCAGTGACACGCAAACCTTCACCTTCGCCGATATCTACATCAACGACACCAACCGCTACATCGTGATCGACGATATCGTCCAGGGCTCCTACTCCGTTGCCCCGCCCCCGGCCGAAACCGCCGAGCCGGGCACCCTCCTGCAAATCGCCATGGGCGCGGGCCTGCTGGCCCTGGCACGCCGGCGACTGCAGGCACAAGCGATCTGATTTTCCTCCGAAGGCGACCAAGCCATGCCGCGGGAAGGCTACTGCTTTCCCGCGGCGATTTTTATTGGAGCACTCGTTGTTAAAATTGGTATCGCATCATGCGCACTGTCTTATCGCTCCTCCTCATCCTGACGCTGCTGCCGGCGGCGATGCTGGCACAGAAGAAAAAGAAGAAAAAGCCGGAAATCGAAATCACGCAGACGCTGGAAGTGGTCCCGGACCCGCCCGCTTCGGTAACGGTGGAGACCGCGAAGCTCGAATTCCTGGCCTCGCCCTTATCCGGAAAAGGCCTGCTCTCCCAGCAGATTCGCGACGCGCTCAAATCCCTCCGCACCCAGGCCGGCGCGCGCCAGATCGTTAAAATCCGCGCCTTCGTCGCCGGCACCGGTGACCAGCGCCGCGTGCAATCGATCGTCAGCGAAACCTTTGCCGAAAAGAAACAGCCGCTCCCCGCAGTGGCAACGATCCAGGTCGGCATGTTGCCCATGGAAGGCGCGCAGGTCATCCTGGAGGCCGTCGTCAGCGGTAAAAAAGCGGTAAACCCCAACGGCCTCGGCTTCCTCAGCGGCATGGGCGGCGGCAGCAAGGAAGGGCCGGAAAAACTTCTTCCCATGCTCGATAAAGCCATCGCCGATCTCTCCCACGCCGCCAAAGCCGGCGGCTCCGACCCGGCCGACGTCCAACGCGTCACTTGTCTGTTATCGGCCCTCGATACGATCGGCGAAGTCCGGACCCGCGTCGCCAAAGCCTTCCCGGCCGCGGTCCTGGTCGCCGTCCAGGCCCAGCGCCTGCACGACACCGCCCTCGCCGAATGCGAAGCCGTGACGCGCCTCCGCACCAAGCCCGCCGACGCGCTGACGATGCTGAACCCGCCCGAAATGAACCCGTCGCCGATGTATTCCAAGGGCGCATTAATCGGCTCGGAAAAGCTCATCCTCACCGGTACCCAGATGGCCTTCCATAGCGAAGACAAGGACGTCCACCTGGCCTTCCAACGCATGGCCAAGGTGCTCGACGCCGCCGGGTCGTCCATGAAGCTGGTCGCCTTCTCCAGCCTCCACGCCCTGACGAATCCCATCATCGCCAAGATCCGCGCCACCCGCTTCGACTATTACGACAAGGCCAAACCGCCCGCCGCCACCCTGCTCCTCTACGAAGGCCTACCCTCCATGGACGCCTCCTTCGCCATCGAACTCGTCGCGGTGCCCCGGTAATGGACGAAAAACGCGATCTGGCCCGTGAACTCGCCCGCCAGCACTACTCCCAAGGCGACCCGCTCGGCTGGTTCGAGGATCTCTACAACCAAGCCAATCGCGACTTCGAAACCATTCCCTGGGCCGACCGCGCCGTTAACCCCCACCTCGCCGCCTGGTGCGACCGCGAGTCACTTCCCCGCCCCGGCGCCCGCGTCCTCGTCGTCGGTTGCGGCCTCGGTGACGACGCCGAATACCTCGCCGCCCGCGGCGCCCACGTCACCGCCTTCGACCTCTCGGAAACCGCCATCGGCTGGTGCCGCGAACGTTTTCCCGAATCAACGGTCGACTACCAAGTCGCCAACCTGCTCGATTTCACCGGCCGCTACGATCTCGTCGTCGAAATCTACACACTGCAAGCCATGCCGCTCGACATGCGCGCCCGCGCCATCGACGCCGTCGCCGAACTCAGCAACGAACTCGTCATCATTTGCCGCGGCCGCGACGAGTCCGACCCGCCCGGCCAACTCCCTTGGCCACTCACCCCCGCCGACATCCACCAGCTGGAATCCAAAGGCCTCGCCATCGTCCGCTTCGAAGATTTCGACGACCCCTTCGATCCCGGCAAGCGCCGCTTCCGCGTCCACCTCCGGCGATAGAATAACAAGCGGCATGAAAACCCTCCTGTTCCTCTGCGCCGCCGCGACGCTCGCCGCCCAATCCGCCATCCCCGCGGCCGTCGAGCGCATGGAGCGGTACAAAATCATCCCCAACATCACCTATCAGACCTCCAGCGGCTACGACAACAAGCTCGACGTCTACCAGTTCCAAACGCCCACCCCCAACGCCACGCTCATCTACATCCACGGCGGCGGCTGGGCCGGCGGCCCGTCCAAGGAGCAGTACCAACACTGGTTCCTCCCCTTCCTCCACATGGGCTGGAACGTCGTCAACGTCGAATACCGCAGCTCGGCCATCGCCCTCGCCCCGGCCGCCGTCGAAGATTGTCTCTGCGCCCTCCGCTGGGTCATCAAAAATGCAAAGCAGTACAACATCGACACCACCCGCCTCGTCACCATGGGCCACTCCGCCGGCGGCCACCTGGCCCTCACCACCGGCATGACGCCCGCCTCCGCCGAACTCGATCGCCAGTGCCCCGGTACCGAAGAGCTGAAGGTCGCCGCCATCGTCAACTGGTTCGGCATCACCGACGTGGCCGACATCATCGACGGTCCCAACACCAAGACCTACGCCGTCAAGTGGCTTGGCTCCCTACCCAATCGCCGCGAAGTCGCCAAGCGCGTCTCCCCGCTCACCTACGTCCGCCCCGGCCAGCCGCCCGTCATCACCATCCACGGCGATGTCGACCCCACCGTCCCCTACGCCCACGCCACCCAGCTCCACGAAGCCCTCAACAAAGCCAAGGTCAGCAACGAACTGGTCACCATCAAGGGCGGCAAACACGGCAACTTCGGCGTCCAGGCCCAACAGGGCGCCTACGCCGCCATCCTCGAATTCCTGGGTAAGTTAAACCTCCGCGCCACGGAGTAACTTCACCGCTTCGCCATCACCGCCGCGCAAGCCCCCTTCACCGCCGGAGCCAGCGTGCGATTGGATTGCGCAAACACCAAATCGGCGTCCTTGTTAAACACCGCCACTTTATTCCCCCGCACAAACGGCGTCACCGGGCTCGGCCCCTCTCGGTCTAGCCGGACAATGTAGTCCGCCTTCTCCCGGTCCGAAGTTACCGCCACCGAAGGGCAGTGCTTCTGAAACGCCTTCATCACTTCAATGTTCTCCGAGCTGGTCGGCCCGGTGAACGACATCGAGTGGCCCGAAACCATCATCGCGCCACTTTCAGTAACGAAGATACGAACCTTGGGTTCCGCCGAAGCCAATCCAGCCACGGCGCAAAGAAAGAAAATGAGTCGCATAGCAGGGCGAATCTCCTTTGCCGCTTTCGACGCGCCCCCGCCCCTCCCGGTTACACATCTATCGCCGCCACCTCATGCAAATCGAAAACGGGGACGGTCACCCGTGTCCCCCCTCTCTCTTCCTTCCACTCCGCCGCCACGCCCGCCGTCAATAGCCGCACCGCCCGCGCCTTCACGCCCGGCACGAACACCGAAAACGGCCCCACCGGAAACGTCTCCCGGTACGGCCCCTTCATCATCATCGGGTTCGTCAAATTCACCAAATGCACGGTGGCCGAAGCCGCCTGCCGCCACACCGTAACATCCAAAAGCCCCTTCCCCGTCACCTCCACTACCGGCGCCTCGTTCGTCGCCCACTCCACCGCGTTCCGCAGTAACTTCCCATGATCGGGCGACAACACCTCCCAAAACGTCCGGTCCAAATCAAACGGGAAATACACCACCCGCCCGCCAGTAACTTCCCGCGTGTAACATTCCGGCTGGTCCGTCTGCTGCTGCCGCGGATAGACTTCCTCCATCGGTAAGTCCGGATAACTCGGCACCAGCGTCAACGCCGCCTTCCCCGACCCCAACGCCCGCGTCGCCAACCGCCGCGTCCCATGGATCACCCGCGGCGCATCCTCCAACCCCTTCAATAAAGGGTGCGGATGCCGCAACGTCAGATACGCATTCTGCATCTTCGTCTCCACCCGCCCCGTAAACGCACAGCCAAACAACGCACCCAACGCCAAATCCGGCCGCCGGTCGCCCCATTCGTTATACAACGACGTCTCCCCCGTCGCCACAATCGAGCCACCTCGCCCCACAAACGCCCGCAACTCCGCGCACTGCGCATCGGATAAACAGGCAATATTCGGCAGAATCAGCGTCTTGAACGGAGCCAGCGACGCCGCATCCAACCGCCGGTCATGCACCATCTCAAACGGCACCCTCGCCTCAATCAGCGCCTGGTAGAACCCCAGTATCGGGTCCTCCACCTTCGCCCGCGCCTGCTCCCCGCCGTAGAAATGCGCCGTCTGCTGCGAATACACAATCGCCACCCGCGCCACTGGCGCCGTGTTCCGCAGATACTTCTCATTCTTCCAATGCCACTGGTACACCTCCGCCACCGCCGGCATCCAGCGCTTGTCAATCACCTTCGCGTTGAACTTAGTGAACCACGGCCGCAACCCATTGGCGATCGCCTCGGCAAACCATAACTTGATCTCCTCGTTCGATTGCACCGAATCCTTCCACCGGTACGGCTCCTCCACGCCCACGCTGACAATCCCGCCAATCGGCTTCGCCCCCAACGTCGACCGGTACTCCTTCCCCGTCATCCCATTCGCCCACGGCGCCATCAGCCCCCGCCGCGCCTGCCGGTCGGCAAACAGCGTCGCCGCCCGCTTCCCAATCCCGTTCATGTCCAACTCGCTCAGCGCCCCGCCCCCCGAATTCGCGATGAACGAAGCCTTCGGCCGGATCGCCCGCACCTCTTTATCCAACGCATCCCACACCGCGAACAACTGCTCCTGGTGCCACGTCAAATACCGCCGCTGCGCCGGGTCCGCCGGATTGTTCGACTTCGGAATCGCAAATCCCGTAGCCTTCTGGAAGTTCGCCTGACAGTGCTGACAAAAACACTTCCCGCTCCCGTGCCAGCGATTCGAAAACACACTATCTACGTCATATACCTGAACGATCTCCTTAGTAACATCCCGCATAAACTCGAACGAGTACGGCCCCAGGCAACAGGTCACCCAGTAGTCCTCCATCGCCCAGTGCCGCCGCGGCTTGCCCTCGGCGTCCACCGCCGCCCAGTCCGGATGGGCGCGATAGGCGTCATCGTGCATCGCATGCGGATCCGTTCGCGCCAGGATATTCATCCCCAGCTTCCGGCACCCGGCCACGAAATCCCCGAACGGATCGCTATCCCCCATGAATCGACTGCGGTAGTGATACGGCACCTTCGTGGGGTAAAAAGCAATGCACCCGCCCGCGCTCAAACACGCTGCATCCGCATGAATCCGTTGGAAATACTCCAGCCAGAAGTCCAGCGAATAGCTCCCCGGATCGTCCTCCACAAACGCCACCTGCGCCCAACGCATGGGGCGGTCGTACCACCCGGCGGATTGGGCCGGCACCGCGGCGGCCAACGGCAGTTGAAGGAGCGTTCGACGGGTCCACATAGCCCCCATCCTATGCAATTCCCCGCCCTAAAATCTCTTAACAATCTTTTTCAAAAATCGTTGCCTCTTTTGCACCCCGTTTCCGCGTCTGTATATGTGAGGGCCAATCGGCCCGGAAACGACACAATGCGCACAACCGACATAGCCACTGACCGGCGGCGAGGCCCGATGAGCGATATGGTGCTTTATACCGAGCACCCCTACGTGCCCATCCACGCAGCCCTGTTTTCGAATTTCGACGGGACCTATTCCGTTGTCGTGAGCGGCCTCGATGGCCGTAATTACGACGACGCCTACACCGTCTCCCTCGCCGGGGCCAACCGCGGCGCCAGCGCCATGGAAATCGTCCTCCGCCCCGGCAAAACCGGTACCGAAGCCGACAACCTGACCTTCGAAGACAACGGCAGCCAGTTCACCGGCATCCGTTTCGACCTGCGCCCCGTCCAGATTCCGACCCAGCTCAACTAAAGCGGGATCGCCTCGATCGGTACCGGCGGCGTGGAAAACCGTTCCACCTGCCGTGCCTTTGCGGGCGGCGTGAACCAAAACGCCGCCCCATCTACGTCCGGCTGAAACGCGAACCGGTGATAAACCCATTGCCGCCCCTGCGTAGTCAGCAGACGCGAAAAGGCCGATTGCACCACCAGCGCCGCCACAGGGTCCACCCAAATATGTTCCAGCCACGCCCCGTCCCGCGGGGCGATTTCTATTTGGGGCAACGCCAACTTCGTCCCCGGCACCCGCTGTTCGCCCATCGCCCGCGCCACCGGCAACAGCCGCGGCAACTCCCGGAACCGGCCCACAAACTGTTCCCGCAGCCGGTTGAATTCGGCCCGCACCCGCGCATCCACCTGCCCCACCGGCTCCCGTAAATACTCCCGCCCCTCCGCCCGGTACTGCCAGCAGAAGTCCCCATCGGCAACCAAGACCGACTCCGGCGCCTCAAAACGGAAATGCGCCTCGTCCCCATAGACCAGACGCATCGTCTTCCGGCCGCCGCCCATCTCCCGCCAATGCGTGATCCCGAGCGTATAGCAGGTCAATCCCGCATACCGCGCCGCCACCGCCGCCAGCAGCGTACCCAGGTCCGGCGGCGGCGCGGCCCCCAGCCCCGCCGCCGCCATTCCCAGCATCACGTCCCGCCGGCCCAAAGCCCTCCCAACCTCCTAAGGCAACAACTCGGACACCATCGTCGCCCCGCCCGCCTGCGGCAACGTCGCCGACGCCTTCACAAACTTCCGCGCCTTCGTATCGATCCAGAACGTCATCTTCTCGTTCCCGCCATCGGTCGTCGACGTTTCCACCTTCCACGCCTCAAACGTCCCGGCCGGCACCGTCACGCTCTCCACCGCCGTCACCTCCAACTGCATCGGCTTCACCCGCTGCCGGGTGGTATCGAAGTTGGTAAACGTCGCCTTGTACCCCTTCTCCAGCGGCAATGTCCCCAACACATTCGGGCCACCCGCGCCATCGGCCAGCAGCGGCCCCGGCAGGTCTTTCTCCACCGGCCGATCCTGCCCGTTGGCACTCAGCGTCCCAATCACCTTCCCGCCCTTCACCTCCAACTGCATCTGCATCGCGCCCTGCTTCATCACCCGCTTCTTCAGCTGCAGCGTGGTCTTGTCCAGCGTCGCCGTCTCCACCACATCCCCGCCCGGCGTCGACATCACATCGGTCGCTTCCCAGTCTCCGGCCACTTCTTTAATGGTCGAAACAACCGACATATTGATCTTCCGCTCCCCCATCGAAATGGCCACCGAGTACTTACTAACTCCCGGCGTCAACGCCGCCACCGGCGCCGCCGCTCCGCCGCCCGCCACCTTCGCCTTCAGCTTCACCGTCTTCGGATCCACTGTAATCTCCGCCAGCCGCTTCACCACCTCCGGCTTCGCATCCTCCTGCGCCCGCCCGCCCAGGTGCTTGGCCAGGAACTTCTCCGCCGCCAGGAACATCGCCATGTTATTCACCGGACGCTGAAACCCGTGTCCCTCATCGGGAGCCACTAAGTACTCCACCGGGAAGTTACGCTCCCGCAACGCAATCACAATCTGGTCGCTCTCCGCCTGGTTCACGCGCGGGTCATTGGCCCCCTGCACCACCATCAAAGGCGATTTAATCTTCCCCGCCGAGTTCAACGGAGACTGCCGCATCAGCTGCGCCTTCCCCTCCGGGGTCCCCGGATCGGCCATGCGCGTGTGGAACATCTTCCGCCCGGCCTCCCAGTACGGCGGAATCGAATCCAGCAGCGTCAGCAAGTTCGACGGCGCCACAATCGCAACCCCAGCCGCATAGACCTCGGGCGTAAACGCCACCCCGGCCAGCGTTGCGTAGCCGCCATACGAACCGCCCATAATGCCCACCCGCTTCGGGTCCACCGTCCCATTCGCCACCAAATGCTTCACGCCAAACGTCAAATCGTCCTGCATCGTCTCGCCCCACTTCCCGTTCCCGGCGTTCAGGAACTTCTTTCCAAATCCGGTGCTCGCCCGGAAGTTCGGCTGCAACACCGCATACCCGCGGTTGGCCAGGAACTGCGCCAGCCCGTTATAGCCCCACATATCCCGCGCCCACGGCCCGCCATGCGGCAACACGATCAACGGCAGCGGCCGCTTGGCGCCTTTCGGAATCGTCAAATACGCCGGAATCTCCATCCCGTCGGAGGACTTATACCGGATCGATTCCATCGCCGCCAGCGCTTCCCGCGGCATCTTCTCCCGCATCTTATACTGCGCCACCGTCGCCTTCGTCTTCCGGTCAAACAGGAACACCTCGCCCGGATCGGTGTCTGAAGAAACGCTAATCAAACACTTCTGCTCATCCTTCGTGCAACCGGAAAACCCAATCTCCCGCCCCGCGAACTTCTTCCGCAGCAGGTTGTAATCGGCCTCTTTCGCCTTGTTCCGGTAGTACATCCGCGTCCGGTCTTCGGTATAAGAGGTAGCGTCCAGCTCATCGGTGAGATCGGAAAACCGCGCACTGCCGAAATCCACCCGCTTGTTCGGATCACTCTCCACCAGCTCCGTCTTCCCCGTCGCCACGTCCAACAGGTACAGCCCGGTCAGATCCACATTCGCGCCCCCGTTCGATTCCAGATATGCGCGCTTGCCGTCTTTATGGAACCGCACCACCCCGCACCCTTCAAACACCGTGCAGGTGTAGATCACCTTGAACCCATCGGCGTCCACCCGCAAAATCTCCGTATCCCCATTCCCCGCCGTCCGCGACGCCAGCCGCAAGTTCCCCGCCAGATCAAATGTCCACGCCCCGATCCGCTCTGTATTCTTCCGCAACAGCGTCTTCTCGCCAGTCGAAACTTTCAACCGGTACAGGTCGTGCCAAGCCTTATCCCGGTCATTGATTCCCATGAAAAACGTATCCGGATCGTTCTTCGGCGAGCCGTACAATATCGTCGTCACGCCCTTGGCGTTGGTCAAATTCCGCGGCTCCGGCTTCGCCTGCGTCGGATCGATCGCGAAAACATTGAAATTCTCATCCCCGTCATTGTCCTGAATAAACAGGACGAACTTCGCGTCCCGCGTCCAGAAGTGCGCCGGTATCGGCCGCTTCGCCGACGCGGTCAACGGCCGCGCGGCGCTGAAGGGCTCGGCAGCGCGCTTGATCCAAATGTTGCGAACGTTATTGAACGGCCGCATAAAGGTGATGTACTCGCCGTCCGGCGAAATCTGCGCGCCGGAGATCTCCGGGTCGCCAAAGAACAGCTCACGGTCGAGTAGCGGCGGCTGCTGGGCGAAAAGTCCACACGCGGTCGCGGTAAGGAGGAAAAGGGTTCGGTCGATCATCGCTATTACCTTCCTACGAGTCCACCATATTTTTCGTTCCCTTAAGAGGGATAAAGTAGAAAGGCCGACTATGCATCGCCTCGCGCTCCTTCTCCTCGCCCTCCCTGCCCTCGCCGCCGATTACGACATCCTCATCCGCAACGCCCGCGTCGTCGATGGCGCCGGCAACCCCTGGTACCGCGCCGACGTCGCCATCAAAGACGGCAAAATCGCCAAAATCGGCACCCTCCCCACCGCCTCCGCCACCAAAACCATCGACGCCGCCGGCCGCGTCCTCACCCCCGGCTTCATCGACGTCCACACCCACATCGAAGCCGGCATATTCCTCGTCCCCCGTGCCGATTCCTTCCTCCGCGATGGCGTCACCACCCTCGTCACCGGCAACTGCGGCATGTCGGCCACCAACATGAAGGAGTTCTACGACCGCCTGGAAAAACAAGGCATCGGCCCCAACGTCACCGCTCTAATCGGCCACAATGCCGTTCGAAACGAAGTGATGGGCAGCGCCAACCGCGTCCCCACCGCCGCCGAACAAACCAAGATGAACGCGATCGTCTCCCAGGCCGTCCGCGATGGCGCCGTCGGCTTCTCCACCGGCCTCTGGTACGTCCCCGGCACCTATTCGAAGACGCCCGAAGTCGCCGCCATGGCCCAAGCCGCGAAAGCGGCGGGCGCCCAGGTCTACGCCACCCACATGCGCGACGAAGGCATGACCGTCGAAGACGCCATTCGCGAAGCGCTCGAAATCGGACGCCAATCCAGCCTTCCCGTCCAAATCTCCCACTTCAAAATCATCGACAAACGCCGCTGGAGCAACTCCACGAAAACCCTGCAAATGGTCGAAGACGCCAGAAAAGACGGGATGGACGTCGTCGTCGACCAATACCCCTACACCGCCGCCAGCGCGACGATGGACATTTTCTTCCCCCGCGACGTCTTCGCCGATGGCCCCGCCGCCATCCATGAACGCCTAAGCTCCCCCGCCAGCCGCAAACGCATCGCCGCCCAAATGGCCAAGGAGTCCGGCCTCCGCCAGGGCCAGGCCGATTACGCCTTCGCCGTCATCGCCAGCTTTCCCGAGGACCGTTCCCTCGAAGGCAAATCGATCAGTGAAATCAACCTCGCCCGCGGCCGAAAAAAGACGTTGGCCGACGAAATCGAAACCATCATCGACATGCGCCTAAAAGGCCGCCCCGCCATCGTCTATCACACCATGAGCGACGAAGACGTCGACCGCATCATGCGCCATCCGCTCTCCGCCGTAGCCTCCGATGGCAGCCTCGTCCCCTTCGGCGAAACCATCCCCCACCCCCGCAACTACGGCACTAACGCCCGCGTCTTCGCCAAATACGTCCGCGAACGCCACGTGCTCACCCTCGAAGACGCCGTCCGCAAAATGACCTCCCTCCCCGCGCGCACCTTCGGCCTCCGCGACCGCGGCCAGATCCGTGAAGGCTTCGCCGCCGACCTCGTCCTCTTCGACCCCGAAAAGGTCCAGGACCGCGCCGAATTCAACAAGCCCCATCAATACAGCACCGGCTTCGATTACGTCCTCGTCAACGGCGCCATCGCCGTCGAAGAAGGCGTCCCCAACACAACGCGCCAAGGACGCGCCCTTCGCCACAAATAGCTTTTGTGGCAAACTCAAACGTTCATGCTCATTTTCCGCCTATCGCTCGGACTCCTCCTGACCGCGGCGGCCCTGTGTGCCCAAACCTCCGAAGTTTTCTCCTATCAAGTGGAGTGGCGTCTCATTAACGCCGGCCGTACCGACCTCACCTGGGAGCGCGGCCCCGCCGGCTTCAAAGGCCAGTTGAAGCTATACTCAGCTGGCTTAGTATCCCGCCTCTTCCGCGTCAACGATATCTACGACGCCCAGGGCACCGCCGATCTCTGCGCCCAAAACGCCCGCCTCCAAGCCGAAGAAGGCACCCGCAAACGCGACACCACCATCCGCTGGACCGACAAGAAATCCTTCTATCGCGAACGCGACCTGCTCAAAAACGAAACCATCCTCGAAAAAGAGATGGATATGTCCGGTTGCGTCCACGACGTCCTCGCCGGCCTCGCCAAGCTGCGCAGCTTGACCGGCCTCCAGCCCGGCCAGAACACGACGATCCCCATTAGCGACGGCAAGAAACTCGCCCAGGCCCGCGTCGAAGCGCAGGAGAAGGAGAAGATCTCGACCAAAGTCGGCACCTTCAACACCATCCGCTACGAAGCGTTCCTCTTCAACGACGTGCTCTTCAAACGCAACGCCCGCCTCTTCGTCTGGATCACCGACGACGCCCGCCGCCTCCCCGTCCAAATCCAGGCCCGCATGCGCATCCATATAGGTACCGTAACGTTCACGCTGGATAAAGTAGAACCAGCCGTCGAAGGACCCAAAAAATGAATCGACTCCTCATCCTCTGCGCCCTCAGCCTCCCGCTCTCTGCGCAATCCGAACTCCTCAATGCCCGCGACGCCATCGCCCTCAGCGAACGCATGGTCCAACTGGCCGAGTCCACCTCCGTCACCGCCCCCGGCCTCGCCCGCGCTGCCGCCCCCATGCTCGAAAACATCCGCCAGGACGACAAGGCCATCAAAATCGCCGGCCGCCTGACGATCTCCACCGCCTACAGCCTCCTCGTTGATTCGAAATCCTACCTCGCACTCGCCGACGGACTCCCCAAGTCCTTCCCGCCCCTCCCCGCCGCCAAACAGCAGCTCACCGAACTCCGCGACGCCGTCGAACGCCTCGAAATCCACTTCCGCGCCCAGCTCACCGCCACCGAAATCCAAATGCGCGGCGCCGACCGCGATAACCTCCGCCGTTACGCCGAAGCCAACAAAACCGTCCCCGCCGCCACCCCCCAGCGCGTCCTGTTCTTCGGCGACTCCATCACCGACGGCTGGCGCCTGAACGAGTACTTCCCCGGCAAGGACTTCGTCAACCGCGGCATCAGCGGCCAGATCACCGGCGAAATGCTCGGCCGCATGCAGGCCGACGTCATCGCCAACAAACCCGCCGCCATGCTCATCCTCGCCGGAACGAACGATATCGCCCGCGGCGTCAGCGTCGAAACCATCCAAAACAACCTCAAGATGATCGCCGATCTCTGCGAAAAGCACCAAATCAAGGTCATTTTCGCGTCGATTCTGCCCACTTCCGATCACCACAAAGACAAAAACCCCCGCTTCGAGATGACCAAAGGCCGCCCCAACAGCGTCATCCGCGAACTCAATCAATACCTGGTTTCGCTCTCCCAAAAGCGCGGTTTCACCTACCTCAACTACTTCGACGCCATGGTCGACACGACCGGCCAATTGAAAGCAGATCTCGCCGACGACGGCCTCCACCCGAACATGGAAGGCTATAAAGTCATGGCGCCATTGGCCTTAGCCGCCATCGACAAAACACTGGGGCCCGCGAAAATCCCGCAACAAACCGGGAAGAAGAAACGTCAATAAACTATGCGTTGGTTAGCGGTCCTCCTTTTGCTTGCGGTCCCGGCGATGGCGCAAACGCGCCTCACGGTGGACCAGTTGCGCGCGTTCCTCAAGTCCTCGGTGGACCTCCACCATCCCGACAAACAGGTCGCCGATTTTCTCCGCAAGTCCAAGATAACGCAGAAAATAGACGCCGCCGCGTATGAGGAATTCACCACCATGGGCGTTGGCCCCAAAACGGTCGAAACCCTGCGCGACATGGTCACCGTGACCAAGGACCTCCCGCCTCCGGCCGCCAAAGTCACCGCCGCCGCCAAGCCCGCGGCCCCCGTCATCCCGCCGCCCTCCACCGAAACGCAGCTCGAAGTCATTGAAAAGGCACGCGAATACGCCCTCGGCTATTCCAAGCGCCTCCCGGATTTCATGTGCATGCAGGTCACCCGGCGCTATGTAGACCCCTCGGGCCTGGAATTCTGGCGCACCGCCGATACCATCACGACCCGCCTGTCCTACTTCGAACAGAAGGAAGACTATAAAGTCATCACCATCAACGGCCGCATGACCGACGTCAACTACCAGAAGCTCGACGGCGCCACCTCCTCCGGCGAATTCGGCTCCATGATGCGCGAGCTTTTCGAGCGCAACACCTCCGCCAAATTCGAATGGCAGCGCTGGGCCACCCTCCGCGGCAAGCGCAATCACGTCTATAGCTACTACGTCGCCCAGCCCAACTCCAAGTGGACGGTCTCCTATCAGCGCACCGACGTCACCACGCCCGGCTACCGCGGTCTAGTCTTCGTGGACCGCGATACGAACGAAGTGAGCCGCATCACCCTCGACGCCGACATGCCCCCCACCTTCCCCGTCCAGATGGCGACGACGGTGCTCGACTACGACAGCACCGACATCTCCGGCGTGAAATTCATGCTCCCCCTGCGCGCCGAAGTCCGCATGCGCGCCGGCAAGGAACTGGTGAAGAATGAGGTGGAGTTCCGCATGTACCGCAAGTTCGGCACGGATTCGTCGATCAAGTTCGACATCCCCGAACCGCTCCCCACCGACGCCACCACCGAGCAGCCCCCCAAACAATAACCACATATCTCCAGGCTTGCCCCCCGAAGCCCGAAGGGCGAAGGGGGGTCACCCAGGACTTGTCCTAGTCGTCCGTCCGCGGCAACAACGTCCCATCCGGCTTCACCAGCCCCAACGGCCGCAGGTCAAACACCGGCTTATCGCTGCCCTTCCGCCGGTAGCTCTCCGCCGTCCGCAACAGCGACTCCTGGTGCGTCTTCCAAAACCCGTCCTGCGCCAACAGCGTCACCACAAACCCCTCCCGCGCCTGCAGCACGCAAAACGTAGTCCCCTCCCCGCCCTTGTACGCCGCCCCTGCCACCCATTGATCCTTGTTATGCCACGGCCGCGGATTTACCCACCGCACCCCCAACTTCGCCCCGCTCCGCCCAAGCAACGTCTCGCACGCCGCCCCCGCCGGATAGGCGTGGATCGCAATCCGCCCCGTCCCGTTGTTCGCCGCCACGTTGATCTCCGTCGCCGTCCCGGGCAGCATCTTCCAAAACGGCGGCGTCTGCACCCGGTTGCCAAAGCCATCCTCAGCCGTCGTCGTCACCGTACAACCCGCCAGCACCAAAAGCACAAAAATGAAAATCCGCGTCACCGTCCCATTTTGCCTGTTACAAATGCCACTTACAAATCCCTGACAACTCGCTGAGAACTCCCTGCCAAGTAACTTCCCCGCTCCGGTTTGAATGGATTCAGGAGCTAACACACATGAAACACTTACTTCCCTTCTTCTTCCTCGCCCTCAGCCTGAGCGCGGCGGACACCCCGGTCGTTGTCAACAACACCGTCAAGAACGCCGTTCCCGTCCTGGTCCAGGCGCCCCACGAACCCTTTACGTTCACCAAACAAATCACCAACCCGCCCGGCAGCGGCCTCATCGAATACACGCTCTTCTCGGTCCCCGCCGGCAAGCGCCTCGTCATCGAAACCATCTCGGTCTACTCCCGCGCCGTCGGCCTGTTTGACCTTCGCCTGCGCTATAACTCCATAGGCTTCGTCAACTCCTTCGCCCTGCCCATGACCATGTGGCCCGTGCAAAACCCGCTCGCCTCCGAAGGCGCCACCATGAGCGGCCTCCACAACGTCCGCATGTACGTCGCCTCCGGCCAGACCGTCCGCGTCCAGATGATCGGTGGCCTGCCGCTACCCGCCCCCAACCAGGCCTCGCCCACCTTCCTCGACGTCTCCATCTCCGGCCACCTTACCGACGAGATCTAGCCTGATAAAATCGCCAGAACCATGGCGAAAAACTTCAAGTCGGAACTGGTTGCCTGCTTCGGGCAACCAGTCGCCGAAAACCCCACCGGCGAAATGCAGGAGGCGGCCTTTCAAAAGGCTGGAATGGCGTGGCGCTACCTCACCATCGAGGTCTCGCCGGAAAACTTGAAAGCCGCCGTCAACGGCGCTCGCGCCATGGGCTGGCAAGGCTTCAACTGCACCATCCCCCACAAAGTCGCCGTCATCCCTTTGCTCGACTCGCTCTCCCGCGAAGCGGAACTGATCGGCGCCGTCAACACCGTCCGCCGCGATGGCGACAAATTCATCGGCGAAAACACCGACGGCAAAGGCTTCCTCCGCGGCGTCCGCCAGGACGCGAAAATTGACCCGCAAAACAAACGCATCGTCCTCCTCGGCGCCGGTGGCGCCGCCCGCACCATCGCCACCGAACTCCTTCTCGCCGGCGTGGCGGACCTCCTGGTAATCAACCGCACCATCGATCGCGGCCAGGCCATGGTCGCCGATCTCGCCGCCAAAACCGGCGGCCCCATCCGCTTCGAACCCTGGCTCGGCACGTACGAAATCCCCGCCACCACCGACATCCTCGTAAACGCCACCTCCATCGGCCTGTACCCCGACGTCGACGCTATGCCGTCTATACAACTAGGAAACGTTCCACCGCATTGCCTGGTTTGCGACGCGGTTTTCAACCCGCCGGAAACCCGGCTTCTCGCCGCAGCCCGCGCCCGCGGCTTCCCCGTTTTGGACGGACTTTCCATGTTGGTGTATCAAGGCGTCACCGGATTCCAACTCTGGACCGGGCAGGATCCCGACGAAGCGGCAATGAAAGCCGCACTCAGCACCGCTCTGGATGTATAAAATAGGCAGAAGCATGCATTCCCGTAGAAACTTTTTGGGCAACGTGGCAACCGGCCTCGCAGCGGCGGCGCAACCCTCCGGTCGCGTCCTCGGCGCAAACGACAAAATCCGAGTCGGCATCATCGGACCCGGCGCGCGCGGTATGGAACTGGTCCACCAGGCCATGCTCTGCCCGAACGTCGAAATGGCCGCTTTCTGCGACGTCTACACGGCGCGCCTGGAGGCCGGCAAGAAGGTCGCCCCCGGCGCCAAGACCTACATGGACTACCGCTACATGCTCGACGACAAGTCCATCGACGCGGTCCTCATAGCCACCCCGCAGCACCTGCACAAAGAACACTTCGTCGCCTCCATCGAAGCCGGCAAAAACGTCTACCAGGAAAAGACCATGGCGTTTAATCCGGAACACGCCAAGGCCATGCGCGCCGCCTACAACAAGAACCGCAAACTCGTCGTCGGCATCGGGCACCAGCATGTCTCCACCGGTATGGTGGAAGACGCCCGCGGCTGGCTGAAGGAAGGCGGCATGGGCAAGATCACCGCCATCGTCGCCGATCACTGGCGCAACACGCCCGCCGGCAAAGCCCAGTGGGCTCGCCCCGTCTATCCCGACATGACGTCGGAAAACGTCCTCTGGAATAAGTTCCTGGGCGACGCGCCTAAACGCGACTTCGACCCCAACCGCTTCATCAACTGGCGCTTCTTCTGGGACTACTCCGGCGGCAACGTCTACGAGAACATGTGCCACACCTTGAGCATCTGGTACAAACTCCTCGACCTCCAGATCCCCAAACAGGTGAACATGGTGGGCGGCCTCTACATCTGGAAGGATGGCCGTGAAGTGCCCGACACCATGACCGTCACCATGGAACACCCCGAAGACATTCTCTTCTCCTGGGTCTCCGGTTTCGGCAACGATCGTCGCGGCTTCGCCGAAGATCTCCTGGGCACCGAAGGCACCATCACCCGTGCCAACCAGGTCCGCTACTGGCCGCAAAAGGTCAACCGCCCGCAAGGCGCCGAACGCGTCGGCACCACCAAAACGAACCCCAACGGACACATGCAGAACTTCATCGATTGTGTTCGAAGCGGCAAGGAACCGAACTGCCCCTTCGAGATCGGCTTCCGCATCTCCATCGCCTGCCGGATGGCTGTGGAAAGCTATCGCCAAGGCCGCGCCATGCGCTGGGACCCGGTGAAAGAAGAGATCGTATAGCGAAGGCGGTTTCCCCAAATGGACTTCTCGTACACGAACGAACAGCAGCAGTTGCGGCGGGCGGTACGAGAGTTCGCCGAGGCCGAGATCCTGCCGCACGTCCGCGAGTGGGATGAGCACTCCACTTTCCCGGCCGCCGTCATCGCCAAATGCGGCCAGATGGGGCTCATGGGCTCCATCTTCCCGGAAGAGCTTGGCGGCTCCGGCTACGGTTACATCGAGTACGCGCTCGTCATCGAGGAACTCGCCCGCATCGACCCCTCGGTAGCGCTGATCGTCGCCGCCCACACGTCGCTCTGTTCCAACCATCTCTACCTTGCCGGCACGCCGGAGCAGAAGCAGAAATACCTGCCGAAACTAGCCTCCGGCGAGTGGCTCGGCAGTTGGTCGTTGACGGAGCCCGAGGCCGGCAGCGACGCAGGCGGCACCAAGACCACCGCCGTCCGCGACGGCGACAGCTGGATCCTGAACGGCTCAAAAACCTTCACCACCAACGCCCACTACGCGCAGCTCTGCGTCGTGATGGCGGTGACCGATAAAGCGCAGGACCACCACGGCATCTCGGCGTTTCTGGTGGAGTCCGGCACACCGGGCTTCCGCCCCGGCAAGAAGGAAGACAAGCTCGGCATGCGCGCCTCGGATACAGGAGAGGTGATCCTCACCGATTGCCGCGTCGGGGCCGACGCGCTGCTAGGCACCGCCGGCGAAGGCTTCGTCGACGCGTTGCGCGTGCTCGATGGCGGGCGGATCTCCATCGCCGCGCTCTCGCTCGGCATCGCGCAGGGCGCCTTCGACGCGTCGCTGAAATACTCGAAACAGCGCAAGCAGTTCGGCCGCCTGATCTCCGATTTCCAAGCCATCCAATTCAAGCTGGCCGACATGGCCACCGAGATCGCCGCGGCGCGCCTGTTGGTCCAGCGCGCGGCCTGGTTGAAGGATCAGGGACGATCGGTGAATGCTGAGTCGGCCATGGCCAAGTTGTACGCCTCCGAGATCGCCGTCAAAGCCGCCAATGAAGCCGTGCAGATCCACGGAGGCTACGGGTTTACGAAGGATTATCCGGTGGAGAAGTTCTACCGCGACGTGAAGTTGATGACCATCGGAGAAGGCACCAGCGAGATCCAGAAAATGGTGATCGCCCGGCAGCTGCTGAAGGCCACATGACCGCACTCCGCCCGCGCCTTGCGGCTTCCCCGATGCACCCTCCTCTCGCGCCGGCAGTCCCACCTCGATCGTCACAGGCGACTGTCCCGGCCGTCAGCCCAGCACCATGCCGTCACAGTCGCCCCAACCTGCAGGTCCCCCAATGAGCCGCGCACTCGCCCAGGCCATCAGCGCCCTCGAGCGCGGTGGGCCCTCGCCAGCCGCGGCGCGGCCGGCTTTGGTCATCGGCATCACCGGCCCGCCCGGCGCCGGCAAATCCACCGTCATCGATGCTTTCCTAGGAGTGATCGAAGGGCCCGTCGCCGTCCTCGCCGTCGACCCCTCCTCCCCCTTCACCGGCGGCGCCCTGCTCGGCGATCGCGTCCGCATGACCAACGCCGGGCCCAACGTCTTCTTCCGCTCAATGGCCAGCCGCGGCCACGGCGGGGGCTTGGCCCCGCGCATGCGGGATGTCCTGTCCCTGCTGGCCGCCCACAGCTACCCGGTGGTCCTGGTCGAAACCGTCGGAGTCGGCCAGGAGGAGATGGATGTCGCCTCCCTCGCCGACGTCACCGTAGTCGTCGTCACCCCCGCCGGCGGCGATTCCGTCCAGGCCGAAAAGGCCGGGCTCCTCGAAGCCGCCGACGTATTGATCCTGAATAAAGCAGACCTCCCCGGCGCCGACCGCGCCGAACGCGAACTCCACGAAGGCACCGGCCTGCCCGTCGCCCGTATGGTCGCCAAAGATGGCACCGGCGCCGACGAGGCGCTGAAACTGATCCGCTCCGTCTCCCGCCGCGAACGACCGGCGGCGCTGGCCGGGTTCGCCGTGGATCATCTGGGCATCGCCGTCGAAAGCATCGAAGAGTCGCTCCGCTTCTACGTGGGCGGCCTCGGCATGCGCGTCGTGCATCGCGAAACCGTAGCCCACGAAGGCGTCCACGTAGCCATGCTCGATGCCGGCGAATCGCGCATCGAACTGCTGGAAGCCATGACGCCGGAATCGACCGTCGCCAAATTCATCGCCAAACGCGGTACCGGAATTCACCATATGGCGCTGCGCGTGCCGGACTTCGCGGGCACCATTGCTACACTGAAGGATTCTGGCGCACGGCTGTTGAGCGAACCGCGCATCGGCGCAGGCGGCCACCGGTATGTATTTGTGCATCCGGCCTCGGCGGGCGGCGTGTTGCTGGAACTGATTGCCCATGAGCACCCCTAACGCAAAAATCGGAATTATTGGCGGCAGCGGCCTGTACAACATGCCGGGCTTTACTGAGAAAAGCGAGGTCCGGCTGCAGACGCCGTTTGGCGATCCCTCCGACGCCTACATCGTCGGCAAGCTGGCCGGCAAGGACGTGGCGTTCCTGCCCCGCCACAGCCGCGGCCACCGCATCTCGCCCAGCGAGCTGAACTTCCGCGCCAACATCTACGGCATGAAGATGCTGGGTGTGGAGCGGATCATCTCGCTCAGCGCCGTCGGCTCCTTGAAGGAAGAACACAAGCCCACCGATTTCGTGGTGGCCGATCAGTTCTTCGATCGCACCGCCGGCCGCATCTCCACCTTCTTCGGCGAGGGCCTCGTGGCGCACGTCTCCATGGCCCACCCGGTCTGCTCGGAGATGGGTCCGCTGGTGAAGCAGGCGGCCGACGCCGCCGGGATCACCGCCAAGCTCGGTGGCACCTATCTCTGCATGGAAGGCCCGGCCTTCTCCACCGTTGCCGAAAGCAACGTCTACCGCTCCTGGGGCATGGACGTCATCGGCATGACGAACCTGCAGGAAGCCAAGCTCGCCCGCGAAGCCGAGATCTGCTACACCACCGTCGCCATGGTGACCGATTACGACTGCTGGCATCCGGATCACGACGCCGTGACCGTGGAGCAGATCATCCACGTGCTGCACACCAACGCCGATAACGCGGCGCGCCTGGTGGCCGAAGCCGTTGCGGCCGCGCCGGAAACCCGGAACTGCAAATGCGGCTCCGCGCTGGCCCACGCGATTCTGACCGACCGGTCCACCGTCCCGGCGGCGACCAAGGCGAAGCTGGAGCTGATCGTTGGCAAATACCTCGGCTGAGGTTCTGGCACTGCTGCGGGCGGGGGGGCGCGTCGAGTCCATCGACGCGCTTGCTGCCCTGCCAGCCGCGGAGCTATTTAGCGGCGTAATCGAGCCGCTGTCGGACGCCTTCGACCCGGCGCTCATTCCCGCCTACGTCGACGTCTTCTCCCGGCTCATGGAGCGGGCCGTCCCGTCGTTCTCCGCAGCGTTCCTGACGGAGCGCTACGAAGCCCTGCGTGCCTCCCGCCCGTCCTTTGAGCCATCGCGCGTAGTGGTGCTGTCCCGCGTGACCCTGGGCGCCGATGTAGCCATAACCTCCACCTTCCTGGCCGGAGCCATGCAGCGCTGGCCCAAGGCGGAAATTGTATTCGCCGGCCCACCCAAGAACTTCGAACTCTTCTCCGGCAACGAGCGCCTGTCTTTGCTCGAAGTCCGCTACGGCCGCGGCGCGGCCCTTGCCGACCGCCTCCGCGCCGGCATGGAGTTGGCGCCGTTGTTAGCCGACAAGGGCACATTGGTGATCGACCCCGATTCCCGCCTCTCCCAACTGGGCCTCCTGCCCCTGGCCGACGTGGATCGAACCCTCTTCTTCGAGAGCCGTGGGGTGGGCGGGCCGTCGGACTCACTGGTATCGTTGGCGGGTTCGTTCGTCGGTTCGATATGGGGCATCGAAGCCCACCCATGGATCCAGCCCCCGGCCCCCGATTGGGTTCCGCGAGCTGATGTCGCCGTCAGCTTCGGCGTGGGCGAGAACCCGGCCAAGCGGGTCTCCGACGCCTTCGAACAGGACCTGATCCAGGGCCTGCTGGACCGTGGCCTGAGCGTGCTGTTGGACTCCGGGGCCCCGGGAACAGCCGAAGCCGACCGAGCCGCGGCCTTGGAGGCCAAGTGCCGCGGAGCACTGATCCTATGGTCCGGCAGCTTCGCCCCCTTCGCCGCCGCCATCGGACGGAGCCGCTTGTACGTGGGCTACGACTCCGCCGGCCAGCATGTCGCCGCCGCCTGCGGCGTCCCCCGAGTGACCGTGTTCAACGGCTTCTCCGGCGACCGTTTCCTAGCCCGTTGGCGCCCCGACGGCCCCGGTTTCTCCCGCATCGTCCTGCCCGGCGAGGACGTCTGGTCAGCGATAAAATCAGCGATACTGTAGTGGGTCGTCGCGCCACCCGTTGATCTGCGCCAACATCAGCGGCACTCTGCGAAAAGCCCTGAAGGACCGGGCCTTAATCAGCTACCCCCACGTCACCGTGGTTTGCGGGAAACCGGAGTACACGGACGCCCGGAAGGATACGATCAGCGACCCGAAGGTCATCGCCGAGCCCCTGTCCCCTTCAACCCGGAACTTTGACCAGGCGAATAGGCGAAGGCTGTACCGTCAACTGCATTCGCTTCGCGAGTTCCTGATCGTGGAGCGTTACCGGCGGCTGGCGGACGGAAGCTGGGAGATCCTGGCGTACACCGGAGAGAACGCCGTGATCCACCTGAATTCGGTGAAAGCATCCCTGACGGTGGCGGAGCGATTGAGCTGCGTGGACGCGCTTTAGTGTTCCCGGCACTCGGGGTATTCGGCGAGCATGGAGGCTCCCTTGTAGCCGAGGGTCTGGGCCATGCCTACCTTGGACGTCCAATAGCCATCGGCGGTTAGGGACTTCATGGCTTTGAACCAGCGCTGCTCGGGGGTCTTCAACTGCCCTTTGTCGACGGCGGCGCAGAGCGGCTCCAGCGCTTTCAGGTCGTGCTTCTGCTTCTTCAGCCACGCCAGGCCGGCCGTGAAGAGCTTCTTCTGCGGCTCACTGCGGCTGACGACGAAGTCGATGTAGGCCGGGACGCCAGCGGCGATGGCGCCGGGCGTATCGGTCGTCGGGATGATCAGCTCGGCCACTTTGACGATCAGGGCGAAGTCTTCCTTCGAGAAGTACTTGGGCTCCGGGAGCTGGGCGGTGACGCCTTCGGTGTGCGTGTGCTCCTGCTGGGCGTAGAGCTCATCGGCCGCGAACGGGAAGGCACAAGTCGCCCCGATGGTGCCGATGATCTTGAGTGAAGTGCGGCGTTCGCTGCTCATAGTTCTCCCTTTTTGCCGCGGTCGGCGATGTGGTCGGCGAGGCGCGCGGCCAAGGCCATGATGGTGTGCGTCGGGTTCTTCTCCGACGCCGAGGGGAAGACGGAGCCATCGACCACGAAGAGGTTCTTGATGTCGTGGGTCTGGCAGTTGGCGTTGACGACCGAGGTCTTTGGGTCGGACCCCATACGAGCGCCGCCGAGCTCGTGGTTCGGCCGCGGCTCCTTGTATACCTGCAGGATATCGGCGCCGGCGGCGGTGAGGATCTCGGTGGCCCAGCGCTGCATGTCGGTGAAGATCTTCATGTCGTTCGAGCCCCAGAACTGGTTGCGCCGAGCGGATGGCAGCCCGAACTCGTCCTTCTTTTCGTAGTCGAGATCGAGGAAGGACTTGGGATTCGGGATCATCTCGCCGTATGGGCTGAAGACGACGAAGGACGGATAGTTGGCCTTGACGGCCTGCTTGTAGCCGGCGCCCATGCCGGGGATCTCGCGGGCCCAGCCGACGCCGCGGCGGTTCTGGTAGCCGAACTGGGCACCGAAGCTGCGGGCGTAGTCGCGCTTGCGCTCGTGCATGAAGCTGGGGAGGTAGGCGTGGTCAAGGAAGCCTTCGTCGTCCTTGAGCGGAGAGCCTTTTAGGCCGTGCAGGAAGGCCTCGACGCCGCCGGTGAAGTGGGGGATGAAGTGCTTGCCCAGGTGGCCGCTGGAGTTGGCGATCCCGTCGGGATAGAGGCGCGATTTCGACATCTGCATGAGCGCGACGGACTGGGCGCAGGCACAGCTGATGACGACCGCTTTGCCCTGGACTTCGCCTTCGGCCTTGGTCTCGCGGTTGAGGTATTTGACGCCGGTGACTTTGTTATCGGCGTTGACGACGACCTCGCGGACGACGGCGTTGGGGATGAGTTCGAGCTTGCCGGTTTTGAGGGCCGGGACCATGTGGACGTCGTAGGAGTTGTACTTGGCGACGACGTCGCAGCCGGCCATGCAGTTGCCGCAGAAGTGGCAAGCCGGGCGGCCGAACTTGGCGCGGGAGAGGGTGGCTTTGCGGACGTGGATCGTCTTCAATCCGAGCTTGCGGGCGCCTTTATCGATCAGCTTGTCGGAGCACTTGTAGGGGACGGGGGGGAGGAAGACGCCATCGGGGAGATCCTTCAGGCCGTCGTAGTTGCCGCAGACGCCGACTTCGCGTTCGATGCGCTCGTACCAGGGGGCGAGGTCGGCGTAATCGATAGGCCAGTCTTCGCCGGCGCCATCGATGGACTTGCCCTTGAAATCGCGCTGGGACTGGCGCCAGGCCACGGCGTTCCAGGTGAGAGATTTGCCGCCCAGACCGCGAGCACGTTCGCTGGCCATGCCGTCCTTGCCGGGCTTCATTCGCGGGATCTGGCGGTTGGCGAACTCCCAGGGCATGGCGTGGGTGTTGAAGTCCGAGCGGGTGTTGATCTTGGGGCCGCCTTCGACCACGGCCACATCGACTCCGGCGCGGGCGAGGTGGGCGGCGAGGGTGCCTCCGGCGGCACCGGATCCGACAATGACTACGTCGTAGGTTTTCATCGATTCAACCAGGATTTGATGGATTTGGAGACGAGATCGGAGGCGTCCTGCTGGACGAAGTGGCTGGCGTTGGGGATGGTGACCAGCGTGAGGTCCGCGTCGAGCCAGTCCCAGGTGCCGTTGAGGGCGGGCGAGAGAAGGGCGGTGTCTTTGAGGCCGTGGATCATGAGGACAGGGACGTTGAGGCGCTGCGGGGCGGTGCTTTGCTGGTAGGGTTCGCGGGGGTAGTTGCGCCGGTAGTAGTTCATCATGGCGTCCATGGAGCTGCGCTGGAAGGCCTCGATGTATTTGGGCTTGGCGGCGGGATCGGTGACCCAGCCGGCGAGGCGTTCGGGGGTTAGGGCTTTGTGGGCGTCGGGCGTCTGGAAGCGGCGGGCGTAGGCGGAGGCTTCCTGCTGTTTGGCGTTGGTGGCGAGTTCGCGGGAGAGTCCGTTGGGATGGGGGAGATTGAGGATGATGAGGCGCTCCACCATTTGGGGCATGTGGAAGGCGAACTGCCAGCTGATGGCGCCGCCCCAGTCGTGGCCGACGATGATGGCTTTGTCGCGGCCGAGGTGTTTGATGACGGCGGCGACGTCGCCGATCAGCAGGCGCATGTCGTAGTTTTCGGCGCCTTCGGGCTTGTCGCTCAGGTTGTAGCCGCGGAGGTCGATGGCGGCTACCTGGTACTGCGGAGCGAGGGCTTCCATCTGGTTGCGCCAGGTGTACCAGAAGTCCGGGAAGCCGTGGATCATGACGACGAGCGGGCCTTGGCCGGCGGTGACGTAGTGTATCTTGACGCCGTTCGAGTTAGCGTAGCCGTCCTTGTACTCGATGGCCGGAAGGGCGGCGGCGAGGAGGAGGGTGAGGACGACGGCGCGCATTAATGGGCTCCTTGGTTACGAGTGGCGGTCGGGCCGGCAGGCTGGGGGATGGTGCGTAGGCGCTTCAGGGGCTGGACTGCGGTGGGGCGCGGGCGCGTAGGCGACGAGGCTGGGATGGCGCTGGCAGGGGCCGAGAGGGCGGCGGGCTCGGCAGGCTGGGGGATGGTGCGTAGGCGCTTCAGGGGCTGGACTGCGGTGGGGCGCGGGCGCGTAGGCGACGAGGCTGGGATGGCGCTGGCAGGGGCCGAGAGGGCGGCGGGCTCGGCAGGCCGGGGGATGGTGCGTAGGCGCTTCAGGGGCTGGACTGCGGTGGGGCGCGGGCGCGTAGGCGACCAGGCTGGGATGGCGTGGGCGGGGGCCGGGAGGGCGGCGGGCTCGGCAGGCCGGGGGATGATGGTGCGTAAGCGCTTCAGAGGCTGGACTGCGGCGGGGCGCGGGCGCGTAGGCGACCAGGCTGGGATGGCGTGGGCGGGCCGGGCCGAGGGGGCGCTGGTGGGTGCCGGAGAGTTGGCGGGGCGTGGAGTCGGCAGGGCCGGGAGGGCGGGGGACATTACTTGTCCCCCGCCAGGATCCAGTCGGCGTTGAAGTGGGCGTGTTTGATGCTCTTCGTCTGCTTGCCATCTTTGGGCTCAAAGATGCTGTAGGTGAGGTGCAAGGTGCCGTCGGAGGCTTGGATCAGCGACGGGTAGTGGTAGTTGCCCGCGCCTTTATCCATGTTCCTTTTCCACTTCCAGGTCTGGCCTTCGTCGTCGGACATGGAGATCGCCAGCGACGTCCTTCCCTTCTCCAGATCGTTGTAGGCGATGACCCAGCGGCCGTCCTTTAGCGCGATCGCTTCGACGCTGGTGCCGGGGTTGGGGAGGTCGATGTCCTCGGCGCCGGTCCAGGTTTCGCCGCTATCCTTCGAGATGCTCTGCATGACCCGTTTGGGGGCGGGGCCGTTGTCGCGCATGAAGGCGACGAGGTCGCCGTTCTTGCGGCGGACGACGCTGGGCTGGATGTTGCCGTAGCCGACGATGGGCTCACTGGCGTGCCAGGTCTTGCCTTGATCGTCCGATATGGCCATGAGTCCGAAGCTGAAGCCGTCGGAGTAGAGCGGGACGATGTAGCGGCCGTTGGGCAGCTCGATGGGGTGGGTCCGGGTGAACCAGCCGAGGCGGGAGAACTGCTTGTCACCAGCGAGGGCGACGGAGCGGGTGGCCCAATCCTTTAGCGGCCCGTTGCGCTTGAGCTCTTTGGCGAAGACCTCTTGGGTGCGCTCCTGCATGCGCTTGGGGATGAGCAGAAGGTTATCCTGCCAGTCCCACTTGGGCGGGCCTTCGGGCTGCTGGAAGTCGGTCGAGATGCGGTACTTCATGATGGCCGATTCCCAGGTGTTGGCCAGGATGGTGGGCCAGAAGAGCCAGAGTCGCTTTTTGCTGTCGACCCAGACGACGCAGTTGGTATCGGGGAAGCCGGGGGTGTCGGCGAGGTCGAAGCGTTGGGACCAGGTGCCGGTGGCTTTGCGCCAGCGGGCGCCTTCGATTTTGACGTCGTCGGACTGGCGTTCGCCGGAGCCGTGGAACCAGCTGACGAAGAAGTCGCCGTTGGGGAGTTCGACGATGGAGGAGCTGTGGTTGTGCCAGTGTTCCGGGGTGAAGATGAGTTCGGTCTTCAGGAACGGCTGGGCGGATAGGGCCACGGCGGACAGGAGGAAGAGTCTTAGGGTTTCCAAATCGTGGCTCCGATGAAGCGTTCGCTGCCCTGGTTGGTGTTGTAGTAGTAGGCCGTGACGAGGTTGCCGTCGGGGCGGCGGACGGTGCGGGTGTAGCCGAGATCCCAGGAGCCGCCGTCCTCGCGGAGCATGATGTCCTTCGACCAGGTTTTGCCTTCGTCGGTGGAGGTGCGGGCGCGGATGGAGTAGGGCGTGTTGCGGAAGCCGTAGGTGAGGACGAGCTTGCCGTCGGGGAGTTTCAGGAGGGCGGGCGGGTTGCCGCCGCCGGTGTCGTCGACGGGCTGGCCGACCATTTTCCAGTTGGCGCCGTTGTCATCGCTGCGCCAGGCGGCGATGAACTTGCGGTGGCGGATGGTGGTGAGGATTGACTTGCCGCCGAGACGGACGGAGGACGGCATGATAGCGAAGTCGTTGTCGGCCGGTTCGGGGCAGACCCAGTTGACCATCTTCCAGGTTTTGGCGCCGTCGGTGGTGCGGGCGCAGAGGACGCGGCCTTCCTTGAGATTGGTTTTGGCGGCGGTCATGAAGACGGTCATTTCGTGTTTGCCGTCGATGATGGCGTCGGTACGGGCGGCGATGCCGGGGGTGCCGAGGCTGGGGAACTCGAACGGGCCGGCCCAGGTTTTGGCCTTGTCGTTGGAGATGTAGAAGCGGGAGGGGCCGGTGTGGATGGAGGCCATGCGGGCGGTGAAAGCGAAGCCGGGCTTGGTGAAGTCGAAGCCGCCGGGGCACTGGGCCATGGGCTTGCCGCCTTCGGCGCAGGGGACGCCGGCCTGCTTGGTGCCGGGGGGCGCTTTGAGGGTTTCGGGCTCCTCAATTTTCCAGGTTTCGCCGCCGTCGAGGGAGCGGGCGAGAACGTGGGCGGCGGGCTTGGAATAGTCGATGGCGTGTTCGCGGGTCTTTTCGGTGTTGGTGCGGAAGTAGCCGGCTTCGAAGCCGACGACGAGCTCGTTGCCCCAGGCCCACATGTGGTGATTGGCGGGCCAGCCGCCGAAGCGGCCTTTTTCGCCGAAGACGATGTTGTGTTTGGGGGCGGCGGGGGCGGCGATTGCCAGGGCGGGCAGTTGGAGGAGGGTACGGCGGAGAATTCGCATCGTCCCCAGTATATTTCGAGTGGTGGGTGAATGGGTCTCCCCGCACCCGAACACCGAGAAATATCATGCCGCGACGGAGGCTAACGGCGCAGATTCCTTTGGAGCGAGCCACGCTCCAACCAACTTCGCACGCGCTGGACTTCTTCGGCTTTGGCCTCGGCGCCCGGCTCAAGCGGAAGGTAGATATCGGGTTGAACACCGGAGACATCCACCCTGAAACCGGGTAGTCGCGTGGATCGGGTAGTGGCATACCAGAGCCGCCGCATGCCGGAGGGCAGATCGTGAGGCCGCAGATTGGAGTGATCCAAGGAACCGAAAGTAGGCTGTCCGATCAGTTTGACGGTGAAACTCTGGCGCACCGCGAGTGCAAACTCTTCGCAGGAGCTACCGCAGCCGCCATCGATCAGAACCGCCACACGAGAAGGACGGCGGGGTTCCAGCGGCTTCACGCGAGAGTAGGAGAACGGGCCGCCATCGTCCATGGCGACGAAGGTTCCCGGAGCGGCCTTACGCATCCGTTCGATCCCTTCATTGATAGACTTCTGGCACTCCGCATCGCCGGGCGCATAGAGCGCGCACATTCGTCCCCAGGCATCGATGTTGGCCGGCGTGGCTAGTATGGCCGCGCTGGCGTCGACAGTCTCGTCCGCCAGAAGCCAGGGCAGCAATGGCTGGTAACTGCTATCGCTTCCGCCGCCGTTGCCGCGCAGATCGATGATCCAGTTCGGATGCCGTTGGAAGTCCTTGCGATGGGTCTTGAGCAGGGCAAGCAATGGTTCGCGATTATATGGCTCGAAATTCTTCAACCGCAGATATAGCGTTTTCTCTGAGAGAATTTCGAGTTCCGGAGCGTTCCTGCGGCGACGCGCGACGGCGTCAGCCGTGGGCTGCGTTTGGGCCGGCGCCGCGGAGGGCGGTTTGATATCGTCCACGCCCAGATGTCCACGCCGCCATTCGCGCAGGTAGTTGTTGATGACGGGGGTGCAACCGGCGGGGCCGGAAATCCTCGCCGCTTCGCTCTTTGCATGAGCCAGCGCATCCTCAAAGTGCTTCTGTCCGAGCCGTGCCAGTTGGTCGCGCGCACCGGTGTCGTTTTCCAAGAGGAACAAGAAGAGGGATTCCAGATCGGTCACGCACGCTGGCGCCGCCGGATCCTGGCCGAAGCAGGACAAAGAGAACACCCCTGCCAGCACCACCCCTACCATAGTGTTTCCGCGCATATTGACCAGAATACGTTATGGCCTCCTAGCGTCGTTTCCTTCCGCGCGGTCTGGAGCGGGGGACGGAGCCGCATTGGCTTTGATTTGGCGAATGGGAGGGGGTGGTGAGAATCCGCCGCCGTGATTTGCGCCTGCGTTGATAGGTGACCGGTGGCGGAGTTCGATCCCCGGACTTGGAGGCGCGATGACGTTCGAGATTATTGTATGCATTGCCTATGCGGGACTGGGAATGGGGCTTTTGGCGTGGGGCCAGTCGCTCTGCCGGAAGCAGTTCGCATTCAACAAGACGGCGCAAATGGCGACCGGTACGGTGACGGAGATATTGACCACGCGCATGAAAGAAAGCACGTCGCGGGGCGGCAGCCGGTGGACGACCTACTTTGCGCCGGTGGTGGAGTTCCGCCCGGAAGGCGGAGCGGTGGTGACGCATCGTTGCGACACCTACGTCTACCCGAACCGGTATGCGATCGGGATGCCGATCGAGATCCGGTACAATCCGGCGAATCCGCAGGAGGCACAGTTGAACAGCACGGTGGTGGAGTGGCTGCGGCCTGTCGCGGTTTCGATTTTTGGCACGATCTCCTTCGTGGGCGGAACGATCGGGGCGATCGGGTATTTCGGCTGAGAGACGGCTTCCCGGTTCCGCCGCGTGGGAAATCTATTCGGTTGTGAAAGATCGATGCCGGGCCGGCGGCGATGGCTTGGGCCAAGACCGGGGTACGGCGGGTTCGGAGTTGTTAGTTGACTGCCTTCGCGGGCTCGGCTTCGGGCTCGGGCTCGCAGGTGACGCCACAGGCGGCCAGGCGGGCGGCTTCGTCCCAATCGACGAAGGCCAGATTGTGGTCGAACCGTTCGCGGTCGCGGCGGTCGAGGAAGTAGTTGCCGAACTGCTGGATGGCGAAGACGCTCGGGTCGACCATGGGCCCGATGGATTTTTCCTCGCTGGGCGAGAGATGGGCCATGCGGCCGAGGCGGAGGAGTTGCAAGTCAAGCAGCGCGTCGAGGGCGCGGTAGAACTGCATTTCGGCAGCGGCGCGGTAGCGGTTGAGCTGGCGCACGGTGGCGGCGGTGTCGGGGTGGACGAGCGGGTCGGCACCGTGTTCGTCGTTCATCCGGGCCAGGATTTTGCGGATCTGGCGGAGGCGGAAGAAGGCGTCGCGGAGTTCGGCGATCGCGTCGCGTTCGAGTGCGCCGCCGGGTTTGGCGTCCTCGCGCAGGGCTTCGTCGATGGCTTCGAAATAGGCCTTGTCTTCGGAGTCAACTTGGAAGACACCGGTGGTGAAGCCGTGGGTGGTGGCGTTGCGCGCGGTGGCGGCTTTGCCGGCTTCGGTGCGCGGCCCGGTGGAATGGGCGGCGTTGGCCTGGTTGGCGAGAATCTGGGCGGCGGTAGCCATGGCTAGTTGGTCTCCTGTTCGGGCTCGACATCGAGGTCGATGGGTTTCGGGAGCCGAGTGAGATCGGCGAGCGGGCAGGCGGCGAGGCGGCTGCGGGCTTCCTGAGAGAGCTGGGCGCAAATTTGGCTGGCCTGGGCGCGCTGGAGTTTTTTTAGGAATTTTCGAGCGCGGTGCCAGTTTCGGGAGGCGCGGGCGTTGGCGGTGGCGAGGTGCGGCTCGGCGTCGCGGTTGTGGGCGAGTTGGCGGACGCGCTCCAGTTCCCAGCCGGCGTGGATGAGTTCGCTGGTAAGCATGTCCTCGATGACGTTGTCGGGTTTGACGTCGGCGAGGACGTCGGTTTCACGTTGGTTGAGCAGCGCTTGGTTTTCGGGCGTGGTGATGGCGAATTCGGCGAATTGAAAATCGATCGTGGGATCGGGCATTTTGGGATTCCTTTCCTGTTGGGCGTGGGCCCGCGGGGGAGATCCTCTCCCGATTTTGGACAGCGGCGAGGCGCTGATCCTATTTACATTATAGGATTTTGTCTAGTATTTTCGGCTTTTTGGGGTGGGCGTGACGGGGCGGATGTGGTTTGGAATGATGGGGTTAGAGATTATTTTCAAGTGTTGTGAACGGGGTTGCGGAGACGGTTGGAAATTGGCGGAAATGAGGGGCCGCGGCCGGGGGGCGGTATGCTCTTCCCTATGAAACACATTTTGCAGATACTCGCCGTTTTTCTGATTTCAGTTGGACCGGTGGCCGCTGAAAAGAAGGTGATTCGACCGGAAGGGTACAACCGCGGGCTACCATTTACTCCCGGGCTACTGGTGGATGGGACGCTTTACGTTGCCGGGTTTAGCGGGGAGGATCCGCAGACGGGCGCCGTGCCGAAGGAGTTCGAGGCGGAGGTGAAGCAGGCGCTGGATAAGATCGGCGTGATTCTGAAGGCCGCGGATATGCAGTATGGCGACGTGATTTCGGTGCAGGTGTATCTGACCGATATGAAGCTGTTTGACCGGATGAATGCGGTTTACAAGGGCTATTTTCCGGAACCGCGGCCGACTCGGACGATTGCCGGGATTGCCAAGTTGATCGGGCGTTCGCGGATTGAGATTACGGTGACGGCGAAGAAGTAGCTATGGCTTTTGCAGGGGAAACGTCCTGGTGGAGGGTGGGCCGCCGCCGGTGGCGGAATAGGTCAGGTCTACCTTGAAGAACTCGGTGCCGGTGCAGTTCCCGAAGTTGATGTTTACGGGGAGAACGGCATTGGTGCCGGGCGCGAGGGTGCCGGCCGGGATTGGCAGCGCCGTGGTCACGACGGGGGCGGAGCAGGCGGTGCCGTTGGTTTGGGTGAAGGTGATGTTGTCCAACTGCGCGGCGGTGGCGGCGTTGACGGCGCTGGTGTTCAGGATCCGGATTTGCCAGGTTTTGGCGGGGAGGGTGCCTGTCTTGGTGACGATGGCGCTATCGAGCGTGGGCGTGCCGACGAGGCCGAGGTCGCGGGTTTGGCCGGCAACGGCAAGGAAGCTGAAGGCCGCCGTGCCGGCGCGGCCTGTACCGGCGCCGCCGAAGGCGAGGAACTGGAAGCGGCCCGTGCCATCGGTGAGGCTGGTGTTGACGGAGCGCGGGAAGTCCGCGGCGGCGGTGATGGTACCGAAGGCTGGAATGGCGCCATTGACCAGAACGGTTCCGGTGAGGGCGCCGATATAGGGCGACAGTTCCACGTCGACGGCGGTGGTTTGGCCGGCGGTGATGGTGAAGGGCATCGACGGGACCACGGGGCGGAACGCCTCTTTGATGGAGTAGTTGCCGGGAGCCCATCCCGTCGTGGTTGTGCCGCCGCAGCCGACGCTGGCGGTGCCGCCGCTGGGATCGGTGACGATCAGATTCAAAAGGGTGGTGCAGCTTGTGATGGGTTGTCCGAAGTAGAGCGCCCGGACGGTGAGGTTGCCGAAGTCGGAGGTGGCGGTGCCGATGTCGACGGTGGTGTTGGCCACCGCAGTGAACGAGAGCGGCGCGGCTCCGGCGCGGCCGGTGCCGGCGCCGGCAAAGGCGAGGAAACGGAATCGGCCGGTGGCGTCGGTAGCGCTGCTGTTGACGAGTTTGGGGAAATTGGCTGAGGCGGTGGCGGAGAAGGGCGCGGGTGGCGCGCCGTTGACGAGGAGAATGCCGGTGATTTCGCCCACATACGCGGACAGCTCCAGATCGACCGTCGTCAACTGCCCGGCGGTGATGGTGAACGGGACAGGAGTGACCTCGGGATGGAAGGCGACTCGCAAGGTGTCGCTGCCGGCCGTCAAGCCGGTGCGGGTACTGCCGCAGGCGAAGCTGCCGGAGGTGTCGGCGATCACTGTGAGGAGGGTGGTGCAGCTGGAGACCGGCTGGCCTTGATAGAGGACCCGGACTTGCACATCGCCGGTGTTCGAGGTGGCGAAGCCGCCGACGTCGACCGTTGTGTTGGCGACCGCCGTGAAGGGAAAGGTGACGGAGCTGACGCGCCCGTTGCCGGCGCCGGCGAAGGCGAGGAAGCGAAAGCGGCCGGTGGCGTCGATGCCGCTCGAGTTCACCACTTTGGGAAAGTCGGCGGCGGCCGTCACGGTGCCGGGGGGCGGAACCTGTCCGTTGAGCAGGAACGTTCCGGTGATTTCGCCGACGTAGGGGGAGAGGTCGACATCGACGATCGTGGTCTGTCCATTGACGACGGTGAAGGGGATGGGGGTGACGACGGGACGGAAGGCTTCGCGAAGGGAGAATGTACCCGCCGGTTGGCCGGTCCGGGTGGTTCCGCAGCCGAAGCTGCCGAGGTCGTCGGAAAACATGTTGAGAAGTCCGTTGCAATTGGTGATTTGCTGGCCTTGATAGAGGACTCGTACGGTCACGGTGCCATCGTTGACCTCCACTTGGGCGTGGAGGGCGGTTGTGGCGAGTAGCAGGAGATAGACGGGCAGGATTCGGCGGCGCATTTTGGGTACCGCTTGGGAATGCGTGGGCGGGGCGAAACCGGGGTCAAAAACGTTGCGTGTTTTGCGGGAACTCGGGCGCGACGCAACCCGAATGAGGATCTGGGCTTGTCCCCTGACGTGAGACACGAGTCTAGACACAGCTGACTATCCGGCCGAAAAAGCACTGGACAGTAAGATTTAGGTTTAGCAGAATCGCGGTAGCTGGGGAAACAGAAGCGAGCTCTGCTGGAGAGCAACTCGTGGAGGGATACCCGGTCGAAGACTCGTCAAGAC
>CANIVU010000014.1 GCA_947470805.1 Acidobacteriota bacterium | reverse complement strand
ATCTTCCAAACCCACGCCGCCCCCGCCCTCAAGTTCTTCGTCAAAACCATCACCGGCAACCTCCGCATCGGCCTCCAGGAAAAGATGGTGGAGGAAGCCATCGCCCAAGCCACCGGCCAACCCGCCGACGCCGTCCGCGCCGCCAACAACCGCGGCGGCAATCTGTCCGCCGTGGCCTTATCCGCCCGCGCCAACACGCTCGAATCCATCGTCGCCACCCTCTTCCACCCGCTCGATTTCATGCTCGCCCAGCCCCTCGACGACACAAAGGAACTAACCGACCCCGAAAACTGGGTGGCCGAGGACAAGTACGACGGCATCCGCTCCCAACTCCACGTTGCCAATGGAAAAGTGAAGCTCTTCACCCGCGGCCTGGAAGACACAACCGACGCCTTCCCGGAAATCATCCTAGCCTCCACCAACCTGCCCGGTCCCCTGATTCTCGACGGAGAAATCCTCGCCACCAGCTTCCAGCTCCTCCAACAGCGCATCGCGCGCAAGAAGGTGAGCGCAAAAATGATGGCGGAAATCCCAGTACACTTCGTCGCCTACGATATCCTGATGCATCAGGGGGAACTCGTCTTCGATAGACCGCTGGAGCATCGCCGCCAACTGCTGGAAGGACTCGGCCTCGCCAGAACGTCCCGCCAAACCCCGCTGCAAACCCACGCCCAAATCGAAACACTCTTCAACGAGGCCCGCGCCCGCGGCAACGAAGGCCTGATGCTGAAGCGCCGCGGCTCGCTCTACGAATCAGGCAAGCGCGCCGCGAATTGGCTGAAAGTAAAGAAGCCCTTAGGCACGCTCGACGTCGTCATCACCGCCGCCGAACAAGGTCACGGTCGCCGCGCGGGCGTGCTGAGTGACGTCACCTTCGCCATCCGTGACGGCGATAAATACTTGAACATCGGCAAAGCCTACACCGGCCTCACCGACGCCGAAATCAAAGAGCTAACCAAGGTGCTCCGCGCCCTGACGATCGAGAAGTTCGCCGGCGGCCGAGTCCAAATCGTCCGGCCAGAAGTGGTGTTGGAAGTCGCCTTCGACGGCCTGCAAAAGAGCCCCCGCCACAAAAGCGGCTACGCCCTACGCTTCCCCCGCATCGTTCGCTGGCGGCGCGACAAACGCCCCGAAGACATCGACACCCTAGCCCGCGTCCACCAGATTTCCCTTGGTACCGTGACACCAGTAGAGTCCGTAATTACGGAAAACCCGGAAGAAAAGCCCGCAAAATGACCGCCCCCGCCCACCACAACAAAAAAGCGTGGCCGGAATGGGTGCCCCCGTCGCTAACCACCTGGTTTAACAACCACTTCACCGGCCCCACCCAAACCCAACAGCTCGCCTGGCGCCGCACTTTTCACGGCGGCAATGTCCTCATCCTCGCCCCCACCGGCTCCGGAAAAACCCTCTCCGCCTTTTTCTCCGTCCTCGCCCAACTCGGCGCCCGCGCCAACCGCGGCAAACTCCCCAATGCCGTCCTCGCCGTCTACGTCTCCCCCCTCCGCGCCCTCGGCCGGGACATCTTCCGCAACCTCGAAGAACCCCTCGAAGCCCTCAACGCCGCCCTCCCCGCCGCCAACAGGATCCGCATGGAAATCCGCACCGGCGACACCGCGCCCAACGACCGCGCCCGCATGTCCCGCCGCCGCCCGCACCTGCTCCTCACCACCCCCGAATCGCTCTCCAGCCTGCTCTCCCAACAGCCCTGGCGCGACGGCTTCGAGCCCGAAACCGTCATCGTCGACGAAATCCACTCCTTCGCCGAAAACAAGCGAGGCTCCCTCCTCGCCCTCACCCTCGAACGCCTCCAGGCCCGCGCCCCCCACACCCTCCAGCGCATCGGCCTCTCCGCCACCGCCCAGCCCGCCGACGCCGTCGCCCAACTCCTCTGCGGCCGCCGCCCCTGCGCCATCGTCTCCGATTCCATCCGCCGCGTCCATCGCCTGGAAATCCACACGCCCCTCGCCCTCCCCGCCGCCGGCTACGACCCCGGCCGCATCGCCCACGCCGTCATCGACGCTGTCCAACAGGCCCAAACCACCCTCGCCTTCACCGCCACCCGCTCCGCCGCCGAACGCCTCGGCCTGGCCCTCTCGCTCCTCCTGCCCGACGACGAACCCAACATCGCCGTCCACCACGCCTCCATCGAACGCGCCGAACGCGAGGCCGTCGAAGCCCGTCTCGCCGCCGGCCAGATGCGCGCCGTCGTCTGCTCCACGTCCCTCGAAATGGGCGTCGACTACGCCAACGTCGACCAGGTCCTCCTCATCGGAACCCCCCGAGGCGTCAGCCGCGCCCTCCAGCGCCTCGGTCGCAGCGGGCACAAAATCGGCGGCGTCGCCTTCGGTCGCATTGTCCCGTTAAGTCTCCCTGACTTACTCGAGGCCCTAGCCATGCGCCAAGCCGTCTTAGCCGGTTACATTGAGGACTTACAGATCCCGCAGTCCCCCCTCGACGTGCTAGCCCAGGTGTTACTAGGGCTAGCCGTCGAACGCCCCCACAAGATAGAGGAAGCCTGGGAACTCGTCCTCGCCGCCGGGCCCTATCTGAATCTCACCCGCCCCGATTTCGACGCCGCTCTCAACTACCTCGCCGGCGGCGGCCAGGTCCTCGCCCGCTTCGGCAAAATCGTCATCGAAGACGGCACATTCAAAGTCGCCAACGCCAAACTCGCCCGCGAATACTTCCAGGCCATCGGCACCATCTCCGAAGACTTCCGCATTCGCATCGTCACCAAAAACTACCGCCGCCTCGGCGAAGTGGAGGAGGGGTTCCTCACCTCCCTCCGCCCCGGCGAAGCGTTCTCCATGGCCGGCAAAGCCGTCGAAGTCGAATCGCTCCACGGCGCCATCGCCGTCGTCAAACCCTCCACCAGCGACCGCGTCACCACTCCCCGCTGGATGGGCGGAAAAATGCCATTATCCACCAGAATGGCGGAAGAAGAGCTTCGTCTCCGCTGCCACCTCCGCGCCGCCTGGAGCGAAGGCGGCCGACCCAATGTCGAGTTCGTTCTCCGCAACGTCTACCAGGCCACCATGGCCCAGGCCGAACTCGCCGCCGAGTTCATCGCCCGCCAGTATCACGCCGCCCCCATCCCCATCGACGATCCCGTTCAAATCGAATTCATCACCCGTCCCAAGCGCCGCGTCATCATGGTCCACTGCCTCGCCGGCCGCGCTGTCAATCAATCGCTCGCCTGGGTCGCCGCCCACCGCCTCGCCCAAGGCGAAAGCGTGGTTTCGAATAGCGACGACCACGGCCACCTGCTCGTTCTCAGCAACAAAATCGACGTCAGCGAACCCGCCCTCCGCCGTGCCTACAATCCCGATAACTTCCTAATTGACCTGGAAGCCGTACTGAAAACCACCGACACACTCGGACGCCGCTTCCGCGCCGTAGCCGAAACCGGGCAGTTAGTCAAACGCCGCGGCTCCGGTCAGCGCTTCCAGGCCTGGAACGGCGCGCTGATTTACCAGACGTTACTCACCTACGAACCCGATCACTTACTCGTCAAAGAGACCGTCCGCGAAACCCTCGGCGACATGCTCGACGCTCCCAACGCCCTCCGCCACGCCCGCCACATCTTCGAAACCAAGTGGGAAATCTTCGAGCAGCCCCGCCCCTCCCCCTTTGCCCTCCCGCTCTTCGCCGCCTTCAATCGCGAAGTCCTCCTCGCCCAGGATCCAGGAAAAGCCTTCGACGAGTTCGCCGCCAGCATCTACGAAGAGTGGAATGATTGAACTTCATCCCAGCGGAGCCCTCTGGCTCCCGGAGCAGGGAACCGCCCTCATCGCCGATCTGCATCTCGGTTTCGCCTGGGCCCAGCGCCGCCGGGGCGAACTGTGGCCTCTTACTGATGCTGGTGCTAAGGAAAAGCTCGACGCCCTCTGCCGCGATCTCAACCCCCAAACCCTCGTCCTCGTCGGCGACATCATCCACGCACCCAACCCCAGCCCCGAAGAAGCCCAACTCATCGCCGCAACGCTGAACATAAAGCCCCAAATCATCTACGTCGCCGGCAACCACGACCGTGGCCAGAACTACCAATCCGAATGGCGCGCAGATGGCATCCGCGCCATCCACGGCGATGAACTCCCGGCCGGTCCCGAACCCGGCACGCTGACGGTCGTAGGCCACTTCCACCCCGTCATGAAACTCCGCGACGCCGCCCAGATCAAACGCCGCCACCGGGCCTTCTTGCACGGCAATGGCCTCATCGTCCTCCCGGCCTTCTCCCCCTTCGCCAGTGGCACGGACATGCGCGACGAGATGCCCGCTGAACTCCAGACCTACTTCGGCAAAAACGAAGTGGACGTCACCCTCACCAGTGGCCAGAAACTTCTCCCCCTCGGCCCCTATAAACTAGGAAGAAATGGATTTCGAGCGAGCCGGCCGGCAACCCGATGACGACGAAACCGCGGTCAACCTCCGCGCCTACTTCGACCGCGTAGACCCGGCAAAACTACGCCAATACGACCCCGCCTGGACCGACGAACAAGTCATCCAATGGGACGACAACTTCAAGGACGACGGCACGCTCTTCCTGCCCTGCAGCGAACGCGATGTCGACGTCCACGAGTATCGCCGCGTCCTTCAACTCGCCCAAGCCCACTTCGCGCGGAGCGGGTCGTTCAGCGTATAACCATTCAGCCGAACCAGCCAGTCGTCCCCCTGCAGTTTCATCGATGTTGCCGCGCGCCTCTCTTCCTCCTCGACCCATGCCCGCAACGCCGCCGCGTCGCCATCCCCCAAATGCGTCCGCAAAAGCGCAATGCAGAAACACGTGAACGGATAGACTTGCGGCCGTTTGTGCTGCTCGGCGAACCATGTCAACACCTCCAACGCCAACGCCGGCGCCTCTCCGCCCAGCACCATCGCACTCCCGGTTAGCCGGATCAGCGCAGAGACGTTGCTCTCAATGAAGAATTCTTCCTCCCGCTCGTATCCCATACACGCTACCAACAAAGTACACAAAAATATGCGCCGAAGGTGCCCGTTCTCCCGCGTTTCCGCCGTGTACTGATCCAATACCAATACCTCGCGCGGGCACCACTGCGGAGCGCCATTTACCCACGTTTGACGTTCCAGCAAATCCATGATCCCGGCGAAATGGTCTTCTGCCTCCTCGCCATAATCCGCCAGCGAGATCTCCCGAATCATCTCCACCGGCACCCGCTCCCGCAACCACTCAATCGTCCGCGCGCACCCATCCATACGCCGCATTCTCCCTCTGCCCGCCCGCGTCCGAGTAAGCCACTTTCAACTTGTCCAGTGCATCCGCCGGCATCCCCTTTCGCTTCGCCTTCGGGTCGATGTTATATAACTTCGCCGCATTCAATCCGAATATCTTCGCCTTATCCTCGCGAGTCAGTTTAGAATACCCAAACTTCTCGCACAGCTCATCAGAAATCTGGAACCGCTTAAACGCGTCAATACACCACTGCGGCGAACCCCACCACAAACAATCCGTCCCCCAGATCACACGGTCCACGCCGTAGGTCTTAATGTTCTTCCCCACGCCATGCATCGCCAGAATCGGGTTCGCAATCACCAGAACGTTGAAGAAGCTCCCCAACTCCGGGTACACATTGTTGATCTTCGGATTCCGCTTCTTGATGTCCATCAGGATGTTGTGCCAGGTCATATCCCCAGTCGTCGGATCAATCTTCTTCAGATCCTTAAACTGCGGCTCAAACGGCCCATGCTCCAGCGCCGAATGATAGATCACAAACGATAAGTCAGGATTCTCCAGCGCCGCCTTCTCCACGTCTGCCGGATTTGCGAAATGACCCAAGGTCTTCGACTGATAGGAATACCCCTTGTGTACCGAAATCAGCTTGATCCCGCGCTTCCGCGTCTCGCCGTAGAAGAACGCCGCATTCTCATCGTCCAGCCGGAACCCGCTGCCGCTCTTACCCGGATCGGAGTGGCAGTACCACTTCCACGACTTAATCCCATACTGCTTCACTTCCCGGTCCATCTGCTCCAGCAGCGCGGCCTTGTCCATCTTGTTCGCCGCTTTGTCCCAGTAGTGATTCGGCGCCAGATTCCCCTGGCACACCGCCCGCTCCGAACCCGCCAGCGTGTTGATCTCTTTCGCCGCCTGCGACATCAGCCAACTCGGCAGAATCCCGCCGCCACGCCCGCGACCGTCCTGCTTAACCCCCGCCGCGTTCTTATCCACCTCTCGCCCCGGCACGCCGCTAATTACAACCAGCGACGTCTCACTGTCCAGAAACATCTCTTTGACAAAGTTCTTGTAACTATACGCGTCTTTGTCTTCGCTTAACTGAAACCCCATCCCGCGAATAATTTCGTTGTTCCGGAACCCCAGCGCATACCCATCGGTAAAGTGCGCCTGCACGTCCATGATGAAGTAGTCCTGCGAGACTGGCCGCCCGCCCGCCGCCGGAGCCTGTTCCCAGCTCTCCTCTTCCTCCACCTCAAACACATCGCCATAGACCTTGTTCGCCGCCAGGAAGCAGGTCGCCATCCCCATCGTCGAACGCAAAAACGACTTCCGGTCGATCCCCAACTTTGCCGACCGCTCCGTCGCCATCTCCCCAATCAGATACTCGACCTTCTTCTGCGCCTCATTCTGCCGCCGTGGCGTGAACTCCTCGTTCGAAACCACCTGCGTCGGCATCGGCGAATCCACGCCCTTGGCCCGGTCCCTGGTTACTTTACGAATCCACATGACTTACTCTCCCCCCACCGGCACTGTATAAGTGAACCAGCCAATCATCATCTCTTCCCACGTCTGATCGCCCCACCGCACTTCCTTCGATGGGTCCGGATTGTTCTTGTGGTTCGGCGAATTGTCATAGCGCGCCTCGCACTCCATCCGCGCCCCGGCCGGCACGCGCAGCGGCGTCTCCGGTTCGTATGATAGCTGCCACGCAAAATCGTACCGCGGCACGTCCAGCAATACCTCACGACGCCCGTCCGGATACGCAATCGAATACTGAAACGCCTTCCCGCGTACGTGCATATGCGGCATGTAGCCCACAATCTCCACGGGCCGCTTGAAGGTCCACGCAGCTTTCTCCACATGGTCCGCCGCCATCGGCGGAATGGCCAGCCGGGCATTGATCGCTCGTCCCGTAATCGCCTCGCGCAACGGCGGCTTTGTCGCAAACTTCAACCCGAAATAGGTCTTGTCCCGAGTCACTTTCCCATTCGGCGTATAGTGCATCTGAATCCGAAATTTCGTGCCGGCCCGAATCCGCATCGCCGTGCCCTCCGGCAGTTGCATTGGCGGATCCCCCGGCGCCCATCCCACCAGTAAATCCCCGCCCGCCGTATCCACAGGTTTCCCATCCGCCCCCAGCATAAAGACGATCACGTGATGCACGACCGAGCGTTGGTCCGGCCGGATCTCCGCCGCCTGCACCCAAACGTCTTCCTTAAATCCCGATTCCACTTCGAAATACTTATACGGCACCGTCCCCGACGCCGGCACTTCAAACTCGCGCCCCAAATCGATCACCCGGTCCGGCTTGCCGATATTCCAGCCCGACACAAACGACGGCATCGGCGGCAAATCGCGCGAAGCGCCCTCCGGCGCCCCCGCCGCCACCCACTGCGAGATCGACTCTTTCTCCACAGCCGTCAGCCGCCGGTCATTCCGAAACTTCCCATGCGCCGGATCGGCCAGCCACACCGGCATCCGGTTCGCCAACACCGCTTCACGAATGGCCTTCGCAAACGGCCGCACCTCCTTGTACGAAGTCAGCGCCATCGGCGCCTCCTCCCCTGCACGGTGGCATTCCACGCAGCGCTGATACAGGATCGGCGCCACGTCTTTCGTATACGTCGGCGCCGCATGAACGGTCGCGCACAGGGCGAACAGGAGTGAGAGTCGCATAGAAACCCTCCCCTATTCTAGAACCCCAGCGCCTCCGCCATGGGGCCCGGTTCGGCAACGCTCCCCTGCGCCAACGCCGCTGTCCCGCCCCCACGCCCAAACTGCTTCAACAAATTCCCGCAATGCACCGCCGGGTCCGACGAAGCCACCAACGCCGCCCCACCGCCCGTCGCCAAAAACACGCCGGTTCCGCACCCCACAAACGCCTGCGCCAGCGCCCGTGTCGATTCATCCACCGCGTCCAACTTCTCCCAATGCCGCCCGCCCGCAGCAGCCGCAAACAACGTCCGGCCCTTGTATCCAGCCAACTCCAACGCCAGCGCCTTCAGCTGCTTAGCCGATTCCTTGGCCGCATCCTGCAAAGAAAGCACCGCCGCCGGCACCTCCTCGAACGGCCGGGAAAACGCCCGTCCCGCCGCCGTCAGCAGCTCAAAATCCATCCGCGCGCGCCGCACCGCCATCGCCCCGCAAACAAACTCCACGCGCGTGTTCCCGCGAATCTTCTCGGCCTTCCGCAACAGCAGCGATCCAATCTCGCCCGTCTTCCGCACATGTGTCCCGCCGCAAGCGCTCTTGTCCAAATCTGCGATGGTCACAATCCTCAACCGCCCGGTTCGTTCCGACGCTTTCCGCAACCCCTCCGGATTCTCCTCAAACGTCACCACAACGTCCCTGTTCTCCACGATCACCTGGTTCGCCCGCGCCTCCGCCTGGCGCATCTGCGTCTCGGAAATTGCGCCCGTCACCAGTTCCACCGTCCCGCCCTCTTCCCCCAAATGCACGCTCGCCGTCTCAAACCCAAACAGAGAATGAAACACCGCCGACAGCAGGTGCTGCCCCGTGTGCTGCTGCATGAACGGGAAGCGCCGCTCCCAGTTAATGACGCCCTTCACCGGACCCGCCGCGATCGGCGTCTCCAGCACATGCGTCACCGCGTCCCCGTCATCGACAACCTCAACAACCCGCGCACCACCCAGCGTGCCCAAGTCAAAAAGCTGTCCGCCCGAAGTCGGGTAAAATGCCGACCGGTCCAGAACAACGCGAAGACCGTCTCCCGAAAGGGAGACGGTCTTCGCATCGAACTCTGCCAGATAGCAGTCGTTATAGTACAGGCGTTCGGTAGCCAAGCAATTTACTCAATCGCCAACTCTACCGTATTGCTGAACACGTTGCCGCCCATGTTCAGGAACACCGGGACGTTCGGGCCCTTCTCAACCGTCGCCGGAATCGTGACGTTGATCTGATACAACCCAACGAACCCAGGCGTCAGCCCGACAAACAGCGGAGCCGTCGAATCGCTCTCCGAAATCGACGTCTTGCCGAACTGCAACACCGGCATCGGCGCAATCACCGCCAGCGGATTGGAAGGAGCCGCCGTGCCATTGGCCACCGTCGGCGACGTCGGCCCAAGTCCGATCGCGTACATCACCAACGTATCGCCCGCACGCGCCGGCCGTCCCGCCGCGCCCAGAACCGAAGTCCGCGGCAATGGGAACGTCCCGTCCTGGTTCACAAAGATGCCGTATTCGCCAATGCCCAGACGCAACATGCGCGGCGCCCGGTTGGCGATCGGAACCGTCACGCCATTCGAACGCAGCCCGTTGGCCTCAACCACGATCGTCGCCGTTCCAACTGTTGCTTCGTACGGAATCTGGAAGTTGATCTGTCCGTAGGAAACGAAGTACACCGGCGCCGGCGCGCCATTCACCAACACGCGCACGCCGCCCAGCGTCGTGCCCAGGGGCAGGGAACTGGCCGCCACCGGGTCGCCATAAATGAACTGTTCACCGAACACCGCAGCGATCGTCCCGCGTCCCAGCGGATCGCCACCGGCGAACGTCGCGTTGTTCACAACGCCACCCGCCGTCGCCACCGGGTTCCCCTTCGCCACAACTTCAAAGGTCACCGGAACCACCTGCGGTCCGTTCACGGCATTGCCGTTCAGCGTGATCGATCCCGTGTAGGTCCCAGGGCTCAAACTGCCCACCGTCGCCTTCGCCTGCACGATATTCGTGTTCGGCACCAGGTCGGCCGTCAGCCAGCCAGTCCCGCTCGTCATCGTCACCGTCGGCGCCGTAAAGGTCAACGTGCCGCGTCCGCGGTTCGTGCCAATCAGGTTTGCGATCTGCACCGGAGCGCCCGCCGCCGCCCGCATCGAAATCGCCGATGTGTTCAGGCTCGCAATCGGCTGCGTCGTCACGCGCAACGTCGCTGTTACGGTCTTGTTGTTCACCGGCTGCGTTGCGCTCGTGATGCGCAGCGTCCCGTTGTAGGTGCCCTCGGCCAATCCGCCCGGGTTCCGGCCCGCAATGGCATATGGCAGAACGAAGGCAAAGCTCCCCTGTCCTTCAAAGGCAAGCGACAGCCAACTGCCGCCCGAAGTCGTCGTCGGGGTGCCGTCCAACAATCCATTCCCCGTAATCTTCACCGTGTCGCGAGAACCGGTATCCGGCGTCACGTACAGGTTCACCGAGTCGGGAATCGTCCCGCCAATCGCCACCACAACGGTAATCGTCTGCGGCGCGTCCACCGCGTTCGGGTCGCTTACCGTGATTGCCGATGTATAGGTGCCTGCGGTCAACGAAGCCGTGTTCAGTGCCACGTTGATCGGCGTGCAGTTGTTCCCGCCCAACGCCGAACAAGGCCGCGCCGTTCCCAGCGTCGCCGTCGCCCACGTTGCCGAAGACCGCAGCGTTACGTTCAACGTGCCGTCGCCGGCGTTCGTCATCTCGACCGATCGGGTCGGGCCGTTCTGTCCGGCCGCGATCGAAACCGGGCCGATCGTCGTATCAGAAAGCCGCAGCGCCGGAGCCGCAAGCATAACGGTGGCGGCAAGGCCACTCAGGAGAAAACTGCGCATCAGTTTCATAGACGGGTATCCTCTCACCCTAAACAATTCTTCCACATTTTGTTTTTGGGAGCCCGGACAGACGTATCCGCCTGCCAGGTGTTTTTTTGTTGTTGAAGGGAGCGCGGGAGCGGAAGGTGGGAATCATTTTCCCCATGGGACAAACGATCTACGGGCAGAATAGCATCCATTTTTTGTTTTGTACATCACATAATGGGAGTACGACATGTTCGCGGCAATCAGAGAGCAAATCGACACTATCTTCCGGGAAGACCCCGCAGCGAAAAGCGTTGTCGAGATTCTCCTCTGTTACCCGGGCCTCCACGCGACGCTCCTGCATCGCCTTTCGCACCCGCTCTACAAGGCGGGCGTACCGCTTCTTCCGCGGCTCATCTCCCAGTTCGCCCGCTGGATGACCGGCATTGAGATCCATCCCGGCGCCACCATCGGCCGCAGATTTTTCATAGATCACGGAATGGGAGTGGTCATCGGCGAAACAGCCGAGATCGGTGACGACGTATTAATTTACCAAGGTGTCACGCTTGGCGGTACGGGCAAGGAGTCTGGCAAGCGCCATCCCACTCTCGGGAACAAAGTCGTCGTCGGCGGAGGCGCCAAGGTGCTTGGCAACATCACCATCGGCGATAACGCCCGCATTGGCGCCGGCTCGGTCGTCATCCGGTCCGTTCCGGAGAACTCAACCGTTGTCGGCATCCCTGGCAAAATCGTCCGCACCCGCGCCGACGCCAGCGAAACCCTCGATCACGGCAAACTGCCCGATCCCGAAGGTCAGGCCATCGCCGACCTCACCCGCCGTGTCGCCGAACTCGAAGCCACTCTGAAAGAACTCGCCGACGCTCAGCTCTTGTCCAACAAATCCCGGGCCATGTAAAAGCCAGCCACCGAGTGCATCTCGGTGATCGCCCCTGCTCGGACCTCTTCCAGCACCTGGCCCCAGTCCATCACCAGCACGGCGTCGATCTCGGCGTCCACCGCCGTCACCTCCGGCCGGTCGCCCGCCTCCACATAAACCACCGTGCAAGTCGCCTGTAGCCACGCCGCCTGCGCGTCTAGCACTCCGAGCACGCGCGCCTTCGCCGCATGGAATCCCGTCTCTTCTTTAAACTCCCGCAACGCCGCCTGCTCGGCCGTTTCACCGGCGTCAATGAACCCCGCCGGAAAGCTCAAATGCGTCTTCCCGCTCCCCGGCCGGAACTCCCGCACCAGCACCAAGCCCTTGCGCGATTCGCCAATTACCAGCACATACGACGGCTTCTCCACCAGCCAGTAACTCGCCAGCCGCTTGCCGCCCGGCAACTCATAGTCGTTCTCCCGCAGCGTCAGCCACTGGTTCGAAAGATGCAATCGCGAATTCAGTAATTTCCAGGCCACGCAGTTAGAATAGCGTGGTGCGAACGATTCTCCTCACCCTTGCCTGCCTCCCCCTGCTCGCCGTTGAAAGCACCCGCATCTGGGACACCGCTCCCCATAGCGCCTTCACCGATATCATCATGCACAAAGGCCGCTGGATCTGCACCTTCCGCGAAGGCCGCGGCCACGTCTCCTCGGATGGCTCCATCCGCGTCATTACCAGCAAGGACGGCAAGAAGTGGGAGTCCCTCGCCGAACTCAAACAGCCCAACCTCGACCTCCGCGATCCCAAAATCACCCACACGCCCTCCGGCGAACTCATGCTCGCCGCCGCCGCCGCCCACCGCGCCCAGGACAACCAGCGCAACGTCGATCACCACTCCGTCGCCTTCTTCTCCAAGGACGGCCGCAACTGGTCCGCGCCCCAAACCATCGGTGACTACAACTACTGGCTCTGGCGCGCCACCTGGTTCAAAAATCAGGTGCTCATGGTCGGCTACCCCACCACCACTCCCAACGACAAATCAACCCGCCTCTTCTCCTCCACCGACGGCCACAAATTCGAGACCCTCGTGCCGGCCCTCGTCACCGATGGGTTCTCCAACGAATCCACCATCATCTTCCAGAAAGACGGCACCGCCCTCTGCCTCATGCGCCGCGATGAGAAGGGGTTCAACGGCCTGCTCGGCACCGCCAAGGCGCCGTACAAAGACTGGAAATGGGCCGACGTCGGCGCCCGCATCGGCGGCCCCAATTTCATCGAACTTCCCAACGGTCGCCTCATCGGTGTCGTCCGTCTCTACGACGGCAAAACCCGCACGTCGATCGTTGAACTCAACGCCAACGGTGGCATCAAGGAACTGGAAAAGCTCCCCTCAAACGGCGACTCCAGCTACGCCGGCATCCAACTCCACAAAGGCGAACTCTGGATCACCTACTACAGCTCCCACGAAGGCAAAACGGCTATCTATCTCGCCCGCTGGAAACCCTAGCGTCGCGGGATCAGATCGGTCAAAGCTGCCGCCGAACTCGCCTTCCCAAGCCATTCCATCACGCGCTCTTTGGAGGCTTCTTCAATCTTCCGGACAGCCCATTGCGGCAACGCGCCAAATCGCTGTTCCAGCAGCAGGTGCAGGGCTTCTTGCATACCTCGCGCTTCGCCCTCCAGCCGTGCCTCTTGCACTGCGGGATACTGCGACCAATCCACCGTCACGCTCATATGCCGTACCTCCTCTGCAACGATTATCCCAAACTTCCGCAGCCCCGCTAGATTCAAAACATACCGCAACGCCCGCTCCCGCCGCTCCGGCGCCATCTCCACAATCCGCTCCAACACCCCCTGCACAATCGCCCTCGGATCCTCCGTCCCGCCCAGAATCGCCAACACCTGATCCCCGAATAACGGGCTCGCCAGCAACTCCTCCGCCCGCCACTCCCTCACATCCCGCAACCCATAAACGAACCGCACCGCCTCCGTCGAAAACGTTCGCGCCATCCGCATCCGCGCCGTCCCCACATACAACACCACCTGCCGCACCGGCTTCCGGTACCGCCGCCACAACAGCGCGTAATACTCCAACATTCGCAGCCCCATGTCGCGGTCGTTCGAACTCTGCAACTCAATATGCAGCAACGTTCCGTCAGCCAACAACAGCACCAAATCCAGCCGCCACTCCTGCACTGCCGGCAGCTCGACATTCAAAAACTCCACCACCGGAACGCCCCCGGTCAACTCCCGCAGCAAGCGCGTCGGCTGCTGCTGAAAAAACTCTTTCAGCGTCCCATCAAATTCCAAACGCACACCTCCGTGCATTCTCCGCAATCTGTGCCAACTCTGCCTCCGAAAATCCCAACCCCCGCGCCACGTCAAACTCCCCCGCCAACGTGCACCCGAAAATCCCCGGATCGTCCGAATTCAAGGTCACGCAAACCCCGGCATCAAACAACTCCCGCAACGGATGCTCCGCCATCGTCCGCACCGCGCCTGTCCGCAAATTCGAAGTCGGGCACACCTCCAACGCAATCCCGCGCTCCCGCAGCACCGCCAACAACCCCGCATCGGAAACCGCCCGAATCCCATGCCCAATCCGATCAGCCCCCAGCCGCACCATCTCCCACACATTCTCCGCCGTCGACGTCTCCCCCGCATGCGGCGTAAATTTCAACCCCGCCTCCCGCGCCACGGCGATAGCCCGTGCAAACTCCGAAGCCGGCCGCGCCGTCTCGTCCCCGCCAATTCCAAACGAAACCACCCCTTCAGAAACATGTCGCCCCGCCCATAACGCCACCCGCTCCGCCGGCTCCCCGCCAAACTGCCGCACCACGTCCACGTTCCAACGCACGGCCAACGGCGCCCTCCGCGAAGCCGCCCGCAACTCCGCCCAAACCTCATCCAAACTCTGCTGCTTCCACTCCACTACCCCCGCCGAAAAAATAACTTCGGCATACGTCACCCCCTCCTGTGCCAGCCGTTCAAACAACGCCGACGCGGCCAGCCCATAGTCCCCCGGCGTCTGCAATCGCCGTACCGCCCCTTTAAAAGCCTCAATAAAACCCGCAAAATCCCCAAACTGATACAGCGCCCGCGCCGTTTCCAAACTCAACTCCGGATCCAGCCGGCACAACAGCTCCGGCTCCATCGACCCTTCCAAATGCACATGCAGTTCCGTATCAGCGTGAATCACAGTTGCCATAATAGCTGCATGCTCCCTGCCGAGTTGAGTGCCGAGATCGACGCGATCGTTGGCGGCTACCACGCCGACCCATTCCGCATCCTGGGGCCCCACGCCACCGAGGCTGGCTGGGAAGTCCGCGCCTTCCTCCCTCACGTCACCTCCGCCAAGGTCCAACTCCCCACCCAAACCGTGGAAATGGAACTCGTCCACGGCGCCGGCCTCTTCATCGCCACACTCCCCGGCAGCCCGCAAAAATACGCCCTCCTCGTCAACAACGAAGTCACCGAAGACCCCTACCGCTTCGGCCCCATCATTTCCAATTTCGATCTCCACCTCCACACCGAAGGCACGCTCAATCGCGCCTGGGAAACCTTCGGTGCCCACCCGCAAACCATCGACGGCGTCCACGGCGTCCGTTTCGCCGTCTGGGCACCATCCGCGCTCACCGTCACCGTCACCGGCGTCTTCAACGATTGGCACGCCACGCGCCACCCCATGCGTCGCCGCGATGGCGGTGTATGGGAACTCTTCATCCCCGGCATCCGCTCCGGCGATGTCTACAAGTACCGCGTCAAGAGCCAATACAACGACTCCGTTCAACTCAAGTGCGACCCCTACGCCTTCCGCGCCGAAGTCCCCCCGCTCACGGCCTCCATCGTTCACGAGTGGGAAAACTACCAATGGCGTGACACCGCGTGGATGGATAAGCGAGCCAAAACCAACTGGCTCGAAGCACCCATGAGCGTCTACGAAGTTCACCTCGAAAGCTGGATGAAGAACGCCGACGGCAAGCCCCTCACCTACCGCCAGTTCGCCCAAACTCTCGTCGAATACGTCAAGCGCCTCAACTACACCCACATCGAACTCATGCCCATCATGGAGCACCCGTACTCCGGCTCCTGGGGCTACCAGGTAACGGGTTTCTTCGCCGCCACCTCCCGCTTCGGCACCCCCGAAGACTTCATGTACTTCGTCGATCAGTGCCATCTCAACAACATCGGCGTCATCCTCGATTGGGTCCCCGGCCACTTCCCCAAAGACACCCACGGCCTCGCCTGGTTCGACGGCACCGCCCTCTACGAACACGCCGACCCCCGCCAGGGCGAACACCTCGGCTGGGGTACCAACGTCTTCAACTACGGCCGCAACGAAGTCCGAACGTTCCTAGTCTCTAACGCCCTCTTCTGGCTCGAACAGTTCCATATCGATGGCCTCCGTGTCGACGCCGTAGCGTCCATGCTCTTCCTCGACTACGGTCGCGAAAACGACCCCTCCTCCTGGGTGCCCAATCAATACGGCGGCCGCGAAAATCTCGAAGCCGTCGAGTTCCTCAAACAGTTCAACATCGCCGCCCACAAGGTCCCCGGCGCCATCACCATCGCCGAAGAATCCACCTCCTTCGGCGCCGTGACGAAACCCGTCTACCTCGGCGGTCTCGGCTTCACCATGAAGTGGAACATGGGCTGGATGCACGACATGTTCAACTACTTCAAACTGGAGCCCGTCTTCCGCCGTTTCAACCAGAACCACATCACCTTCTCCCTCCTCTACGCCTTCACCGAAAACTTCCTCCTCCCCATCTCGCACGACGAAGTCGTCCACGGCAAAGCATCGCTCGTCGGCAAAATGCCCGGCGATGAATGGCAACGCTTCGCCAACGTCCGCGCCTTCCTCGGCTATATGTACGGCCACCCCGGCAAGAAACTCCTCTTCATGGGCCAGGAAATTGGCCAATACGAAGAGTGGAACTGGGAAACGCAAATTCGTTGGGAACTTTTGGACTACGATTTCCATCGAAAGCTCCAGACGCTGATTGCTGAACTGAACCGGCTCTACAAATCGGAACCCGCCCTCTACGAAGTCGACAGCAGTTTCCAAGGCTTCCAGTGGATCGATTTCCGCGATGTCGACGCCTCCGTCATCGCCTTCCAGCGCCGCGCCAGGAACCCGGAGGATTTCCTCATCTTCGTCGCCAACTTCACCCCCGTGCCCCGCCATCACTACCGCATCGGTGTGCCTCGCGATGGCAACTACGCCGAACTCCTCAACACCGACGCCGCGGGCTTTGGCGGCTCCAACATGGGCAACTTCGGCTGGCGCAATGCCGACCCCGTCAAATCCCATGGCCACAACTTCAGCCTGTCGCTGACTCTTCCGCCCCTCTCCATGCTCGTCTTCAAACCTGAAAAACCGGAATGAACCCGGCCGCGCTCATCAACCTCGCCCTCCTCGCCCTCTTCGGCCTGCAACATAGCGTCATGGCCCGCGCGTGGTTTAAGCAGCGCGTCAAGCTCCCCAAGCCCCGCCGTACCTACGCGCTTGCCACCCTCGCCGTCCTTGTCATCATGTGGCGTCTCTGGCAGCCCATGCCCGATCTTGCCTGGCACTGGCAAGGTGCCGTTGCCATCGGTCTCTACGTCGTCTGGACCTTCGGCCTGCAACTCATCCTCTTCGGCGCCATGTCCATCAACGCGCGCGAGCTCTTAGGTCTCGCCGAACCCGCCCCGGCCGAATTCCGCACGCCGTTTCTCTACACCATCGTGCGCCACCCCATCTATCTCGGCGCCATCCTCACCCTCTGGGCCACCCCCCAAATGACGCAAGGCCGGCTGCTCTTCGCCGCCGGCCTTACGCTCTATATCCTCATCGGAATTCAGTTCGAAGAACGCGATCTCGAACGCCAGTTCGGCGACGTATATCGCGTCTACAAACAGCGTGTCCCGATGCTTATCCCTTCACTTCGAAAATCACTTCCACTTCCACCGCCGCCCCGGTAGGCAACGACGCGAAGCCCAGCGCCGACCGCGCGTGGTAGCCATCGGAAGTCTTCCCGAAAACCTCGTGCAGCAGGTCGGATGCGCCGTTGATCACCAGGTGCTGTTCCACGAATTCCGGATCGGAATTCACGCACCCCAACACTTTCAAAACACGCAATCCGTCCAAGGTGCCATGCGTGTTCCAAACCGAATTCAGGATCTTCGCCACGCACTCCCGTGCCGCCGCGTATCCTTCCTGGGTCGTCAAGCCACCGCCCAGCTTGCCTTTCAGCGTGCTGACGTGGCCGGAACTCCAAAGCTGGTTCCCGGTCCGTATGCAGAGGTTCAAATACCCCGGCGTCTGTTTCTCGAAGGTGAGTCCAAGGTGTTGTGCGGTCTCTTGCGGAGTCATAGAATGGAATTCCCAATGTATTCGGCTATGATCGATTTATGCAACTAGCCCGCCTCGCATTTCTCACCCTCGCCGCGGCCGCCCTCTCCTTCGCCGCCGATATTACCGGCAAATGGACCGGCGAACTCACCACCCAGAACGGTGCCATGGCGCTCACCATGAACCTCAAGGCCGATGGCGAAACCCTCACCGGTACCGTTGGTACCCAGATGGGCGAAATGCCCATTAAAGAAGGCAAAGTCAAGGGTGACGAACTGACCTGGTTCACCGTTTTCGAACGCGACGGCAACACCATGAAGATCATGAACAAGGCCAAAGTCACCGGCAAGGAAATGAAGGTCACCATCTCCGTCGAGGGCCGCGACGTCTCCATGGAATACACCGCCAAAAAAGCGGACTAGTTTTCCAGCACGCCCTCGTACAGCGCCGCCATCGGCACCGAACACTCGAGCGACGAGAACGCGCAGTCGGCGTCCAACCCGATCACCTCGCTGATCCACCACTGCCCGTTCTCCGCCCGCGTGTGAATCTCCACCATCGGCCGGTCCTGCGAAATCAGCGCATACTGCCGGATCGTCGGGCTCAAACGGTACTCGTGCGATTTCGTTCCCCTGTCATCGGCTTCCGTGCTGGGCGATAGAACCTCAGCCACAAATACCGGATTTGTGACGACATTCGGCCGCCCCTCCATCGTTTCCACCGGTCCGCAAATCACCATCACATCCGGATAGACGTACACCTTTTTCGCGCCAGTCTGGAAAAGCAGGTCGCTCCCGGCCACCCGGCACCGTTTGCCTCGCAGTGCATTCCGCAACTCCCCACCCAGATTCATCGCCAGGAACGCATGGGGCACCGATCCCCCGGCCATAGCCGTGATCACGCCGTCATAATAAAAGTTTTTCGTGTCGGACCGCTCTTCGTGGTCCAGATATTCATCGACTGAAATAAACGGGATGTTTCGAGCCGCCATCTCTCCATACTAAGCGAAATAACCCGCGATCCAAATCCAGCACGCCCTCCTGAATCGCCCCCATCGCCAGACTCCGCGCGTCAATCCGCATCCGATCGTGCCCCACCATCTCTCCCAAGCTAACTCGCCCGCGGCAACACCTCAATCGCAATCCGCTCCCCTGCCTCATCCCGCGCCGCGTCCAACTCATAATCCTGCTGCAATCCCAGCCACAACTCCGCCGAACATCCGAAATATCGCGCCAACCGCAACGCCCGCGCCAACGCGTTGATCAAGATCCCCATCGGAACCAGAAACTCCTCCCGCAAAATTCCCCCCGGGATGTACCGGTTCTAAGTTCACTTTCCTGGACACGTCAAATTCCTCTCTCAATGGCAGTCTGTCAACTCCACGTCGAAAAGATCGCCGTTATCCCATCGAGGACCGTTCAGCCGAACGGCTGCTGCCACTCCCAATCCCCCCGATAAGGAGTCCACTTGATTCTCAGACAGAACGCGCAAATCGATCAAGTCCTTCGTCCGATGTCGGTCCCGCAGTGCAGTGGAGCGCGATCCGCACAATACCCCCGCAATCTCCCCAATCCGCTCTCAACTCCCCACCCACCCGCTATACTAATAACAATGCAGGAGATGAGCCTCTTTTGGCTGCGAGTTGCCGCCGTACTCTACTCCGCCGGCCTCATTTACGTACTGGACTTCCTGCTCCGCCGCAGCTCCGTCCTCTACCGCCCGGCTATGGGCGCCTTCTCCGTCGCCGCCGTCTTCCACTTCGTCGCCATCGTCGAACAGTCCATGGCCAACGGCCACCTCGCCGCCCAGGACTTCCACCAAACCGTCACCCTCCTCGCCCTCGTCCTCGCCATCGTCTTCCTCGTCGTCAACTGGATTTACGACTTCTCCTCCCTAGGCCTCATCGCCTTCCCCATGGTGGCGCTGCTCACCACCCTCGGCACCACCGCCAACTCTTTAAACACCCCCTGGCCCAACTCCGGCCTCCGCGACGCCGGCCTTCTCGCCCACGTCCTCTTGAACATCGGCGGCTTCACCTGCACCCTCTTCATGGCGCTCGCGTCCATCTTCTACCTCGTCCAGGAAAAACACCTCAAAACCAAACGACCGTCGACGGTCTTCCACCGCCTCCCGCCCCTCCACACCCTCGATCAACTCGCCTCCCGCGCCATGATTGCCGGCTTCGTCTTCACCACCCTCGGCGTCATAGGCGGCTCCGCCTGGGCCTACATGGAGTCCGGCTCCCGCTGGATCGGCGAAGGCAAAGTTCACATCAGCCTCTTCACCTGGGCCTTCTATCTGGCCGTTGTCTACCTCCGCACCAACGCCGGCTGGCGCGGCCGCCGCGCCGCCTTCCTCGCCTTCTACGTCCTACTCTTCAGCACTCTGACCTGGATCTCGCACGTGGGCCTCCGCCCCCTCCTAGCCAAATGAAGCTCCACGTCACAGGCCTGAACCATCGCACCGCGCCCGTCGAGGTCCGCGAACGCCTCGCCTTCGACGCCGCCTCCCTCCCCGACGCCCTCAAACATCTCCGCGGCTCCTCCGGCGTCCACGAATCCCTCATCCTCTCCACCTGCAACCGCGTCGAAATCGTCGTCGCTACTGACGAAAAAGAAAACGCCAACGACCGCATCTCCGGCTTCCTCCAACACACCAAACCCGGCTACCGTCTCGATTTCGACCGCCATCTCTACCACTTCGAAGACCGCGACGCGATCCGCCACCTCTTCCGCGTCGCCAGCTCGCTCGACTCCATGGTCGTCGGCGAACCCCAGATCCTCGGCCAGCTGAAAGACGCCTGGTCCCTCGCCAAGGAACAAGGCGTTCTCGGCCAGTTCCTCGATACCGTCCTCACCCGCGCCTTCAACGTAGCCAAACGCGTCCGCACCGAAACCACCATCGGCGAAAGCGCCGTCAGCGTCTCCTTCGCCGCCGTCGAACTCGCCCGCGAAATCTTCGGTTCGCTGCAAGGCTGCGGTGTCCTCCTCATCGGCGCCGGCAAAATGAGCGAACTCGCCGCCCGCCACCTTCACCGCTCCGGCGCCAATCGTATCTTCGTCACCAATCGCACCCGCGCCCGCGCCGAAGAAATGGCGTGTCTCTTCAACGGCACCATAATCGATTACGAAGCCTTCCAATCGGCCATGCCCGATATCGACATCGTCATCGCCTCCTCCGGCGCGCCCCACTACATCCTCACCGAAGCCCAGATGCGCCAGATCCGCTCCAAGCGCAAAGGCCGCCCCATTTTCCTAATCGATATCGCTGTCCCCCGCAATATCGAACCCTCCGTCAATACCCTTGAAAACGTCTTCCTCTACGACATCGACGATCTCGGCAAAGTCGTCGAACAGAACCGAAAAGGGCGCGAAGCCGAAGCCGCCGCGGCCGAACTGATCATCGGCGAAGAGGTCGAAAAACTCGTCGCCCGCCTCAAGGAGCGCGAAGCGGTGCCCATCATTGTTGCCCTCCAGGACCACCTCGAACACCTCCGCCAAGCCGAACTCCAACGCATGCGCGGCAAGCTCGGCGCCCTCTCCCCCCAGCAGGAAGACGCCCTCGAAGCGCTCACCAAATCGCTGATGGCCAAGATCGCCCACGGCCCCATCATGGAGATCCGCCGCAACGCGGGAAGCGACGAAGGCTGGCAGGTCATCGAAGAGGTCCGGCGTATCTTCAAACTGGAGACCCCTGAATAAATGAGCGAACTCGTCATCGGCTCCCGCGGCTCGAAACTGGCCCTCTGGCAGGCCAACCACATCGCCGCCCAATTGCAGGCCAAAGGCCACACCACCCGCATCGAAATCATCCAAACCACCGGCGACAAAATCACCGACGTGGCCCTTTCGAAGGTAGGCACCAAAGGCCTCTTCACCAAGGAAATCGAAGAGGCGCTCCTCGCCGGCACAATCGATCTCGCGGTCCACTCCGCCAAGGACATGCCGACCGATCTGCCCGACGGCCTCGTCCTCTCCGCCTTCCCCGAACGCCAGGATCCGCGCGACGCCATCATCGGCGAAATGCCCGAAAACGCCATCGTCGGAACCAGTTCTCTCCGCCGCGCCGCCCAGCTCAAAACCGCCCGCCCCGATATCGATATCCGCGACCTCCGTGGCAACGTCGATACCCGCCTCCGCAAACAGGCCGAAGGCCAGTACCACGCCATTCTTCTCGCCGCCGCCGGCCTCATCCGCCTCGGCTGGCATGACCGCATCACCCAATACCTGGACCCTCTCGAATTCGTCCCCGCCGTCGGTCAAGGCGCCCTCGCCATCGAGACCCGCGCCGACGGCGGCATCGGCCACACCATCGTCGCCCAAATGGACGACCCGGAAACCCGTGCCCGCCTCACCGCCGAGCGCGCCGCCCTGAAAGCCCTCGGAGGCGGCTGCCAAGTCCCCATGGGAGCCCACGCCATCCTCGCCGGTGACACCCTGAAAATCCACGGCATCGTCGTCTCTCTCGACGGCGCCACCACCATCCGCGCCAACGCCGAAGGCCCCGTCGCCAACGCCGAAGCCATCGGCGCCGAGCTAGGCCAACGCCTCCTCAACGCCGGCGCCCGTCTATGATCGGCAAGGTCTACCTCATCGGTGCCGGCCCCGGAGACCCGGATCTCATCACAGTCAAGGGCAGGGAACTGCTGGCCCTGGCCACGGTCGTTCTCTACGACAACCTAGCCGCGCCCGAGTTAATCCCGCATACGGCCAAACGCGTCTACGTCGGCAAGAAGAAGTCGGACCACGCCATGCCGCAAGCGGAGATCATCCGCCTCCTGATCCAATACGCGCAACAAGGCGAAACCGTCGCCCGCCTCAAAGGCGGCGACCCCTACATCTTCGGCCGCGGCGGCGAAGAGGTGGAGGCGTTAGCCGCCGCCGGTATCGAGTTTGAAGTCGTGCCCGGCGTCACCGCCGCCCTGGGTCTCGCCGCCTACACCGGCATCCCCCTCACCCACCGCGACCACACCAGCTCTGTCACCTTCGTCACCGGCCACGACCCCGCCAAAATCGATTGGACCCGCGTCGGCCACGCCGAAACGCTCGTCATCTATATGGGCCTCACCACCATCGGCGAAATCGCGAAAAGGCTCATCGAAGCCGGCCGCGCGCCCACCACCCCGGCTGTCGTCGTCCAGCGCGCCACCACCCCCCGCCAACACACAATCTTCACCACCCTCGCCGAACTCCCCACCATCGCCGAAGCCCATCATCTAAAGCCCCCAGCGACAATCGTCATCGGCGAAGTTGCGGCGCTCCGCGGCAAGCTCGACTGGTTTGAAAAGCGCCCCCTCTTCGGCCAGACGGTGCTGGTCACCAGAGCCGAAGGCCAAGGCGAAGAAGGCAATCGCAAACTCCGCCGCCTCGGCGCCCACGTGCTCGATATCCCGGTCATCGAAATCCAACCGCCCGACGACCCCGCCCCTCTAGTCGAAGCACTGCAAAACCTCAAGCTCTACGACTGGATTCTCTTCACCAGCGCCAACGCCGTCACCCGTTTCTTCGACGCGCTCTTCGCCCAAGGTAAGGACGCCCGCGCCATCCGCGCCAAAATCGGGGCCATCGGAACCAAGACCGCCGCCGCCCTCCACACGCGAGGCATCGTGCCTGACAACATTGCCGCCGAAGCCGTAGCCGAAGGCGTAGTCAAAGCGTTCGAAAACGAAAGCCTGGCCGGCGCCCGAGTGCTCTTGCCAAGAGCCGCCGTAGGCCGAGATCTCATCCCCATCGAGTTCCGCAAGCGCGGCGCAAGAGTCGACATCGTCCCCGTCTACCGCACCGGAGTCCCGCAAGAAAGCGTCGAAAAACTAGCCCAGGTCGAAACCGTCAACTGGATCACCTTCACCAGTTCCAGCACAGTAAAAAACTTCCTGGCGCTCGGCGGCCGCCGCCTCTTGGACCAAGGAGCAAAGGCCATCTCGATCGGTCCCGCCACCAGCGAAACCATGCGCGCCCACGAAATCGAAATCGCCCTCGAAGCCCAAGACCACACCATGGACGGCGTCATCGCCGCCATTCAATCGAACGCTGTTCTATAGACATGGAACTGATCTTCGAAATCCGTGACGACGAAGCCGGCGGCTTCTGTGCGCGTGCGTTGGGCCACTCCATCTTCACCGAAGGCAACACGTGGGAGGAACTCCGCGCGAATTTGATCGAAGCGTCTGCCCTTCACTTCGAGAACTTCTCCGTCGTCCCCGTTACATTCGATCGCAGAGCCGTTTAACCCCACTCGCGGCATCGCAACCCGGGTGTATTTGGATTCCCATCATTATCTCTGAGGTCTCCATGTTACTCACCAAACGCAAACCCGCCACCGTCGGCGAAATCCTCATAGAGGAATTCCTAACCCCGCTAAACATCACCCAATCCGCCCTCGCCGAAGCCATGGGCGTCCCCCGCAAACACGTCAACGAACTCTGCAATCAACGCCGGTCCGTCACCGCCGCCACCGCCCTCATCCTCGCCCGCGTCTTCGGCAACTCCCCGGACTTCTGGCTCAACATCCAGCGCCGCACGGACCTCTGGAACGCCCTCCACTCCCCAACCGAGCGCCAACGTATCGACCGCGCCAAACCCCTCATCGACGCCGCCTGATCACCCCCGCAAATCCCGCTCCGGAACCCGAAATACACCCTTCACGCACTCCCCATTCCGCACCGCAATCTGGATGTGCGTCTTCTCCCGGATCCCCGATCCCGGATACGCCGCCGCCCCCTCCACAAACACCCCCCGAACGGTATCGATCGGCGGGTCTCCGGCATCCGCCAGAATCGTATGCAACCGCTTGATTACCGCACAGTCAAGATTGCGGCGGAGGTGATCGGAGCTATTGGGAGGCAGCGTGCCTCCAACCCGCCTCGCACCTTCAACGAGACTCTCATAGGCAATCCGGACCTGCTCCACACCCGCCAACGTTGTCAGGTCCAGACAAGAGCCGAGGTCCAGCACCGCCCCCACAACAAAAGGATCCCGAATCGTGGACGCCACACGGAGCTGTGACTCCTTCGCAAAGGCAATGGCCCGCCTGGGATTCGCTTCCCAAAAATAAATGCCCGGCCCCAGCCAATCATAGTCATTCTGGCTCGCGCGAAATGGCTTCCCCGCCAGCAGTTCTTCCCCCACCTTGCGGTCGCATCCGTGGTAGCCCAGAACAAAGCTAAACGCTAACCTGTGCATTCGGCCGCTTACCGGTACTGCTTCGTTAGCTTTCCGCCGCGCGTGTAGATCCCCTCTTTCACCAGGGTCTCCAACGCAATCTCCCGGGTCGCCGTAGTGCGCAGGTTGAAGGCCGCAGCCGCCCGCCGGAACCGCTCCACCGGATCCTCCACCGCCTCTTTCTTCGTCCGCAACACGCGCGGCGTCTTCGCCTTCATACTCCCACTCTACCACCCCAAAAACAGGTACCCTGAATACGCATGATGTGGCTCCTCCTCTTCGCCCTCAAGGTCCCTCTCGGCCTCGATACCCACATCCCCACGCCCCCCGATAACCCCCTCCGCGACGACACCATCCGCCTCGGCCGCAAGCTCTTTTTCGACAAACGCCTCTCCAAAGACAACTCCCTCTCCTGCGCCACCTGCCACGATCCCAACTACGCCTTCACCGACAAAAACCCCCAAGCCATCGGCGTCAACCACCAAACCGGCACCCGCCGCTCCCCCCGTATTCTCAACCGCGCCTGGGGCACCAAATTCTTCTGGGACGGCCGCTCGCCCACTCTCGAAGACCAGGTCCTCCAACCCATCGCCAACCCAATAGAAATGGCCCTCCCGCTCAACGAAGCCCTCGAAAAACTCAACCAAATCGAAGAGTACAAACCCATCGACGCGCCCAAACTTTCAAAAGCCCTGGCCTCCTACGTCCGCACCATCCTCGCCGGCAACTCCCCCTACGATCAATATCTCGCCGGCAACAAAAACGCCCTCACCCCCCAACAACAAAAAGGCCTCCAACTCTTCCGCGGCAAGGCCAACTGCATCTCCTGCCACCTCGGCCCCAATCTAACCGACGAAGAGCTCCACCAAACCGGCGTCCACCCCAAACCCCAGGAAAAAGGCATAAAAACCCCCAGCCTCCGGCAAATCGCTCAAGCCGCTCCCTACTTCCACGACGGTAGCGCGCGCGACCTGAACGAAGTCATCGAACACTACAACAAAGGCGAAGCCGAAGACCCCGAAATCCACCCCCTAAATCTCACCGAACCAGAAAAACAATCGCTGATAGAATTCCTGAAATCCTTCACCGGAGAAATCCACGAAGGCCTCCAGCCATGAAGTCCCTACTGCTAATCTTCCAACTCTTCCAACCCGCCGACCTCGCCAAATTCCACGACCAACGCATCGCCGCCCTAGCCCCAGCGTCCAAGGAAGCCAAAGAAGCCCACAAAGACCTCGGCCTCTTCTGGCTCCGAAACAACAACCCCGCCGAAGCCGAATTCCACCTCCGCCAAGCCCTCCCCGATCCCGAAATCACCCCCTTCCTCGCCGAAGCCGTCGCCGCCCAGGGCCGCCCCGCCCAAGCCGAATCCATCTTCAACGAGTGCCGCCAAAAGCCCCGCTGCCTCTCCCGCCTCAGCCAATTCGCCCAATCCCGCGGCGACGAAGAAACCGCCACCAAACTCCTCCGCGAACTTCTCGATCTCGAACCCACCGGCGTCCACCGCAACGACTACGCCCAGGCCCTCCACAACGCCGGAAAAATCAAGGAAGCCGAAGCCCTCTATCGCGCCGCCATTCGCGAACAAAAGCCCGGCCACCCCGAAACCGCCATCACCCAAAACAACCTCGCCACCCTCCTCACCGCCACCGAACGCTACGTGGAAGCCGAACCCCTCCAACGCCAGGCGCTAGCGACGATGCGCAAAACCCTCGGCCCCCGCCACGTCCGCACCGCCCTCGCCGCCAGCAACCTCGCCGACATCGTCCGCGCCCGCGGCCGCGAACCCGAAGCCCGCGCCCTCTACCAACAAGCTCTCACCGTCTTCGAAGAACTCCTCCCGCCCAACCACCCCTGGACCCAGGAAGCCCGCCAAGCCCTCCAAAAACGCTAGCCGAATCGCCTCCATCCCAAGCAGCACGACACCACTAACGGGGACACCCGCAGGCCGCAGGCCGGGTGTCCCCAGACGCCGTACAACCTACTTCACCAACCCTCCATACAACCCCGGCCGCCTATACTGCAACATCGAATGCTTCCGCTTCGCATTCACCTCCATCCGCCCCATCACAATCTGATCTCCCTCGCCCTTACTCTCCGCAATCACCTTCCCCGCCGAATCAATCAGCAGCGCCCGGTTCGGATGCACAAACGCCAGATTCACCCCGTTCTCATACGCCCGCACCCGCATCATCAAATCGTTCATCTCCCCATACCCGCCCCACGCTGGCACAAAGATCGTATCGGCCCCCTGCAACGCCAACAGCCGCGCCGTCTCCGGCACCTGCCGGTCAAAACAAATCAGCGTTCCCCACTGCCCAAACTCCGTCTTCGTCACCGGAAATAAATCGCCCTTCGTATTGAACGGCTCATCGTTCATCGTGTGGCTCTTCGAATACCGCGACGCCACCGCTCCGCCCGGTGAAAACATCACCGCCGTATTGAAAACCTTCCCATCCCGCTTCTCCGCAAACCCCAGCATCAGGTACACCCGCAACTCCTTCGCCAGCGCCCGCACCCTGTTCAACAGCGGCCCATCCAACGGCTCCGCTGCCTCGGCCGCATACCGCTCCTGCGTCAACCCCGGCGTCCGGTGCTGATTCCCAACATACCCCTCCAAATACCCCTCCGGCGCCACAATCACCTGCGCCCCGCGCCCCGCCGCCTCCCGCGCATACCGCTCGAATTTGGCCAGGTTCGCCTCTTTCTCCCATGCCGTCGGCGTCAAACTCAACGCCGCGACGACATACCCCCCATCGGCCGCGCAAGCCGCCATCCCAGCCAGCAAAAATAAGGTCCGCATACCGTCCTCCTACGCCCGCAAAGCCACCAACTGGTCCACCACATTCCGCACAAACAACATCCCCCCCGCCACCGCCGGATACGCCCGCACAGCTTTATCAAACACCCGGTGCACCGCCACCCCCTTGAACCCCGCAGGGCTAGCCTCCGCCAGCACAATCTGCCCAGTCTCCCGCGCCATCAATATCCGGTTCTTCACCAACAGAATCGACCCCGCCCCAAACCCCTCTTTCTCCCACTTCATCTTCCCCGTCTTCCACTCCACACACCGCAGTACCGCCCCCGTCTCCTGCCGCCCGTGATACCCATACAAAAACCCATCCTTCAACACCGGCGTCGCATAGTGGCACGACATCGAATCATCCCCCGACCACACCTCCTTCGGCGCTCCTGAACTCATGTCCACCAGCACCGCCCCCGTCCCATAACTCGCCGTCAAAAACACCTGATTCCCCGACACAATCGGCGTCGCCGCATTCACAGAAGCCGCCGATCGCGACCGCCACCGCATCTGCGCAACAACCTTCCCGGAACCCGGTTCCAACACCGCCAGCCCCGTCCTGGTAAAAAACACCGCCCGCGCCGCCCCATTCAACACCGCCACCACCGGCGACGAATACCCCGCCTCATCGCTCAACGCCTGCCAAGCCGTCTTCCCCGTCGCGGCATCAAACGCCACAATCCCCCCTCCATTCGCCCCGCCCACGCCAACCAGTACCTTCCCCTCAAACACCACCGGCGAACACGCCGCCCCAAAATACCCCTTCGGAGCCCCAAAATCCTTCATCGCCGCCCGCTGCCAAACCCGCTTCCCCGTCCCAGCCTCCACCGCCGTCAGCGTCCCCTCGGCCCCATAGGTAAACACCCGCCCATCGGCCACACACGGCGCCGCCCGCGGCCCCTCGTCAAATCCAAAATCGTCCCGATACCCAGTCTCATACGAAGCCTTCCAAACGGGCTTCCCGCTCTTGGCCTCCAGCGCCTCCAAAACCTCCGCCCCGCCCACCCGGTGAAACACGAACAACTTCCCCCCCGCCACCACCGGCCCCGCAAACCCCGCGCCTATCTTATAGGTCCACGCCGTCTGCAACCCGCCGCCATTCCACCCAAAATCCCCGTCGGGATAAAATCCATTCCGCGCCGGACCCAGATGTTGCGGCCAATCCCCAGCCAGCGCAACCCCAGGCACAATCATTTGAAGAGCGGCCCTCCGGCCCATCGCAACGTTGATCATGTCAACTATTCTGATGCACCGAGACGACCGGTTGGAATATGTGTTGAAATAGTGCCCAAGTGAGGAGTCTGGATGCGTAAACGCAATATCGTCGCAATGCTGTTGAGCGGTGCCCTGATGGCAGGGTTCTCGGTGGTCTCCGCCTGGCAAGGCCCGGCCCAGAAATCCTCGGAAACAGTAGCAAAACCGCGCAAAAAGGCCTCACAGGACGAGCCCGAAACCAAGGCCCCCCAACCGGCCGACAAAGTCGAATCCAAGTTCAAGAAGAAGCCCGGCGAAGAACTCCCCGTCGGCCTCCCCACCTTTAAGAGCGATGTCGCCACCGTCTCGGTCGATGTCGCCGTCCTCGACAAAAACGGCCGCTTCATCCCCAACATCCCCCGCGGCAACTTCCGCATCCTCGAAGACGGCGTCCCCCAACTGGTCTCCGGCTACGTCGTCGGTGAAGCCCCCATGACCGTCTGCATGGTCATCGAATTCTCCAACTTGTACCAGCAATACTGGTCCAACGGCTGGTACGAAACCCTCCAGGCCTCCTACGGCTTCCTCCAAACCCTCAAGCCCGAAGATTACGTCGCCATCGTCGCCTACGATCTCCGCCCCGAAATCCTCTCGGACTTCTCCACCGATAAGAGCAAGGCCATGGAAGGCATGCAGCGCCTCCGCATCGCCGCCTACTCAGAGTCCAATCTCTACGACGCCCTCACCGACACCGCCGAGCGCATGTCCGAAATCGAAGGCCGCAAAGCCATCGTCTTAATCGCCAGTGGCGTCGACACCTTCTCCAAGCTCACCTTCGACCAAACCCGCAAGAAGATCCAGCAGGCCGGCGTGCCCATCTACGCCATCGGCATCATGCAGGCCCTCCGCGAATGGCTCGACGCCCGCGGCTACATGGGCGGCATCCAGCGCCTCGACTTCCTCCAGGCCGATAACCAAATGCGCACCTTCGCCCGCGAATCCGGCGGCCAAAGCTTCTTCCCCCGCTTCTTCGGCGAATTCCCCAATATCTACCGCGGTATCCACCAGGCTCTCCGGAACCAGTACGCCCTCACTTACCAGCCCACTAACCTCTCGAAAGATGGTAAGTACCGTAAAATCACCGTGCAACTGGTCAACCCCGCCACCAACGAACCGCTCCGCATCGTCGATGAAAAGGGCAAACCCATGAAGTACACCATCGTCGCCAAGCCCGGCTATACCGCCCCCCGCGAAGTCGAATAGCCCAGCGGCAAAACCTTGTGGTTCCGCCTCCTGGCCACACTACCAATAGTGGGTCGTCCGACACCGTGAAACCCCCGGTTTTGTTGGTCCTCGAGGCCGTTGTCGCGCCCCCATCTCGCCCGATTTGTCAAGCGAAACATCTCACGGCGAATGAAGGTATTAGAGGCGTGTTGACACCGTTGTCATTCACCTGTTAACTTCCAATTCGGTCCTCTTACTATCTAATGCACTCGGTATCTGAAAGAACGATTGCGGCCCCTGTCAGGCTGCTGCTTGTCGATGATCATCCCGCGGGTTTAGCCGCCCGCACGTCCGTACTCAGTGAGTTGGGGTTTGCCATTACCACCGCTACGTCCGCGGAAGCCGCGTTGGAGAAATTCACCGCGGAACCTTTTCCTCTTGTAGTGACGGATTACAAGCTGCCCGGCAAAACAGGCGTTGACCTCATTGCCGGAATCCGGGCCGTCTCGCCCGATGCCCGAATCGTCCTGATCTCCGGGTTTGTCGATGCGCTGGGGTTGACCGAATACTCAACCGGCGCCGACGCTGTCCTCACCAAAAGTGCAAATGAAGTCTCGCAGTTGATTCGTGCGGTAAATAGGTTGCTCCGCCGCTCCGTGGCCAAAAAGCCCGGCAGCGTCCGGAAAATAGCGGTAAAGAAGGTCGGCACGGCGGGTTGATGCGCCGCGCTGCGAAATGGATCGCGCTCTGCGCCGTGCTCATCACGGCGGTGCAGAGCGCCCCACCTCCCGCGGCAAGAAAGAAAGCGGCCTCCAAAACAGCCGCCGCCAAGCCAGCCCCGGCCAAGCCGGCTCCAGTCAAACCCACCCCCGGCCCCCCCCGAAAACGCCATCGCTGAACGATGGCTTCAATCGATGACGCTCCGCCAGCGCATCGCCCAACTGGTCGTTATCCGCACCCACGGCAACATGGCCAACGTCCGCGGCCGCGAATGGCGCAATATCGTCCGTTGGGTCCGCGATTCCCAGGTCGGCGGCATCATCGTCGTCAACCGCGTCCGCCGCGGCGCCGTCGTCAAAGCCCAGCCCTACGAAACTACCCAGTTCGTCAACCGTCTCCAGCGCCTCGCCAAAACGCCCCTCCTCGTCGGTGGCGATTTCGAACGCTCTGTCTCCATGCGCTTCGACGGGACAATTCAGTACCCCCACAACATGGCCTACGGCGCCGCCGGCCGTCCTGAGCTCACCGAAGAGTTCGGCCGCATCACCATGCGCGAAGCCCGCGCCCTCGGCTTCCAATGGGTCTTCGCCCCCAGCGCCGACGTCAATTCCAATCCCGATAACCCCATCATCGGCATCCGCGCCTTCGGTGTCGATGCAGCCACCGCCTCCACCCACGTCCAGGCCTTCCTCTGCGGCGCCCACACCACCCCTCCCCTCGGCCTCACCACCGTCAAACACTTCCCCGGCCATGGCGATACCGCCACCGATTCCCACGCCGCCATGCCCGTCGTCGCCAGCGATCGCGCCCGCCTCGACGCTGTCGAACTCGCCCCCTTCCGCGCCGCCATCGCCGCCGGGGTCGATTCCGTCATGACCGCCCACATCGCTCTCCCCGCCGTCGACCCCTCCAACGTCCCCTCCACCATCTCCCCCGCCATCATCACTGATGTTCTAAAGAAGGATCTCGCCTTCACCGGCATCGTCACCACCGACGCCATGGATATGGAGGCCCTAGCCCGTGAATACGGTAGCGCCGAAAGCTCCATCCGCGCCATCGAAGCCGGTGTCGACGTCCTTCTCATGCCCCGCGATCCCGATCAGGCCATCGAAGCCCTCGTCAAAGCCGTCGCCGCCAAACGCCTCACCCCCGCCCGCATCACTGAATCCGCCCGCAAAGTCCTCCGTGCCAAGGCCCGCCTCGGCCTCCAGAAATCCCGCCTCACCGATGGCGATGCCATCCCCGACGTCATGGAAGACGAAGCCTCTATGGTCCACGCCCAGAAGGTGGCCGACGCCGCCGTCGCCGTCCTCCGCGGTGATCGCGCCCGCCTCCCCGTCGCCAACACCGCCGCCACCTGCGTCCTCGCCCTCACCGAACGCCGCGCCAATGGCCAGGGCGCCCAGCTAACCGACGAACTCAAACAACGCGCCCCCGCCATCCGCCTCGAACTCCTCGATCCCCAAATGCCCGAAGCCGCCCTCGCCCAATCCCCCGAAGGCTGCGAAACCACAGTCGTCGCCGCCTTCCTCGGCTTCGGCGGCTCCGGCAAGCTCAGTACAGCCTATACCCCGCTGCTCGACCGCCTCATGGCCTCCGGCAAACCCGTCGTCCTCGCCGCCCTCGGCAACCCCTTCCTCGTGCGCGCCTATCCCGCCACCGCCCTGTCTCTAACTACTTACTCCACCGTCCCCGTCTCGGAAACCGCTTTAGTCAAAGTGTTACTCGGCGAACTCACTCCCACAGGAAAGTCTTTTCTATGATTACCATCACCTGGCTCGGACATACTTCTTTCTCCCTCCAACTCCCCACCGGAGAAGTAACTCTCATCGACCCCTGGATCGACGGCAATCCCAAATTTCCCGCCGGCTATGAAATCACCCGGGTCGATAGCATTCTCATCACCCACGGCCACTTCGACCACATCGGTGGCGTCCGCAAACTCGCGGCTCAATTCTCCCCACAAATCTTCGCCAACTACGAAATCTGCACCTGGCTCGCCGGGAAAGGCGTAGCCAACGTCAACGGCATGAATAAAGGCGGCCGCGCCATCCTCCCCGGCGGCGTCGGCGCCACCATGACCCACGCCCTCCACTCCAGCGGCATCACCGAAGACGATGGCTCCATGGTCTACGGCGGCGACGCAGTCGGCTACGTTCTCCATCTCCCCGACGGCCGCAACGCCTACTTCGCCGGCGATACCGATGTTTTCTCGGAGATGTCCTTCATCGCCGAGTTATTCTCCCCGTCTTTGGCCTTCCTCCCCATCGGGGACTTATTCACCATGGACCCCCGCGGCGCCGCCATCGCCTGCCGTCTCTTGGGTTTTCCCGAAGTCATCCCTATGCACTACGGCACCTTCCCGCCGCTAACCGGAACCCCAGCCGAGTTAGCCGCCTTGACAGCCGCCAAAGTAACGGAACTAACCCCCGGCGTGCCCCACTCCTGGTAGTTTATTGTTCGATGTAATCCGGATAGTGTAGCGTCATGCACACGGTGCAAATGCCGTGGCTAACCTTCACCGGCGATTCGTTCACGTAGGCCGGCACCCAGTCCCACACCAGTTTCTGATGGGCGCGGCACGTTCGCCGGCAGTGGCAACACATCGTGACTTGGGCGTTCCCATTGACGTAGACGAAGGAATAGGCCTCGTGCGCGGGCCGCTCCTCCGGATCATGCGGACGCTCAACCATCAGCGAGTTCACCACCACCAACCCCATACCCTCCGGCTCCGGGTACGTTGACATTCGGAATACCCGGTACGCCGTGGGGGTTGAGCACTCATAACAGTGCTCCCAGACTTGCCGCGTCCTCAGGGTTCTTTCAAAGCCCTCTTCGAAAAACTGTTGCAACGGCACCGGTATCGCCGCCATGTACGAGCGGCCATACACCTGGTCACGTTCCAATCCGCGCCCGCCATTCTCACCCGCAAACCGGTCCCAGGACTGATTGCAGTAGGTAATCCGAAGCCTTTCGTCCAAAATGTAAATAACCGCCGGGTCCGTTTCCAGCTGCTGCCGCAGCAAACCGGTTTTATCCCGCAGTGTTGACCGCAGAGTCGATTGGTCCATGGCGCCTTAATGTCTCCCTCGTCGTCACATCGCGTATGGCTCTTCTTTTATCAGCACGTCACGGACCGCTGCCGCTAAAACTTCGGGCTGAAACGGTTTCTGCAGGAACGCGCCGTCCAACTCGCCAACCCCGCGCCCTGCGATGTCTTCCCTCGAATATCCGGATATGAACAGAATCCGTACATCGGGCCGTACTTCTCTCACTCTGGCCGCCAACTGCTTTCCGTTCAGTCCCGGTAATACAATATCAGCCAGCAGCATATCGATCCCCCGGGCGAATCGTGCGACGATTCGCAGCGCCTCTTCCGCGTCGCCGGCTTCGATCACCTGATAGCCGTACCGTCTCAGCATGGCTTTGACAAGCGTCCTTACCGCCATCTGATCCTCCACCAGCAGCACCGTCTCCCCGCTCTCCACCCCACGCGGGGCAACCGGCAAGCGGCGCGCTTCAATCGCATCCGTGGCTTCCTGGGGCACTCCCGCCATCCGCGGCAAATAGATGCGGAACGACGTGCCGCTCCCCTCCTCGCTCATCACATGAATCGCCCCGCCGTTCTGCTTGACGATACCGTGGACTGTCGACAGCCCCAGCCCCGTCCCTTTCCCCGGCGCCTTCGTCGTAAAAAACGGATCGAAGATCTGTGCGCGGACCGAATCCGGAATACCGCATCCGTTGTCGCACACGGTCAGCAGCACATACCGCCCCGGCTTCGTATCGCCATGGAGAACCGCATCGGGCTCGATGATATCGACGTGCGCCGTCGTTATCTCGATCCGCCCACCCTCCGGCATCGCGTCCCGCGCATTCACCGCCAGATTCATGATCAACTGATTGATCTGGCTCGCGTCACCCATGATCCGGTCCGTGGCAGCCAGCTTCGTCGCGGCAATCCGGATGTTTTCGCCGATCAGCCGTTGCAGCATCGGCACCGTATCGGTGATCGCGCGGTTGATGTCCAACGGTTTGGGCTCGATCACCTGCTTCCGGCTGAACGCCAGCAACTGTCGTGTCAGCGCCGCCGCCTGTTCGCCCGCCTTGGCGATGTGCTCGGCATACACCCGCGATGGATCGGATGGCCGCAGACGGTTCAACAGAAACACCGTGTACCCATTGATGACGGTCAGCAGATTGTTGAAGTCGTGCGCGATTCCCCCGGCCAGCCTGCCGATACTCTCCAGCTTCTGCGCCTGGTGCAGTTGCGCCTCCAGCAACATACTCGCCGTCACATCCCGTTTAATCGCCACGAAGCCGGTCGTGCGCCCCGCCGCATTGGTGATCGGGGAAATCGTCGCTTCTTCTTCGTACAACGTGCCGTCTTTTTTCTTGTTGATGAGATGGCCCCGCCAGACACCCTGTCCATTCAGCGTCTCCCAAAGCTCGCGGTAAAACGCCGCGCCATGTTTCCCCGATTTAAGAACACGCGGGTTTTGGCCGATCAACTCATGCCGCGAATAGCCGGTAGCCTTCTCCACCGCCGGGTTGCAGTACCGGATGGTCCCGTCCGGATCGGTAATCACAACCTGTTCCTCGGCGTGCTCGATGGCCTTGGGCAAGCTCCCCATCGCCTCCTCGGCTCGCCTCCATTCTGTGACGTCGATTGTCGTCGCGATCGCGCACGGTGCTCCATCGATTTCAATCTCTTCCGCCGACAGCAGCCCAACGCATTCCACCCCCGCCTTACTCACAAATCGATACTCGAAATTACGCACATGCCGATCGGTTCGCAGCAAGTCAGCGATCGCCTTCGGGTCCTCGCGGCTCGCCCAGAACTTGAGTTCGTCCCACCGCGTTCCAATCACTTCCTCCCGCACGTAGCCGGTGGTCGAAGTGAATGCGGCGTTGGCGTCGATCAACCGCTTTTCCCCGCCATCGAGGCGGAATAGCACTTCCATCGCCGGATTCGAATCGAAGGCCGCGGCGAACTTCCGCTCCGACGCCCGCAATGCTTCCGCCGCCTCGTTCTGCGCTGTGATATCGCGAAGGAAAACGACATACCGGCCGCCATCTTCCGGCTGGTACTGCCCGTTCACTTCCAGCTCGAGAATGCTGCCATCCTTGCGCCGCCACCGGGATTGGAAGCCCGAGTTGCCCCCCGCCATCTCCTCCGCGGCGCCCTCGGCGTCCAAATCGGACAATCGTAATGCCAATAATTCGTTCGCGCTGTATCCCGTCATCCGGCACAGCGCGTCGTTCACTTCCAGTAACTTGCCCTCTCCGCTGGCCACCAGGATCCCATCTATCGCCGTCTGCAGAATGCTCCGGTGCCGCTCCTGAATGCTTCGTGCCGTCGCATCGGCCCGCTTACGCTCCGTGATGTCTATGGTGGTGGAGATCGCGCAGCGCACACCGTCAATAAGGATCTGTTCCGCAGACATCAGGCCGGTCCGCTCGTCCCCGGACTTCGTGCGGAAAGCGAACTCGAAATCGCGAAGCGATCCCCTGCGGCGCAGCTCCCCGGCCGCGGCCTCAAACTGCCGCGGATCAACCCAGTAACCCACCTCCTGGCCCGTTCTTCCAATCACTTCGTCGCGCCCGTAGCCCGTGCACCGGACGAACGCGTCATTGACGTCAATCAGCCGTCCCCCATCGTCCAGACTGGCGACCGTTGTGATGGCTGGCGTGGATCGGAATGGAGTGGCAAATTTCGCCTCGGTACTTTCTGAACGGTTGCCGCCCCGCTCCTCCCCGCCAAAAACGCGAACAGACACCGCCCGCAGCCCCCCGTCAAAAGCCTGCTGTTCGATTGTCACTTCGACTGCAATGGCCCCGGCGTTCTTCGTCCGATGATGGCCGTTGTAGCGTCCCCAGCCCCCCGTCGCCATTTCCCTTTGAACGCGCGCGAACTCGCCGTCAATCTCCAGATCCGCCAGGTTCATCCCCGTCAGTTCCTCGAAGTTGAACCCGCTCAGCTCACAATACGCCGGATTCACCTCCCTGATCGCCCCGTTCAGATCTATGAGCACAACCCCATCCCCCGACGCCCGCTGCATGGCCATGGAACGGTCCCGCCAAACTCGATCCGTGATCTCCCGGCCGGAGACCGCCACACCCGTCGCTGCACCCGTCTCTCCCATCGGACGGAAAGTGAGTTCGTAGCTACACCCCTCGAAAAAGGTATGCTCCGTTCGCAATACCCCGCTCATCAGCACGCGATGGTATCGCTCCCTCCAGATCTCCGCCGCCGGGCCAGGCCAGAGCCTTTCAGGGCACATGCCTGGCAGGGTGCGAGTCCCCCCCCCCCTTCCGGCTACATCAGCGAAAGAGCGATTATATGCCACGAGATTCAAGTTGAGGTCCACGGACCATAGCAGGTCGTTGGTACTCTCAATCAACGCCCGAAGATCGCCTTCGGGGTCGGCTCTTCCGGCACGGGCAGCGCCGCCACCGTACATGGCCCTATTATGCTCCTTTAATATTTACGGGGTACGTCTATTTTTCGCTATGCGTCTCGACCTGTTCGCAGTTCGCCGGCGATTGGCCGCGCTCATTCCATGGACGATAGCAATGGCTGTCCCCCCGCAGGCGGCGCCGTAGCTGTAAGCGCGGCCTTCGGGGGGACAGGGAGCGGGCGGATAGCAACGCGGCGAACTCCAGGTCCAGCGCGCAGTGGAGACTCTACTCACCCGCGAAACTCTTACTCACAAGCGTTCATCTGGTCGGGAACCGGATATCCGCTGAACGTCTCCTCCTTGCGCAGGGAACTGGCTAAATTCTCGAGGTCGATCACCGGCAGCGCCGTCGCCCGTCTGGCCGTGCCGGCAACCAGCACCACGGCCGCCTCGGGAGAAGAAGTGGACTTTAATTTGTGAATGAAACAAACCGGACGCGTCTCCGTCCGTCCCCTCTGGTTGTCGTGCAGCGTCACTTCCCGCACCTGCCGCCCGAAGATCGCTTCGGTGAACACCACGCGGCACTGCTGCACGCCCAGCACGTCCGTCATCGACGCCCCGTCCCCGACACTCATTCCGAGCCGCAGAAATCTCGCGCCCGCTTCGTTGGTGAACGAAACCGTCCCCGTCCTGTCGAAGATCCAGACCGGCTCGTCCAACGCCTCCAGCAACATCCGGTACTGATTCTCGATCTCATCGGCGGCCGCCTCGATCGACTCCTGCATCCGGTTACTCACACCCAGCCGGTAGATGTTCCAACCCACGATGACCGCCATCGCCCCGGCGCTCAGTAGTACATGGATGTGAAGGCCCAGGCTGGGATGCAAATAGCCCGACGTCTCCGCCCAATGGCGCAGTATCGCCAGCACCACCGGCAACGAGATGGCGATGGGAAAGGTCTGGCGCACTGCCTCCGCCGTCGAGCCGCCGCCCGAAAGCAGGTCCACAATTCCCGGTGTCGCGCTCGATAGCGTCATCGTCGTCGCGACCAGCGTAATCAGCAGCGCCGGCAGGAACTCTATATGGAATACAGCGATCTGCGGCGTCACGCCGGCCGCGGTAAGGAACATCGAAATCCAGCAACTGGCGACGAATCCGGATAGCATCGTCAGTATCATCGTCAGTCCCCGCGACCCGGTGTAACGCCGGCCCATCGCCATCAGCGCGCAACTCACGATCACGAAGCAAAGCGACGCCGCGAATCCGGCTCGCGGAAGCTCTCCCATCCTTGGCCCGGCCCACCCGAACAGACTGGCGCCCTGCAGACCCAGAAGACCAACCGCCAACAAACAAAGCCGTGACGCTTGCAGAACCAGATGGACCGACGCCTTATACCGTTCAAGCCGTGAAAGCCGAACCGCGAAGCCCATAAACACCAGTCCCAATGCCACCTCTGGCGAGGAAGCCACCAGCGGTGGGCCAACCGCCGGAAATGCCGCTGGCACAATCATCACCAGCAACGACACCACCCCCAGCAGGATGCAGGAGAAACTCGAAAGGCGGAGGATCACTCTGAGATCTTCCGCCGACTCTATCCGAACCGTTATCTTCCGCACGACCGCTCCTCCGGAAACGCCACCTCGCTTCGGTAGCCTCTCCCCCATCAGATTTGTAAACCGGCACTACCCCAAAACAGATTGGATACCTTTCTCCTGCAATTCCTTCTCCAATCGTTACCAGCTGCCCCAACCGCTCCTCTCCGCTCTCAGAAAGTTGCCCGGCGGGACATCATCTACGGTGTTCCCCTGAAAGACGCCGTCTTTGGGTAGTACTCCCCCCGCCTCAGTCCTATCCGATAGTAAATTAAGGAGTTTCAGAGTGCTACACCTGACGCACACAATTGAAACACGGTGGGAACCGTGCTAGCATCGGATCGACACCTAAGGTTCTGGAGACAATCTCGCGCCGGGACGGTTTGCGTTTCGCTTTTCCGTTTTGTGCCGTCCGGAGCCCGTACTCGCCGGTTTCGGTCTGGAGAGACTCGACGCCCGGCTCGGGCCTTCGGGTTATTAGTCCAAACCTGCTCTCTGTTTTCGAATAACTGCCCGCTGTAAGTTTAGAGGCGCCTGTATCAATGGCGGAACTTACAAGGTGAGCGGGAAGCGTTGGACTGTTTAGTGTTTTGTACTTCCGGCCTGCCGCCGGCGAATGAGTCGAATCTATGTCAGCTAATCAAATCGGTATCGCTCCGGATGGGCCAAGTTCGGCGATATTGGTTGTCGATGACGACGAACTGGTCGCCGGGTACATCTCCGCTTGCCTGGAGCGCACAGGCTGTCCCGTCCATAAGCACGGCTCGGTCCGCGGGCTGCCGGAACTGATCGCCAAACTACGGCCCTCGGTACTGTTTCTGGACAATATGCTCGGCGACGGCCTGGGCCTTGACGCGCTGCCCGCCATTCAACGCGTCGATCCGGACCTGCCTATCATTCTCATGACGGGCGCCTATTCCACCGCCGGCGCCGTCGAGGCGATTCGTTGCGGCGCGTCCGATTATATGGGCAAGCCGTTTGATGAGGCCACCGTCGTCGCACGGGCTCGCCACTGGATGGACGAGCGGAACCGCCAGCGTTTGGAAGCCGAAAGTCTGCGCTTGGAAGAGTCGACCTTCCAGATGAACGGCATGGTCGGCAAAAGCCTGCCGATGCAGCAACTCTTCGGCCGCCTCCGTCGCATCGCGCCGCACTTCGAGACACTCTTGATCCACGGCGAAACCGGCGTCGGCAAGGACCGGATTGCCAATGCCGCGCATGAGTTGGGCCTCGGTCCCAACGCCCCGTTCGTCCCGGTCAACTGCGCCGGCCTCTCCGAAACGCTCTTTGAAAGCGAGTTGTTCGGTTACGTGCGCGGAGCCTTCACCGGCGCCACGCAGGACCGCGTCGGCCTCATCGCCTCGGCGAACCACGGCACCCTCTTCCTCGACGAAATCGGCGAACTCCCCCTCCATCTGCAGGCAAAACTCCTGCGCACCCTGCAGGCAAAGGAGGTCCGCCCCGTTGGTGCCAACCGCGCCATCCAAGTCGACGTCCGCGTCATCGCCGCCACCAACCAGGACCTGCGCGCCATGGTCGCCGCCGGCAAGTTCCGTGAAGATCTTTTCTACCGGCTCAATACCATCACTCTGCGCGTGCCCCCGCTCCGCGAACGGCCCGATGATCTCCCCGTCCTCATCTCTTATTTCCTGAACAAGTTCTCCGCCAAGTTCGGCAAGCCAGTGCCGAAACTGACCCTGCTGGCACACAAAATGTTGATGCAGTTTCCATGGCCCGGAAATGTGCGGGAACTGGAAAGCGCCATCGCCTACTGCTGCATGACTGTGACGAAGCCCTGGATCGACCTCCAGGACCTTCCCGAATGGTTGGTCTCCCAAGGGCCTGAGTTGGAGACCGAGCAGCTCGACGCCTCCCGCTTCCCACCCCTCCGAGACGTTATCGAGCAGCATTTCCATCGCGCCCTGCAGGTCACCAACGGCAATCGCAAGGAAGCCGCGCGCCTGCTCGGCGTATCGCGAACAACCCTCCACCGCATGCTGGGCCGCGAACTGCACGGCGCTGACGATGCCAATCACCCTGAGTTTGAGGCCGATCCTGTCGCCAACGATCTCGCCGCCGGCGCCTAGCTATCAAGCCCGAATCCCGCGTTGCCAACCGTCCTGGCCGAAATGTCGGACCCGCTGCCGCAGACTGGCCTACAGTAGGAGGTGCCGGTGTTGTTCGTGTGCCTCGATTTGTATACTGAAGGACGTTATAGCATTGAACCCCTATGCCCTACGGTGATAAAAAACTCGACGGCGGCTATGCGGCATCGCACAAAAACCAGGATCCATTCCCGATCCTCGTCGCCCCCTCCCACGGCAAAGAAAAAAACACCATCCGTGAGGAACTGATCACCGTCGCCTGCTGGAAGCTCGACGACGTCCGCTTCCACTTCGATTCCTCCTTCGTCCTCCCTGCCTCCACCGTCGAATTCGCCGAATTCGCCACCGTCCGCGCCTCCGTCCCCGGCGCCCCCCTCTCCCTCTTCGGCCACGCCGATCCCGTCGGCGACGACGCCTATAACAAGAAACTCTCCGGCCGCCGCGCCAAGGCCATCTACGGCGTCTTCACCCGCGATACCGCCCTCTGGGAAGCCCTCTACTCCAACTCCGAAGGCACCTCCGACGATTGGAAGCTCGACCACGTCCAGATCATGCTCGGCGCCCTCGGCTTCGACCCCGGCAATACCAGCGGCAAAAACACCGCCCAGTCCCAACAGGCCATCAAGAATTTCAAGGCCGCCAACGGCGCCGGCTCCACCAGCGATCTCGACGCCCCCACCCGCGCCAAAATCTTCAAAGCCTACATGGACTTCCTTTGCCCGGTCACCGTGCCCAAGAGCGAATTCCTCAGCGGCGGCTCAGGCGCCGGCGGCAAAGCCGACTACCAGGGCTGCTCCGAATTCAACCCCCTCATGATCTTCTCCGCCGAGGAGAACAAGAAGTTCGCCGCGTCCAACGACAAGACCGAACGCAACGCCGAAAACCAGATCAACCGCCGCGTCCTCGGCCTCTTCTTCCGCGCCGGCACGAAGATCGATACCTCCCATTGGCCCTGCCCCACCACCGCTGAAGGCCACTCCGCCTGCACCCACCGCTTCTGGGCCGACGCCCCCAAACGCCGCCAAAACCAGGAAAAACGCCGGACCTACTCCGAAGACGCCGATACCTTCGCCTGCCGTTTCTACGAGCGTTTAGCCAAGTTCTCCCCCTGTGAAGTCCCCGGCGATCCCCGCGTCTGCGTCTATCTCCATCTGCGTTTTGAAGATCCCGACGGCGTCATCCGCGACTTCCCCGAACACTACCCCGTCACCGTCCGTTTCTCGCCCCCTGCCGCCGGCCCCGTCCGCGAGCTCCACAGCACCGTCGGTGCCAACGGCCGCCTGACATTCCCCGCCTTCGAAGATCCCAAGGAATACTGGCGCCAATTCGCCCTCGTCTTCGACGCCTCCCCCGCCGTCCCCTACATCGTCTGCGAGCCCCACTCGGCCATCGCCTCCCCACCCCCCGCCGCCTTCTCCCGCTACGCTACGGCCGACACGCTCGACGCCGCCCTCACCAACCACGAACGCTTCTTCGAGCTCCCCCAAACCTGGCAAATGCCCCAGGGCGATTGGCGCCTCGGCCCCAACGGTTTCCCTACCGCCAACGGTGAATACGCCTCGCCCCCCGGCGTCTTCAAACACGTCGCCGCCCTCGCCGATATGGGCTCCTCCGAAGTCCCCGTCGAGGTCATCCTCAACCCCCACTGGCACTTCCTCCGCTACGAATACTACGACCGCTACTACGGCAACGCCCATCTCGATAGCCCCCCGCGCCCCGCCCTCCGCCAGCGCATCTCCACCCCGCCCCTCCGCGTCCGTGGCTTCCGCTCGGACCCCAACGCCGCCGCCCCCGCCGCCGACGCATTCTCCAACTGGACCACCGGCGCCGCCAGCCCCCCCGAACAAACGAACCTCATCCAATCCCTCCCCTTCGTCATCCGCCGCGACCCCGCCGGCACCAATTTCTCTCCGCCCTCCGGCGCCGAACTTGGTCTCAAATTCGAAACCCCCGAGCACGGCGCCGCCTATTCCGAAAGCTTGACGAGCCACTTCTTCGTCACCAGCCCCCCGCCCCCGCCCGGCCCCGATCGCCTGCGCTTCTACGACCTCCCGCGCCTCTGGAAGTCCCGCAACTACTACACCCGCCGCGAACTCAGCTCGCCCCCCGCCGCCGGCAAGTTCTTCCAAACCCTCTCCGCCGCCGAAATCACCGACGCCAAACAAAAGTCGAAGCCCCTCGTCTTCTCCCTCGACGACATGGTCCTCCTCACCGGCGACCCCGCCACCGGCACCCCCGGCGCGCCCCTCTCCCCGCTCGCCACCCGCCTGGCCATCTTCAACCACCGCTTCGACGGACGCCTCCCCGATTCCAACCCCCAGGGCCTCTTCAAAAACCTCTCGCCCCCCGGCCCCGATGAGTTCGATGTCCCCCGCTCCGACATCGCCGTCCCCCAGAATAACTACCTTTTCGAATATCCCGATTGGACCCGCCTCGTCGTCCACGGCGGCAATCTCTTCGACGTCTTCGATCAACGCACCCCGGAGCTGTCTCCGCCCTTCCCCGTCGGCGCCCGCGCCGCCGTCCGCTGGGTCGACGCCACCAAACCCTTCCCCGGCATCACCGCCTTCGTCTGGCAATCCGGTGTCGGTTGGGTCCCCGCGCCGGATAACAATCCCGTCCCCGGGCGCGTCCTCTCCCCACCCGTCACCCCGCGGACCGACGTGCCCTCGGCCAACCCCACCTTCTCCATCCAACCCCATTTCCAGCAGCGCATGGCCCTCACCCAGCGCTTCTTTACCGGGGATGACAGCCAGATCGGCCGCTACGATCTCGCCCTCCTCCGCTGCTCCGACGTCCAGGGTGGCGACGAAGTCGCCCCCACCTTCAGCTACTTCCGCCAGAACTTCAACTTCCTCTCCCCGCCGCCCCCCACTCCGCTCGTCCCCGTCCCCTTGCCCATCTCCCGGCCCCACTACGCCATGTTCCAGGCGCAGAACGTCGCCAACCGCTGGACCGGCGATGAACCCGGCGCCAGCGAAGTCCGCGCCGTCGTCGTCCCGCGCCCCCAAACCCCGCCCGCCGGCTCGCCCCCTCTCTTCCGCGCGCCGTCCATCTGGTTCCTCCAAAGCCTGCCCATCCCCCAGTCCCACTTCGCCCTCCAGATCTCCACCGGCGGCCGCGACAACCGCGGCTCCATGCTCGGCTCCGGCGACTCCGGCAATACCAACTACGAAACCACCCCCGCCACCGACCCCTCCCCCTCCATGCAGCTCTGGTTCACCGCCGCCCACGAAACCGGTCACATGAGTGGCCTTCCCGACGAATACAACGAACGTTGGAACGCCGGCTCCTACGGCCACATGAGCTTCGGCTGGAACACCCCCGGCGATCCCTACGAACCCGACGGCCGCGACGAAGCCGACCGCTTCTCCCGCCCCGATTCCGGCATGATGAACGGCAACAAACTCATGCGGAATCGCTACTTCTGGCACAACGCCGAGTTCGTCCGCCAGGTCACCGGCCAAAAGATGCAGGTCGCCCTCGGGCCCGACTATCCCGATTACTGGCTCCCCGAACATGCCCAGGCCGCCGGCGGCCGCACCCACTACTGCTGGCCCCTCGCCCAGTCTGTCCACGCCAAGGCCAACAAAGCCCGGTCGTTCGACATGTACCTCTACGCCCTCGGCAAGGACCACTACAGTCAGCGCCTCCTCGGCGGCGGTGCGCCCAAAGGCCCCTTCGATGGCATCCTCATCATCGACGTTAAAATCGCCTTCTCCCTCCCCAGCCCCGCCGATCCCGATCTCCTCATCGCCCGCCGCCAGGGCCTCCTCGCCCGCGCCAACGCCGGCGTCCGCCTCATCATGAACAACAAGTGGTACGCCACCGGCACCATCAATGTGGGCGGTCAGGCCGTGACCCTCAATCGCTGCCTCATCCACGCCGTCCCGCAGGCCGCTGTCTTCAATCACCCCAACGACCCCAGCCCGCCCCCGGCCGGCGGCGAACAACTCAACGCCCGGAAAATGCTCGACCGCTTTGGCTACGACTTTCAAGTCAATGTCGACCGCGATGCCGCCCCCGCCTCCGCCTCCTGGCAGGCCGCCAATCCGGAGATGCTCGATATCAATCTCGCCGGCTCCAACCCCAACATGGACGGCCTCTTCATCCGCCACTTCCCGTCCATGATCTTTGGAACGGATAAGGATCTCTCCGCCGCTCCGCCCAGTCCTACCGCCGTCACCGCCGCCGATTGGGTCCCCATCGTCCAACGCCTCATCCCGGGTGCGACGGTGCACCCGCTGCCATGACCGCCACGGCCCGCGCGGCCCTCGCCGCCTGTGCCCTCCTCCTCGCCGCTTGCGACGCCGGCGCGCAGTCCACCGTCGCCAAAAAATCCGCAGGAGCCAAAAAGATGATCCAACTCACCGCCATCCACGGCGACGATTCATCCAAACTCACCCCGCCCCGCCGCCCCCTCCGCCCCGGCTCCCCCGTCGCGACGCCATCCGCCACCCCCGTCGCCGGACCCGGCTACACCCGTCCCTTCGCCAATGAAAGCCAGAACTCCCGTCTCCCCGCCGCCCTCGGCATGAACGATTGGAAGCCCCTCTGGAACCTCCCGCTCGATCCCGCCATGCCCGCCCGGTTCGTTCTGGCCATCGCCGACCGCGCCATCGTCCACGGCCGTCAGTGGCACCTCGTCGACGCCGCCTCCGGCCGTTCCCTCTCGAACGACCGTCTCGGCGGCGGCCCCATCGTCATCGATCAGGCGCTAAAAGGCTTCATCACCCACTACACCAGCGCCCATCTCTCGGTGCGCCGCCTCGCCGATGGCAAGGAGTTGTTCAAGTACCTCCCCAGCCAGGGTGACGTCTATAGCCGGGCCTTCCTCACCCGCCACGGTGGCCGGCTTCTCATCCTCTGTTGGGAGCGCTCGCTCGACCCCCATGGCCACAAGAGGGCCGAAAACTCTCTCATCGAGATCCTCGAACTCGGCATGCCGCCCAAGGCCGACAGCTTTGGCTTCCTGACCAGCAGCAAGGAGGTGGGCGAGCTCTACATCAAGGAGCTCGGCGTACAAATGGCAACCGCCGGCGCCACCATCGTAGCCGCGGCCAGGAACGAGTTCTACCGCATGAACTGGGACCTCCAGGTGGCCGAGGTTCTCGAAGGCACCTTCGATCCCCAAGGCCTCTCGCTAGACGAAGCCGGCAATACCTACATGGCGCTGGCAGCGGGTGGAACGAACCATATCTGGAAGATCAGCCCGAAGGGCGAAATCGCCTATGACTTCACCCTCCCCGGCCCGGGAATCTTACTGGAGACCCCGCCAATCGTCGGTTACGATCATACGGTGTACCAGTTGGCGAGCCAGCAGATCTACGCCATCGGCGACAACGGAAAGCTCCGCTGGAGCCGCACCGCGGAGGGCCCTGTAGGCGGCGCCGCCATCACCGGTGACGGCCAGTTGCTAGTCTCAGAAGGCGGCTGCGTAGTAGCCTACGACGCCAAAGGCGACCGCCGCAAAGTCCATTGTTTCCCCAACGAAACCCTGACCAGCCCGCCCATCCTCAACGAGTCCGGCCATCTAATGGTGACCTCCAAAACCGCCCTCCACTGCCTCGCCCAGAAGTGACTGGAGACGTTTCCGTATAGTGCTTTAGGCCCGTCGTTCCCGGCTCACCAGGCGGCCACTCCTTAGCTTTGGCTTCCCCTGCGGCGGCACCGGAAGTCGATCTCGCCGACGTTGAGTTGGCAATACAGCGATGGTATGTTGGTGTAGTTCGTGAAACTGCTGTGTGTTTAGGCGAAGGAGCTTTTCGTGTGCGCGGTTCCAGTGCGAAGCGGCCAGTTAGACACGTCAACCAGTGGTGGCTGGCGATCGAGCCAGAGTAACTCTCTACAGATCGTCGATACGAATGGTGATTGATTTTGAACAATAGCAATGCAAATCACTGGTCCTGAAGCGGCTCCTGGCTGGCGCTGTGTGTATGAACGGCTGAAGGAACGACTCGTTCCGCCGTCGGGCGAGAGGGCGGGATGATCGTTCTTTTGATCCCGGCCTATCAGCCTGGATCAGCCGTGGTGGATGTCGTCGAAAAGGTCTTCGAATTACAGTCCCAATCGGCGGTGTTCTCATGGGTGGTCGTCGTAGATGATGGCAGTGGGCCTGCCTTTGCCGCGACGTTTGCGCGACTCCGCGAGCTACGCAACGTTGTCGTTGTCACACATGCGATCAACCTGGGCAAGGGCGCTGCGCTTCGCACCGGTTTCAATCACATTTTTGTCCAGTGGCCGGAGACGCTCGGATGTGTCACCGCCGACGCGGATGGTCAGCATCTGGCGGAGGATATTCTACGTATCGGTGTCTCCCTTCTCGAGACCCCGGACGCACTCGTCCTGGGAGTACGGCAGTTTGGGAAGGGTGTGCCTCTACGTAGCCTGTTTGGAAACTTCATTTCCAATCAGGTTTTCCGTTTCCTGATTGGAAAATCGGTCGGCGATACCCAGACCGGGCTGCGAGGCTGGCCAAGGCGGCTCTGCTTGCGTAGTTTGCACGTTCCCCTGAATGGGTATGACTTCGAATTGGCGAATCTCGTCACGGCGGCGCGGGATGAAGTGAGGCAGGTTGGAATTCAGACTGTTTATCTGCCGGGCAACCCGTCCAGCCATTTCAATCCGCTGCGCGACTCCATGCGAATCTACTTTGTGTTTGTCCGCTATTGTGGGGCGGCTCTATCCGTCTCTCTCATCGATTCCTTGTTCTTTTATTGGGTGTTTTCGGCAACCGGTAAGTTGATTTGGGCTCAGATCGCCGGGCGGAGTGTTGCTGCCATCGTTGCGTTTCTTCTCGCAAGGAACGTGGTTTTTCGTAGCGACACCACCATACCCGTAGCTCTCGTGAAATACCTTTCCCTGGTAGGCGCGATGGGAGTGATCTGCTATTTCCTGATGCAGTTCTTTCAACAAAGTCTCGACGTTCCGATTTTGGCGGCCAAGCTTCTTTCGGAGGGCTTGCTCTTCCTCGGTAACTTTTCCATTCAGCGCGACTTCATCTTTTCCCGCCGTCAGGGCAACAAATGAGCACTTCTCCGCCAGAGGTCACCGACTGGTCCAGCTACTACCGCTCCGTTCAGCCCACCGCCCGTCTAACCAGGCGTTACACAACGCGCGAAATCAAAAAGGCTCTGGCTCTGCATCGCCTCCCTGCGCCGGGTGCCCGTATCCTCGAATTCGGCGGGGCCAATAGCTGCTTCCTGGATGCCATCGTCAAACAGTTCCACCCGTCGGCCTACGCTGTCGCCGATACGAACGAGTATGGGTTGAGTCTGCTCCAAGGCCGTGCGGTGAACGGTTGTGCCTTATCTCTTCACAGAGACGATGTGCTCGCCCCCGCCAGCGTTGCCGCACTTCGGTTTGACTTGGTGTTCAGCGTTGGATTGATCGAACATTTCGATCCGCCAAATACCGCGTTGGCCGTTCGAAATCATTTCCGCATGGTGCGCCCCCGCGGTCTTGTTCTGCTAACCTTTCCGTGCCCCACCCTGCTCTATCGCTCGACAAGGGCCGTTCTCGAAAAAACGCGCCTTTGGCGCTTCCCGGATGAGCGGGCGCTCCAGCCCGCCGAAGTCCTCAATGCCATACAGGGGTATGGCGACGTCCTGTTTCAGAAAACCCTCTGGCCGTTGATGCTTACTCAGCACTTAGTCCTGGTACGGGCCAGAAATGAATCCTCCGAATGATCACTTCACTACTTCTACTTCTATGTTGTCTGGCGGCGATTGCAGCTGTTGGTTCGGCTATCCTGCTCGCTGTCCAGGTGCGATTTCGCTTCTGGGTGGATCTGGTGCTTGCGGTGTTTGCGGCCGGAACCTCCGCACTAGGGGCGGCTGTCTTTATCCTCTTGCTTGCCCACCTGTATACTCTTCCGGCTTCCGCGGTACTCCTGCTCACACCTATCTGTTACCTGGGCTGGCAATTCTATCGAGGAAAGATCTCTGATTTGATGCCCGAGGAGCGTTCCGTTCTCGCGGGCCTGCCGGATTCGACTGTCGACCGCACTGTGGCTGCGCTCTGCCTGCTCTTTCTCCTCCTCGGCGTTGTTGAGTGTCTGGTTTCGCCAATTCTCGTCTGGGACGCCGTAATCAGTTGGGACAAATGGGCCACCGAGTGGGCGCAACGGACCAACATGAGTGGGCGGAAACTGGCCATGTACCCCCAACTGATGCCCATGGTCTCCTCACTGCTGTACAAGCTCACCGGGACCGCGCGCGAACCGCTCCCCTTATCCCAATTTGCGCTGCATGCATTTCATCCTGTGACCGGCATCGTCCTCTTGCTCAGCGCCCTGCGATTGGCCGTGATCCTGCGGGTTGCGGCATGGCCCGCCATTCTCGTCTACTTCGGTTCGATAACCATGGCGGCTATCGCCAAAGCGGCGATTGGCGACCTCTTCTCCTCTGTGTTTGCACTTCTGTTTATTACGCTGAGCGTAAGCTTTCTGCGCGGCGATGCAGTCGCCAATCGGCTGTCCGGTGTGTTCTTCTTCCTCCTGTTCTTCGGCCCTGCGTTCTCGAAGGCCAACAATCTCGTCATTCTGCTTTTCCCCCTTGCTCTTTGGCTGATGCACTGGCGCGGCCGCCCGGATTGGCCGGCCCCTTCTCGGGGAATGACGGCTGGAATCGGCTTTGCCCTTCTGCTCTTTTCCCTTTTTGTGGTGCACCAGCTATCGAATATCGGAACGCCCGTCGACCCGCTGCACATGAATGAGTTGAATTTTGAGCCGGCCAATATCAGCAGCCAACTGGCTGGAAAAACCGCCAGCCTTTTTCCGGGCAGCTTCGCTACCCGCGTGGCAAAGACCGCCCAAATGCTGCTGGCTGACTATGGTGCTGCCGAATGGCTGCATTGGCCTATGGCGGTTACCGCGCTCACATTTCTGTGCGCGGCATCCCTCGTGCCTCGTCTTTGGCCATTCACCATCCTGGTCCTGGTTCAATTTGCTATCTGGGGATACTTCACCGCCTACGATACCCGGAATCTGGCTCCAGCTTTGCCTCTCGCGGGGATTGTGCTGGCCGGCGGATTTACAGCGTTGTCTGAACGGGCCATGTCATTGGGTGGCCCGAAGGGTTTAGGGAGCTTTGTCCTGTCGATTGTTGCGGTCATCAGTTGCTGGACTCTTGGATATCGCGTGGTCGGCGAAATCGAAAAATCCGCCCGCCTGGTTTCCACGCAGTGGGACGGTAATGTCGCGGCCATGGATGCCCCGTTTCCTGCACGAATGCAACGGTTTTTTCCCATGGAATTTGCCGGCTATCAGTTCATACAGGCCGTTCGCCCACTTCGAGACGCCAAGCACCTCATGGCCGGTTATCATCTCTACCGGTGGCTCCCAAACGGCGGCTACCCTCTGAGCACCTGGAATGAAAATGGATTTCTGCCCGGCGATGGGGCCGCCTTCCTCACGAGCATCGTCCCCCATAGACGCGCATACTATCACCGGCTGACCCAGGTCTACCATGACGGTCAGCAGCGTTTGTATCTCGTGGATCGCGATCCAATTGTTCTCAAACCAGACCAACTTGTGGCCGGCGGGGACAACCAGCCTCGTCCCGTCGGAGAAGGCACCGGTCAGTGGTCGATCACCGCCGGAAAAGGCGGCGGCTGGCTCGCCTTCGATGTGCCAACCGCCGACTGGAAAAAAGGAGACTCGCTGACGTGGCGTGTCACCCTTTCAGGGGATTTGCCCGACCCCGTCGGTACCTCTTCCTTCTTCGAAGCGGAGTCAGCGGCTTCCTGGGATCCGTCGACGAGCCGCGCCGTCAGCGACACAGCCCGCACGGCGGAACGGCTGGCACTCTATTCGGGGATCGTCACCTTTACCGGATTGCCCACCGGGAAACTTCGGGTCGGTGTTCGCCTCCCAGGCTCAGCAACCCCAGTCACCGTCAAGGAATTCAGAATAAGCGCCTTCCGCTAACGTTGGAGGATCGTGATGTTCATTGTCTCGACTCCGCTGGGAACGGAGTCCGCCGCTGCAAAACCGCGTAATACTCCTTCGCCAAAACCTCAAACTCCGTATCCACAGCCAAAAACTCATCCACTGCCCGCACCACATCCGGGTACGCCGGCCCATAATCATCCACAAAAACGAACCCGCCCGCCACCACCTTCGGCAAATACAAAGCCAAATCCGAACGAACCGTATCGTAATAATGCCACCCGTCGATCACTAACACCCCAATCGAAGCCGGCACCGCCACCGCGGCATCTTCCGAATAAGCCGCCAGCGCCATACACTGCCGGTCCACGCCGTTCTCCCGTAAATGAGCCATATACCGCGAGTAACTCCCCTGCGGGTTATAGTTATCCGGCGTGCACCGCTCAAACGGGTCAATCGAAACAATCTTCGGCGCAAACCCAAACAACCCCAACAACCGCGCCATAAAGACGGTAGTCCGCCCCACATAAGCCCCAATCTCAACCACAATCGCCGAAGGCGACCCCGCCCAATCAAACGACCCCAATAACCACCCAATCGCCTCCAGTTCAACGCGATCCAGCATGTCGCTAGCCGCGGCCTCCGCCAACGCCGCGGCCGCCGGCGGCGCCGCCAACTCCGGCCCGCCCGGCTTATAACGCAACACAGGCCGCGTCTCCCCCGGCCAAGGCGGCCTGGCATTCCGCAGCCATCCCAACGACTGCGCCGCCGCCGGGTTGTTCTCCCACTTACTCACCATGTAATCCCGCCGCGCATAATAAGCCAGCGTCGGATTCACGCCCTGCTCCCGCAAAATACCCACGGAAGACGATAAGTTCCGGTGTAAGTACCACATGCCCGAGAAATACTGATTCTCATACCCCAGCGCGTTCATCTGAAACGCCAGATCGACGTCCTCCAGCCCATGCCCCGGCTCCCCGAACGGCCCGCTCTCCTCAAAACGAACCCCGTCCCGGAACATCCGGCACCGGAACATCCCATACTGCGTCCAAGCCAACACCGACGACGACTGCAACGGGCACCCCGCCAGGCTGAACAGGAACGGCGTCGTCCTCTGCCGGTCCGGCGTGCATTGGAAGCTATAGGCCCCAAAACACCCCAGTCGCGGCCCCGCCGCCTCCATATACCGCAACATCACGAAGGTCGAAAAAGGAACCGGCTCAATGTCCCCGTCGCAGAAGAACAGGTAATCGGCGCCCTCAGCCAGGGCGTAGTCGATCATCTGGTTCCGCGCCGTCGAATTCCCCAAATTGGACCGGTTCCGGATCACCCTGTGCGGCACGCCAATCTTCCGCTTCCGCAGCGCCTCCGACGCCCCATCCGTCGACCCATTGTCCACCACGCAGATCGCCGCCCCATGCCCCAACCGCGCCAGCATCCGCGCCTCGGTCTCCAGCGCCGCCAGCGCCTCCAAGGTAATGTCCCGCGTGTTCCAGCTCAACAGCGCCAGGACAACCTTCCGCGCCCCCGCAAACTTCGCCGCCCGGCCCTTCCGCAACACCGCCCCCAACGACCCATGCCCGAACGGCGCCGGGTTCAGGAACAACGCCGTATCCCGCTCCCGAGCCTTCCCCGGAGGCACGCCATCCGCGCGTAGCCCATGCCGCGTCCCCAGCGCCGCCAACTCCTCCGGGTCCACCCGGTTGAACCCGGAGGGAACCTCGGCGCCATCGGCCCGCAGCAGCCCCGTTGCCAGCCACGCCGGGTCCTTCCAGGCGGAGGCAAAGTACTGGTCTACCGTACAGATCAGCAGCCCGCCCGGCTTTAATAGCGCCGCCATCGCCGCCATCAGCTGCTCCCGCTCCGGGGCCAGCAGATGCTCCAGCGTGTTGATGCAGAACACCCGGTCAAAGGCTTGCCCCTGCGGCAGGCTCAGCCGCCCGTTCGGCAGCGGCTGCCAGTGGTGGTAGATCACCCGCGGGTACAACTGCTCAATCGCCTCGCCCAGGCAGGTCGGGTTGATCGTGCAATCCAGCACGGTCATCTCCTCCCCCAGCCGCGCCTGGAACAGCGCAAAGGGCAGCTCCCACTGCCGCATGTGCGGCAGCGCCACCGCGTTGTTGAACGCCGCGAACTCGGGCAACGCCAAGTGCTCCGTCCGCGCCAGCGTGAACGAGGGAACCTCCGCCACCGGGAACCGCGGCGGCTCCTTGGAGGCCCCCGGCCGCAACGGCGCCTCCGGCGGCTGATACCCCGTCTTCCGCGCAGACTCCTGCGCCGGCAGCGCCTCCCGGAACCGCGCCGCCGCCGGGCCCATCAGCCGCCTGACCGCCCCCGGATCCGCCGGCGCCCACCGCGTCGGCTCAATCATTTTGAGGCTCGTATTGCCCGCGTGCAGCAGCGCCACGTAGAAGTCGAACTCCGGCAAAGGCAGCACGCGCTCCGGGGGAAGTGCCCAAACGAACCGGTTGTCCTCGCCCACGTTGACGTCGTCAAACGGCTGCTTCTCCCACGCCGAATGCCGGTACAAAAACGAACCGCCCGCCACCCACCGAGGCTCGTCGGCCGGGTAGACATACCGCCACGCCTGCCCGTTGATCGGCTCCCAATACAGCATCTGCTCCACGCCGCACAGGTCGGCCTCGGCGTCCAATAACGAACCCACCTGGTAGGACAGCCGCCCCGGCGCCATCCAATCGTCGTCGTCCCAATGGGCCACGAACTCGCCCCGCGCCTGCCGGCATCCAAGGTTGCGCTTGGCCCCTACGGACAGCCGTGCGCTCGGCCGGAGATACCGGACGTTGGGGTGTCCCTGGACCAGATCCTCCACCGGCATCTCGCCGTCATCGATGACCAGCAGTTCCTTCGACGGATAGTCCTGCGCCGCGAACCAGGCGAGCGCCAGCGGCACCGCCCACCGCCGGTTCCGCGTCGGCATCACGCAGCTCACCAGCGGCGCCCGCCCTTCCCGGGCAATCGGCCCTGTCCGGAACAGTTTCGCCCCGGGAAGCGGGACCGGGACGGCGTCCATCGCCTCCCGCCGCCACATCCGCGTGCCCGCCGCCGTGTCCAGCATCGTGGCCGTCCGGGTCTTCCGCTTCTGCGCCGCCAGCCTACCAGGCGCCTGCCAAGCCCCGGCCTCCCACTCGCAGATCAGGTCGCCCTCGGCGTTCTGCGCCGCGAACCGCAACTGGGCCTCCCGGTTCATCCCCGCCGGCAACTGCAGCAGCCGGATCCGGTCCGACGCCAGGCCGTCCACCAACCCCGCCAGCGAGTGCGCATCCAGGATCAACAGCTCCCGGTCCGGGTAGTCCTGCTCCTCGAACTGGCGGATCGCCGCGGGCACCAAGCCCAGCTGCCGGGAGAGCACCAGAAGGCAACTGATCTTCATAGGGTTTCCCCAGCATATCCTACGCCGTAAAGACCAGGATCCAGTGCAGTTCCAATCGCTCCAACGTACCCCGCCAAGCGCCGTCCCTCCATTCGCCCGACGCCGCCCGCCCGCCCGGTTCCACCGTCACGCTGGCCGGCTTGGCGGCCAACCGCAGGGTGATCCCGATCGGCCCCACGGCGGGGATCGAGTCGATGACCGCGTACTCGGCCGCCACCTGCATCCCCGTGTTGTTCAGCAGGTGGAGCAGCATTTGAGGGCCCTTCCGCCGCAGCACCGCCTCCACCGAAGGCGGCGCTTCCAGCGTCAGGTCCGGCGTATAAATCGAACCCAGGACCTTGCCGATGAACTCGCGCGCCGGCGCGGCGTGGGCGGCGGCGTAGGCCACCCCCACCGGGCCATAGATGGCGGCGATCTGCCCCTTCCCCAGCCGCGACCGCGTTGCGGCTGGCGTGGCGTCCCGCGTCGTGTCGTAGGCCGGGTAGCGGTTCTCGAGCACCTCAGCCGTCCCCGCCTCGATGTCCTGCCACAGGCCGGTGATGTTGGCGAACAGCTCCCCGCCGGGGATGTAGGCCTCCTTCTTCGCCGCCGTGCCCCGCTGCGTAACAGGTAACTCCGGCGCGAACAGCGCCGCGTTCTCGGCGCCACACAGGAGTAAGTTGCCGCCGTCGCGGACATAGTCGAGTAACTGGGCCTTCACCGCGAGGCCGATTTCCGGCCAGTCCGGCAGTACGATGCACCGGTAGGTCTTGACCGCCTCGGCCAGACGCCATTCGGGGATCACGTCCACCGGCACATGGAGCGCTGACAGCGCGTCCACCAGCCCTCGCGCCGGTGCCGTGTGGGCCCCCCAGCCGCCGAACATCTTGTTGGCCGTGCGGTACAGGCTATGCGCGGAGAACAGCACGCCGGTCGAAGGGACCGTTTCGGTTTGGTGCGAGAAAGCCTGGCGTTCGCGGCAAAAACGGGCCAGCCGCGCCATCACCGCGATGAGCCGGTCGTCCATCCACCCGGCCCGCGTCGGCTGGTAGTACACCTGGAACCCGCCGCCCTGCGCCAGTACAACGGATGCCTCCTGCTCCAGCTGCACGGCCGTCTTGTGGCTGAGCGGGATGACGCCATTGGGGTTGTGCTGGAAGCCCCAGGCCATCAGGTCCCACGGCTTGCCGGCGGCCGACAGATAGCGGGACTCCAGCCGCGCGGTGGAGATACTGGCGTTGCCGAGATAGTCTCCGCTGACAAAGTCGATGGGTAAGTCGGGCCGCTCGGGCATGTAAGTCGTGTACATCCAGTTACTGGCGATCTGGAAGCTCGGACGGTGGTGGTGCAGCTCGTCGGCATAGTGCTTGACATAGCGCCGGAACGCCTCGCGGTGGAAGGCCAGGAACTCCTGCCAGTAGGGCTCGGTGGGGCTCTTGGGCAGGGTGCGGACGCCGGTGGCCTTGGTGAAGGCCGCCGCGGCGGCGGGCGAGTAGTCCGGCCGCACGGCCCAGCATTCCCCGTCGATCCAGGCGCCGTTCAGGTTGTAGCGGTCCACGGCCTCCTTCAGCTGCGGGATCATGCGCGTGTCCGGGTAGGGGCCGAACAGGCTGGTGGCGTTGGGGTCCGGGGTGCCATCGGCCCGGTGCGCGGCCCAGTCGGGATGCTCTTGAATGGCCAGCGAATCCCAGACGCCCGAGAAGTGGATGTAGAGGCCGATGTCGCGGTCGGCCGTGGCCTTGCGCCAGATGGCGAGCGAGTCATTGACGATGTTGGCCGCGGGCCGGGAGACCTTGGACGGGTAGGCCATGTAGCCGACGTGGCCTTTGCAGTCGTACTGCAGGTAATCCGGCCGAACAGCGTCGAGCAGGCGGGCGGCCATGGCGGGCGTCAGGTCGCGGCCGAGGGCGAGGTCGTTGTTGTTGGCGTGCAGGTCAAAGTGGAGCCCGAAGAAGGAGTCCTTGCGGCGTTTGGGCGCGGCGGCCAGCGGGGCAAGGGCGAGCGGGAGGAACTGCCGGCGGGAGAGTTTCATGGAGCGGCCTTTGGCCGACAGCATACGCCTGGAAGTGCCGGGAGGGAAGGGGCGATAATGGAGCCATGGCGCAAATTTTGGACGGCAAGCGGGTACGCGACGAGATTCTGGAGGAGCTGAAGCCACGGATCGCTCAGCTCTCGCGGAAGCCCGGCTTGGCCGTGGTGTTGGTTGGCAATGATCCGGCGAGTGAAGTGTATGTGGGCAGCAAGGTGAAGACCTGCGCGGAGCTGGGCATGGTGAGCGAGAAGCTGACCCCGTCGGCTGACATCTCGACCGACGAACTACTGGCCATCGTCCAGGAGCTGAACGCGCGGCCGGAGATCGACGGGATTCTGGTGCAGATGCCGTTGCCGAAGCACGTCGATACCCAGCGGGTGCTGGACGCGATCTCGCCGGAGAAGGACGTCGATGGGTTCCATCCGACCAACGTCGGGAACCTCTCGATTGGCCGGCCGAGCCCGCGGCCGTGCACGCCGTCGGGCGTGATGGAGCTCCTGCGGCGGGCCGGGATTCCGGTGGCCGGGAAGCATGCGGTGGTGGTGGGCCGGAGCGACATTGTCGGCAAGCCGATGGCGATGCTGCTGCTGCATGCCCATGCGACGGTGACGGTGTGTCATTCGCGGACCGCGGACCTGGCGGCGGAGTGCCAGCGGGCCGACATTCTGGTGGGCGCGATTGGCCGGCCGGCGATGCTGACGCGGGCGCACATGAAGCCGGGCGCGGTGATGATCGATGTGGGGATCAACCGGCTGGATAAGCGGGAGGACGTAGTCCGGATCTTCGGCGAGGGCAGCGACAAGGTGGCGGCGTTCGACAAGCGGGGCAGCGTGCTGGTGGGCGATATGCACCCCTATGACGCCGCGGAGTTGTCGAGCCACTGGACGCCGGTGCCCGGTGGCGTGGGGCCGTTGACCATCGCCATGCTGATGGTGAACACGGTGGAGGCGGCTGAGCGCCGGCAGGTCTGATGCGGGCGGCGGGCAGGGTTGGCGGTGAGTTGCGCGTCGCGGGTGCCCGGTGGTCCGTTGGCGAGGTGCGCGGAGCGGGCGACTGGCCGGCTGGCGCTTCGGATCGAGGTGGACTTGGCTGGATGGGATGTGGGTGCGGGGCAGTGGCCCGGGAGGACGGGCTGCGGGGCCGGGTGAGAGACCGATGGCTGCGCGGCTTGGTCTGTCGTGGGTGCGGCTGGATGGGATGTGGGTGCGGGGCAGTGGCCCGGGCGGACGGGCTGCGGGGCCGGGTGAGTGGCCGATGTCTGCGCGGCTTGGTCTGTCGTGCGGGCGGCTGGTTGCCGGCGTTGGCTGACGGTACGGTGTGCGGGGGCGCGGGCGACTGCACAGGGTACTGTTTCGGGGCTGAGGCCTTGGCTGGCGGCGCGGCGCGGGTGGTGGTGCCGATGCCGAGCGTGGAGGGTTTGGGCTGATGCTGCAAGTGGCGCTTACGGGCGGGATGGCGACGGGGAAGGGTTATGTCGGCTCCGTCTTCGAAGAGCTGGGCTGTTACCGGCTGGAGGCCGACCGTTTGGGACATGAGACGCTGCTGCCGGGCGCGGCGGCGTTCGGGCCGGTGGTGGCGCTGTTCGGGGAGGGGATCCTGGGCGCGGATGGCAGCATCGACCGGCGCCGTCTGGGGGCCATCGTGTTTCCGGACGCGGCCAGGTTGGAGGCTCTGAATGCGATCGTCCACCCGGCGGTGGAGGCTCTGCGGCAGGAGCGGGTGGCGGCGATCGCGGCGGCGGATCCTGGCGCGATTGTTATCTGCGAGGCCGCGATTTACGTGGAGACGGGCGCCTGGCGGCGGTTCGATAAGGTCGTCGTGACCGTGTGCGGGCGGGAGTTGCAGGTGGCGCGCGCGATGGCTCGCAGCGGTTGGACGCGTGAGGAAACCGAGGCGCGGTTGGCGCGGCAGTTTTCGGACGCCGAGAAACGAAAGGTCGCTGATTACGTCATAGATACGTCGGTGTCGTTCGACGACTCGCGGCGGCAAACCGTGGACGTTTATAATCAACTCAGAGGCCTATGAAGCGCTTCCGTTATCTCATCATGGCCGGGCTGTTCGCCGGCGCGTTTGTGTACCTGACGACCGTGGCGAAGAACCGGTTTCTGCCGGCGTCGGGGAGCCTGCGGGACACGCCGTTGTTCCAGGAGGCGAAGGTCAGCGGGGCGGGGTTGAGTTCCGATGAGCTCAACAACATTGACATCTACAAGCAGGCTCGATCGGCAACGGTGAACATCTCGAGCACGGTGTACCGGCGGGGGTGGTTTTCGGAGCTGATTCCGAGCCGCGAGACGGGGTCGGGGTTTGTGATTGACGGGGAGAAGGGTCTTATTCTCACCAACAACCACGTGCTGGCCGGCGGGCAGAAGATCGTGGTCACGTTCAGCGATCAAACCAAGTACGACGCCGAGGTGCTGGCGAAGGATCCGGGGAACGATCTGGGCTTGCTGCGGATTGCGCCGCGGAAGAAGCTGCCGTTTTTGCGGCTGGGCGAGTCGGACAATCTGCAGGTGGGGCAGAAGGTGCTGGCGATTGGGAATCCGTTCGGGTTGGACGGGACGTTGACGACCGGGATCATCAGCAGTCTGAACCGGACGATCCGGGACGAGGGCAACCGCGAGTTGGAAGGCATGGTGCAGACCGATGCGGCGATTAACCCGGGCAATTCGGGCGGGCCGCTGTTGGATTCCCAAGGTGCGGTGATCGGGATTAACACGGCGATTTACGGGCCGAATGGGAACATTGGCATTGGTTTTGCGATGCCGATTGCCAAGGCGAAGACGATGCTGACCGACTACAGGGCGGGGAAGAGCTTTAAGCGTCCGTTCTTTGGCGTCCAGACGATTCTGGTGCAGGGCGAGTGGGCGCAGGCGCTGCGGTTGCCGGCCGATGGCGGGTTGCTGGTGCAGAGTGTGCAGCGCGGGACGGCGGCGGAGCGGGCCGGGATTAAAGGGCCTCGCGAGTTTGCCATTATCGGGAACTACGAAGTGGGCGTGGGCGGCGATTTGATCATGGCGATCGATGGCCGGCCGTGCGAGACGCGGGACGCGATTGCGACGGCGCTGGCGAAGAAGCGGGCTGGTGATGTCATGGAGCTGACGGTGTTCCGTAGTGGCCGGAGCATGAAGGTCACCGTGACGTTGGGCGAGGCTCCGGACGACGGGCTATAGGGGTTCGTGGGGGGCTGGGGATTTGCTTCGGCGGGTCCCCGGCACCGTGGTATCTGCGGGCTGGTGTCGCGTCTCGGGACCCACCGTCGCCCTGCGGGCTAGGGTGGGCAAGCACTGTTCTCGGACGAGCGGAGTTCGCGTTGGGGCGGCCCGCGATGTTGGCTGCGTGGGCGGTGAGGGCTATGAATTCGTTGGGAGCCAGGTGGTGGATTTCAGGAAGGCGATGAAGCGCTTCTGGACGGGCAGGGCGTGGTGGCCTCGGACTTGGGCGTAGCCGATCTTGCGGATGCCCTTGGGCTCGAGCGGGATGAGGGCGCAGCCGCGGGCTTCGGCGGCGGCGAGGGCGGGCACGATGCTGATGCCGAAGCCGTTGGCGACGAGGGAGAAGATCGACGCCAGGTGATCGCTTTCGAAGACCTGTTGGAACTGGACGTTGGCGCGGTTGCAGACTGTCAGCACGTCGTCGCGGAGGCAGTGGCCTTCGCGGAGGAGGAGCATGCGCTCGGTTAGGAGCTGAGGGACGGCGAGGCTGGGACGGCTGGCCAGCGGATGGGCTTCGGGAACGGCGACCAGGAGCGGTTCGCGGAAGAGCTCGGCGCAGACGATCTCGGGTTGCTTGATGGGCAGGGCGAGGATGGCGATGTCGAGCTTGCCTAAACGGAGGCGGTTGAGGAGTTGGTCGGTGGTGCCTTCCTGGATGTCGAGTTGGACCTGGGGGGCGGCGTCGCGGAAGGCGGCCATGGGGCGGGCCATGGCGTAGGGGAGGATGGTCGGGATAACGCCGACGGCGAGTTTGCCGCTGTCGGGGCATTGGAGGCTGGCCATCTCCTTCTTCGTTTCGCCGACGGTGCGGAGGATGTCTTCGGCGCGGGGGACGAGGGCTTCGCCGTAATGGGTGAGTCGAACGCAGCGGCCGAGGCGGTCAAACAGCGGGACGCCCAAGGAGGTTTCGAGCTTCTTGATCTGTTGGGAGAGCGACGGCTGGGCGACGTTTTCCTCTTCGGCGGCGCGGACGAAACTGCCGGTGCGGGCGAGGGTGAGGAAGTAGCGAAGCTGGTGCAGATCCATCGTCTCTATTTTCCCTTTGATGCACGGGCGGGGGTGATCGATTTACCTATCGGAGCTATAGGCGAATTTGCAGAGTACGATCAATTGACCGGTATGGCGTTGGGTGTGCTCGGCGATGTGGGCGAGCAAGACGCCGAGCGGGGTTTCGAGGCGCTGGCGGCCGATGTAGCGGGGGGCTTCGAAGTCCTGGGCTTGCTGGGCGAATTGGTGGGCGGTTTCGTAGGCTGCTTCGAGGGCGTCTATCAGTTGGTCCTTGGTGGCTCCGGGGGTGGCTTCGGCTTTGAGGAATTGGAGTTGTTCGGCGGTCAGGGGCTGGCCGTTGGCGTAGTTGATGAGGCGGTCGACGGAGCCGGCGAGGTGGCGGAGTTGGAATCCGATGGAGCCGGCTGTCGATTGGGTTTGCCAGATTTGTTCGCTCGTTAGGCTGGCGGTCCAATGGTGGATGTCGGCTGCGGATTGGTCGAGCGAGCAGCGGAGGAGGCGCGGGATGGGCGCGAGGGCGGCGTGGGCGCCGGAGAGCCAGGGTTCCATGGTTTTATGGTAGTTCCCCCCTTCGCCCTTTGGGCTTCGGGGGGCGAGCCCGGTCCTTGCGCTTGCGGGCTGCGGTGGTGGTGAGGGCTGCGGGCTTTTCGTACTTCAAGGCGGTATGGCGGAGTCGTTTGAGGTCGTTTGCGCACTGATTGCGGTGCGCGAAAACGCGCCACCGGGGTGTCCTTTTCCGGTGTCAACTCTATCGTCCGTCCGGGTGCGGACACCTCTGCGGATGAAACTGGGGCGTTCCGGGGAATGCCCTTCCGTCCCGTGCCTACCCGGGTTTTTGAGATACTCCGGGTAGGCGAGCATTGGCCTTGAGAGTTATTGATATTTAGTTTTCAAAGAGCGTTTCCGGGCCGGCGGCGATGGTGTTAGCAAGATCGCGGCTCCGGGGAGTCGATTGAGGCCTTCCGCCTTTTCCCGGTTGTGGCGCGTCCGTGTGACCCACCGTCGCCCTTCGGGCTTTGGCGGGCAAGCTCCGTTCTTGGACAAGCGGGGTGTCTGCTCACGTCCTCCGGGTGGGGAGGGGCGGGAGTTTGCGGGCGTCGAGCGTTGGGTCGAACATCGACTGGAGCCGGTCTCGCGAAATCAGGCTGCCGGGGGCAGGGGTGAACTCGCAGTAGAACTCCTGGCGGAACAGGTGGGGGGCTCCTTTGCGGTGGAGTTCCACGAAGTCCTTTGGGATTTCCGGGCAGTCTTCGACTGTGCTGAAGATCCGGGTCCACTGCGGGTCCTTGTCGTGCCAGAAGTTGTAGAAGAAGCCGATTTGACCTCTGGGTGTGGACAGCATCCAGACGGCTCCTCCGGTTCTGGCTACGAAGGGGAGCGTTACCGAAAACACGGCGTCGGAGACTACGGCGGCTTCGTCGAAGATCAGCACGTCGGCGGTGCGGCTGGGGGCGGTTTCTGTGCTGTGCGAGATCGCATAGATTTTGCTGCCGTTGGGCAGTTGCACGGAGTGCTGGTAGCCGGGGACGCGGCGGTCGGGGATCCTTAGCAGGCTGGCGAAATCCTTGGCTCTTGCGATTAATTCGCCGCCTTGTTTTTCGGTTCGGCTTACGACGACGATGGTCGCGTTGGGGTGTTGCAGGGCGTGGTGGAGGGCCTTTAGAGCGATCACTGTGCTCTTGCCCCATTGGCGGTTGCAGCAGAGGATTAACCGCTTGGATTTTGTTTCGAGCACTGTTCGCTGGATCTTGTTGGGGGTGAAGTGGAAGGCTTCCTGGGCCCACTTCGAGGGGTTGGGCAGGGTTTCGGTTTTTGGGCACACTTCGGCTGTCCACTGGCTGGGTTCGACGGTTTTCCAGTGGTAGCGCATGGCGTTTTAGTTGGGATCGAGGTCCGATTTGGTGGGCACCACGATCAGTTTTCGGCCGGGGAAGAAGAATTCGTAGGCCTCGCGGGTGGCGGGGCTGGGGTCATCCGTGTAGAGCGGCTCCTCTTCGTTTTCGGCATGTTGTTCATTTGATTCGGGTTGCGGGATATCGGGGTTGGTTTGGTTGTTGTTGGTATCGACTTCGGGTTCGGGGAAGTGCGATTGGACGTGGATGAGGCGCTTTTCGAGGGCGACGATGCGGCGGAAAAGGCGGTCGATGGCGCGGTCGAACTGGGCGTCGGATTTGAGCATGGCGAGGCCGGTGTTGATGGCGGTTTCGACGGGGATGAGTTCGGTGGGGAGATGGGCGGCTTTGGCCTGTTCGAGGTGGATAGTTTTGTTCCAGGCGGCGGCTTTGACGTGCTGGGTGCGGGTGATTTCGGTGCGGGCGATGGCGATTTCGCGCACGATGTCGGTGGCTAATTGACCGATGGGTTTGTAGGTTTTGATTAAGTTGTGGAAGAGCTGGAAGAAGGCGTGGCTGTCCTCGTTGCAGAGGATGCCGGGGTGGGGCTGGGCGAGGTGGCGGAGGGTGGTGGCGCGGTCGCCGGTTTTGAGGCCGTTGGCTCGGGAGCGGTCTTTGCCTTCCTGGGTGGTTGGGCCTTTTGATTTGGCGCCGTTTTCGCGGGCGATTCGGGCTTTTTCTTCTTTCGTCATTTGCGTTCCTCTTTCCGTATGGATAGGCAAAAGGCCCGCTGCTGGTGGGCAGTGGGCCTTTATGGGAGACGGTATTCCGTCCCCAATTTCAAGCTAGCATGGGGCGCAAGCGTTTTTGGGGTTTTCCGGGAAGGCGGTGTTGCAAATAAGGGAGATATAAGTTTTGCCGGGCTGTGACTGACTTTTGTCGAGTGCTCGGAATCGAGTTACTCTGGGGTGTGCCATTTCTACGCAGTGTTGTCGCCGTTGTGCTGGGATACGCGGTTTTTGCCGTGTCGGGTGGGTTGCTGTTCAAGGTGGCCGGGCGGGATCCGCATGCTGTTCAGGAGTTGTGGTTCGTGGTCCTGGCGGTGATTTATGGGATGGTGTTTGCGGGGTTGGGCGGGGTGGTGGCGGCGCGGTTGGCGCCGTCGCGGGGTGCGGTTCATGCGGGGGTGGTTACGGGTTTGATTGCGTTGGGGGCGACAGTGTCGCTGGTGAAGAGCGCGGGGGCGACGTGGTCGCAGTGGTCGGCGATTTTGTTGATGGCTCCTTGTGCCTGGGGGGCGGGGAGGGGAAGGGGCTGAGGTTTTGGACGAGGATGGTCCGGAACGGACGGGATCGGGCGAGTTGGCGGGCGATTGGAGCTAAAAAAAGGACTAAGTTATGTATAAGTATGTTAGTGTTTGGAAGCGCCTAAGTAGCTCGAGTGTCCTGCACTATCGATGCTTCCAATCACTTTCCACCGGGTTGTACAGCGTTCAGAGTTCGGACCGGCTGGACGTGCCGCCGAGTCCAGAGCAAGCTGCCTATCTGAACCAGCAATTTCTGGAACTGTTTGTTGAGGATCCCCCGGATTCCAGATCGAAGGGCTTTGAGAGCCTGGCTGAGGCGATTCGATATCATGATGAAACGTTCTCCGGATGAGACGTTCCCCGAAGGAATGGACTCATTTAATCTCAGGTAAGCAGGGCAGCGCGACGAACCCGATAACCGATTGCGTGAATGAGGCGGCGGATGGGAATGCGTCGAAGAGGGAGCGGGGAATCCCGGAGCCTGATGCGACGACCCCGGGGGGCGTGTTCCTGGACCTGTGGAATCGTAGTCTGGAACTCCGCGCCGCCGCCGTGTCACCACGGTATGTGTGTGGTATATTTGGCATATTAGTGCTGTCCGGAGCCGCCTCCGAAGATGGTCGGGCGGTGTTTGTTTGTGGGGATTGCGGTGTGGGTGCGGGCTGAGGTTGTGCTGCTGGACCGCTTAGCAGTTCGTCGGCGGACGCGGGCAGCGGAGAGACCGCTGATTTATGTTTTTGGTATCGCCGAGTGTCAGCAGATTGAGGAATTCAAACGGATTGTTCCCGATATCGAGCGTCGCCTGGGGCAGGGTCCGTTGGTGGCGGTGTGGGAGAATGGCGAATGCCGACTTACTGTTGGCGGTTATGCGGCGTTGCAGTGGTTTGAGCGTTTTTTAGATGGCTAACAAACGAGAGCAGAGACCTCGGGGCCGATTTATTGCGCTTCTCGCGATTGCCTTCGCAATTCTGGTGAACGGGCAACCTGCAAGCCACGAAGCTACACTACGTAAGTCAGTTGACGAGTATGTTCTGGCGTGGAAAAAGCGGGATTACATTGGAGTGTGGGCCAAAATGTCGCCCAGACTGCAGCTTGGGAACGAGAACCAACAAAGAGTTTTCGAGAATTACGTTCGACGATCCGGACTTAACATTACTGGAATTGACGTGAAGTCCATTCGCCTTGATCGCTTGTCCGCAAGAGTGAGGGCGCAAGTTCACTACCAGTCGGCAGATGGCACGGCTCTCGGCGCGGAACTCCAAGAGTTGGTATGGATTCTCAGCAGCGGAAGATGGTTATATGACGGGTCTCGGTCGCTTGAATGAGAGGCGCGATGCTTGGAGTTCCTGCTCAACGGCCTAACGGAAACCGCCGCTGCGGCGGCGAGGGGGCCACTTTGACGGGAAATAGGGAGGGTTGGTCACGATGGCTGATATGTCGGAGATTCCCACTGTTTGGGTCTTCAACGGTGCTCAGTCAAGGTTCCCAAGTGCAGTGTTTTCGAGTAAGGAATTGGCCGCGACCTGGATTCGCGAACATAAGCTGTCCGGGACGTTGACGAGGTATCCAGTCGACTTGAGCGCTTATGACTGGGCTGTCGGGCGCGGGTACTTCGTACCAAGGAAAGAAGGGCATAGGTCGGCGGAATTTATTGGGAAATTTACGGCCGCTAGCCAGGAGCACTATCACTATGAAGAAGGCGTTGAGGGGGCATAGGTGGAGTGATCGGCAATGTCGAAAACCGACTGAGCCGACTTGCCGGTGAGTCAGAGAGCGGGTGGCGTAGAGCGCAGCCAGGAGGCGGTGAATGAGAGCGCGGCTGGCGTCGGCGTCGATGAATAGCTTTCGTTTCTACCGGTCGCGTTCTCTTAATCGCTGATTTGAAGTCTCAGGGCGAATTATTCGAGGATCGTAATCGGCCGAAGCTCCGCGTCTTGATAGGTTGAGCGATAAGGAGAACGCAGGTAGAGCGGCAGACGGACGTCAAATAGAGACCCGAATGCGGAAGCGGTTGATGGAAGAATAGCGTCAGATTCTGGAGGAATCCCTGCAATCCGGTACGACCGCTGTGAGCGTGGCGGAGAAATCCGGCGTACGGCGATGCCGGAACTTCGCGTGGTGGAGTGCGGGCTCGAACGCGCCGGCCCTGCCGTCCGCTCGGCTCCACGATTTCACGTGTCCGCGCTTCCGGTACGCACTGCGAGTGGCAGTTTCATCGCGTCTGGCGTGATAGCGCAGGTGCTATCATGATGTCGAGACGTGATTCGAGTTGTGATTGACACGAACGTATTGACGAGCTCGATGCTTTCCCCGGGCGGTGAGAGCCGGCGCGTGTTGCGAGCTTGCCTGGAACGGCGCGTGCAACCTCTGGTTGGGCAGGCGTTGTTGAGCGAGTATGAGGACGTTCTGGGGAGGGAGTCGCTGTTCAAGGACTGTGCTCTCGATGCCCAAGAGCGCACGGATCTGTTGGATGCCCTGCTGTCGGTGAGCGAGTGGGTGAAGATCTACCTTTCGTGGCGGCCGAATTTGCCGGATGAGGGCGATAATCATTTGGTGGAACTGGCAGTGGCGGGAGCCGCCGACCGGATCGTCGCTTACAATCACCGCCATTTGTCACGAGCGGAATTGCGATTTTCCGGGTTGCGTATCGTGAGCCCGGCGCGTTTGTTGGAGGAACTGGGATGAGCACTCTTACGATTCGGATGGCGGATGACAAGCACGCGCGGCTGCGGCAGTTGGCGGAGTCGCAGGGTGTGAGTATGAACAAGTTGATCGATGAGCTGGCCACGATCGCGCTGGTGCAGTTTGATGCCGAGACGCGCTTTCGTGCACGGGCCGCGGCGGGGACGCCGAAGAAGGGGTTGCGGGCGCTGGCGCGGTTGGACCGGCATTTTGGAACGGCGGCTGGGAAGTGAGTTAGCGCCCGGCGTATGCTGGTGGCGTGGGATTCTGTCTTGCTTTGGTGATGGCGTTGTTGGTTGGGTTGGGCGCCCGTGGCCAGGTGGCTGTAATTCCGGGCCGTAGAGTCACAATATGAACGCGATGAATTTCTGCTGCCCGGAGATGGAGAGCGCAGTCGCTGATCTAGCCCTTCCAATTGACTACTTTCCAAAGTGGCGAGAGTACGGAGTCCGACTCCTAGACGGGGGTAGCAGTCATCTCAATGTCACGTTCTGCCCTTGGTGCGGGCAGGCGTTGCCCCGTAGTTTACGAGACGAGTGGTTCGACAATCTCGAGCGGCTCGGGGTTGATCCTTATGGCGATGAGATACCTTCGGAATTTACAGATGCCAGATGGTATGCAGCTAAATGATGGAGCGGTCCAGTTCCTTGGCATTGCTTCCTTAGGGCAAGGATCGGATGCGGAAATGGATCAGCCGCAGACGGCCGTGAAACGACTTGACACGCTGCCGCTCGCGGATAAGGACCGGTACTTCGATTGACCGGGTGACGGCGACGAAGGTGGACCTATCGACCTACCGGATGGAGATACAGGGGGCTTGTTGGAACGTCGGGGTGGCGGGGGATTCGCTGGACGGGATGTGGAATGGCGGGCCTTGCGCGGGGAGCGGGTTTGGCGTGGGGGCGCGGTTGATTGCGCTGCACGCTGTACGAGAATAGTCGTGTGGTGAAGGACGCCGCTCGCTATTTGTCTTCCATTCGGACGCTGCCGGAGCGGCTGCCGGCGGAGTGTGTGTTTCCGTTTTCGCTGCCGTTTGTTTCGCGGCTGTATTTGACGTTTCCGGCGCCGGTGACGTTTTTCGTCGGCGAGAATGGCACGGGAAAATCGACGCTGTTGGAGGCGATTGCGGACTTGTGCGGTTTTCCGGTTTCCGGCGGCGGGCGGAACGAGCAGGCTGCCGGACATGGGCCGGAGCAGGAGAGCCCGTTGCGGCGGGTGCTGCGGCCGGTGTTCCGGAACCGCCCGGTGGATGGGTATTTCTTCCGGGCGGAGTTTCAGGCGCATTTTGCAACGCTATTGGACGCGCGGGCGTTGGATCCGGACTTTCTGGGAGACCCGTTTGCTCGGTATGGGGGACGGTCGCTGCATGCGCGTTCGCACGGGGAATCGTTTTTGGACGTGTTGCAGAACCGGATGGGGGATGGGCTGTTTCTGTTGGACGAACCGGAGTCGGCACTTTCGCCGCAGAGGCAGTTGGCGCTGTTGGCGCTGATGCACGATCTGGTGGCAACGGGCGGGACGCAGTTTGTGATTGCGACGCATTCGCCGATTTTGTTGACGTTTCCGGGGGCGCGGATTGTCAATTTTGATGATCCGGCGTTACCGGTGATGCGGCTGGAGGAGACGGCGCATTATCAGATTACGCGGGGGATTCTGGAGGCGCCGGAGCGGTATTGGCGGCGGTTGATTGAGTTGGAGTGATTTTGGGGTTGGGGGTTTGGCTGCTTACCAATTCCTGGGTGCCTGGCACCGGGGAGAGAGTTTTGGTCGAGGAGGTTGCGTCGGACGGGCCCGGTGCCAGGCACCAATCGGTGTGTTGCGGGGGCGGGAGGTCGTACTTCTCAACTCCTGCCCCGCTTCTTTGCAGTGCCGTTAGCGGAACTCGATGGCGGTGAGCTGGTTGGACGCCTTCTGATACTCGACGCGGACGGGGAGTTTTTGCTCGCCGCAGGTCAGGGTGTGGCGGATGGCGCCGGTGCCGCGGATCTCGATGGCGTTCGGCTTTTCCACTCGAAGTTGTAGTGGGCCTGTGGTGGTTGTAATTGTGGCGATCGGGGGCGTGGCGAGACAGTCGAAATCGGTCAGCTCGCCTTCGGCTGACGCGTCGCCGCGGAGGCCGTTCCAGCTTTCGGGGACCTGGACGTCGGGCTTCTTTTCTGCCTTCGACATGGCGGGCTCCTCTACGAGGCGGTTGATGGCGGCGGCTATTTCGCGCTCGGCGGGGTTGCGGGCGGCGAGACGGCAGCGGATGGCGGCGCGGCTGGCTTCCTTGGTCCTTCCGGCGCGTTCCAGGGCGAGGGCTAACGCGTGCGAGAACGTTGCCTGGCGGGGGAGGATTTGGGCGGCCTGCTGGTACGAATCGATGGCGTCTTCGAGGTTGCCGGCTTTGGCGGCGTCGAGACCACGGAGGAAGTGGGCTTCGGCGTGGTTGGGGTTGCGTTCGAGCGCGGCGCGGAGGAGAGCGGCGGAGCGGATGGCATCGCGCCGGTTCTCGCGCAGGATCATGGCGAGTTCGAAGTAGGGGGCTGGATCCGCGGTACCGGCGGTGATGGCTTCGGTGAACCACTTTTCGGCGGTGGGGACATCGCCTTTGCCAAGGGCGAGCAGGCCGCGTTGGGTGGGCGTGCGCGCGGTTTTGGCGGCGAGTTCGGGGCGGCCGGCGGCGAGGGCGAGCGAGATGACGAGATCGGATGCGGCATCGTCAGAGAGCGGGGCGGGCGCGCTGGCGGGGTTGGCAATGGGTTCGGCGGCGAGGCGGGCGGTGAGGAAGCGGGCGGTTTCGATGGACCGGCGGGCGGCTTCGAGGAGCAGGCCCTGGCGGATGCCGAGGGTGGCTTCGGAGGCGCGGGCGAAGGGGACGCCATCGGCGAGGGCAGTGAACAGGGCGGGAGCCTTTTCGCGGATGCCGGGGGTGGTTAGCAGATAGTGCACGACGGCCCAGCTTTGGGCGTAGAAGCGGCCGATGCGGGTGCCTTCTTCGCGGAGAGCCGAATCGGGCCGGGCGTCGAAGAATTCGCGTTCGCCGAGCCAGATGGACTGGTTAAGAAGGCGGACGTGTGATTCGATGGGGCGGCCAATGGTCCAACCTTTGTTGTCGAGTTGGGCGGTGGAGTAGAACTCGGCGAGGCCTTCTTCGAGCCAGAGGGGGCGGCGGGGGCCGGAGTGTTCGAGGAAGGCGTGGACGAGTTCGTGGGAGAGGGCGCGTTCGCCATCGGGGTGGCCCCAGCGGACGACGATCCAATCATCGTCGGCACTGGACTGGAAGAAGCCGCCGACGGTGGCCGAGGGGCGGAGGGCGGCGAAGAGATCCTCGGATGCCACGAGGACGACGCGGAGAGGTAAAATCTTTTTGGACCCGCCGAGAAGTTGGCGCATCTGTTCAACACGGTGCGCCATTTTGGCGGCCGTTGGACCGCCCGCGCCGGAAATCACGTTGAACCCGTCGCCCTGTATCGCCGTCCACCGGGTTTCTCCATTCAAAGAACTTTCAATACCTAGCGTGAGGACAATGAGGGCAATAACTTTTTTCGATTGGACCATGTCGAGTCGCACCCGTACCCTGGAGTTGTGTCTATGACGACTGCGGACATTCCTCCACCCCAAGTATCGCTCCTCCACCGCGTAAGCAGCATTGTGGCGAGTGAGCGATCCCTTGACGAGATGCTCGGCGAGATCATTGGGTTAGCTGTACAAGTAACCGAATGTGACGCCTGTCTGGTGTATTTGTTTGAAAAGGAGACCAACGAGATTGTTTTGTGCGCCTCGCAGGTCCCCCACACTGCGGAAATCGGCAATTTACGAATGAAGATCGGTGAAGGAATCACCGGTTGGGTGGCCGAGCACAAGGCCGTTGTCGTATTGTCGGAAAACGCGTCGCAAGACAAGCGATTTAAGAAGTTCCGCGGGCTGGTGGAAGACACCTATGAATCGTTCCTTTCCGTGCCATTGGCGACGGGCGGGGACCTGATTGGTGTCATCAACGTTCACCACCGTGAGACCCATATCCATTCGCCGGAAGAGGTTTCGTTGCTTACGTTTATCGGGGAGCAGATGGCTGGCGCCGTGGCCAAGTCGAAGCTTGCCGAAGAGAACGCACGGCTCAAAGAAGAGACGCAGGAGATGAAGCGGAAGCTGGAGGAGCGCAAAGTTGTTGAGCGCGCCAAGGGCATCATTCAGCGGCGTCACGGCTTGAGCGAAGAGGACGCCTATTTGCAACTGCGGAACGAAAGCCGGCGGTTGCGGCGGCCGATGAAGGATCTGGCGGAAGCCATTATTTTCACCGAAGAGTTGAGCAAACGCACGGGTACCGATTAAGGTCGGCTACACTGTCAGTTTGCGCCCCTTCGTTCCTTTTATCGCCAATCCACACCTGGCGACCATCGCATCCAACTTCTGGCCGCGATTCCGTGAACTGGAAACAGTAGCGGCCAGAGAACACCGTTTTGTACCCGAGCCGGGAGTTGCCATCCGCGTGGTGGAACAACGCCCGGCTCGTCTTTTTCGTGGGACCTTCGTTTTGGTGCACGGGCTGGAGGGTTCGAGCGAAGGCGGGTACATGCGATCGATGGCGTGGAACGCATTGCAGGCCGGCTACGCGGTGCATCGTGTAAACATTCGCGGGTGCGGGGGCACGGAGGGCTGGTGTTCGACGCTGTACCATGCGGGGTTGACGTCGGATTTGCGGGCGTATTTGGAGTCGTTGCGGGATGCCGGGCCGGTGACGCTGGTGGGGTATTCGCTGGGCGGGAATGTTTCGTTGAAGCTGGCGGGGGAGTTGGGCGAGGACGGGCCGCGGTTGTTGCATTCGGTGGTGGGCGTGTCGACGCCGTTGGACTTGGCGGCTTGCGTGGTGGCGTTGGGGAAGCGGGCCAATTTCATCTATCAGGACCGGTTTGTGACGCGGATGCGCGGGCGACTGGCGGAGCGGCGGCGGCTGCAGCCGGAAGCGTTTGCGCCGATTTTTGAACGGACCGATGTCAATGCGGTGAAGACGGTGTTCGATTTTGACGATCGGATTACGGCGCCTCATTTTGGCTTTGGCGATGCGGCGAATTATTACAAAACACAGTCTTCGCAGGGGTTTTTGGCGGGGATCCGGGTGCCGACGCTGCTGTTAACGGCGCAGGATGATCCGCTTGTTCCGTTCGCGGTGTATTCGCACCGGGCGATTGCGGAGAATGCGCGGATTGCGCTGCTGGCGCCGGAGCATGGCGGACATGTGGCGTTTTTGGCGCGGCAGACGCCGCGGTTCTGGGCTGACGAAGCGATTCTGGATTGGCGCGGGGGATTGTAGGGAACAAACGGGGGATTGGACTCGTCTGGGTGGGTAGAACCTATGGCCAGCCCAACCAATGCCTCGTTCGCGGAAGCCGCGCGGGTGGCGTTTCGCTCGCTGCGCGCGAGTAAACTCCGCAGCTTTTTGACGCTGTTGGGGATCATCCTGGCGACGACGACGCTGATTGCGGTGATGTCGGTGATCCGCGGAATGGACGACTACATTGCCAACACCGTGGCCGATATGGGCGTGGACGGGTTCCGGGTGCGGCGAATGGTGATGATTGGCCAGTGGGACCCGAAGAAGTTTTTGGAGATGCAGCGGAAGAACCCGCAGTTGACCCGGGAAGAGTTTGAATTTGTGAAGCGCGAATCGAAGATGCTGCGCGAGGTGGGCATGGAGATTTCGCGGCAGGGCGTGACGACGTATGGGTCCGAGCGGGTGGACGGGATCGAGCTGCGCGGGGTGAGTTCGAACGTCGGAATCATCACCAATACGCAGGTGGACCAGGGGCGGTTTCTGAGCGAGTCCGACGATAAGCTGCATACGCTTTCGGCGGTGATCGGGAGTGAAATCAAGGACCGGTTCTTCCCCGGAGTGGACCCGATTGGTAAGACCATTCAAGTGTCGGGACGGCCGTTCACGGTGGTGGGGGTGGCGAAGGAGCAGGGGAGCGTCTTTGGCCAGTCGCGGGACCGGTTTGTGATCATTCCGGCGGAGACGTATTTCAAGATGTTCGGATCGCGGACGGGGATTGGCTACGCGGCGCTGGCGATGGACCGGGAGCATTTGGAGCAGGCGCAGGACGAGGTGCGGAGTTTGCTGCGGGCGTGGCGGCATGTGCGGCCGGGGGAGGATGACAATTTCGGGATCTTTTCGTCGGATTCGCTGGTGGCGGCGTGGGACCGGATGACGGGGGCGATCGCGGCGACGGCGGTGGCGATTGTGAGTGTTTTCATGGTGGTGGGCGGGGTGGTGATCATGAACATCATGCTGGCGGTAGTGACGGAGCGGACGCACGAGATTGGGATCCGGAAGAGCGTGGGGGCGCGGCGGAAGGATATTTTGAACCAGTTTTTGGTGGAGTCATCGGTGCTGTCGGCCATGGGCGGGCTGGTGGGAGTGGCGATTGCGTGGGTGGTGGCGGTGGTGGTGCGGAATACGACGTCGGTGCCGATGGCGGTGCCGTTCAGCGCGGTGATGATATCGGTGGGACTGTCGACGATGGTGGGATTGTTCTTCGGCATTTACCCTGCGCGGCAGGCCTCGATGTTAGACCCGATTGAAGCGTTGCGGGCGGATAAGTAAATGAATGAATTCACTCGGATCTGGTTTGGCGTGCAGCTGGCGTTTGATACGTTGCGGGCGCATAAGTTGCGGGCGTTTCTGACGGTGTTGGGCGTGATTATTGGTACGAGCACGGTGATCGGTGTGGGGTCGATTCTGGCGGGGCTGGATTCGTCGATTACCGGGGTTTTGCGGAGTTTCGGCACGGATAATCTGATTATCACGAAGTGGGATTCGCCGATGAGTTTCGGGCCGCGGTCGTTGGAGGAGCGGATGCGGAAGCCACTGACATTGGCGAACGCGCTGGCGCTGAAGGAGCGGAGCTCGAATGTGGAGTCAGTTAGTCCCTATTTGTTTCCGGACTGGGGGATTCATAAGGCGAAGTATAAGGGAATTGACGCGTTTAACATACAGATTGGCGGGACAGATCCGGGGTATGTGTCGACAGGTGTGGAGATGCGGGAAGGGCGGTTCTTTACCGATGTGGAGAATTCGCATCATCTGCCGGTTGTGGTGATTGGGGAGGATATCGGGAATGCGTGGTTTCAGTCGACGAGCGGAGTAGGGAAGTGGGTGGAGCTGGACGGGCATATGTTTGAGGTGATCGGGGTGATGTTGCGGCCGACGCAATCGATGCCGGGGCAGGAGGACCGGCGGATGATGCTGCCGTACTTCACGATGCGGAAGCTGTTTCCGACGGCGAAGGAGCACATGATCATCGTGGCGGCGAAGCCCGGGCACGTGCCGGCGGCGATGGACGAGACGCGGGCGGTGCTGCGGATGGAGCGGCGGGTGGGGTTGTCGAAGCCGGACAATTTCTCGATTTCGACGGCGGAACAGATGGTGGAGCAGTTCCGGGGCGTGGTGGCGATGATTGCGATTGTGATGGTGGTGTTGAGCTCGATCGGGCTGCTGGTGGGCGGGATCGGGGTGATGAATATTATGTTGGTGAGCGTGACGGAGCGGACGAAGGAGATTGGGACGCGGAAGGCGCTGGGGGCGCGGCGGCGGGATATCATTATTCAGTTTTTGACGGAGGCGGTGGTGTTGACGCTGGTGGGAGGGTTTCTGGGGATCGGGCTGGGATGGGTGATTTCGCAGGCGGCTTCGCTGGTGTTTCCGGACCTGCCGACGGCGGTGCCGGTGTGGGCGGTGGCGGCGGGGGTGGGCGTGTCGGTGGGGGTGGGTTTGTTCTTCGGGATTTGGCCGGCGAATAAGGCGGCGAGCCTGGACCCCGTGGAGGCGTTGCGGCATGAGTAGGGACGGGGAACTCCTTGAGCGGCGTGATCGGTTTGCTATAAGCTAGAGGATCAACGAGGGGTGTGTAAGGAGGCCGGCCTGTGGCGCGTATCGAAGGGATTCGGATACGGAATTTTCGCGTTTTGAAGGATGTTACGCTCGGCCGGGTATTGAGTAACCGGTTGCCGGAGCCATTGGCCCCAATGACTGCGGTGATTGGGAAAAACGGTGTTGGTAAGAGTACCTTATTTGATGCGTTCGGATTTCTGGCGGACTGTCTGAAGAGTGGTGTTGAAGAGGCGTGTGACCTTCGGGGGCGGGGTGGTTTTGAGCGTCTGCGGTCACAGGGTGGGTCTGGTGCGATCGAGTTCGAAGTCAGCTACAAAGAGGACGGGAATTCGCGTCCGATCACCTACGAGCTAACGATCGGACAGGACGCGACCGGGAGACCGCTGGTACAGCGGGAGCGGTTACGGCAGCGCCGAAATGGACAGAAGCATGGTTGGCCGTTTTCATTCTTGGCTTTGAACACTGGCAAGGGTGTTGTGTGGACGGGCGAGAACGAAGGCCGACAGATCGAGGATAAGGATGGCCAGTTCGATCTTTTCGGGCTGATGACGGAAATCAAGGGCCTTGAGAGTGGCGAGATGGAAGTAGTTGAGCTGGACGATCCTCGAAAGTTAGGTATCGCGACACTTGGATCGCTGAGACAGCACCCACGAATTTCGGCGTTTCGCCGATTTATCGAAGGATGGTATCTGAGTTACTTCAGTCCGGACGCGGCGCGAAGTTTGCCCCTTGCTGGCCCTCAACGGCATTTGAATGTTCACGGCGACAATGTTGGCAACGTGGTTCAGTTCATGGAACGGGAGCATCCGAAGCGATTCCGTGCGATTCTCGACAGGATCGGTTCAAAGATTCCGGGTGTTGAGAAGATCGAGACCGAACCGACCAAGGACGGTCGGCTCCTTCTGAAATTCAATGATAAAGGGTTTGTGGACCCATTCTATTCGCAGCAGATGTCGGACGGCACGCTGAAGGTGTTCGCCTATCTCTTGCTATTGGAGGATCCTGATCCTCCTCCTTTTCTTTGCGTCGAGGAGCCTGAAAATGGGCTGTACCATAAGCTCCTCGAAGCGCTGGCTCGCGAATTTCGAGCCCATGCGGCAAACCAGAAGAACGGTTCTCAGGTGTTTGTGACCACGCATCAACCCTATCTGGTGGATGCACTAGAGCCCAATGAGGTCTGGATTTTGGAGAAAGGCTCAAATGGTTTTTCCACGATACGACGGGCAAGTGATGACCCGGTAGTTACGAACATGGTGGCTGAGGGGTTGCCGCTCGGTGGGCTTTGGTATAGCGACTACTTAGACGCGAGATAGCCGATGCACTTTGAGATTTTGGTGGAAGATGTTTCGGGTAAAGCAGCCCTGGAGATTCTCCTGCCGCAGATCGTCGGTGAGGGAAATAGCTATCGAATTCATTCGTACCGGGGGATTGGCCACATTCCTAAAGGACTAAAGGATCCAAAGGATGCTAGCAAGCGGGTGCTTTTGGATAATCTGCCTAAGGCGTTGCGCGGTTATGGAAAGTCGTATGCTGGCGTCGTCGGTGATCCACTGGCAGCAGTGATCGTCGTGTGTGACTTGGATGATCGGGATCCGGGAGCGTTTTTGAAGGAACTAGATGCCATTCTACAGTCTTGTGATCCCGCACCCGTGACACGGTTTTGCCTTGCGATCGAAGAGGGCGAAGCTTGGTTCTTGGGTGATATGCAGGCCGTCATCGCTACGTTTCCTCGAGCCAAGCGGGATGTTTTGGCTGCCTACGTCAATGATTCCATTTGCGGTACGTGGGAACTGTTGGCGGATGCTGTGTATCCGGGCGGGAGTAAAGTGCTGGAACGTCTCGGGAGGAGAGCGATGGGAACCGAGAAGTTCAATTGGGCTCACAAGATTCCTGTTTCCATGAACGTGGAGGTAAATCGGTCACCGAGTTTTTGCGCGTTTCGAGACACGGTTCGGGCGCTCGCCGGCGAATAAGGCGGCGAGCCTGGACCCGGTGGAGGCGTTGCGGCACGAGTAGGGGCGGGGAATTCCTAAATTACAGATTTCCCCGGTAGCCCGGCTCCAGGGGAAGTCTGAGGGGGATGGGGGCGCTGACGGGGGCGTCGAAGATCATTGTCATGCGCTTGTTGAGCGTGTAGGCCGGCCAATCGGGCTTGCCGCGGCGGGCGAATTGGGCCCAGGTGTGGGCCAGTGCTTTCGATACGGGCTCTGACTCCGGGAACCGCACGCAGCGCATGGCCAGTGGCAACTCGGCCGTGTGGAAAGCTCGAATTTTGCCGTCCACCAGTGGCGTGTTCCATTCGAAATGGTACATGTAGACCGGCGATTTTCCTTTTTGAATCTGCAACTCCGCCTGGCGGAGCGCTTTCGCCCGGGCGTCCTTGTCGGTTGCGTAGCGGAACCAGATATCGGAGGGAGAGGCCTTCGGATAGGCGGCGTGGTAGGCCGCTACAGCCGCCGCGGGCATGCGCTCGGCCAGGCCCTTTTCGTCGAGCGAATACAGGGCCTCCTCCTTCAATGTGAACAGCGCCGTCTCGTCCTTGCAGCAGCCGATTATCAGGGGTACGTCGATGACCGGGGCCGCTTCCCACAATTGGCTAGGGATGGATTTTCCATCAACGGCGGGTTGTGTCTTCATGCCGTTGGTGGCCTTCCACAACTCCGCGGCCGGGAGGGATTTTAACTGTGCTAGCGGCACCTTCGCCAAGACCTCCCGCGTGTTCGCCGCCGCCTCGTCGGCAGTTTGCACCGCCAAGAGGGAGCCGCTTTCGACAATCGCCCGGCGGAAGAGGCCTCGCGCGGCCGGCATCCCGAGCAGCGCGCTGATCTTCCCCGCGCCGCCCGATTCGCCGAACACCGTCACATTCCCGGCATCGCCCCCGAACGCGCCGATATTTGCCCGCACCCATTCCAACGCGGCGATCAGATCCAGCTGCCCGATGTTGGCCGTCTCCAAATGCAGATAGCCGAAGACGTTGATCCGGTGGTTCACGCCGACGAGCACCACGTCCTGCTCCGCTGGGAACCGGTCGGCGAAAAGTGTTAAATGTGAGGACCCGGCCGAGAACCCGCCGCCGTGAATGTAGACCATCACGGGCCGCTTCCCCCGGGTTGACGGCGTTAGCACGTTCACCACCAGGCAGTCCTCGCTATCGGGTTGCGCGGCCAATTCCGCCCGCCCGGCCGACCCGCGGAAGTACTCGCCGATGGTGGGGCTGAGGAAGATGTTGCCCGGCCCCTGCACGCACCGGGCCCCCGTCTGGGTGCAGTCCCGCACGCCGGTCCATGGCGTCGCCGGCCCGGGCGCCTGGAACCGCCGCTGGCTGGCGTAGGGGATGCCGCGGAAGACCGTCACGCCGTTGGCACGCGCTCCGCGCACGCGGCCCGCTGTGGTCTCCACCGTATCGGGCAGCGCGGCGAGCGCGGTAAACAAAAATTGGCGACGCAACATAGTGGGGACAGTATATCGAGTGCACCGGAATCGACGCTGGTACCATCTTAAGAAGAGTCGTAACATGCGCCCCCTAGCTCTATTCCCCTTGCTGGCAGCCAGCCTGTTCAGCCAAAACCTTGCCGATTTTGAAAAGAAGGTCACCGAGTTCACTCTCGCCAACGGCCTGCACTTCATCGTCATGGAGCGGCACGAAGCCCCTGTGGTTTCCTTCCATCTCCACGTCGATTCCGGTGCCGCCAACGACCCGGCCAACGCCTCCTCCACCGCCCACATGTTCGAACACATGATCGGGAAAGGCACCACCTCCCTCGGTACCAAGAACTGGCCCGAAGAGGAGAAAGCCCTGGCCGCCGTCGAGCAGGCCTACGACAAGCTGGAAGAGGAACGCGTCAAAGGCCGCCGCGCTGATAAGGCGCAGATTGAGCGCCTGGAAGCGGCGTTGAAGAAGGCCATCGATAAGGCCAACAGCTATGTCGACCCCAACGCCTTCACCAAGGAAATTGAGCGCAACGGCGGGGTGGGGTTCAATGCCTCCACGGCGCTGGACTACACGAATTACTTCTACAGTCTCCCGGCCAACCGTACCGAACTCTGGTTCGCGCTGCAGTCGGAGTGGACGGCGAAGCCGGTGTTCCGCGAGTTCTACAAGGAGCGCGACGTGGTGCGCGAAGAGCGCCGCATGCGCGTCGAATCCAGCACCCAGGGTAAGCTCATCGAAGCCCTGCTGACGACCTCCTTCACCGCCCACCCCTACCGGAACTTCATCGGCTGGGCGAGCGACATTGAGAACCTCCGCGCCAAGGGTGGCGCCGAGTTCCACAAGACCTATTACGTGCCCGGCAACATGTGCGTCGGCGTCGTTGGCGACGTGAATCCGGCGGAGATCAAGAAGCTGGCGGAGAAGTACTTCGGTCCCATTCCGGCCGGGCCGCTGCCGCCGCGTCTGGTTACCAAGGAGCCGGGGCAGATGGGGACTAAGCACGTCGAGATCGACGACCCGGCCCAGCCGTTCCTGATGATCGCCTACCACCGCCCAGAAGGCACCCATGCCGATGACGCCGCGCTCGATGTTTTGAACGGCGTGCTGTCCAGTGGCCGTACCGGCATCCTCTACAAGGAGCAGGTGCGGGATAAGAAACTCGCCCTCGGCACCCAGACCATCCCGCAGTTCCCCGGCGGTAAATACCCCAACCTGTTCCTCTATTACGGCGTCCCTAATCAGGGTAAGACCGTGGCGGACCTGGAAAAGAACTGGGAAGAGATCGTGGCCAAGATTCAGAAGGATGGCGTTGACGATGCCACCGTCAAGCGGGTCAAAGTGAAGATGCGTGCCGGGCTGCTCCGCGCGCTCGATAGTAACTCCGGCCTCGCCGGCGCCTTCGCCTCCACGTGGATGGAGTATGGCGACTGGCGTAAGTTGTTTACCGATCTGGAAGAACTCGACAAAGTTACTCCCGCCGACGTCCAACGCGTCGCTAAGACCTATCTGACCGCGAATAACAAGACCGTGGGCATTACCGTGCAGCCCAAGAAGGAAGAGGCTAAGTAAATGAGATTCGGAACACTCTTACTCCTTGCCGCCGCAGCCATGTTCGGGCAGGCCGCTGCTCCGCGTCCCGCCGCCGCCCCGGCCAAGCCCGGCGCCATGCAGATCGGCGCGTGGAAGAACCTGAAGTACAGCAAGCTGGGCGACGTGAAGATCCCGGAGATCGAAGTCTTCACGCTGAAGAATGGGTTGAAGGTTTACCTGCTCGAGAACCACACGCTGCCGTTCATCAACGGCACCATTCTTGTCAAAACCGGTAATCTGCTGGACCCGGCACCTAAGGCGGGTCTGGGCGAACTGGCTGCCTCCGTTCTCCGCAGCGGCGGTTCGAAATCGAAGACTGGCGACCAGATTGACGAACAGTTGGAGAATATCGCCGCGTCCGTTGAATCCAGCCTGAGCGAGGAAGTGGCCACCGTTGGCTTCAACTGTCTGAAGGAGAACATCGACGAAGTCCTGGGCGTCTATTTCGATCTGCTCTCGCAGCCCGAGTTCCGCCAGGACAAAATCGACCTGTTGAAGACGCAGTATCGCAGCGCCATTGGCCGCCGGTATGATGAAGCCGACGACGTTAACCGCAGCGAATTCCAGGCAATCATCTACGGCCGCGACACACCCTTCGGTCGCGAAGTGGAATACGAAACCCTCGACGCCATCACCCGCGCCGACCTGCAGAACTTCCATCGCCAGTACTACCATCCCGCGAACATGATGATGGCAGTCTCCGGCGATTTCGACAAAGCCGCCATGAAGGCGCGTTTGGAGCAGGTGCTTGGCAATTGGACGCCCGCCGCCGGCGCCACCCCCACCTTCCCGAAAGTTACTTTCCAGGCCAAGCCCGGTATCTACGCCGGCGACAAGAAGGAAGTAACTCAGACGTTTTTAACGATCGGTCACCTCGGTGGCCTCTATAGCGACAAGGATTACCCCGCGCTGGAAGTCCTCTCCGACATTCTCGGCGGCGGTTTCGACAGCCGGTTGTTCAAGAAGGTGCGCACCGAATTGGGTTACGCCTACAGTGTTGGCGGCGGCTGGGGCGCGGGCTACCTGCACCCGGGCGCGTTCCGCATCTCGGCCTCCACCAAGACCGAATCCACCGTGGCCACAGTCCAAACCATCCTCGAAGAAGTGAACAAAATCCGCACTTCCGGCGTGACCGATGAAGAGGTATCGACCGCCAAGGATAAGGTCATCAACAGCTTCGTCTTCAATTTCGATAAGCCGCAGAAGACCCTCTCGCGCCTGTTCCGCTATGACTACTACGCCTACCCGAAGGACTACCTGGCGCAGTATCAGAAAGCGATCGCCGCCGTCACCAAAGCGGACGTTCTCCGCGTCGCGAAACAGTACATTGACCCGTCCAAATTCGTCATTACGACGATTGGCAACATCGACGGTTTCAAGACCCCGCTGACGGATCTGAAGCTGCCCATCACCAAGCTGGAACTGAAGGTGAAGGAGCCGCCGAAGGCCGCCGCGGAGATCTCTGCTGCCTCCCTCGCCAAGGGCAAAGCGCTGCTCGGCAAGCTGCAAACGGCGCTCGGCGGGGCCGATAAACTAGCTGCCGTTAAGGACGTCTCCATGACCGCTAACGCCACGCTCGGCAACCTCGCTGTCAAGCAGAAGGTGCTCTTCGTCGTGCCCAATCAGTTGCGCCAGGAACAGGAACTGCCCTTCGGCAAAGTGCTGGTGAAGTGGGATGGGAAGACCGGCACCTTCCAGGCGCCGAACGTGCCCGCGCCCATGCCGATGCCCGCGCCGGTCGTTAAGCAGTTGAACGAGGAGCTGTTCCGTAACCTCTTCACCCTTTCGCTCAGCGATCGTTTGGAAGGCCGCACCGTCAACGCCCTCTCCGACACCGAATTCGAGATCAGCGACAAGTCCGGCAACTCGGCGAAGCTCACCGTCGACGCCGCTACCGGCATGCTCGTCAAGCTGTCGTACAAGGCCATGGGGCCGCAGGGGCCGTCGGAAGTGGAGAACATCTACAAGGATTGGCGCGACGTCAACGGCGTGAAGGCGCCGTTCCTTGTGGAGATTAACCAGGGCGGCAAGAAGTCCAGCGAAATCAAATACGAAACCATCGTGGTGAACGCGGGCGTCAAAGCTGAGGAGATCATGAAATAGTGCGGTTCCTTGGACTAGCGGTACTCGTAGCGGTAGGCCTGGCCGCGCAGCCGGCAACGGTGCGCGGGCGGGCGATTGTCGACCAGTCGCTGGCGGCCGTGGGCGGGAAGAAATTCCTGTCCATGACCGATCGGATTGAACACGGCCGTTTGTACTCCTTCTACCGGGAGCAGTTGAACGGCCTGGCCACCGCCAAGGTCTACACGAAGTACGAACAGCCGGGCGGGACGTTGAATATCCGTGAACGCCAGTCGTTCGGGAAGAAGGAAGAGGACTACGCCTACCTGTTCACCGACAAGGAAGGCGTACAGGTCTCGTTCCGCGGCATTCGTCCGCTGCCCGCCGGGCAGTATGAGCGGTACGTTGAGACGACTTTGCTCAACATTTTCTACATTCTCCGCTACCGCATGGATGAACTCGGTATGATTTTCGAGTTTAAGGAGACGGCCGTTTTTGATAACAACCCGGTGGAAGTGGTGGACATCACCGATGGCGAAAACCACACCGTCACCGTCTACTTCCACCGCACTACCCACCTGCCCATTCGCCAGATCTACCACCGCCGCGACCCGGAAAAGCAGCGCAAGGTGGAGGAGATGACCGTCTATAACAAGTACCGCGATGTTGGCGGCGTCATGTGGCCGTGGAGCATTGTGCGTTTCCGCGACGGCAATAAGATCTTCGAGATGTATTCCGACAGCGTGACGATTAATAATGCCAAGCTCGATCAGGCCTTGTTCGCCCCGCCCGCCAACGCCAAGCGCCTGAAAGCGGACTAAGTTACGTGAGTAAGTGGCCCGCCGCCGTCCGTTCCGCAGTCTTACTCGGGATGTGTCTTGCGCGGGCCTTTGCGCAATCCTGCCCGCCTCCCCCGGCCATGGCGGCATCGGGGGAGTTCAATCTTTTCACCCCGGCGCAGGAGTCGGACCTGGGTGATGCCATTGCCGAACACGTGCAGCGGACGATCCCTATCGTTCATAGCCGCACGGAGACGGCGTATTTGGAAGCGCTCGGCGCGAGGTTGCTGGTCCATATGCCGGCCACGGCCATTCGCTTCCGCTACTTCCTGGTTGATATCGCCACGCCGAACGCCTTTGTTCTCCCCGGCGGCCGAGTCTATATCTCGCGCAAGCTGGTCGCCTTCGTCCAGAGTGAGGACGAGCTGGCCGGGGTCCTTGGCCATGAGTTCGGCCACGTGCTGGCGCGGCAGGGTTCGCGCCGCATGACGCGGGTTCTGCGCTCGGGCCTCGGCGTGCAATCGATCGGCGACCGGGCCGATGTCTTCGCCCGCTACAATCAGATTCTCGACGGTTCTTCCCGCGCTGCCGCCCCGCCCAAATACGTCGACGACGAGGTGGCGGCCGACCAGCTTTCCCTCTACGCCCTCGCCGCCGCCGGCTACGATCCGGCGGCGATGGTGACGTTCTTCGACCGGCTTACCGAGAACAACGGCGTCACCGGCGGCGTGATGAGCGATTTCCTTACGCTCACGCGCCCGGAGAGTAAACGGGTGCGGGAGATGGCGCGGACGCTCGCCTCGCTGCCGGCGAATTGTCGCGATACTGCCTCCCGGCCCCCGACCTCGGCCTTTGCCTCCTGGCGGCAGGCGGTTGCCGATTTGCCCGCGGTGCGCGCCGTGGCGAGCGTTGCTTCGGCCCACACCCTAACGCCCCGGCTCCGGCCGGAACTGCGGTACGTGACCTTCTCCCCGGACGGGAAATGGCTGGCGGCGCAGGATGAGTCCGGCATTGTGGTGCTCGCTACGGACCCGCTCGCGGTGCGGCTCCATATCCCCAGCGCGACGAACCGGCGGGTTGTCTTCGGTTCCGACTCGCGCACGCTCCACTTACTGACTCCCACGTACCGGCTGGAGATCTGGGACTTGCCGTCCGCCACCCGGCGGAGCGTTCGCGAAGTTGTTACCGGCACCAGCGGTTGCGCGGAGGCGCTGCTCGCGCCCGGCGGCCGCGCGCTGGCCTGCCGCACGGGGGAAAACGCGATGCGGCTTTACGATGCGGCGACCGATGCGCTGATCGCCAGCCGCGAGTTTGAGATTGAAGGCGGGGCGAAGACGCCGCAGTTGACGTTCTCGCCCGATGGCCGCTACTTCGTCGTGTCGCCCCGCACCGACACCTCGCCGGATGGGCCCTGGGCCTTTGATCTGGAGAAGCGCGCCAACGTCGCCATCCCCGGACCGGTGCGCGCCTTGCTTCCGGGCGGGTTTGCCTTCGTCGCTGCGGACCGTCTGGCTGCCATTCGCGCCAACGCACCGGCGCGGTCCGCGTTGTTCGCCTGGCCGGGCGGGGAAGTGCTGCAGGCGCTGGCGCTCCCGGCGGGTTCGGTTGAGGGGGTAGCGAAGGGGCCGTACCTGATCCTCCGGCCTTTTCAGGGCGGTCCAGCGGGTCTGTTTGATATCCGCGATGGCTCGGTGACGCCGTCGAGCGGGGCGGTTGATGCCTTCGACACGTTGATCGCGGGCGAACGCGAGACCGGGGGCCTGGGACTGCAAACCGTAGGGAAGGGGGAAACGGGTTCGGGCGCTCCGCTGCCGGACGCGGCGCTCTTCGACGTGCGTGCCGCGGCCATCTCCTCCGATCTGAACCGGATTGCCTTATCGAACACCAGCCGGACCGGGGTGTGGACCCTGGACGGCAGCCAGCCCCCCGCGATGCTTGGGCCCGCCACCTCCGCCCGGTTTCGGGACGATGGCCGGTTGCAACTCAATACGCCTGGGCAGATTCAGGTGGTTGAGGGGCCGTCGGCCCGCGTTGTCGACACCTGGAAGCTGCCGGAGGGGGAGCGGCACCTCCTGCGTGGGCCGGTACTCTACCAGTTCACCGCAACCGGGGAAGGGGACAAGCGACGGGATTCGATTACGGTACGCGATGCGGCCACCCGCGCTGTTCTTTGGCAGGCCACATTGCCGCTCGACGCCGCCGAGACCTTCACCGGCGACGAGGTGGTTGTCACCATTTACCCGATCGAATCGAAGACGGCCAGGCTGGCTCTACGGAGTCCCGCTGTGCGGGAGCGGCTGTTTGAGGGGCGCAAGCCGGCCGGGCGGATCCTGCGGCTGCTTGGGGCGCGGGATGGAAAGGAGCTTGGGTGGATTGCCATTGAGGAGCCGGCGGTCCATCCCCAGCGCATCCGGGTTCACGGGGAAACGGTCTTCGTCGGGGACGCCGAGAACCGGGTCCACGTGTACGTCCTGGGCCGGGGGCAGAGCATGGGCCGGGTATTTGGCCGTCTGATCGCCGCATCGTCGGATGGGAAGCTGATGTGTGTGGAGAACGAACCTGGCGACATCCGGGTTCACGAAACGGTGAAAATGACCGAGCGCGCCCGCTGGCAGCTCGACGGCAACGTCCTGGCCGGGCGTTTTGACGGAAAAGGTACCCGGTTGCTGGCGGTTACCTCCACCCAGAACGTCTTCCTGCTCCCCGTCTCACAAAAGCAATAAACTGGTGACTGACACTTCATTTTGGGGCTTAGGCTTCGGGTTTGTCTGTGGTACCTGGGGCGGCTAGGTGTCGAAGATGGAGATCTGGCGCTGGTCCGGCTTTTGGGCCTACGGAACGGTTACCCGTTTCTGGCCGTGTCCTCCAGCCAGAAGATCTCCCTACTTCCCGTCTCACAAAAGCAATAAACTGGTGTCAGACACCTCATTTTTGGGCTTAGGCTTCGGGTTTGTCCGTGGTACCCGGGGTGGTTAGGCGTCGAAGATGGAGATCTGGCGCTGGTCCGGCTTTTGGGCCTACGGAACGGTTACCCGTTTCTGGCCGTGTCCTCCAGCCAGAAGGTCTCCCTGCTTCCCGTCTCACAAAAGCAATAAACTGGTGTCAGACACCTCATTTTTGGGCTTAGGCTTCGGGTTTGTCCGTGGTACCGGGGGTGGTTAGGCGTCGAAAATGGAGATCTGGCGTTCGTCCGGCTTCTTCGTCCGGCCCAGCCCGCTACCCACCACCGCCAGGACGTGCATACTCTTCAATGCCGCCTTCGGCACGAACACCCGCTGTGGGGTCACCGCTAAATCCGGCGGGGTGAGCGTAAAGCCGTGCGGCTCCATGTTCATGAGATTATTGGGCAGAATGCCGTCGAGCAGGGCGCCGTCCCGGAAGCTCATGCGTACCCACAACCCGCTCGATTTCGGCCGGCTGGCGAAGGTCCGGTTGTTCAGGTCCGGGATCTCTTCATCGAAATCCTGAACAAAACAAAGGACTTTAATCTCCTGGTAGGGCAGGTTGATGATGTTGCCATCCCGGCTCAACATCTCTACGCCCGTCGCGGTTTGGAAGGTCTGCGGGTGAACGAAACCGTCTACAGGTTCGCGTTCAAAACGAAGGACCCGTACCCGTTTGTTCGTCGATCCACTCACGTGTTTTCCAGACCGCTTCCAAACATTTTCTGCATTATTGTATCATTGGCAGGATGGCCCGTATGGGTTCGCTCGGAGTGCAAGTCCGTCTTTTTCTTGACTTTTGCCGGATGGAAAAGGGACTTGCTCAAAATTCGATTGCCGCTTACGCCCGGGATTTGGAGCGTTATTCTCTCTATTCCGGCGGTGGGGACGCCTCTGTCCCTGAAACACCCGAACACGTTCAGGCGTATATCGACTCGCTTTACAAGGCGAAACTCTCCGGCCGGAGCGTGGCGCGCCATTTGACGACGCTGAGAAATTTTTATCTCCACTTACAACGGGAGAAGATTTTCGATCACAACCCAGCAGAGTTGTTGGCTTCGCCGAAGATTGGCAAGGCGTTACCTCATTATCTGAACGCCGGAGATCTGGAGAAGTTGCTGGCCTCACCGGCCGCTGACACACCGCTCGGCATTCGTGACAGGGCGATGCTGCAGTTGGTGTACGCCAGCGGCCTGCGTGTGACGGAGTTGTGCGGGGTGGAGTTGAACGATCTGAACCTCTCGCTCGGCTACCTGCGGGTGACGGGCAAGGGGAATAAGCAGCGGTTGGTGCCCATGGGCCAGTCCGCGATGAGCGCAATTGAGACGTATATCACCGGTGGCCGGCCCGCGATTCTTGCGGGGCGGGCGAGCCGGTATTTGTTTGTGACCAGCCGCGGATCGAAGATGACCCGGCAAGGATTCTGGAAACTACTGGCCGCGCACGGCAAGGCGTGCGGTCTATTCCACAACCTCAGCCCGCACGTGTTGCGGCATACCTTTGCGACTCATTTGCTCGAAGGTGGTGCGGACCTTCGCAGCGTACAGACCATGCTCGGCCACGCCGACATAGGTACAACCCAGATCTATACCCACGTCGCTCGCGGCCGTTTGCGGGCGGTGGTGGATCAGCATCATCCTCGCGCATGACCGCGAACAGCGCGCGTGCGCGAAAGGGAGTTGGAGCGAATCGATGAGCGACTACATGTTCATGGTTGAGAGTCACCTGAACGCTGCCCAGATGGTGGCGTTCCATAAGGTGCAAGAAGCAGCCAACGAAGCCAATCTGCCGCTATATCTGACCGGTGCGGCACTGCGCGACATGCTGGGCGGATTCCCCATCCAGGACCTGGATTTCACGGTGGAAGGCAACGCGGTGGCCCTTGCCAAGGCGCTGGCCAAGAAGGGCGAAGCCGAACTGGGCGAGATCGACACGCGGCGGGGCCTGGCCGAGCTGATGTTCCCCCGCCATGTCTCCGTCCGCATGGGCATGGCGCGGAAGGAAGTCTATCCGAAGCCGGCGTCGAAGCCGCAAATCTCCGCGGCCACGATCCACGAAGACCTGCTGTGCCGGGACTTTACGATCAACGCCATCGCCATCTCGCTCAACCGCCAGTCGCGCGGCTTGTTGGTGGACCCGGCGAACGGCATCGGCGACGTCCAGAACAAGGAACTGCGGATTGCGGGCAAGTACACGCTTTATGACGACCCGTCGCGCATGTTCCGGCTGTTCCGCTACCGGATCCGGATGGGCTTCACGCTGAGCGAGAAGACGCAGAGCCAGTATCAGAACGTGCGCGAGCAGAAGCTGGAGCAGAAGATCCCGGCCGAGGCGCTGGGCCGCGAACTGCGCAACCTGGCCAATGAAGCCAACTCGGCCGACATTGTGAAGCTCCTGGACGAGGAGAAGCTCCTGCCGTTGTTCTGTTCGGCGCTGACCGGCGACAAGGTGAACCACGCCGGGCTGCAGAAGCTGCAGAAGGCGCGGCTGAACGTGCCGTTGGAGCTGGAGTTCCCGGTGGACAACCTGTCGCTGGTGCTGACGGTGTTGACCGAGAAGCTGACTAAGAACGACCGCGCGGCGCTCGCCAAGGCCTGCGCGCTGACCGAGGCGGAAGTGGCGGCCTGGAAGAAGCTGGAAGACGGCGCCAAGAAGCTGGAGAAGGAGATGAAGTCTCCCTCGCTGACTCGGCCGTCGAAGGTCTACGCCGCGGCCTCCAAAGGCACCGGCGCGCAGATTCTCTACCTGCTGTACAAGAGCGATGCGCGGATGGTGCAGGACCGGTTGAAGAACCACTTGCAGAAGTTCCTGATGGTGGAGCACGAGATGACGGAAGAGGAAGTGCTCGAAACCGGCGTGAAACCCGGCACGCCGAAATACGCCAAGATGCGCTTGGATCTGCTGTCGAAGAAGCTGGACGCGCGGCCGAAGAAGATCGTGGTGGAGGAGCCGGTACCGGCTCCGGTGCTGGCGGCGCCGATCGTGGCCAGCGCCCGGCGCTGAATTTACAACTTGGCGTTTTCGATCTCGAGCGGGTTCACGTGGATGGCCGACGGGTACCGTTCGAGATCGAGCAGAGCGTGCAGCGTTTCTTTCGCCAGGCGCAGCCGCAGGGCTTCGGGCATGCGGGCGTCCTTGGATTTTTCCCAGGTGGCGACGTCGGACTCCGGGAGAACTACGCGGATTTGCTGGGATTGGCCGTTGGCGTCGACGTCGAAGAGGTATTCCGACTCCCATTCGCCGCGGGTACGGACGCAGAGGCGTCCGGCGGTGAAGTAGCGGGCCGAGCCGTGCTGCGCCCAGCGCTTGTCACCGGCGGGCGCCGGAGCGGCTGTCGGCGTGGGGGGATCGGGCCTGTTAAACAAGCCCTTGAGCCAGCCGAATAGGCCCACTGGTTTCTCTTCGCCGTCCTGAGGGACGCGCACGCGTATGCGCATAATATCTATGATGCGTCAACTGGTGGCAGTTCTGCTGCTTGTCTTTTCGGCGGCGGCTCAGACGGAGCCCACGGCCCCCTCGGCGCCTCCGGCCGCGCCGGCGGCGATGGTGTTTGAGGGCAAGCCGCTGAAGGTCCCGGTCTCCTGCACGGAGGAGGATATCCAGAGCCTCGGCATGAGTTGTTCGACCGATTCACCGTGCCCGGTGTATCTGGAACTGAGCGGGTTGGAGGTGCTGGGCGCGCGGATGAATCTGGCGGGGAATCTGCACACCGATTCGGCTACGCTGTCGTCGATCGTGCTGACGAGCGATGATTCCGGCCGGACGTGGACGGAGAGCCATCCGCGGATCCGGCAGGTGGCGCTGGACCAGATGCAGTTCGCCGATCTGGCGACGGGCTGGATCAGCGGCCAGGTGATCGCGTCGTTGCCGCGGGACCCGTTCTTCCTGGTGACCAACGATGGCGGGAAGACGTGGCGCCAGCGGGCGGTGTTCAGCGATCCGCACTTGGGGTCCATTGAGAAGTTTCACTTCACCAGCGCCAATGAGGGGCGGGTGCTGGTGGACCGGGCGCAATCGGGCGAGGGCGGGCGGTATGCGCTGCTGGAATCGAAGACGGGCGGGGATAGCTGGAGCATTCAGCAGATCACCACGGCGCCGCCGCCGGTGAAGTTCGACCGGGCACCGAGCGTGGCTTGGCGTCTGCACGCCAACGGCGCCACCAAGGCGCATCAGGTGGAGCGGCGGGAGGGTGGGAAGTGGACGACGGTGGCCGCGTTCCAGGTGCAGGCGGGGGCGTGCGCGCCGGCTGAGATCGAGTTGGCGCCGCCGCCGGAACCATCGGCCGCGCCGGCCGCGGCGGGTGCCGATCCGGCCCATTCGGACGCCGTCGAGGTGTTCCAGATCGGTGGCGGCAAGCCGGCCAAGAAACCGGACCCGAAGAAAAAGAAACGATGAGCGTGCCGGGCGCTGATATGATGTTTCTTTGTGAGTAACGTTCCGACAACCGCCGCCGCGCCGGCCTCCCCTTCCAAACGAAATCGGTTTAAGGGCAATATCATGGTGGTGGGTTGCACGGTCTTAGGTGCGGCCGCCCAGATGTTGATCAAGCAGGGCACGAACATGATGCCGCCGCTGTTGGACCCGACAGGGGGCAGCGCGTTGAGCCAGGCACCGCTGATTGCCTGGAAGATCCTGACCAATCTGCCGCTGTTCGGCGGGCTGGCTTGTTATGGGATCAGCACGATTCTATTGGTATTGGCGCTGCGGTATGGCGAGTTATCGGTGTTGTATCCGATCATTGCGTTGACCTATGTCTGGGTGTCGATCTTGTCGGTCGGGTTCCTGGGCGAGTCGATCAACCTGTTTAAGTTCCTGGGGCTGGTCTTCATTGTGCTTGGCGTGGCCGTGTTGGGACGGAAGGACAAGGACTCGTGAAGACTCCGCTTTCCTCGATTCTGCTGGTGCTGTTTGCCTCGTTTATCGGCTCGTTTGGCACGGTGTTCCTGAAGGCAGGGGCGGACCGGTTGGAGCGTACCATTAAGGGCTTGATCAGCAACTGGCGACTGCCGGTGGGCATTGTGATCTACCTGACCTCCTTTGCCATGTACACGGTGGCGGTGAAGAGCGGGGAACTGACGATTCTCTACCCGATGGTGTCGTTGGGATACCTGTGGACGCTGATTTGGTCGCGGCTGATTTTTAAGGAGCCGTTGACGAAGAACAAGTTTATCGGCGTGGGGATGATCCTGTTTGGCGTCGTGATTCTGAACCTTGGGAATCGGTAAGATAAGGCATGTCCGCAGCGAACCCTATTCCGGAACTGGATGGCCTGGGCGGGCGGGCGTTCTCCTTTTACCCACCTATTCTCGGGATTGAGCACAACGAGTGGCTGTTGCAAGAGGCCACCTGGTCGGAGATTCTGGTCCACAATACGAAAGACCAGAATGAGATCTGGGTGCCGCGGCGGTTCCTAGGTAAGGTTTCGGCTGTGGATGAGCCGGTGATGATTGTGGGGTTGGACCGCGAGTTGGAGTACGCGGCGGGAATTTTGCGGCCTCATGAGCGGCGGGTGATTTCGATGCCGAAAGGGCCCGTTTCGGCGGCGCCGATTGAGGATGCTGATATTCCGACGCCAGCGATGGTGGGCGGGACGCGGATTGGCGATGCGGGCGAGTCGCGGATGGGCCTGTACATTCTGGCTGGGATTGTGGCGGTGCTGGTGGTGGTGTACGGGGTGATCTCGTATAACCGCGGGGACCGGATTACTTATCAGGCGGTATTGCAGGAGGATCTGGGGTTTTCGGCGGATGACGATTACCACGCGGTGGTGCGGAAGTTAGGGGCTCCTTCGAACGACCGATGGAGTGATGGGAAGGATTTGCAGTATCGGGCGTTGGCGTATCCGGCGCGTCATTTCACGGTGATTTTGATGGGGACCGAGCAGAAGAATGCCCGGTATATCGGGGCGATGAATGATGAGTGGCGGCCGGTGAATTCGGTGAAGCATGCCGGGCATGGGGATACGCGGTCTTTGTTGGAGGGGTTGAAGAAGTTTTAGGTTTTTGAGGGGTGGTGGGTGGGTTTGCTTACCAATTCCTCGGTGCCAGGCACCGGTCGGGTGGTGTCGTGGTTGTGCGGGGGCTGGCGGTCCGGTGCCAGGCACCTATCGCGGGATTGCGGTGGAGTTTGATTATCAATTCCTCGGTGCCAGGCACCGGTCGGGTGGTGTCGTGGTTGTGCGGGGGGTAGCGGCCCGGAGCCAGGCACCTATCGCGGTTTTTGGCGGTTAGTGGGTAGGGGTTTGCAACTCAACGCCAACGGTATCCTCTTCCGTCTCGCCACCCTCCTCCCCACTTCCCAGCCAGGCGGCTTAGTCGCCGTGGGCGGGGCTGGCGGCGGGGCGGTCGACAGGGGCGGCGCTGCGGGCGGCCATGGCGTGGCGGAGCTTCTCGGCGATGTCGTAGCCGATCGGCACCAGCAGCAGCGTCAGGAGCAGGCAGAGGGTCTGGCCGCCGATGATGGTCACCGCGATGGCAGAGCGCTGGCTGGCGCCGGCGCCGGTGCCGAAGGCCGTCGGCAGGAGGCCGGCGATGATCGAGAATGTCGTCATCAGAATCGGCCGGAGACGGACACGGTTGGCCTCAATGATCGCCTCGCGCAAGGGCATGCCGGTGTCGCGGAGGTGGTTCATGTAGTCGATCTGCAGAATGCCGTTCTTCTTTACGATGCCTAGGAGTAGGAGCACGCCGAGGGCGCTGAAGAGGTTCAAGGAACGGCCCGTCGCCATCAGCGAGAGGAGGGCGAAGGGGATGGAGAGGGGCAGCGTCGTCAGGATGATGAACGGGTGGACCAGACTCTCAAACTGGGCCGCCAGCACCATGTACATGAAGATGCTGGCGAGGCCGATGGCCATGAGCATGTTGGCGGTCGTCTCTTCGAGCACCTTGACCTGGCCGGAGAATTTGACCGTGTAGCCGGGGGGGAGTTCGATGGACTTGAAGACGCGCTGGGCGGCGGCGGCGGCTTCGTTCAGCGACGACGTGTTGGCCACGTTGCCGTAGATGCCGACGCCGAACTGGCGGGCAAAACGGTCGATACGGCTCGGTCCAAGGCCGTGTTCGAGCTTGGCGATGGAGTCCAGGCGAATGAGGCCGCGAGTGGCGGAGGGCACGAGCAGGCGCCCCAGCACCTCGGGGTTGTCGCGCTGGGCGGTGAGCAGGCGCATCATGACGGGGTACTGTTCGGACCCCTCTTTGAAGGTCGAGATCTGGTCCTCACCGGACATCAAGAGGCGGACGGCGCCGGCGATGTCGGCCACGCGGACGCCCAAGTCGCTGGCGAGCTGGCGGTCGATGTTCACTTGTAGTTCGGGGTTGTTGAGGTTCAGGTTGACCTTCACGTCGGTCATGGAGGGCTCTTTGAGCATCTCGCGGTTGAACTCTTTGCCGTACTGGACGAGCGTGCGGATATCGGGCCCGAGGAGCATGGCGCGGATGGGGGCGAAGGTATCACGGCCGCCGAGGACGTTGGGGAAGTTGATACGGGGGCGGGCGAAGGCGTATTCCATGGATGCGGCGCGGATCTTGTTGCCCATTTCGAGGATGGGCGCGCGCTTCTCGGGCGGGTCGAGGAGGACGGTGATGAAGGCCATTGTCACGCGTTCGACGCCCATGGTGGAGGACGCGGGAACGACGGCGATGACGCCGGGGATCTTCATGTACTTCTCCGACAGGGCCTTGGCGACCTTTTCGGTGGCGGTGAGCGAGGAGCCTTCGGGCATTTCGACGAAGACGCCGAGCTCGCTTTGGTCTTCCTGGGGCATCCAGTCGCGGCCGATGGTTTTATAGATGGGGAACGTGGAGTAGAAGACGAGGCCGCAGATGAGAAGCAGGACCCATTGGTGGTTGAGGGACCATTTGAGGGTGGCGGCGTAGGGCTTGTCGAAGATGGAGTAGTGATGCTCGTGTTCGGCGGATTTGGGCTTCGTGGGGTCCTTCGGGGTGCGCTTGAGGAGGCGGGAGCTGAGCGCGGGGGTGAGCGTGAAGGCGACGAGCATGGAGATGAGAATCGAGATCGACATCGTCCAGCCGAACTGGTTGAGGTACTTGCGGGCGAAGCCGCTGATGAAGGCGATGGGGACGAAGATGATGACCAGGGAGAGGGTGGTCGCGATGACGGCGAGGGAGATTTCCTTGGTGGCCTGGATGGCGGCGACGATCGGGGTTACGTCGTATTCGTCCAAGTGCCTGTATATGTTTTCGATGACGATGATGGCGTCATCGATGACGATGCCTACGGCCAGGGTTAGTCCTAGCAGGGTCATCGAGTTGAGGGTGTAATCGAGCAGGCGGAGGACGGTGAAGGTGGCCAGGATCGACGTCGGGATGGCGACGAAGGAGATGAGCACGGTGCGCCAGTCGCGAATGAAGAGGAAGACGATGAGGCCGGCGAGGAAGCTGCCGAGGATGAGATGTTCTTCGAGGGCTTCGACGGACTTGCGGATGTAGGTGGCCTGTTCCTTGACGAGGGAGATTTTGACGCCGGGGGGAAGGGTTTTCTGGAGGTCGGCGACGCGCGCGAGGATGCCGTCGACGACTTTGACGGTGTTGGTGCCGATCTGGCGGCGAATTTCCAGGGTGACGGCGGGCTGGCCCTGGTACATGGCGAAGCTGCGGCGTTCGGCGATGGAGTCTTCGGCGTAGCCGACGTCGCGGACGCGGATGGGGGCGCCGGCCACGTTTTTGATGATGATGGCGCCGAACTCGTCGACGTGATCGAGGCGGCCCATGGTGCGGACGCCCATTTCGGCGGAGCCACGGACGATGCGGCCGCCGGGAGTTTCAACGTTTTCCGTGCGGAGGGCGCGTTCGACTTCCTGGGCGCTGAGGTTGTAGGCGTTCAGCTTGTCGATGTCCATGAAGACATTGATCTGGCGGAGTTGGCCGCCGACGACGTCCATGGCGCCAACGCCGTCGATGGTTTCGAGGGCGCGGCGGACCTGTTTGTCGCCGATTTCGGTGAGTTCGCGGACCGAGCGCTGGCCGTGGACGGCGAGGGTGACGATGGGGTCATTGTCCGGATCGGACTTGGCGACGGTGGGGGGCAGGACGTTGACCGGGAGCTTGCGCATGGCGGCCGAGACCTTTTCGCGGACGTCTTCAGTGGCCGCGCCGATTTCGCGTTCGAGGACGAAGGTGACGATGATGTTGGCGCCGCCTTCGGAGACCATGGCGCGGATTTCCTCGATGCCGCTGACGCTGGCCACGGTTTCTTCGAGGGGGAGAACGATCTGCGAGACGACTTCTTCGGGGCTGGCACCGGGGAGCTTTACGCGGACGTAGACAGTGGCCGGGTCGGTGCGGGGGAAGAGGTCGACGCCGAGGTCGAGGAAGCTGAAGACGCCCAGGGTGACCAGGAACATGATCAGCATGAAGGCGAAGACCGGGCGGCGAACGCAGATTTCGGAAAGGGACACGGGTAGGCGGCTCCTGCTACTAAAGCTTAATGGTTAAGATGATATCGCGGAATGGGTTGGTTACCGATTCCGGTGTGTGTGAAATGTTTTCTTTTTGGGGGGGATGTCCGGAACTGGGCACGAGCGTTGTTTGCGTGTGGAAATCGATTGCAATGCGCGCAGAGGTGACTTTTGGCAGGAGATCCGAAGGCAGGGTTGCAGAAGGTGTTCGAGATTGAGCGGGAGTTGGGCCGGTCCCCAGCAATGACATCCTGGGGACCGGTTGGCTGATGGGCGTGTGGAGTTATTTGGGCGTGATGTGGATGAGGGCGCCGGGGTTGGCGTCTTCGATCATCCAGAGCGAGCCATCCGGGGCCTGTTCGATGTCGCGGATGCGCTTGCCGATTTCATAGCGTTCGGCGGTTTTGGCGCCGCCTTTGCCGTCGAAGATCACGCGCTGGATGCACTGCGTGGCCATGCCGCTGATGAAGCCGCTGCCGTCCCACTGGGGGAAGGTCTTCGTTCCCTTGTAGAACATCAGATTGCCGGGGGCGATGACGGGGACCCAGTAGAGCACCGGCTTGGTGAATTCGGGCCGGGAGTCGTGGCTGGGGATCGGCACTTCGTTGTAGTTCTTGCCGAACGAAACGACGGGCCAGCCGTAGTTCTTGCCCTTTTCAATCAGGTTCAACTCGTCGCCGCCGCGGGGGCCATGTTCCACTTCCCAGAGTTCACCCGACGGCGAGAAGGCGAGGCCGTAGGGGGCGCGGAAGCCGCTGGCCCACGTCTCCGACGGGGTGAGGTTGGGCTTGGGGAAGGTGTAGGTGCTGACGACCGGGGCGGTCTTGGCGACTTCGGTGTCGCGGGGCGGATCGATGAGCGAGATGGTGGAGGCGCCGGTTTTGCCGAAGTTGGGGTTGCCGGGGGCGGGTTTGCCATCGAGGGTGAGGCGGAGGATCTTGCCGACGGGCTGGTCGGGATCCTGGGCAGGGACCATGCGCTGGCGGTCGCCGATGGTCATATAGATGTACTGGCCATCGGGGGAGAAGGCGATCTGGCCGCCGGCCTGGCCGCCCTTGCCGCGGGGCATCTGGCGCCAGAGAACGGTGAGGTCAATGAGGCGCGCGGCGCGGCCGGTGTTCAGCTTGGCGCGGGCGAGGACCTGGCTGCCGCCGTATTCACCGGGTTCGATGTAGGTGATGTAGACGCTTTCGTCCTTGGCGAAGTTGGGCGAGACGAAGATGCCGAGCATGCCGTTCTGGCCTTGCCAGTAGACGGGGGGCGTGCCGCCGAGGGGGGCGATCTTTTCGCCTTGCGCGGAGACGAGCCAGATGGGGCCGATCTTTTCGGTGATCAGCATGCGGCCATCGGGGAGGAAGGCGATGCGCCAAGGGAGGCCGAAGGTGGCCGTGGTGGTGAGATTAAACGGCAGGGCGGCTTCGGGCTTTTGGGCGCCGACGTTGGTTTGGGCCCAGGCGGCTGTGGCCAGGATGAGGGGGATTGCCCTTTTCAGCAGTTTCATTGAATGCTTCGCTCCTTCACGCGATTGAGTGTGTTTGTCTATTGTCCCATGGCAGGGGAGTTCGATGGACCCAAGCTGACGTCAGGAAGAGCATGTATCGTATCCAGGGCCTCGACGGCGTATTATGTTGGTGTGACTGAAGCGGGACAGGTGGTTGTGCTTTCAATGGCTGAAGTTCCGGACTGCGTTGAGGTTAGGCGAGTGGGCGCTTCGAATGCCGAATCGGAATGGGCGCTGGCGCGGGGGGAGGTGGAGCCGGGCGAGCCGGTAGCGTTTGCCGCAATTCAAGGGAGTGTCTTTCCGGACGTCATCTGGAATGGGTTTTATCCGATTGTTTCGGAGCGGCTGTGGCGGCTGATTGCGTCGGAGCGGTTTGAGGGGTGCCAGGCGTATCCGTGCCGCTTTGAGGGGCCGCTTTTGCCGCCCGGCGAGTATTTTGTGTTGGGGGTCACGGGTCGATGCCGCGAGATTACGTTCGGTGAGGAGGACGCCCGGAAGCTGCGCGTGAGGCCGGACAAGAAGGGGCGGCGATTGGTTTATGCGGAACTGCAGGTTGATCTGGCGGAGTGGGATGGGGCCGATATTTTCATGGGAAGGGGCAACCGGACGGCGTACCGGTGCGTGAGCGAGCGGTTTCGCGCCCTGCTGGCGCGGTACGAGATCTCAGGGGCGCGGTGCGATGCTGTGGACGCGTGTGAGATGTTCGTTGCGGTGGAGTGAACGGCGCGGCGGACGGCGGTTGGATAAAATGGGAACTCATGGCTAAAACGGCGTTTTTGTTTCCGGGACAGGGTTCTCAGTTTACGGGTATGGGGAAGAGCCTTTGCGAAGGTTCGGCGGCGGCGAAGGCGGTGTTTGATGCCGCCGATGCGGCGCTGGGGTTTCCCATTTCCGAGCTCTGCTTTGGCGGGCCGGATGAGGAACTGAAGAAGACCGAGAATACCCAGCCGGCGCTGTTGACGGTTTCGGTGGCCGCTTTTGCCGTGTTGACCGAACGGGGGCTGCGGCCGGATTTTGTGGCGGGGCATAGCCTGGGTGAGTATTCGGCATTGGTGGCGGCCGGGGCGTTGCCGTTTGCCGATGCGGTGCGGATTGTGCGGAAACGCGGGCAGTATATGCAGCAGGCGGTGCCGCAGGGCGTGGGGGCGATGGCGGCGTTGCTGAAACTGCCGGAGGGGAAGCTGGACGAGATTCTGGCGGCGGCGGCCGAGGGGGAAGTGGTCACGGCGGCGAACCTGAATTCGCCGGACCAGATTGTGATTGCGGGGCACGCGGGCGCGGTGGCGCGGGCGATGGAGTTGGCGAAGGCGGCCGGGGCGAAGCGGGCGATTGCGCTGCCGGTGAGCGCGCCTTTCCACTGCCCGTTGATGCGGCCGGCGCAGGAGTTATTGAAGGTGGACCTGGACGCGGCGCCTTTTACGGATTTGACCGTTCCGCTGGTAAATAACTGGCAGGCGCGGCTGATTTCCACAGGCGCGGAGGCGCGGGAGGGGCTGTATCAGCAGGTTCCGAGCCCGGTGCGGTGGATTGAATCGATGCGGGTGCTGATTGGGGAGGGCGTGACGCAGTGGGTGGAAGTGGGCGCGGGGGCGGTATTGACGGGGTTGTTGCGGAATATTGATGCGACGCAGACGTGCCAGAAGTTTGGGGAAGCGGCGGATTCTGTGAATTTGATCTAAGGGAGCAACTTCCTGCGTTCGGTTGACGTCTTCTGAGCATCCACCGTACGGCATAGTTCTTCACCGAATCGCAAGATGCGGTAGGATAGCAGGACTCCGGTACCCACACGATGCGCATCTCCGTTGACGCATCCCCATTGTTGCTCCGCAGCGCGGGGGTGAAAAATTATCTCTATCATTGGATCCACGCGTTGCAGCGGGGATCGGATGAGCATTCGGTGGCCGCGTATCCGTTTATCGGCAACGTTGGGGCGTTGACGCACGAGTCGTCGGTGATGAGCTTGCTGAACACCGCGCCGCGCATTGCGTGGCTGTTGGCGTCGAACCGGTTCTCGCTGACGCGGCGCTTCGCGGCCGGGGACGCGCAGGTGTTCCATGTGACCAATCAGGTACATGGGGGCGTGAAGGGGATAGCGCTGACGGCGACGGTGCATGACATGACCTGCTGGCTGACGCCGGAGTTCCATACGCCGGCCAACATTTTGGCGGACAAACGGTTTGCGGAACGGATTTTAACGAAGGCCGATGGGCTGATTGCGGTGAGCGAGAATACGCGGCAGGACGCGATCCGGGTATTGGGGTTGAAGCCGGAGAAGATTGTGGCGATTCATTCGGGCGTGCCGGATGCGTATTTCCAGGTGACGGAGGCGGATGCGCTTCGAGTCCGGACTCAGCTAAAGCTGTCTAAGCCATTCATTTTGCACGTAGGTACAGTGGAGCCGCGGAAGAATTTGGACGCGTTGTTGGACGCATATCTGTTGCTGCCGGAATCGGTCCGGGAGGAAGTGGAGTTGGTGTTTGCGGGGCCGATGGGGTGGGCGGCGAGCACGACATCGAAGCGGGTTCTGTCGGGATTGCCCGGGGTGCGGTACCTGGGCTACGTGCCGGAGGCGGACCTGCCGGGGCTGACGAAGGCGGCGGCGGTGTTTGCGTATCCCTCGTTGTATGAAGGGTTTGGGTTCCCTGTGGCTCAGGCGATGGCGGCGGGCGTGCCGGTGTTGACGTCGAACAACTCGTGCATGCCGGAGATTTCCGGGGCGGGGGCGGTGCATGTGGATCCGCGGAGCCCGGCGGGGATACGGGATGGGTTGGACAAGTTGCTGCTGTCGCCGGGAGTGGCGGCGGAGGTGGCGGCGGCGGGACGCGTGAAGGCGCAGGAGTACCGCTGGGATCTGTGCGCGGCGCGGTCCTGGCAGTTCTTCCAACAGTTTGCGTGAGCGGGACGTCGAAACGGCTGGATTCGATTGACCTGCTGCGCGGGGTGGTGATCCTGCTGATGGCGCTGGACCATACGCGGGATTTCTTTGGGGACCTGTCGGTGGACCCGATGGACGCGGCGAAGACCTGGCCGGCGCTGTTTTTGACGCGGTGGATTTCGCATTTCTGCGCGCCGGTGTTCGTTTTTCTGGCCGGGACTAGCGCGTGGCTGCAGGCGCAGCGGAAGACGCCGGCGGAGCTGAGCTGGTTTTTGGTGTCGCGCGGGTTGTGGCTAGTGTTTCTGGAGCTGACTTGGGTGCGGTGTTTGGGATGGTTCTTTAACTTCCATTACCACTTCAGCGTGGGGCAGGTGATTTGGGCGATTGGGTGGTCCATGGTGGCGCTGGGGGTGGCGGTGCGGTTCCAAATGCCGCCGCGGGTGGCTGGAATTTTGGGCGTTTTGGTCATCTTTTTGCACAATTTGACGGATTCGTGGCGGGCGGAGCAGTTCGGGCCACTGTGGTGGCTGTGGCGGATTCTGCACGACCGGAAGAATATGGAGATTGCTCCGGGGTATGTTTTCTTCCCGCAGTATCCGCTCCTTCCATGGATGTCTATCCTCTTTGCTGGCTATGGGTTCGGGATGTTTTATGCGATGGAGGATGAGCGGCGGAGGCGGTTGACGTTGTGGGTAGGGTTGGTGGCGACTGGGCTGTTTGTGGCGATTCGGGCTTGGGGCGGGTATGGGGATCCGCGGCCGTGGGTGGGCGGGGTTTATTCGTTCTTGAATCTGTCGAAGTATCCGCCGTCGTTGTTGTTTGTGCTGATGACGCTGGGGCCGGCGCTGGTGGTGCTGAGCCGGTTGCCGGATACGGTGACGGGGTGGTGGCGGCATGTGGTGTTGTTTGGCCGGGCGCCGTTATTCTTTTACTTGATCCATTTGCCACTAATCCATGGAGCCGCGGTGGTTTACGCGTTGTTGGCGTATGGCAGCGCGGATTGGCTGACGGATGCGCCGGGGTGGGGGCGGGTGGCCAAGCCGGGGGATTACGGGTTTGGGCTGGCCGGGGTGTATGCGGTGTGGGTAACGGTCTTGGGGTTAACCTACCCGGCTTGTGTGTGGTTTACGCGCAAAAAACGGGAGAGCAAGGCGGTGTTGTTGCGGTATTTGTAGAAGGGTGAAACGAATCATCACTTCTTTAGACGAGTTGCAGGGGCTGGCCGGTGGGCCGGTGGTGGCGGTGAGCGAATGGGTGGAGGTGGCGCAGGAGAAGATCGACTCCTTTGCCGCGGTGTCGGGGGACCGGCAGTGGATCCATGTGGACCAGGAGCGGGCGCGGGGGGAGAGCCCGTGGGGGACGACGATTGCGCACGGGTTTTTGACGCTGAGTTTGCTTTCACGGATGGCAGCGGAAGCCTTTTCTTTGCAGCTTGGTCAGGGCGCAACCATCAACTATGGATTGAACAAGGTGCGGTTTCCGGCGCCGGTGCGCAGCGGGTGCCGGGTGCGGGGGCATTTTGCGTTGTTGGGGTGTGGGGCGAAGCCTGGGGGCGTGGAAGTGGTTTGGCAGGTGACGGTGGAGGCGGAGGGCGGGGGAAAGCCGGTGTGCGTGGCGGAGTGGGTGTTGCTGTTGGTTGCGGGGAGCGCGGTGTGAGTACCCCCAGTTGGAGGGGATAGCGAGTCCCCACGCAAGATCCTAAGCCACACCACCTCAGCGGTCTATGCCATCTAGGTGAAAGTACTGTACAAATGTAAACGTACCTGCCAATTGAATAAACATCCGCCTGCAAAGGGGAGAAAGAGCATGGGTTCAGCTATGACCGATGTGAGATCGTATTATCCGGAAGATTGTGATTCGACTGGGTCGGAGTGTATGGGGTGTGTGCAGCGGACGGCCGAATCGGTGCGGGCGTTGACGGGGGATCCGACGGCGGAGTGGGCGAGGGCGGTGTTTCAACGGATGTACAGCCATGCGGCGTGCCGGCAGATGGAGCATACGTTTGTGTGGGCTTTGGGGATGGGGGAACTGGTGCAGATCGAACCCGTGGCGGCGTAGGGAATATTCCTCTGTTACGGAAGTTTGAAACCATTTCGTCGTTTCCCCCGTAACACAGTATGAGGAGATGTACCCAAATGCTATCTACTGCCATGGCCATTCCCGAGTTCACCGGCTCCCTCCACCTGACCAAGAAGGAAGCGGAGTTGCTGCAGATACTTCGCGAACACGCTGGCCAGTGCCTGACTCGCGACTATCTATTGAGCACGATCTGGGGGTACACGGGCGGGGTGCGAACGCGCACACTCGACGTGCACATCCAGCGGCTTCGCCGGAAGGTGAAACTTTTTAACCTGGGAGGGGAGATTCAGACGATTCTTCGCCACGGGTATTGCTGGGTGACGCGGTCCTCGTAAGCGGCACCACAAACTTGCGGTAATTGGGGGCACCAACTGAGGGGTGCCCCCTACTCAATTTAGGGTAGTGCATTTGTAGTTGAAAGGTAGTACGATCGGGGCCTATGAGAAGCATTGGGCTAATACTTACGCTTTTGACGGTCGGTGTGGTGGCGCAGGCCGGGTCGTTTGTCTGCCCGGATCAGACGTATTTGGTTGTACCGATTAGCGGTGTGACGGGCGGGGTGGCGTCGTCGTGCGGGAATGCGACGGTGGACGCGCTGGGTGGGTTGGTGGCGACGCCGGGCGGGGGCACTGTGGCGGTGTTTGAATTAGAGAACTATTTGGGGGTGAATCTGACGGCGCAGACGCCGCAGGGCTACGCCCTGGTGGAGGGTTCCGCGGTGAGATTTGCCGGGTTCAATGCGCCGGTGAATTCGCAACTGAGTTTTTCCTGGGAGAGCGTCTTTGAGGAGGGCGGGACCGCGGCGTTATTTTATCTGTTAAATGGGAGTTTAACGGTACTGGACATCATTTATCCGGATGGGCAAGGGTTGCCGGGTGCTTCGAATAGTGGGACCTTGACGGTAGGGTTGTTGGACGGAACGAACACTTTCGCGTTTGGCGCGTTGTCGTTGACGGCGACGAACAACGTGTTCCCGGCGATGTCGCTTGATCCGCAGCTGTCGATCACGAACCTGGCGGTGACGCAGACAGGGGTCCCGGAGCCGGGGACGTTTGGGTTGATGGGTGTGGGCCTGGCGGGGTTGGTGGCTTGGATGCGCCGGCGGGGGTAGGGCGGACGATTTTATTCCGCGTTGCGCAATTGGTGCGTGATGGATTACGGGGATCTCGCACTGTTCCTAGATCCCCATGTATCGACGTATCCTTTTCGGCTTTCTAACTGCGGTGGTTGTTGCCAGCCTGGCTGGGCCCATTCTAGGCGGTGACCCAGTCGAGAAGACGGACTTTGTTTGTAATCTGGTCAGTGAGTTCTTCTGGGGGGTCCCGGCTTCGAAGCAGCTGAGGGAGTATTTGACGGAGTCTTTGGATGCGCCGGCGCCGGTGAGCCCTGGCCACTCGGAATTTGAGCCCAATCGAGGGCAGACGGACTCGGCCTATGACTGGCTGGGCCGGGGGCGCGGCTTTTACCTTTTCCTTCATTCGACGGGCGCGGTGATGGACATGCGCGATGGGCGAGGGAAGGTGACCGGGGTGGTGCGTGCGGAGTTTGCGGGATCGAACCGGGCGGCGGCGGCGGAACCGCTGGGGTTGCGGAGCCGGATGCATTACCTGCTGGGGAACGATGCATCGCGGTGGATCCCGGATGTGCCGTTGTATGAGGAGTTGACTTACCGTGGGGTGTACCCGGGGATCGACCTGCGTCACTACCGGAGCGAAGGGTTGCTGGAGCACGACTGGGTGGTGGCTCCCGGGGTGGATGGGCGGCAGATCCGGATGGTGTTTCCTGGGGCGGAGGGGGTGGAACTCGCCGCGGATGGGAGTTTGCTGGTGCGGAGCGGGAAGGCTGTGGCGAAGTGGAAGGCGCCGCGGAGTTTTGTGCGCGGTTCGGGGCGTGCGGTGGCTTCGGCGTGGGAGAAGCGCGGGGATGGGAGCGTTGGGTTCCGGCTGGGGGCGGTGGGCCGGGGCGAGACCCTGGTGATTGACCCGGCGATTGAGTATTTGACGTATCTGGGGCGGGGTGGCTATGAGGTGGCGTCGCGCAGTGTGGCCGACGCGCAGGGGAACGTGTATGTGACGGGTGTGACGAATGACGGGGCGTGGCCGGTAACGCCGGGCGCGCCTCTGGTGAATACGGCCGGAGTGTCGCCGACGAACACGATCATCAGCAAGCTGAGCGCGGATGGAAAGCAGCTGCTGTTTTCGACGATTCTTGGCGGGGAGAGCTTCGAAGGGGCGGCCGATATCACACTGGATGGGCAGGGGAACATCATTGTGACCGGGGTGACGACGAGCAACACCTACCCGACTACGGCCGGGGTGGTGCAGGCGACACCGCCGCCGCTGCCGCCGGCGAGCCCGGACCGGACGAATTGCTATGTGACGAAGCTGAATGGGGCGGGGAGCGCGGTGTTGTTTTCCACGCTGCTGGGCGGGACGGGGCTGGATGTGTGCATGGCGGTGCGGACGGACCGGGAGGGGAATATTTACGTGGCCGGATCCACGGGGAGCAACGATTTTCCAACGACACCGGACGCCTACCAGGAGCGGTTGCGACTGGGAACCGGGCTGGTGGCGCACGATTTGTTTGTGGTGAAACTGAACGGAACGGGGACGACGCGGCTGTATTCGACGCTGATCGGTGGCGGCGGGCACGAGTGGCCGCTGGCGATGGCGGTGGATGGCGCCGGCGCGGTGTATTTGACGGGGGCGACTTCGAGCACGAATTTTCCGGTGACCGCGGGGGCCTACCGGACGACGTACGCGGGCGCGTCGGCGACGAGCATCCTGCCGAGCCAGGGGGATGCGTTTGTGGTGAAACTGGCGCCGGGGGGTGGGAGCCTGGCGTACTCGACGTATTTGGGCGGGAACCAGGATGAGATTGGCTTTGGGATTGCGGTGGACGGGCAGGGGAGTGCGGTGGTGGTGGGCAGCACGTTGTCGACGAACTTTCCGGTGACCGCGGGGGCGTTCCAGTCCCAGTATCGCGGGAGCGGCGGGGAGCCGGTTGCTCCAGCCGGGGATGCGTTTATTGTGAAACTGAATCCGGGGGGAACGGCGGCGGTGTTTTCGACGTTGCTGGGCGGGACGTTGGACGATCGGGCGACGGCGATGGGCGTAGACGGGCAGGGAACGATATGGGTGGCGGGACATACCCACTCCAAAGATTTCCCGGTGACCCCGGACGCGCCGCAGAGCCAGAACCGCACATCGAGCGCAGTGACGGACAAGGTGAAGCTGGGCGACGGGTTCGTGGTGTCGCTGACGCCAGACGGGAGCCGGGTGCAGTTCGGGACCTACCTGGGCGGGAGTGGCGGGGAGTTTCTTTCGGGGTTGACGGTGGGAGCGGATGGCGCGGTGACGGTGTTGGGGACGACGAGTTCGGCCGATCTGGCGACGACGCCCGGGGTGTATCAGCGAGCGTATGGGGGGATCACATCGGGGCAGACTCCGTTTGGCGATATGTTTGTCGCGCGGTTTGGGGCGAGCGCCGGGGTATCGCTGGCGGCGGTGGTGAACGCGGCGAGCTACGCGCAGAACGCCGTATCGCCGGGGATGATTGCGACGCTGGCCGGGAGCGGGATCGGACCTTCGGCGTTGGCGCTGGGGACGGTTTCCGGCGGGCGGTTCCTGACAACGGTGGGAGGGACGCGTGTATTGTTTGACGATACACCGGCGCCGGTGATCTATGTTTCTGCCGGGCAGAGCAGCGTTGTTGTGCCGTATAACGTGAACGGAAAGCGGACGGTGCAGGTGGTGGTAGAGCGGGACGGGCAGCGGAGCGCGCCGTTGACTGTGAACGTGGCGGCGGCGGTGCCGGGGCTGTTTTCCGCGAATGCGTCGGGCGGAGGGCCGGGGGCGTTTTTGAACCAGGATGGACGGGTGAATACACCGCAGAACCCGGCCGACCAGGGGAGCGTGGTGGTGCTCTACGGGACCGGTGAGGGAATGGTGACCAACACGCCGGCCGATGGGGCATTGGTCGGGACGCCGCTGCCGGCGGCGCAGCAACCGGTGCGGGTGACGGTGGCGGGCAGGGACGCCGAGGTGCTGTATGCCGGCGGGGCACCGGGGCTGGTGGCTGGGTTGTTGCAGGTGAATATTAAACTGCCGCCGAATGTGCCGGCGGGGAATCAGCCGGTGGTGTTGACGGTGGGGACGGCGAGCAGTCCGGCGGGTGTTACGCTGGCAGTGCGATGATTCCGTACTGGCACTGGCCGGAGGTGTGGGGTGTGCCGGTGCATCTGCTGGCGGTGATGGGCGGGCTGGTGGTGGCGTACGTTTTGTTTGTCAGGGAGACGGCGCGCGCGGGATTATCAAGGGCGCGAGCCGACGAGTTTGCCTGCTGGGTGATAGTGGGCGGACTGGTGGGGGCGCACGCGGGGTATCTGGCGTTGAACGGCGGGGCGAGGAGTGGGATGCAGTGGCTGAACCCGGCGGCGGGGGCGGTGACGATGCCGGGGCTACTGGCGGGATGGATGGGGGCGGAGTGGAGGGTGTGGACGTGGAGAAGCGGAGGGCGGGAGCGGCTGAGTTGGTGGGACGCCGGGGCGCGGGCATTTCCGGTGGCGTGGATGGTGGTGCGGTTGGGGTGCATTTTTTCGCACGACGAGGCGGGGACATTTACGAGTTGCTGGTTGGGGGTGCGGTATCCGGAGGGGACGCGGCACGATCTGGCGATCTATGAGTGGATATGGGCAGCGACTTTGGCGGTTTGGCCTTCCGAGCGGCCGATGGCGCGGCTACTGCTGAGCTATGGGGTGTTGCGGGTGGGGGTGCACTGGCTTCGGGTTGAGATGCATACCGCGGACCTGGTCCTGGGGGTGTTGGTGCTGCTGGCGGGTATCTGGTGGCATCTTGGGTTTCCGTTTTTTCCGTGGGGCCGGGTGGGAAAGCGCTGGCGTGGCGAGTATTCCGCTTCGGCGATGAGGGCGAGACAGAGGCCGGTTTCGTAGCGGGTGAATTCGGCCGTCACGGGGACGCGGTTCAGGTGGAGAGCCAGCGGTGACTCAGCGGAGCGCCGACGAAGTACGGACCGAGTCCCGGGCGGGCGGGGGAGCCACTTGCGATATAGGTCATCACAGTAGTTCGGGGTGGTAGACTCCGAGGGTTTCGCCGAACGGATCCACGTATTGAGTTGACTACTCCACGATCGGCGGGCAATCATTCGGCGGAGGGAGGCGCATGGGGTTTGCGTCCGTGGCGGCGAGCCTCCGCCGGGACGACTAGGAGGGCGCCGCGGTAGAAGACGAGTGTACCTGGCGTGAACGTATTATGGCCAAGCGGGGACGCCGGTGCGTTGGCCGCCGGGATCGTGCGCCGTGGGGATTGCAGGGGACTTGGCGTCGCGACCCGTGGTTTGTTTAGCAGCACTTGGCGCGCTGGTATTTGGCTTTGAAGTGCTCGGTTTGGAAGCGGCGGTATTCTTCGGGGGTATTTGTGCCGCCGTGGGCCGCCAGGTGGCGGTTATAGGCGTTTTCGTCGGCCAGTTCGCGGAGAATGGCCAGAATGGTTCGCCAGAATCTCATAGCTAGATCTCCTGCACGGCGAGCGTGGATTGGACGAAGGGGGTTTCGGTGCTGGTGGCCGGTTGGGTGCCACGGAGCATGCCGACCCATTGGCGGACGGAATCGATCAGGATGGTTGTCACCAGGACGAGGAAGAGAGCGCAGACGAAGGCGTCGAGGTAGTTGTTGAAGATGAGGGTCCTTGTTGCATCGGTCTGTTTGGGGGCCTTCTCCAGGACTTCGGCGGCGGCGAGGAAGCCGATGCGGGGGAGTGGGGAGAAGATCTTCATCAGCGCCGATGTGAACGTCACGGTGCCGAGCCAGAGCATGGGGAGGATGGTGATCCACATGTATTTTTTGCCGTGCATCTTGATGAGGACGGTGGTGCCGAGGCAGAGGGCGATGATGGCGAGTAGCTGGTTGGCGATGCCGAAGAGGGGCCAGAGGGAGTTGATGCCGCCGAGCGGGTCCGTGACGCCCTGGTAGAGGAAGAAGCCCCAACTGATAACGATGGCGGCGGAAGTGCCAATGACGCCGGGCCACCAACTGGTGCGGCCGAGAGGGGCGTAGAACTGGCCGAGGAGATCCTGGAGCATGAAGCGGCCGACGCGGGTGCCGGCGTCGATGACGGTCAGGATGAAGAGGGCCTCGAACATGATGGCGAAGTGGTACCAGAAGGCCAGGAGGCGTTCGCCGCCGCCGCCTTTGGCGAAGATGTGGGCCATGCCGAGTGCCAACGACGGCGCGCCGCCGGTGCGGTAGAAGAGCGTTTCTTCGCCGACGGATTTGGCGAGGGCGGCCATCTGTTCGGCGGTGACGGGGAAGCCCCAGGCGGAGATGGTTTTGACGGCCGCGTCGGCGGTGGCGCCGACGACGCCGGCGGGGGAGTTGACGGCGAAGTAGACACCGGGGTCAAGGACGCAGGCGGAGATGATGGCCATGATGGCGACGAAGCTTTCAAGCAACATGCTGCCGTAGGCGACGGGGAGGGCGTGGGTTTCCTTGGCGATCATCTTCGGGGTGGTGCCGGAGGATATGAGGGAGTGGAAGCCCGATATGGCGCCGCAGGCGATGGTGATGAAGCAGAAGGGGAAGACGTTGCCGGCGAAGACGGGGCCGGTGCCATCGATGAAGCGGGTGAGCGCGGGCATCTGGAGTTGGGGTTGGACGAAGAGGATGCCAACGCCCAGGAGGATGACGACGCCGAGTTTGACGAAGGTGGAGAGGTAATCGCGGGGGGCGAGGAGGAGCCAGACGGGGAGGGCGGAGGCGGCGAAGCCGTAGACGATGACGCAGAGGGCGAGGGTGGTGCCGGAGAGGGTGAACCAGGGGGCGAAGTCCGGCGAGTGGGCGACCCATTCGCCGCCGAAGATGGAGCCGAGGACGAGGAGGAAGCCGATGACGGAGATTTCGAGGACTTTGCCGGGGCGGAGGTAGCGGAGGTAGAGGCCCATGAAGACTGCTATCGGCATGGTGGCGGCGATGGTGAAGGTGCCCCAGGGGGAGCCTTTGAGGGCGTTGACGACGACGAGGGCGACAACGGCGAGGAGGATGATCATGATGAGGAGCACGGTGACGAGGGCGGTGAGGCCGCCGACTTTGCCGATCTCCTCGCGGCACATTTGGCCGAGTGATTTGCCGTTGCGGCGCATGGAGCAGAAGAGGATGACGAAATCCTGGACGCAGCCGCCGAGGACGGCGCCGATGATGATCCAGAGTGTCCCGGGGAGGTAGCCGAACTGGGCGGCTAGGGTGGGGCCGACGAGGGGGCCGGGGCCGGCGATGGCGGCGAAATGGTGGCCGAAGACGATCCATTTATTGGTTGGTTCGTAGTCGTGACCGTTGCGGAGGCGTTCGGCGGGGGTGGCGCGGTTGTCATTGAGGGCCATGACGGTGGCGGCGATCCAGCTGGCGTAGACGCGGTAGGCAAAGATGTAGATGCAGACGGAGGCGATGACCAGCCACATAGAGTTGACGGGTTCGCCGCGGTTGATGGCGATGCCGGCGAGGGCGAGGGCACCGGTGATACCGAATCCAGCTGAAATGAGATGTTTCATGGGGGTACGCGAATTCTGCATTGTACCGTGCGGGGGGGCGTTAGCGGGGTTGGGGGAAGGCGGTGATGGCGGAGTCGGCGTGTTTGGCTTGCAGCGCGAACTGGAGGGCGGCGGGTCCGATGAGGAGTACCTCTGCGAGGCGGAGAAGTGAAGTGAGACGGCGAAGTGATTCCAGGCTGTCGCTGGTGAAGAGGAAAAACGTGAGGATGGAAACGAGAATCGCGAGGAGGATCTGTGCGAGGATGAACCGCAGCGTGACGAGACGCAACAGAGGGGCGGGGATCGCAGCGAGGAAGAAAGTTCGATAATTCTTCTTGAAGAGGCGCGGGACTAGGGCCGCCTGGACCAGGAGATAGACGGCTTTCGCGAGTAGACTGAGGAAGCTGAGCTGGCCTTGCAGTTCGTCTACGTCCCAGAGCGAAGTGACCAGGATTAGGACCAGGAACGCGGCCAGCCCGGCGGGCCAGCAGACGGACCAATGGGCGGCGATCATGTTGCGTGTTTCCCCCCGGACAATTCCCAGGTGACAGTCACCTAGGAATTGTCCGGGGAGGGGTTAGGGGTTGTTGACGATGATGTTCATGCCACCGTTGGTGATGCCGGGGGTGAAGATCACGTTGCCGGTGTTGTCGACGACGGCTACCATCAGGCGGTGGGGGCCGTTGGAGAGGCGACGGGAGTCGAAGGTGCCGTCGAAGCCGATGTTGGGGCAGGCGGCTACGTCCTTTAGCGTTGCGCAGACTTCGGGGCGGGCGGTGCCGTAGCGGATGGCGCCGCGGTTGCCTTCGTCAATGAACAGCACCACTTGCGAGATGCGGCCGTCCGGGTCCCAGGCGTGGCCGGAGATGGTGATATCGCCGGAGACGCGCTGGGCATTGGTTGGCGCGGTGACGACGCCCACGGGGAGCGTGCGGGCCGGGTTATCGACCTTGACCGTGACTGGGGTTTCCGGTTGGAAGGATATGCGGCCGTTGTCTTCGGTGATGCGGAGTTGCACTTTGTGTTCGCCGTTGGGCATGGCCGGTTCGTCGGCAGTGGTATCGACAAAGGCCTGCCAGCCGACGGCGGGACAGTTGGCCGAACCGGCGGCGGGGCCGGCGGCGGCGCAGAGGTCGTTGCGGGTGAGCCCGTAGGCGGCGCGGGTGTTGGCGACGCCATCGACGATGATGTCGACGGCGGAGACGCGGGATGCCTTGGAGTAGGCGAAGCCACGGACAATGAGGAAGTCCTTCCAGACGTCACCGTCCTTGAGGGTGTCGAAGCCGGCGACGGGGAGCGTTCCGGAGCCCTCTTCGATGGTGAAGGGAATGGGGGAATCGGGGTAGTCCTGGAAGCCGCCTTTGGCGTTGGCGGCGCGGATTTGGAGGGTGTGCGGGCCTGGCTTGAGTCCGAGGCCGGCCACGTTTAGATTCGCCTGGAATCCGATGTTGGGGCAACCGGGGAGGGTTGTCGGCGTGGTGCAGACATCGGGGCGGGCGAGACCGCGCGGGGCGGCGCCCATGTAGACGCCATCGATGAGGATGAAAGCGGCGGCGACGAAGGTGTCTTCGTCGTAGATGATGCCGCGGACGGGCAGGACGCCGGTGACGGTGGCGTCGGGCGCGGGGGAATCGATGCGGACCTTGGGGATGGAGGAGTTCTCGGAAGGCGGGATGAAGCCCATGCCCGGCGCGTCCTTGAAGGTGGCGCGTTCATAGCCGAGGGAATGGAAAAGTGGCGAACCGCCGATGCCGCGGGAGATGCCGACGAGGGGTTGCGTCCCCTGACAACCGGCGAAGGGCGTGCTGTTGATGAGGTTCTGATTGCCGGCACCGTAGGAGAAGCGGATTTCGCCGTTTTCGAAGAGCGTGGCGGCGAAGTTGACCGGTTCCGGAACTGGCGTGTACGGCGGGTTGGTGATGGAGGGAATGGTTTCGCCGGCCCAACGGACGGTGAAGGAGTTGGGTCCGCGGCTGATGTAGACATTCTCCCCGGGTTGGGCGCCACCGCTGGTGCGCATCCACATACCCATAGGGGAGATGCCGGTGTAGTTGGCGAAGCCGGGCTGATCGATACAGCCGGGGACGAGCGCGGTATCGAACTGGAGAATGCCTTCGGGGAGGATGCGCACTTCGCGGTACTTCTTGCCATAGAAGGGGAAATCGAAGGGCAGGGCGGCGCGCAGATACGTGGTGCTGGCGGTGGCGCGGAGGCCGGTGGCCGTCTCATTTGGGAAGGTGAAGGGCGTGGGCGTGGTGTTCACGCTGAGGGTGTAGTTTTGCGAAACCTTCATCGTTTTTTCGATGAGCTTCTGGCCGGCGCCGGAGTTGGCGTCGTTGTAGTAGAGCGTGATGGCATCGCCGACGATGACCGAGAGGGAGCCGCTGTTTTTGCGAGCCGGGCCGGTGCCGGTGGTGAAGAGCACGCCGGAATAGTTGGGGCCGTCTTCACGGGCGAGGACGATGGTTTCGACGTCGCCGGTGCTGGAGGTGGCGTCGACGGTGAGGGTTTCGCCGGTGTAGTTGGCATCGGCGACAGAGACCCGGAGTGGCTGGCCGATGATGGGCGTTTCGGTCTGGACGCCGATGGCGCCGGTGTTGGAGGGTTTATCAAACGACGCGGAGACCTGGATGGTGTCCGGGCCCGGGCTGTAGGCGAGCACGCCGAGGCCGCGTTTGGCGAAGCCTTCCCAAAGCTGGGACTGGCTTTCGCCCTTGTAATCGACGCGTTCGGCGAGGAGGATGGCGTCGCGCAGTTCGACCATGGAGGGCGCTGGCGGGGACATCTTCATTCCGTCGAGGACGATGCGTTTCAAGCGGCGGCGGCCTTCGGTTTCGCCGAACAGGCGGATGAGATTGGCGCGGACTTCCCAAAGGGCCTGGACCCAGATGACGCCGTCCTCATGGATTTCCGGGTTGAGCCAAGAGCGGCCGAGATTGGCGTAGGTAAGCGGGTTGACCTCCATGTTGGTGGAGAAGGGGCGGTTCCGGAGGCCGCCGCCGAAGGCGCGGTACCAGTATTCGGCGAAGGGGTAGACGCCATCGGGCGAGGCGCCTTCGGGGACGAGGAATTCCATGGCCCAGAAGTCGGAGAGGCCTTCGTTCATGGCATCGCCCTGGAAGCCGCCGAGGGTGGGGATGATGCGGCCGGTGACGCCGTGGGCGTATTCATGGAGGATCACGTCACTGGCGAGAGAGCCATCGGCCCAGACGCCGCCGAAAGAGGTGAGATACATGGCGATCATGGCCGGGGCGCCATCCGAGTAGTCACGGGTCGTGTAGAAGGCGTTGCCGAGGGAGGCAAAGCCAGTGGTGGCCTGGGAGCCAAATTGGGAGTAGGCGAAAATGGCGTCGCCGCCGAGGCCGGAGTTGGTGAAGTTCTGGGCCTGATAGTTGCCGGCGGCTTCGTTGAAACCGACCTCGTAGAAAAGATCGTGGGCGCGGTTGACCCAATAGAAGAGATTGGTGGTGACGGCGTCGCCGAAGGCGGTGGAGACGGGAGCGTCGGGCCCGAGGAGGAGGGGGAACTGGAAATCCCGGGACGGAGATTGGGCGGTGAGCGGGTTGGCGAGGAAGACTGCGCCGGCGGGGTTGAGGCCGGTGATGGTGTTGTTGCCGACGGTTTCTGAGCCGGCGACCCAGCCCTTGGGCGAGGCGGTGGGGGAGCCGGAGAAGGGAACGACGACGCGCTGGACATAGGGCGGTTCGTCCGTGGACTGCACGCCGAACTTCACGGGCGGCTGGGGGCTGACGCCGGTGAAGACGGAGCCTTTGGCGGTAGCCTGGAACATCGTCAAGGGACGCTTGGCGAGGAGGGTGTTGGCGTTGGCGTCGATGATGGTGTCGTAGGTGGAGACGCCGTCGCCATCGGTGACGACGAAGCGCCAAGCGGGCTGGAGAACGCCGCGGACGGGATACCAGACGGGGCGGCCGGTGAGTTCGCCCATTTCGTCGGCGACGAAGCGGGCGTCACCGCGGGCGGTCATGCCGGAGCGGCGGAGGGTGGATTGGCGGGCGAGGATGGGATTTACGGCGGACAGGGCGGCGCGGGCGGCTTCGGTGAGTTTGGCGGCGTTGGCGGCCGGGGCGGTGGGGGCGGCGAAGAGTTGGCCGCCGGCGTTGAGGACTTGGCCATCGCGATCAATATTGACGTGCCATTCCATGCCGTGAATATCGAGGCCCTGGAAACGCTGGCGGTAGACCAAGTGGGTGACGCCGTTGTGGTCCGTCTTATATTCATTGGCCAGATACAATCCAGCGGCGGAGGCGGCGGGCAGGCCGGCGGCGGCCATGCGGGCGGCGGTAAAGTCGTCACCGATCTGCTTCGGTGGGCGGGCGCTACTATCCGTGAGCGCGCCGCGTAAATTAACGGCATGGCGCGGGATGGGCGCGGCCGTCAGGCAAAAGAGACTGCAAGTCAACACCGCGGTCCATCGGTGCAGAGACATAGATATATTGCTCTCCTCGTAGATACGACCTACCCATCATAGCCGGGAGTTAGTCGCAGCGAAGGGCCTGGGTGGGAGCGGTGGCGGCGGCGCGGCGCGCGGGGAGCCAGCAGGCGGCGAGGGCGGCGATGGTAAGCAAGAGCGGGACGATGACGAAAACGGCCGGGTGAGCGACTGCCATGCCGAGGAAGCCCTGTTCAAAGATACTGGCGGCAAAGATACCGATGGCGAGACCAACTGCGATGCCTGGGAATGCGATCCATGCGCCTTGTTTGAGGAGTAACTGGCGGATAGAGGCCGGGGCGGCGCCGATGGCCATGCGGATGCCGATTTCGCGGGTGCGGCGGCTGACGGCGTAGGACATGGTGCCGTAGAGGCCGATGAGCGCCAGCAGGAGGCCGATGGCGCCGAGGGCGGTGACGGTGCGGACGAGGAGCCGGACGATGCCGACGGTGCGGCGGTCGTGATAATCGGCCATGGTGCGGAGTGTGGTGAGGGGGACGGCGGCATCGATTTGCCGGACGATTTCGCGGACGGGGGAGGCGAAGTTAGCCGCGTCGGAGGCGGTGTGGACCATGAGGGTCATGCGGCCCATGCGGGGTGCCTGGCGGGCGGAGAGATAGATGGCGTCCATGGGTCCTTCTCCGACGAAGATATACTTGGCGCGGCGGGCGATGCCAACGATTTGGACCATCTGGCCATCCATGCGGAAGCGTTTGCCGACGGCCTCCTGGCCGGGGTAGTAGCGCTGGGCGAAGAGGTCGTTGACAACGGCGACGCGGGGGGCGGCGTTGTCGTCCTGACGGGTGATGGCGCGACCGCTCAGGATGGGGATGGCGGTGGTGCCGAAGTAGTCTTCGGTGACATCGGTTTCGAAGACCTGGATGTCCTGCTGATTGGGCGGGAGGGTGTAGCCTTCGGGGATGACGCGGGCCATGCGGATGGCGTCATTGGCGGTGGGGACGGCGGTGGCGAGGGTGGCGGAGAGAACGACGGGGGTGGCGCGGACGCGGTCGAGGAGGCGGTTGTAGAAGGGGTTGGCGGTATCGGGGTTGAGCGGGTTGAGGCCGGTGATGAGGACGTTGTCGATGCGGAAGCCGGGTTCCTTGAGCAAGGTGCCACGCATGCCGGCGATCATCATGGCGGCGATGATGAGGAGCACGCAGGAGACGGCGATTTGGGATGCGACGAGGGTGCCGCGGCCCCAGAGGGAGCGGGGTTGCGAGTCGCCGCCTTTGAGCCCGCTGACGAGATCCGGTTGGAGGCTGCGGAGGGCGGGGACGAGGCCACAGAGGAGGGCGCTGACCAGGCACAGCAGGGCGTTGAAGAGGAAGACCTGGCGATCGATTTGGACGTTGAGAAGGATGGGGAAATCGCTGGGTGGTTCGATGCTGTTGAACGCGCTGGTTGCGGCGGCGGCGATGAGGAGGCCGATGGCACCGCCGGCTACGGCGAGCAGCAGGGATTCGGTGAGGAGTTCGCGGAGGATGCGGGAGCGGCTGGCGCCCAAGGCGAGGCGGACGGAGATCTCGCGGGTGCGGGCCTGGCCGCGGGCGAGGAGCAGATTGGCGACGTTGACGCAGGCGATGAGTAGGACAAGGAGGGTGGTGACGAGGAGCATGCCGACGAGAATGGCATCGGGCGGAGAGGCGTCGAAACGCTGTTGGAGTTCTGTGCGGACACGGAGGCCGCGGCCGCGGTTGGATTCCGGGTGGGCGGCTTCGAGATTGCGGGCGAGGGTGGCGACTTCGGCGTTGGCCTGATCGATGGAGACACCGGGGCGGAGGCGGCCACGGACGTTGAGGGGGAAGATGTCGCGGCGGCCGGGGATGGCTCGCGTGGGGGTGATGGCGGACGACATGTAGATGGGGACGAAGAATGACGCGCGGATCATGTTGCGGAGGCCGGAGAAGTGCGCGGGGGCGACGCCGATGATGGAGAGTTCGACGTTATTGAGACGGATTTTGCGGGAGAGGATGGCGGGGTCGGACTGGAACTGATCGGTCCAGAGTTCGTGGGAGATGACGACGACGGGATTGCGGCCGGGGGCTTCGTCTTCATCGGGACGGAAGGGGCGGCCACGTTCGAGGGAGACGTTGATTTCATCGAAGAAATTGCTGGAGACGAAGGCGCCGAGTTTCATCTGGGCGGTGTCGCCGGGGCGGGCGGCGAAGCCGAGCATGATTTCCTGGGTGGCGATGAGGGAGTGGAAGGACTGGGTGGTTTTGCGGAGTTCGAGGAAGTCGGGATGGGAGATGTCTTGCGGGTCCTGTTCGGCGGTGCGGGTGCCCTGGAGGATGAGGAGGCCGGAGGGATCGGGGACGGGGAGGGGGCGGAGGAGGAGGGCGTAGGCGAGGGAGTAGATGGCCGAATTGGCGCCGAGGCCGAGGGCGAGGGAAAGGACGGCGACAGCGGTGAAGGCGGGGGCACTTTTTAAGGCGCGGAGGGAATGTTTGATGTCTTTGTGCCACATGGTGAGATGTTCCTTGGGGGCGGTGCGGAGGACGTCGATTACGAGGTCTTTGAGTAGATTGGCCGCGGGCTCGCGTTTGGCGCGGGCGGTGAGGAGTTCGTCCATTTCCGGCCCGTACTCGGCGCGGAACTCGGCGGGATAGAGACGCAGGAGGATTTGGAGACTACGCTTCATTGGGGGTTAGGCCGCTTGCCTTGGCGTATCGCAGGGTTTCGGCCATGCGGGCGGCTTCGGCACGGGCGGTGCGTTTGCCGAGAGCGGTGATTTTGTAGGCGCGGCGGCGTTCGTCTTCACCGGCTTTGCGCGGGGCTTCCTGGATGAGGCCGAGTTCGAGCATGCGTTTGATGGAGCCGTAGAGGGTGCCGGGGGAGAGGCGGAGTTTGCCGTTGGTGCGTTCTTCGACGTCCTGCATGATGGCGTAGCCGTGGGCATCGCCCGAGGCGAGGGCGACGAGGATCTGGAAGAACGGGGCGGGGAGGGGGAGGAGCGCGTCGGCGTCCTTATCTTGCATGTCAATATAATGCTTGTCACTATAGTGAGTGTCAAGGTATTTTTGACGGGGCGCCTTGTGATAGAACAAACGGAATGAAACCGCTGCTTTTGCTTGTCGCCGGACTGTGCGTGTTTGGAGAAGAGTTGCCGTTGGTCTCGGCGGTGGAGTTCCAGCCGCTGGCGGCGCAGGTGGCGCGGGTGGTGCAGGCGCTGGAGGTGGTGGGGGAACCGCTGCCGAAGGCGGAGGCGGCGGAGTTGCAGAAGTTGCTTGGCACGGCGGGCGGCGGGAAGGCGCAGGTGGAGGCGATCCAGAAGATTCTGGATAAGCGGGTGCTGATCGGCATTGAGATTAACCCGGAGAGCCGGGTGAAGGCGCAGCAGGGGCCGGCGGCGGCGCGGTTGATGGAGCAGGGGTGGCGGACGTTTCTGGTGAAGGTGGCGAATCAAGCGGGGATTACGGCGGTGCTGGCGGTGGACAGCCCAAATTCCGGGCAGTTGGCGAATACGTCGGCGGGCGGTGTGGCTCGGCGGTGGATTGACCACGCGATGTTCAACAAGCAGCCGATGAAGCCGCATTTGTCGGGGCTGGAGGTGGAGTACCGGATTCTGCAGCTGTATTCGAAAGACGCCGGGAAGCGCGAGGCGAAGTTGATTTTTGACGTGGGGCAGGGAACGCAGGACTTGGGGTTCCGGAGCGAGGTGGACATATTGTTCACGGCGTCGCCGGCGGCGAAGGTGGTGTTTCGTGTAAAGGATACCGATGGGAAGACGACGACGGCGGGGTTCCTGATTCGGGATGAATCGCGGCGGGTGTATCCGGCGCAGACGAAGCGTCTGAATGGGGATTTTTTCTTTCATCCGCAGGTGTACCGGGCCGATGGGGAGCATGTGACGCTGCCGCCGGGGTCGTACACGATTGAGTATGGCCGCGGGCCGGAGTACCGGACGGGCGTGAAGAAGCTGGCGATTACGGGGCCGGAGCCGAAGGAAGTTTCGTTCCAGTTGGAGCGGTGGATTGACCCGGCGAAGATGGGTTGGATTTCGGGGGATCACCACATTCACGCGGCCGGGTGCGCGCACTACGAGCGGCCGACGGAGGGCGTGTATCCGCAGGACATGATGCGGCATGTGACGGGCGAGGATTTGAAAATTGGTTCGGTGCTGACGTGGGGGCCGGGGTGGTATTTCCAGAAGACGTTTTTTGAAGGGAAGGACAATGCGTTGTCGACGTTGGAGAACCGGATCCGGTACGACGTGGAGGTGAGCGGGCATCCGTCGAGCCACACGGGCCATATTGTTTTGCTGGGGCTGAAGGAGCAGGACTATCCGGGGACGCAGCGGATTGAAGACTGGCCGACGTGGGGGCTGCCGATTATGAAGTGGGCCAAGGGGCAGGGCGCGGTGACCGGGTATGCGCACTCCGGCTGGGGCTTGCAGGTGCAGGACACGAAGATGCCGACGAAGGAGTTGCCGCCGTTTGACGGGATTGGCGCGAATGAGTTTGTTGTTACTGTGACGAAGGGTCTCACCGACTTTATTTCGACGGTGGATACGCCGTATACGTGGGAACTGAATATCTGGTATCACACGTTGAACGCCGGGTATAAGGCGCGGATCTCCGGGGAGACCGATTTTCCCTGTATTTACGGGGAAAAAGTGGGGTTAGGGCGCAGCTATGTGCGGCAGCCGAAGTTGGATTACACCGATTGGGTGCACGGGATTCGCGATGGGCGGAATTACGTTTCCGACGGGAAGAGCCACTTACTGGATTTCAAGGTGAATAACGTGGAGATGGGGATGGGTGATTCGACAGTGAAGCTGGCCGCGCCGGGGCAGGTGAAGGTGACGGCGAAGGTGGCGGCGCTGTTGGGCGAGAAGCCGGACGATGTGATCCGGAACCGGCGCGTAGATCAGAAGCCGTATTGGGAGTTGGAACGGGCGCGGATGGGGAACACGCGGAAGGTGCCGCTGGAGCTATTGGTGAATGGGAATGTTGTCGCGACGCAGGAGGTGGTGGCGGATGGGGCGATGCGCGATGTGGCGTTCGACGTGAAGATCGACAAGAGCGCGTGGGTGGCGTTGCGGATTCTGCCGTCGTCGCATACCAACCCGGTGTGGGTGACGGTGGCCGATAAACCCATTCGCGTGAAGGACAGTATTGAATGGTGCCTGGCGGCGGTGGAGAAGTGTTTTAACCAGAAGATTGGGCGGATCCGGCTGACCGAGCAGGGGGAAATGAAAACGGCCTACGACGAAGCGAAGGCCGTGTATCAAGGGTTGTTGAAAGAAGCGAACTAGAGAAGCGGAGTGGGCCTGGGTTTCAGCGCGAGGCCCAGGCAGAGGTTGCAGAAGAGCATGGGCAGGATGGGGAGCGGGAAGGTGGACTTGCTCTCCACGGTGAAGTAGGGGTTCAGCTCTTCGTAGATTTCGTGCGGCAGGTTGATGTGTTCGCGCTTGTAGAACCAGGAGTAATCGCCGCCGAACTTTTTCTTGTATTCGCGCTCTGCTGAGATCTTGCGGGCGATGGTGTAGGCGAGGGAGCCTTCGGTGGGAATGACGATCAGGAACTGGCCGCGCTGCTTGTTGAGCAGACGGTAGGCCTCTTTGATGGCGCCGGGAAGATTGGGCAGGTGCTCCAGAACGTGGACGGCGATGACGCGGTCCATGGAGCCCTCAGGGAAGTCCATCTGCTGCTGGCAATCGCCCACAGTTACGTTGATGCGCGGGAAATTCTTGCGGATTTCGGCCGCCATGTTTTCGCGCAGTTCAAGGGCGTGGTAGTTCTTTTCCTGCTCTGGCGTGAGGGTTTCGTAGCGGATGTGTTCACCGAGTCCGGCACCGATTTCGAGAGTGGACACGAAGCCGGGGCGGGAGTGGCGGACGGGGAATTTGTGATTGAAGCCTTCGACAATCCCATACCAGGCACCGGGCAGACGGTCGTGCCAGTGCTTCATGAATTCGTCGCTGATGCGACGCTGTTCGGTGGTCAGGGGGGGGAGGACCTTGGGCCATTTCGCGGCGGAAGCCATTGGCTTCAATTATAGCTGTGCGATTGCGGATTTGGCCGAAACGGCTGGGCCCGATACAATAACAAGAGCATGTCGTTCCCGTTCCCCCTTCCCCCTGTTCCGGCCAGTCCGGTGGTCCCGTCGTGGACCGGGCGGGGATTTCAGATCGGGCAGCGGTTGGAGCCGGTGTTGAGTTATACGGTGACCGAGTCCGGGTGGACCGATGGGCTGACGCATTTTCACGAGTCGCTGGCCGGGGATCAGCACTATATCGACATTGCTTCGCGAGGCAATTCCCTTTCGCGGTTGCGGAAGTGGGTGAAGGGCGAGCGGCCGGTGATTATGGATATCGGCTGCAGTTCCGGGTTTCTGCTGCGTGATATTAAGAAGCAGTTTCCGCATGCGCAGGTGGTTGGGGCCGACTATGTGCCGGCGCCGCTGCACAAGCTGGCGAAGGCGCATCCGGACTGGCCGTTGATTCAGTTCGACCTGACGACGAGTCCGTTGCCGGATGCCTGCCTGGACGCGGCGTCGCTGGCGAACGTGTTGGAGCATATCGGCGACGACGTGATGGCGGTGAAGCAGGTGTACCGCATGTTGCGGCCCGGGGGCGTGGCGGTGATCGAAGTTCCGGCCGGGCCCCACTTGTTCGACGTCTACGACAAGCAGTTGATGCATTTCCGGCGGTACAGCCAGAAGAGTCTGAACGAGCTCCTGGCGGGGGCTGGCTTCGAGGTGCACGACGAATCGCACATCGGGTTCTTTGTCTATCCGGCGTTCGCGATGATTAAGAAGCGGAACAAGAAGTATCTGTCGTTGCCGGACGAAGAACAACTGCAGATCGTGGAAGGCAGCATAAACATCGCCCGCGGGAATCCGATGATGGACATGATCATGTCCATGGAAGAGGCGTTGCGCTACAAGGTGCCGTACCCGTTTGGGATTCGCTGTGTTGCCGTGGGGCGAAAGCCATAAAACAAGTACTTCTAAACTTGTTTATTATAGGGAAATGAGATTTGGGTTCGTAAGGCTTGAATGGTATTCCGGGGCGTAGTGGCCGTTGTATCCATTCTCGCCGGCCGAAAGGTGATGGGCGAAGAACTGCGGTTTATTCCCCT
>CANIVU010000013.1 GCA_947470805.1 Acidobacteriota bacterium | reverse complement strand
GCCGAACTCGGCATCCGCCACGCCCTCGTCATCACCGATCCGTTGATGCGCGTCCTCCCGCCGGTGGCCACAGTCGAGCAGTCTCTCAACGACGCCAAAGTCGCCTACACCCTCTTCGACCGCGTCCGCGTCGAGCCCACCGACGTGAGCTTCAAAGAGGCCATCGCCTTCGCCAACGCCATCGAGTTCGACGCCATCATCGCCGTCGGCGGCGGCTCCGTCATCGATACGGCCAAGGCAGTGAATCTTTATACCTGCCATCCGCCCGAGGACTTCCTCGACTACATCAACCCGCCCATCGGCAAGGGCAAACCCGTCCCCGGTCCGGTGAAGCCGCTCTTCGCCATTCCCACCACCGCCGGCACCGGCAGTGAGACCACCGGCGTCGCCATCTTCGACCTCGCCCACCTCCACGCCAAGACCGGCATCGCGCACCGCCGCCTGAAGCCCACGCTCGGCTACCTCGACCCCGAGAACACCCGGACCATGCCCTCGGAGGTCGCCGCCGCCACCGGGCTCGACGTGCTCAGCCACGCCATCGAATCCTACACTGCCGTCCACTACTCCGAGCGGCCCTACCCCGATCGTCCCATCCTCCGCCCGGCCTATCAGGGCAACAATCCCATCAGCGACGTCTGGTCGCTGCAGGCCCTCCGCATGGTGGGCGACTACATCACCCGCGCCGTCGAAGACACCTCCGACGACGAAGCCCGCTCCAACATGATCCTCGCCTCCGCCTACGCCGGCGTGGGCTTCGGCAACGCGGGCGTACACCTGCCGCACGGCATGTCGTACCCGGTCTCTGGCATGGTGAAAGGCCGCGGCTACAAGCAGGCCGGCTACCCCAACCAGCCGGAGATGATCCCCCATGGCTTCAGCGTCATCCTGAACGCCCCGGCCGTCTTCCGCTTCACCGCGGGTGCTTGTCCGGACCGGCATCTGGCCGCCGCCGCCGCGCTCGGCGTCGATACCTCCAACGCCTCCCTGGCCGATGCGGGCAAGATCCTGGCCGACCGGATCATCGCCATCATGGAACGCCTGAAAGTGCCAAGCGGCCTGAAGGCCCTGGGCTATAGCAGTTCGGACATTCCGGCGCTGGTCGAGGGCACGTTGCCCCAGCACCGGGTGACGAAGCTCTCCCCCCGTCCCGCCAACACCGACGATCTGGCCAAGCTCTTCGAAGACACCATGCAGGTCTACTAGCCCTACTCGGGCTTGTGCGCCTTGCCACCCCGGAACGAATCGCGCTGCTCCTCGGTCAGCGTCGTGTTGAACGACGCTCCGAACCCAGTTGTCTGCCGGTACGGGTAGCTCTTCCACGGATCGCGGCCCTCGATGCGCGGGTCCCCGGTGGCCTGTAGATCGGTCTCCAGCAGCCCGCGCAACTGGTCCAGCGCCTCCTTGTGGGAGCCGCGCTGCGCCAGGTTATGCTCCTGGTCCGGATCGGACGCCAGGTGGTACAACTCCTCGCCCGGCCGCTTGCCTACGCACAGCGCCAACTCGCGGGCAAATCGCTTAGCGTTCGCCGGATCGAGCAGTTCGTCCTTCACGGGCGCGCCATCGATGTCGCCGTGGAAGGTCTTGTTGCTCGACTCAAAATCGGGTCCACCGGTCGGCCAGCGGTCCGGCTCAAAGTTCCGGATGTACAGGTAGTCCCGGGTGCGCACGCTGCGCATCGGGTAGCCGTTGCCATCGGGCCGGCACATGGTATGCCGCTCCATCCCGGCCAGCACGTGGCCGCGGGCGACGTCGGTCTTGCCATCGAGCAGCGGCAGCAAGCTCCGCCCCGCCGCTCCATTTAGGTTCTGTTGCCCGGCCGCCGCCAACAGCGTGGCTGGGATGTCGACGTGGCTTACCAGCGCGCTCGCTGTCCGTCCGCCCTGTACCTTGCGGCCCCAGCGCATCGCCAGCGGCATGTGCAGCCCGCCGTCGTAGAGGTTCACCTTGGCTCGCGGGAACGGCAAGCCGTTATCGGAGGTCACGATGATCAACGTGTCCTCCAGCACCCCGCGCTCTTCCAACAGCGCCACCGCCTTGCCCAACTGCTGGTCGTACCACTCGATCTCCGAATAATAGGCGGCGAGGTCTTTTCGGGTCGTTTCGGTATCCGGCAGGTACGATGGCACCTTGATGCTGGCCAGCTTGCGGTCCATCCGGTCGCTGGCGTTGGGGTCGTAGACCCGGTGCGGTTCAGTGCTGCCGAACCAGAAGAAGAACGGTTTGGCTTGGTCGCCATCGGCCAGGAAGTCGGCGAAGTTGGCCGCGTAGTCCCGGTCGTCGATGCCAGCTGCGACGGGCGCCGGATGCTTCCGGGCGTTGAACTCCTTGCCGTTGGGGTGGCGCTTCATCCCGGCGGCACGCCAGTCACCCGGGGCCCAGCCCTTGCCGGTGAAGCCAGTGCGATACCCGGCGTCTTCCAGCGTATGGGTGACCACCGGCATATCGGCCGGCATGGTGCCATAGAGCACGCCCGCCTCCCCGGCCTGCCACGGGTAGCGTCCCGTCAACAGTGCCGTCCGCGATGGGGTGCACGACGGGCACACCGAAAAGCTATGGGTGAACAGCACGCCTTCCTTGGCGATCCGATCGAAAACCGGGGTGCGCACGAACTTGTCGCCATAGGCGCCGGCGTGCGGCCAGGACTGGTCATCGGCGACGACGAGGAGCAGATTCGGACGTTCCGGAGCGCGGCGGGAACAGGCGAGAGGCAGCGCGGCCGCACCCGTTAACAAGCCGCGTCGGGAAATGAGCATTGAGATATGTTTATCAGGTACTGCGCTCCGCCGCAAATCCCGGTCCGTTTGATAATGAAAGGGTGACCCCAACACTCCCCGAAGATCAGGTCTACGCCGAAATCGGCGATGCCGGGTTTCACCGTTTAGTGGCCGCCTTCTACCGTCAGATTCCTGGCGATGACATTCTGGGCCCGATGTACCCGGCGGCCGATCTGGTTGGCGCCGAGGCGCGGCTCCGCAACTTCCTCATCTTCCGTTTCGGCGGCCCGCCCACCTACATCGAAGAACGCGGCCATCCGCGGCTGGGCATGCGCCACTTCCCCTTTGCCATCGACGGCGCGGCGCGCGACCGCTGGATCGCCATCATGAACAACGCCTTTGCCGAGGCCGCTCTGCCGGCCGAAGCCGAAGCCACTTTGCGCGCGTTCTTTGAACACGTGGCCACCTTCCTCATCAACCGCAAGGAGACCTGACCCATGTCCGACCCACGCTACCCAATTGGCAAGTTCACCTTCGCCGGCCCATTGACGGCCGACGAACGGCTGGCGGCCATGGAGGCCATTGAGAACTGCCCACTGGAGCTGCGCAAGGCGCTTCGCGGCCTGGCCGATGAGCAACTCGCCACGCCCTACCGCGATGGCGGTTGGACGGTCCGCCAGCTGGTCCACCACGTGGCCGACAGCCACGTGAACGCCTACTGCCGGTTCAAGTTGGCTCTGACGGAAGAGAACCCCACCATCAAGCCGTACGAAGAGCAGCTGTGGGCCGAACTCGCCGATGGCGCCACGGCGCCCATTGGGCTGAGCCTGGCGCTGCTCGACGCGCTGCACGCGCGTTGGGGGATGCTGTTGCGGTCGCTCACCGAAGAGCAGTTCGAACGGGGCCTGGTGCACCCGTCAAGCGGGCAGCACACGGTGGACTGGTTGCTGGCGATTTACGCCTGGCACGGCGCACACCACACGGCGCACGTCACCGAACTGCGCAAAGCCAAAGGCTGGTAAGTTTACACTTTGACACGTGGATTGCACACCGGCCACGGGGCAAACCCGATGACCAACGTGTTGCGATCCACGTAGAGGTTCACGTCCTGCCCCTTCACCTGGAGCAGTTGGATGATGCCTTTGTCGCAACTTTTGACCTTGGAGCGCTTGATGGCGGCTACGTTCGCCGCATCGCTTTGGGGCCCCCAGTCGCGCAGGAACTGCTCCATCTTGTAGTCGCGGCATGGCGTAGCGTCGGTGCAACCCCAGAGGCCGTAGGCGGTCTTGTAGTCCTGCTTTTCCAGCAGCGTCAGGAACTCCCGCACACGCGACTCCTCTTTGAAATTCCGGAGGAAAAACCACAAGACGCCGCCGACGACCGCGATGGTCAGAAGCGAATAGATAATCCGCTTCCAACGTTTTTCGCGGCGCGCATCGACGACGCCGTAGTTATCGAGATAGTTGTTCATGAAAGTCCCCCTCGCGGAGAACTTACTTGACCGGGTACGCTTTGTTGTACTCGGCGGTTGCTTCCGCGGTAATTTCCAATGCCGGCTTGAAGTAGACGGCGTTCGTGACGTCGACCACCACATCCAGCGCTTTCGTTTCCGACAGCTTTTTCACCACATCATTCATGCGCACCGCGCTGCGGCCGAGGATGTCCTGGCGTTCGCGGTCCACATCGCCCTGCAGATCTTCGGTCAGCCGCTGCAGCTCGCGCTGCTTCCGCTGGCCCTGCACGTTCAGTTCCTGTTCGGCCTGCGGCGTGAGCTTGCCGGCCATGGTTTGCAACTGGCCCTGGATGGTTTGCAGTTCGCGCTGGAGCGCTTCTGCCTTATCCTGCCGGGGCTTGAACTTGGCTTCCAGTTCCTTCTGCGCCTTCTGAATCTCCGCGGTGTCCAACACTGCCTTTTGCAGATTGATGATGGCCACCTTCACCTGCGCCGAAGCTGTGACGGCCGAAGCCAGCAACAGAGCCGGCAGCAGCATACGAACCATACGAATACCGAACATTTGACAGATCTCTCCTGATATCCCGCTAAGCGAAATCGATAAACACCAGATTATCACAAGCCCCTAGCGAACAAGGGCCTCTGCAAGGACGCGTCCCATCGATCCAGCGGGTACTTCCACCTCCAAAATAGTTGCGAGCGTCGGGGCGATATCGTTGACGGCCGCAGCCTGGTGGTAGCGGCCGGGCTTTATGCCGGCTCCCATGAAAATGATGGGCACATGGGTGTCGTAGTTGAATGGCGTACTATGCGACGTGCCCGTGGCTCCGAACAGATAGTAGGGCTCGAGGACGAGAACCAGGTCGGCTCCGCGCGTGGCGTGATAGCCATTGGCGACGCGGTGGCCGACTTTGTCCTGTCCGGCTTGCCCGTTCAGTAACTGTTCCTTGGTATAGACACGGTAGACGTGCGGAAAGTTCCGGAGCACTTCGGCGGCGACGGCGCGGACCTGCGGGCCACCGTACTGTTCCACCAGAGCCGGCTCCAGGTAGAACTGTTCCGGGCTCTTGCCGACGTACCACTTGCCGGGGCCGAACTTGGCGGTCAAAGCGGTTTCGACGGCGGCGATGACTTCCTTATCTTTCACGCGGCCGCCCGGCATCTTGCGGGCTATGTTGACCTCGGGGATGGGGGAAACGCCGTGGTCGGCAGTGAGGGCGACGATCACGTTGCGCATGCCGATCCTCTTTTCGATGTGGGCGAAGAGCTGGCCGAGAACACGGTCCGTCTTGATGGCCATATCGCGGGCTTCGGGCGAATCGGGCCCGTAGGCGTGGCCGACGGTGTCGTTGGCGGAGAAGCTGAGGGCGAGGACATCGGTGGTGGCGTGCTGGCCGAGCTTTTCGTTGTCGATAGCCAACTGGGCCATGTCGAGCAGGATTTCGTGGCCGAAGGGGCTCTTTTCGACACCGTCGTAGAACATCGTGTCGGGCTTGGAGGTCAGGGTATGGAGCGGCGCGCCGCCCCACTGCGGGGTCCAGGGCTTGCCGAGATACTTGTCGGCCGGGCGGCTGGCGTTGTGGTCGGCCACCCATTTGGGCAACTGCTTCATGTACCAGTTGCTGGAGACCCAGCTGCCGTTTTCGGAGGCGAACCAGTAGGCGGCGTCGGCCATGCGGCCAGGGAGGAGGATGGCGGAACGATCCTTCAGCGAGATGCCGATGGTCTTCGATTCGCCGCGGCCGGACATCTTGATCTCGTCGGCGACGGTGGAGACGAGCAGGCGTTTGGGCGTGGCGCCGACGCGGTTATCGCCCAGCATTTCGCTGCCTTCGTCGTTGACGGAGGTGGTGATCTTGCCGATCTCCTTTTCATACCATTCGTTGGCGACGATGCCGCTCAACACGGGCGAGGCGCCGGTGAGCATGGTGGCGTGGCCGACGGCGGTGATGGTGGGGGCGTGTTCGTAGTTGGCGTTGGTGAACACGGCGCCCTGATTGAGCAGCTGCGCGAGGCCGGCGTTGTACTCCTTGCGGAACTTCACCAGATAGTCGTAGCGGAACTGGTCCACGGCGATCATCAGCAGCAATTTGGGACGCGCAGGGGCGACAGGCGCCTGGGCCTGGATAGACGAAAGGCTCGCGAAGATCGCGAGCCCGAGGAAGATTTTCTTCATTGACTAGTCGAGCAGGACTGCTCCGGTTCCTTGAATCTGGTACATCGTCACGCCACTTTTGATCTTGCTGGCGTCGAATTTCTGGCCGCGTTCGTCGGCTTCATGTTTGGCGTAGGCGACGGCCTGCTGCTGGTTGAGTTCGATCTTTTTCAGCACGCCTTCGGCGACGGTGTTCTTGCCGGCGGAGTTCTTGGGGAACATGATTTCGCCGTCCTTCACCTTGAAGCGAATGGCCTTTTCGCCGTCCTGGATCTGCATCCAGCAGCCCATCATCTGGCACACTTCGGTCACTTTGCCCTTCACCTGAACCACCTTGCCGACATAGTTGTCGGGGGTTCCGAGGAGGGTGGCGACCGGCGTTGTTTCTTTCAACGTCAAACCCTTGCCGAACTTTTCCGCCGCGCAAAGGGCGGCCACACTGAGAGAGAGCAGAAGGAGTGTGCGCATAGCCTTATTATGCTTAAAATTTCTTACGGTAGCGTGAACACCATGAGCGAATCGGAATAGGTGTTGTTGTATTTGTTGCCGCCGCCGGCGGCGATGACGATGTACTGTTTGCCGGTTTTGGCGCTGTAGAACGTCATGGGATTGGCGTGGCCGCTGGCGGGGAGGCGGGTTTCCCAGAGCTTTTTGCCGGTGTCCTTATCGAAGGCGCGGAAGCGGCTGTCATTGGAGGCGGCGATGAAGACGAGGCCGCCGGCGGTGACGAGCGAGCCGCCAAGGTTGGGCGTGCCGGTGGGGGCGACGCCTTTCTTGGTGAGCTCGTCATATTCGCCGAGCGGGATGCGCCAGCGGAACTCGCCCTTGTCGAGATCGATGGCGGTGAGGTGGCCCCAGGGGGGCTGCTGGCAGGGGTAGAGATTGGGATCCCAGAAGCGGGAACTGTTGGTGCCGACGCCGCGGTTGCGGTAGGGGACGAGTGCGCCTTCGGGACGGGGTTCCTGGCGGAAGACCATGCCGACGTCCATGGAGTTGACGTAGAGGGTGCGGGTTTCGGGATCGAACGAGGCGCCGCCCCAGTTGGTGCCGCCGTTGGTGCCGGGGAAGAGGACCGTTGTCTGCAGGCCGATGGGGGTGAAGATGGGTTTGAGTTGCGCGCCTTTGAGGATCTCTTCGCAGAACTTGCGGGACTCCGGCGTGACGTTGGTCAGCTCCTCGGGCTTCATGGATTGGCGGGCGAAGGGGGGCGGTTTGGTGGGGCGGGGTTGCGTGGGCCAGGCGGCTTCGCCGGGCACGTCGGAGGCGGGGACGGGGGCCTCTTCGATGGGGAAGATGGGCTTGCCGGTGGCGCGTTCGAACAGGAAGGTATAGCCGGTCTTAGCGACCTGGGCGACGGCGTCGATGATTTTTCCGTTGGATTTTACGGTGACCAGGGCGGGTTGGGCAGGGAGGTCGTAATCCCAGATGTTGTGGTGGATGGTTTGGAAGTGCCAGACGCGCTGGCCGGTGGCGGCGTTGAGGGCGACGACGGAGTCGCCGAAGAGGTTGGTGCCTTTGCGGCCGGCGGCGTAGTAGTCCGGGGAGGGGCTGGTGAGGGGGAGGAAGACGAGGCCGCGCTTTTCGTCGAGGGACATGACGGACCAGACGTTGGTGCCGCCGCGGTCCTTCCAGGAGTCGCCGGCCCAGGTGTCGTTGCCGAACTCGCCGGGGCGGGGGACGGTGTGGAAGGTCCAGGCGAGTTTGCCGGAGCGGATGTCGAAGGCGCGGACGTCACCGGAGGGGCCTTGGGGGTCGCCGTCGGAGACCCAGGCGCCGGTGATGACGAGGTTTTTGTAGATGACCGGGGGGCTGGTTACGCCGTAGCCGCGATCGGGGAATTTGTCGGCTACGCCTTCGCGGAGGTCGATGGAGCCGTTGGCGCCGAAGGCGGGGTCGGGCTTGCCGGTGGCGGCGTCGATCGAGTACATGCGGCCGGCCTGGGTGCCGTGGAGGATGCGCTTGATTTTGCCGTCGGTCCAGTAGGAGCAGCCGCGGGAGATGAAGAGATTGGCGGATTTGGTTTTGTCGATGTCGGGGTCGAAGGACCAGCGTTGTTTGCCGGTTTCGGGTTCGACCGCGACGACGCGGTTGAAGGGGGTGGTGAGGTACATCACGCCATCGACGACGAGGGGCGTGGTTTCGAAGGCGGTGCGCATGAGGAGGGTTTTGCCGTCGGAGATTTCACCGGTGTGGAAGGTCCAGGCGGGGGTGAGTTTAGCGACGTTGGCGCGGGTGATTTGTTTGAGCGGGGAGTATTTCTGGCCGCCGGGGTCGCCGCCCCAGGTGGGCCATTGTTGGGCGTTTATCAGGGGGAGGGCGGCCAGGAGGAGGAGGCGCATAGGGGTGTTATATCATCTGCGCGGGTCGGGGTGATGGGAATTGGGCCTTCCATTCTGCAGTGCCTGTAAGGCTCCGCTTCCGCTTGGTAGAAGAACTGGTGCTATTTACCGACCCTATACTTTTGGCGCAAAAAAAGAGGGATCTTTGCTGATCCCTCTCGTTTCATACTTCCTTGGTGCCAGGCACCGGGTCGAGTTGCGTTGTGTTTGTACGATGGTCTGGCTGCCCGGAGCCAGGCACCTATCGCGGGCTACCGGTTAGGGCTGCTTGTCGCGGGAGGCGCTGCCTTCTTTGGACATGCGGGTTTTGGCGCCTTCGATCTTCTTCTGCACCTTGGTGATGTCCAGGCCGTCGCGTTCGGCGGCGCTGGAGCTCTGCCAGGCGCGGACCGACTTCTCCCACGCGGTGATGGCGTCCTTGTAACGGCCCATCTTCAGGTAGACGTCGCCCAAATGGTCCTGGATGGTCGAGTCTTTCGGAACCTTCTCTGTCGCGGCCTTCAGGGACGTTTCGGCTTCGGCGTACTTGCCGAGGCGATACTGCGCCCAGCCGAGCGAATCGAGATACGCTCCGTTGCCGGGCTCCTGTTCGAGGGCCTTCTGGATCATCTTTTCCGCTTCGGCCAGCTTCACGTTCCGGTCAGCAAACATGTAGCCCAGGTAGTTCAGCGCGGCGGCGCTGTTGGGGTTGCGCTCCAACACGCGGCGGAACTCCTTTTCGGCGTCGTCGAACTTCTTCTGGCGCTCCAACATGGATCCGCGGGAGAACCACACGCTTTCGCGCTCTTCATCGGTTTTGCTGAGTTTTTCGGCGGAATCGAGCGACTTGGACATCTCGCCGTAGTTCTTCATGCGGTCATGAAGCTGGGCGAGTTGGAGGTGCGTTTCGCGGTCGGTCTTACCGTCGAGCATCGACTTCAGATCTTCGATGGCTTCCTTACCGCGGCCCATTTCGACGAGCGAGGAGGCGCGGACGAGGCGGATCATCCGGTCGCCGGGGAACTTCTTCAGGGCTTCATCGGCTTCGGCCACCGACTTCTGATACTCCTTGCCCTGGCGCCAGGATTCGATGATCTGGGCGGAGGCGCGGGTGGCGGCATCCTTATCGAGTTCGCCCACCTCCTTGAAGGCGCCGGCGGCTTCGGCGTACTGGGCATTGTTGCGGTACAACATGCCGAGGCGCTCCATGAGGCGCGCGCGATTCTTTTTCGCTTCCGGGCTGGAGGAGCGGGTGGAGGAATCGGCCAGCACTTCCTTCATGGCGGTGATGGCTTCGGGCAGCTTGTCCTGCGCTTCGTAGAGGCTGACGGCGTTGTAACGAACTTCGAGATTCGCGGGGTCGGTTTCGGCGGCCTTCTTGTGCGCTTCCCACGCCTTGTCGACGTGGCCGAGCTGCATGTGCAACTGCGAGATACGGAGCCAGGAGGCGCCGTCCTTGGCTTCTTCCTTTACGATCTCTTCATAGGTGGTGAGAGCGCCTTCGAAGTCTTCGGCCTGCATGAGGATGCCGGCGTATTCGCGGCGGAGTTCGTTGTTCTCCGGCTGCATTTCGACGGCGCGTTTCAGCGTTTGGGCGGCGAGTTTGAACTCGCGCATCTGTTCGTAGGCCGCGGCGAGCTGGGTGAGTGTCCGGAGATTCGGGCTCTTTTCGGCCACTTTCTTGAGGAGGTCAGCCGCTTTGGCCGTGTCGCCAACGTCGGCGAGGACCATGGCGAGGCCACTCAAGGCGTCAACATTTTCGGTATCGGTTTTGAGGACTTCCTCGTACGCCTTTTTGGCTTCCACCGAGTTCTGCGACATCTTATACAGGCGGCCGAGCATGAGCCAGGCGTCGGTATCGGTGGGTTCGATTTCGGTGATCTTCTTGTAGTGCTCGGTGGCCTGCTCGAGCATCTTCTGGTTCATGCCGCGCTGCTGGGGGTCGCCGATGAGGCGGGCGGAGATGCGGCCGAGGATGCGGCGGGCGGTGAGATCGTTGGGATTGGCCTTGAGGACGTCTTCGGATTCACGGACGGCATCGCGGAGGCGGCCGGTCTGAATATAGAGATCCGACAGCTCTTCGCCGAGGAAGCCGGCGTTGGGATCGTCCTTCATCGCCTTCTTGTAAAAGTCGATGGCTTTGTTCAGGTATTCGGCGCGGTTGTTATAAGTGGCACCGAGGTCGGCATACAGATGGCCCATGGCGTAGTTGAAATACGCCGCCGATTTGTCGGAAAGCACCTTCTTGTTAGCCGCGTCGGCGGCTTGACCGAACACCGGCGTGCAGACGGAGCCGGCGGCCAAGAGCCCCGTTCCCAACCAGCGTCCTATGAGTTTCCGATCCATGCTGTTTCGTCCTTCTCTGTACACCGAGTGCGGTTACAAGCGAATTTGCTTCTTAGTATACGATTCCTGGCGAGGGGGAACGGTTCCCTAAATCCTGCGGCAGTCTAAACTGGAAGGCTGGCGATGCCTATTCCAGCCATTATTGCCGTTGCCGGACCCACCGGGGCGGGGAAGTCTTCCCTGTCTTTGGCCCTTGCGGAGCGCTTGGGGGGCGAGGTTGTTAATTTTGATTCGGTACAGGTGTATGCCGGGTTCGATATTGGTTCGGCGAAGCTGCCGCTGGCCGAGCAGAGGGGGATTCCTCACCACTTAGTGGACCTGTGCGCGCCGGAAGACCTGTTTACGGCGGGGGATTTTGTGGCGGAGGTGCGGGCGCTGCTGCCGGGGATCGAGGGGCGGGGACGGCTGCCGATTCTGTGCGGGGGGACGGGGTTTTATCTGCGTGCCTTGTTTCAGGGCTTGTCGCCGGGGCCGCAACGGGATGACGGGTTGCGCGGGCGGTTGCAGGCGCGGGAGGCACGGCGGCCGGGAGCGATCCGGCGGTTGCTGGGACGGTTGGACCCGGCGGCGGCGACGCGGATTCATCCGAACGATATGAACAAATCCTTGCGAGCGCTGGAGGTGCGGTTGTTGGCGGGGCGGCCGGCGGAGGAGCATTTCAACGAGGCGGGGCTGGCGGGGTTGACCGGGTATAGGAAGTTGACGCTGGCGGTGGATCCGCCGCGGGAGTCGCTGTACGCGCAGTTGAACCGGCGGTGCGAGGAGATGTGGCGGGGCGGGTTGTTGGACGAGGTTCAGTTTCTGTTAGACGAGGGCGTGAGCCCGTCGGCAAAGCCGTTCGAATCGTTGGGGTATAAGCAGGCGTTGCGGTACCTGAGCGTGGCGGGGACGAGCGAGGCCGAGGCGTTGGAAGAGATGAAGATTCGCACGCGGCAATATGCCAAGCGGCAGTGGACGTGGTTCCGGGCGGAGAAGGATATTGTCTGGGTATCGGGGTTCGGTTCGGAGGCGGCGACGCAAGACAGGGCGTTCGAAATCGTTACCGGTTTTTTGAAAAAAAGTTCTGAGTAAACGGAACATTTCCAGGGCTGTACCGTATAACCATTCAGAACGCGATGCGAACGAGTCCGCACCGCAAAAACGACTGGCGCAATCCGAATCGAATGCGCGAGTCCAATCAAGAAAGTAACGGGAAGCGACCGCTTCCGACAGTTTAGGAGCCTGGAAAACCATGAAGAAGATGATTGTGTGTCTTGTTGCCGCCGTGTCCTTTGTTTGGGCCGGTGCGACGTCGTCGAATGTGACCCTGTTTCAGCCGGCTGAGCTGAACGGCGTGACGCTGAAAGCCGGCGAATACAAGGTGGTTGTGAACGGTGACAAGCTCACCCTTCAGAACGGGAAAACGAAGGCCGAAGCGCCGGTGAAATCCGAACAGAATGCCGAGAAGTTCGGTTCGACGTCGATCCGTTATAGCAACGGCGACGGGAAGATGAAGATCACCGAAATCCGCATCGGCGGCACGACCACAAAGCTGCTGGTTAACTAATCTGTCTGCCCTCCGATTGGCCGGCCCTTAACCCAAGGGCCGGCCGTTTTTTTGTGGCCTGCCGGTGCGCGCTAAAATAGTTTTAATGCCCCGCTTGTTGTTCGCGGCGCTGTCGCTGCTTCTCCTCGCCCCTGCCGCGCGGGCCGACGCCACGGTTGCCCTCCCGCTCTACAATTTGACGAAAGATCGCTCGGTGGATTGGGTGGGCGAATCCGTAGCTGAAAATATTATTGAAGCGCTGCATGCCGAGGGGTTGGTGACGCTGGACCGGAACGACCGGGCGGAGGCGTGCCAGCGGTTGTCGTTGCGGGCAAATGCAAGTTTGTCGCGGGCGTCGGTGGTGAAGATCGCCGATGAGCTGGATGCGTCGCACGCGATATTCGGTTCGTTCGATATCAAGCGGGAGGCGGGCGCGAAGCCGTCGATCAAGCTGTCGGTGCGGGTGTTGGATTTGAAACAGGTCCGGCAGTCGGACGAGTTTACGGCGGAGGGGTTGTTGGAGGATTTGGCTGCGTTGCAGAGCGCGCTGGCGTGGAAGGTTTTGACATCGATTGTGCCGAAGCCGGCTACGACGGAGGCTGAGTTTCTGGGGCGGCGGCCGAGCGTGCGCGTGGACGCGATGGAGAACTATACGCGCGGGCTGATGTCCAAAGACGACAACGCTCGGCACCGGTTTTTTACGCAGGCGACGCGGCTGGAGCCGAAGTTCTCGCAGCCGGCGTTTCAGCTGGGTTTGTTGTATTGGGACAAGGAAGATTATCAGCACGCCTCGCAATGGTTCCAGCGGGTGGCCGCGACGGACACGCACTACATGCAGGCCCTGTACTATTCGGGAATTTGCCGGCATTATGTGGCCGAGTATGCGGGGGCGGAGTTGGCGTTTGCGGCGGTGGCGGAGAACGTGCCGTTGAATGAAGTGTTCAGCAATCTGGGGGCGAGCCAGTTGCGGCTGGGGAAGTTGCCGCAGGCGATTGCGAATTTTGAAAAAGCGTTGGAAGGGGACCCGGCGGATCCGGACTACCACTTCAATCTTGGCTATGCGCTATGGCACGCCAAGCGTTTTGACGAGGCCGCCGACCGGTTTCGCGCCGTATTGGAGCGCATTCCCGATGACAAGGAAGCCACTACTTTGTTGGGATTTTGTTTGAAGCGGGAGGCGCCGCGGGCGGGGGATCCTAAACAGGAAGGACTTGAACGCGTGAAGGAGGAGTACGAAGAGACCGTGTTCCGCCAGCTCAAGTCGATGATTGAGAAGAAGTGATTCGCTTATTTAGTTATTTGATCCTTGGCGTTGTTGCTGTTGCGCAAACGCCGACTCCGGCGCCCGTACCGGCCCCCGCCAAGCCGCAACAGCGGATGGGGACGACGGCGATGCGGAATGAGAATGTCGCCGTTTACCTGATTGATACGAACGCGGCGAAAGAGGTGGCGATCCGGGCCGGCAGCCAGGTGGCGCTGGTGACGGAGGCGGCTGTCGAGTCGAGCCACTTCGCGGCGGACCAGGGGCGGCCGACGGCGGGCGCATTCACGTTCAATCCGCCGGCGCGGCCGAATGGCTGGCATGGGGAACTCTACTATCGCCACCAGAACAGCGTGTTCAATGCGCGCTCGTTTTTCCAGGTGGGCGGGGTGCAGCCGGGGCGGCAGAACGCCTATGGCGGGCGGGCGACGGGTGACCTGGGCAAGGCCGGTTATCTGACAGTGAACGTGGGGCAGCGGAAGGTGCGCGGGATGGTGAACGGGAATGTGCTGGTGCCGTTGTTGTCGGAACGGACATCGACTTCGCCGGACCCGGCGGTGCGGGCGGTGATCAACCGCTACTTCCAGGCGTACCCGGCGATTGCGCCGAACCGGACCGATTTCGACGTGCGGGCGTTGAACACGAATGCACCGCAGCGGATTGACGAGACCGATTTCAACGTGCGGTACGACACCGTGGTGAAGTCGAAGAACAAGGTGGGCGTGTTCTATTCGGTGAATCACCAGAACATCGATGCGTTTCAGTTGGTGGCGGGACAGAATCCGGACACCGACCTGAAGACGCAGACGGCGCGGACGACGTTAACGCGTGGGGCGTTGCAGTTGACGGCGCAGTTCCAGCGGACGTATTCGCTGCTGGTTTCCGAGCCGAACGCGGTGGGGCCACGGATTCGCTTCGGGTATCAGATTGAAGAGCTGGGGCCGGATTCGGGGTTCCCGGTGGACCGGGCGCAGAACACGTTCCGGTATGGGTTTGCGTATACGAAAACGCTGGGCGGCGGGCGGCACCAGTTGTATGCCGGTGGGGATTATCAGCGGCTGCAGTTGAACGGGATTGAGGCCACCAATATCCGCGGGCTGTATCAGTTTCAGAACAACTTCGGGCGTACGGCGATTGAGAATTTCCGGTTCGGGACGCCGTCGACATATGAAGTTGTGATTGGCGACATGGCGCGCGGGTTCCGGCAGTCGGCGGGGAATTTGTATGTCGCCGACCGGATCAAGGTGAGCTCGACGCTGCAGGTCTATATCGGCCTTCGATATAGTCCGGAGGGCAGCCCGTATGAGGTGACCAATCGCGGGCAGGTGCCGTATCCTTGCGACTGCAATAATCTGGCGCCGCGGGTTTCGCTGGCTTGGCGGGCGCCGAAGAATTGGACGATGCGGGCGATGTACGCGCTGAGCTATGCGCCGATTCCGCCGGTGAGTTATCAGCAGGTACGGGCGAACGAACCGTACGCCACCTACTACACGGTGAACAATCCGGATCTGTTGAATCCATTGCGGGATGTGCGGACGTCGGCCGCGGCGGCGCAATCGGCGGTGACGGTGTTGCCGGAGGATTTGAAGACGCCGTACTCGCACCTGTATTCGATGGTGTTTGAGCGGCAGTCGGCCACGCGCGGGATGTTGCGGTTCGGGTATACGGGTAGCCGGTCGATGAAGTTGTTGACCGGGGTAGTGTTGAACCGGGCGGTGCCGAATCCGCGGTTCGCCTATACGACGGCGACGATCAATGACCGCCGGCCAGACCCTTCGATTGGCGAGTTGCGCGAGGTGCAGGGCAACGGGATTGCCTACTACGATGGCGCGCAGGTGAGCTACGACTTTCCGTATCGGAAGGGCCTGAACGCGAATGTTTCGTATACGTTCGGCAAGGCGATTGATACGGGCGTGGACTATACGGCGACGGCGGCGAACCGGGACATGAACAACGGCCGGGCGCAGTATCAGTACAACCAGATCGGCGACCGGAAGGGGCTTTCGAATTTTGACGCGACGCACGCGGTGGCGCTGCGGTGGCTCTACGATATTCCATGGCACGGCTTGCAGCTGTCGGGGGTTTCGACGTTCCGGACGGGCACGCCGTTTACGCTGTTCATTGGGTCCGATTCGCCGGGGTTTGGGAACGTGGACGGGTCCGGCGGGGATCGTCCGAACATTGTGGACCCGTCAATTCTGGGGATGACGATCAGTCATCCGGATACGGCGCCATTGATTCTGGCGCGGAATAAGTTCAGCTATCTGACGCCGCCGGCGCAGGCCGGGAGCCTGGGCCGGAACGTGATGCGGAAGAGCAAGATTGCCAATTGGAACCTGGCGCTGCAGAAATCGTGGCGGTTGCGGATGGCGCGGGAAACGACGTTACAACTGCGCGGCGAAGCATATAATGGCTTCAACACACCGCAGTTCGACGAACCACAAAGAAATCTGACATCGCCCGCTTTCGGAAAAATCACAAATACTTTGAACGACGGGAGGGTTTTTCAACTTGGTTTACGCGTTATCCTTTAGGGCAGTGTGTTTTCGGACTACTGTGCCCGGGAGATACCCCATCCTGACGTATAATCGGAAAGTTCATGCTGGAAGCATTCGGTCTATCTGACCCGGGTTGCGTGCGGCCCAACAACGAGGATTACTATCTCCTCGCGCCCTCGCTCGGTCTATTTTTGGTGGCGGACGGAATGGGCGGAGCCCAGGCGGGGGAGCATGCCTCGCAGCTAGCCTCCGAGACTGTGGGCGAGGTCGTCTGGCGTTCCAGCGATCTGACGACGCCCGAGATTCTGATCAACGCCTTGGAAGAAGCCAACCGGCGGGTGTTGAACGCGGCGAGCGCGGACACGAAGTTGGAAGGCATGGGCACCACGCTAACGGCGGTGTTGGACACCGGGTCGCAGGCCTATATTGCCAGCGTTGGCGACAGCCGCGCCTACATCTACCATCAGGGGCAGTTGCTGATCATCACGGAAGATCAGACCTGGGTGCAGGAAGTGGGCAAGAAGCTGGGGATTGAAGAAGCGCAGTTGAAGACGCACCCGATGCGGCATGTGCTGACGATGGCGATCGGGGTGAGCGATCAGTTGCGAATCAACTCCTACGTGGTGGAGCTATCCGAGGGGATGGAGTTTTTACTTTGCAGCGACGGATTACACGGTGTTGTCGGCGACGACGGCATTGCGGAAATATTCGCGAACGAAGATAATCTGGAAGTGAAGGGTAAGAAGCTGATCGAGCGTGCGCGCGGAGCTGGCGGTCCGGACAACATTACCGCCGTGCTTTTGCGGGTCGTTGCTAACCAACCGGAGATGGTCGAACAGACACAGTAGTTCATGCATTTGCGGCGTCGTGCCGTTGCCTTCCTGCTATCGGTAGGCATAACGGTCCAAGTCGCCTACCCCGCTCCGCCGGTACCCGCGGACGGAGGGCCCCCTCAAACCGATCCCGCTCCCGCGATTTTGCGGATCCGCGTGTTGGAGGGGGAAGGGTCCATTCACACGGCGGGGACGCGAGCCAGCCAGCCGATTGTGATTTCGATCGCCGATGAGGCGGGGCGGCCGGTGGAGGGTGCGTCGGTATCGGTACGGTTGCCTGACGAGGGACCGACGGGCGCGTTTGCGAACGGCATGCGGACCGACATTGCGGTGACCGGGCCGGATGGGCGTGTGGCGATCCGCGGGGTGCAGTGGGCGCGGGTGGCTGGGCCGGTGCAGTTGCGGATCACCGCGAGCAAGGGTGAGGCGCGGGCGGGGATATTATCGACGCAGTATGTGACCGAACCGGCGGGCGGGGCGGGGCGGAGAACGAACCCGGATCCGGTGAAGGCGACGACGCGGCCCCCGGCGCGGGTGGAGCCGCCGTCGCGATCGAAATGGATCTTGTTGGCCGCACTGATTGGCGGGGCGGCGGCGGGCGGCGTGGCGGCCGCTGCGCGAGGCGGGCGCACGTCTCCGGGGGCTCCGCCCACTGTCGTGGCGCCGCCGGCGGTGGTGATCCCGACGGCGACGATTGGCGGGCCGACGATAACGGTGGGTAAGCCATGAAGCGACTGATCCTGCTTTGTTCGCTACTTCTGCCGGCGCAGAGCGCTCTGGAGGCGCCGGTGTTGGCGCAGGTCTTAGACGCCGAGGGTTTCCTGACGCCGGTGCACGGAACCGCTGGTAACTTTGTGGCCGGGCGGCGGATGCCGGGGCCGGCGTTGTTGGCGTATTCCAACGATGGCGTGATTGAATGGCGGCTGGAGCCGGGCCGCCTGAGTGCTATTCGTGACGGGGCGATGGCCACCGTCACCACCACTGCGACGCGTGCGATTTTCCGCGGCGATCGAGCGGTGTTACCCGAATCCAACGAGACGTGGCGTCTCGCTGGAGATACGTTCGTTTATTCCTCCGATGAGCCTCTAGCGCAGCTTGCCGGCCGCGTCATTACGTGGCGCGACGGCAAGCTGCGCATTTTTCAAAAAGATGGGGCGGAGGAAGAGGTGGAGTGTCTCCAGGAGCCTGAGAGTATGACGGCGGCGGCCTCCAATTGGGCGCACGTTGTGATCGCCGGACGGGCGCATCTGCTGCGCCTGACGCCGGGGAGAGTGGAGTTGTTTGTGCTGCCGAGGCGGGGGCGCGAATGAGACTGCTTGTTGCGTTCCTGCTTGCTCTTCCGCTGGCGGCGCAGGTGCAGGTTTATACGTCGCAGGGCGATCTGTTGGGGCCGAGCGTGAACCTGGGGAACGCGGCGGCGCGGGATTCGACGGAGTTTCGTTTCCGGGCTGTGAACGCCGGGGCGGAGGCTGTCGCCTTGCAGACCGTTGCGGTGAATGGCGCGGGGTTTTCGTTGGGCACACCGTTTCTGCCGGTGACGCTGGGGGCGGGGCAGGCGTACGAGTTTTCGGTTCGTTTCGCGCCGACGGGGGAGGGGTCCTACAGCGCCAGTTTGACGGTGAATTCGTTTACCACGCTGTTGCGGGCGACGGCGGTTCCGGGGCCATCGTTGTTCCTGACGCTGGGAGGGCAGACGACGGAGTTGACGGCTTCGAGTTTGCAGGTGAATGTGGCGGTGGGCCAGTCGTTGACGGTGGCGTTTTCTTTGGGGAATCCGAACGCGGCGCCGATTGTGTTGAACGAGATTTCGATTACCGGGGCCGGGTTCGCGGTGGATGCGCCGGCGGCGCCGGTTACGATTCGGCCGGGGGAGACGGTTCCGATTCCGGTGCGGATCACGGCGGGGGCGGAGGGGGATACGAGCGGGTTGCTGGTCATCGGGCCGCGGCGCTTCAACATTATTGCCTCTGTGTTCCGGCCGCAGCTGGCGCCGCCGCAGATTGTTTTGGGGAACGTGTTGCCGCGGAACGGGCAGCAGTTGAAGATCCGGTTGCAGTTGGATCAGCCGGCGCTGGGGCCGGGGTCCGGGACGCTGCGGGCGACGTTCACGGGCGCGACGGAAGACGCGGCGATTGTGTTTCCGAACGGGACGCGCGAGGTGAAGTTCGACGTGGCGGCTGGGAGCCGGGATGCTACCTTTGACGGCGCCATTGAGACGGTGTTGCAGACGGGGACGACGGTGGGGACGCTGCGGCTGGACGCGACCACGGAGACGGGTGTGACGACGTGGACCTATCGGTTTGACCGGGGGGCGGTGGTGGTGGATGAGGCGGTGGCGCGGCGGAATGGATCGAACCTGGAGATCGAGATCACGGGGTTCGATAATACGCGGGAAGTGGGATCGCTGAACTTCCGGTTTTTTGACCGGGCGGGGGCGCCGTTGGGCGGGGTGATCACGACGACGCCGGCGGATCAGTTTCGGACGTACTTCGCGCAGAGCAATCTGGGCGGGGTGTTCAAGTTGCGGGCGGTGTTTCCGGTGACGGGCGATGCGACAATAGTGGGTTCGGTGCTGATCGAGATCGCCAACCAGGTTGGCCGGACCGATTTGCAGCGCTTAAGTTTCCCATGATGCCTGTGGCTCTCACTGTCGCTGGCTCTGATCCCAGCGGCGGCGCGGGGATTCAGGCCGATTTGAAGACGTTTCACCAGTTTCGCGTGTATGGCGAGGCCGTGATCACGCTGATTACCGTGCAGAATACGCGGACGGTGAGCCGGGTGGAACTGCTGTCGCCGGAGTTGATCCGGGAGCAGATTGAGGCGGTGCTGACCGATATTCCGCCGGGGGCGGTGAAGACGGGGGCGTTGGGGACGGCGGCGATTATTGAGACCGTTGCCGCGGCGTTGCGCGGGATGCGGTTGGTTGTTGACCCGGTGATGATCAGCAAGCACGGCGCGCCGCTGATTGCGGCCGAGGCGGCGGAGGCGTTGCGGGTTGCCTTGTTTCCGCAGGCGTATTTGGTGACGCCGAATTTGCATGAGGCGGCCGCGTTGACGGGGTTGGTTGTCGATACTGAAGGGCAGATGGTGGAGGCGGGGCGGAGGCTGTTGGAACTGGGGCCGGTGGCGGTGCTGGTGAAGGGCGGGCATTTGGCGGGGCGGGCGAGCGATGTGCTGGTGACGGCTTCCGGGGTGGACTGGTTCCACAGCGAACGAACCGATACGCCGCACACGCATGGGACGGGGTGTACCTATTCGGCGGCGATCACGGCGCTACTGGCGCGGGGCGTGGAGTTGCGGGAGGCGGTGGAGCTGGCGAAGGGGTTTATTACGGCGGCGATTGTTTCCAATCCGGGTTTGGGGAGCGGGAACGGGCCGGTGAATCACTTCGCGGGCTGAGTGCGGAAGTATTCGATGCCGGAGTCGAACGGCTGGGGGGCGATGACGATCCAACCGTCCTTTTGGACCAGGACTTCCGGGCCGGGGAAGGTGAGTTGGCCGCGACGGTGCGCGGGGAGCAGGAAGTCGCACGGGGCGTTGCCGATGAGGTGGCGGAGATCGCTGTCGTCGTGGAGTAGGAGGACTGATTCTTCCGGTTCAAGAGATACCCGGTGGTAGGTGCGGGCGTCGGCGATGATGCGGCGGCGAGGGAAGTCGATATTGGTGGGGGCCAGGGTGCGGGCATCGCCGGGGAGGAGGTATTGGACGCGGGTGAGATGCATGGTGGTGGCGACGAATTCGTCGAGGACGCCGTCGACCATGAGGCAGTTGTGGCGGTCGAGGGCTTTGTAGGCGGCGAGGGCGGCGGCGGGCGGGACGGGGTCCTGCGGGGCGTGGGAGATGCCGGCGGTGGCGAGGCGGAGGGCGAGGACACCGGCGGCGAGAGCCCAATGGATACGGGGACCGGCGGCGGCGGCGGTGGCGGCGAAGACGGGGAGCAGGTACGTAGCGTTGCGATAGCCGAAGGCGAACAGGACGGCGATGCTGACGGCGAGCCAGGCGGCTTCGGTGTAGCGCTTGCGGTAGAGGCAAAAGAGGAGGGCGAGCGGGGCGAGGGTGGCGAGCAACGGGTCCCATGCCCAGGCGCGGGTGGAGTAGAAAATGGCGTGGGACTCGGCGGCGGCGTTTTCGGGCGTATGGAGGCCCCATTGGAGATGCTCGTCCAGGATGTGTTCGTTCCAATACCAGACGGGGTTTTGGATGGCTTGATAGATGTGCCAGGGGGCTATCAGTGCGGCGGCCATCAGGACGATGCGGGGCCAGTGCTTGTAGAGAATCAGCGCCGGGGCGAGGCCGGCCACGCTTTTGGTGAGCACGCCCCAGGCGAGCGCGGCGGCGGCGCGGCCCTCCGAGCGGTTCCACCAGTACAGGGCGAGGAGCGTGGCGCAGAGGACCGGAACGTCGGTCATGTTGCGGCGGGAGAGGAAGAAGAAAAGCGGATTGGCGGCGAGGAGGAACGCGGCCGATAGGCCTTGCCAGCGGTAGAGCGCGGCGACGGCGCCCGCGCCGCAGAGGACGGCGAAGAGGCGGAGGCTCCAGAGATTGTCGCCGAAAACGCGGACGGAGAGCGCCGTTGGCAGGAACGCGCCGATGGGCTTCACCAACGCTAAACGGCCGAGGAAGCGGGGCGTGAGCCACTCGCCTCTCTCGGCCATTCCGATGGAGATGCTGCTATAGAGTGCTTCGTCCTGCGGCCGGACTTTCCGGACCGGGTCCGTGTAGCCCGATGCCAATGGCAGCGAGCCCACGCCCCAGCCCAGATAGAGGGCCGCGGCGGCGAAGACTAGTATTTGGGAACGGAGGGGTCGACTGTGTCCGACCATGCCAGAATGCCGCCGGTCATGTTCCGAACCTTGGAGAAGCCGCTGGCGCGCAGCAGATCGCAGGCTTTGGCCGAGCGTCCGCCCATTTTGCAATGGATGACGATGTCGGCTTCCTTATCGAGTTCGGCCAGACGGCGCGGCAGTTCGCCGAGCGGGATGAGCTGGGCCTTGTCGATTTTGCAGATCTGATACTCATGCACTTCGCGCACGTCGATCAAGGTGAAATCGGCGTTGGCGTCGATGAGCTGTTTGACTTCCTTGGGGGTGATGTCGGTAGACGAAACGGGTGCGGGCAAAGGAGCCTCCTCGTGCGGAACACCGCAAAACTGCTGGTAATCGATGAGTTCTTTGATGACGGTGCACTTGCCCTGGCATTCGGGATTCCGGCGGATTTTGAGTTCGCGGAACTTCATGGACAGCGCGTCGTAGAGCATAAGCCGACCCTGCAGGGGCTGGCCGGCGCCAAGAATGAGCTTGATGACTTCGGTGGCCTGGATGAGGCCGACGACGCCGGGGAGAATGCCGAGCACGCCGCCTTCGGCGCAGCTGGGAACCAGGCCCGGGGGTGGCGGTTCGGGATACAGGCAGCGGTAGCAGGGGCCGTCGTCCTTGCAGAAAACGGTGGCCTGGCCTTCGAAGCGGAAGATGCTGGCGTAGACGTTGGGGATGCCCAGGAGCACGCAGGCGTCGTTGACGAGGAAGCGGGTGGGGAAGTTGTCGGTGCCGTCGGCGACGATATCGTATTCCTTAAGAATCTCGAGCGCGTTGGCGGAGGTGAGGGGCACCTCGTACTTGACGATTTCGATGAGAGGATTGATGTCCTTCATCGACTCTTCGGCGGAGTCCACCTTCTTCTTGCCGACGTCCTTGGTGCCGTGGATGACCTGGCGCTGGAGGTTGGAGACGTCGACGGTGTCGAAGTCGACCAAGCCCAGTTTGCCGACGCCGGCGGCGGCCAGATACATGGCCACCGGGGCGCCGAGACCGCCGGTGCCGATCAGCAGAACCTTGGCGTTTTTGAGCTTCAGCTGCCCTTCCACGCCCACTTCGGGCATGATGAGGTGCCGGCTATACCGGCCGATTTCTTCGTTTGTCAGCGACGTGGCGGCCATACAGCTTACTTCCCGCCCGCGATGGAGGGAACGATGGAGATCGTGTCGGCGGCGGCGACGGCGGTCTTATCCTTTTCGAGGAACCGGATGTCTTCATCGTTGACGTAGACGTTGACGAAGCTGCGGAGCTTGCCTTCGTCGTTGAAGAGGTTCTTCTTCATGTCCGGATAGGCGGCGGTGAGGGCGGCGAGCACTTCTCCGACGGTGGAGCCGTCGACTTCGACGGAGTCCTTCTTTTCGGCGAACTGGCGCAGGGGCGTCGGGATCAAAATCTTAGGCATTGGGGTATTCTAGTTCCTCTTTGGCTGCCTCGGTTTGTTCCATGTTGGGCAGCCAGCTATTGGCGTGGTGAAATTGGCCTTTCTGGATCGATAAGACAACAAACGAGTACCAGGGGCAGGAGTTTTCCAGATCGGTTTTGGAGAAGTAGGCGTCGCAGTCGGGGTGGCTGTGGAAGATGCCGATCAGGTCCATCCCATTCTTGCGGGCTTCGCGTTCGGCGAACAGCAGGTCTTCCGGGCGCAGTTCGTAGCGTTCGCGCTGGGCGCCGGGGTAGGCGTTTTCGAGCGGGAGCGCGACGCGCACCGTTTTCGTATCGCCATCGATGGGGCCGAGCATGGCGCCGCAACATTCGTTGGGGTACGTCTTCTGGGCGTGTTCCACCATCAACTGCCAGGCTTCTTGTTCTATCTTGATCATTCGTTCCAGAACGGCTCGCTCATGTATTTGGATGCACCATCGCAAAGAACGGTCACAATCACCGCTTCGCGACCTTCCTTGGCGAGCTGCTTTCCTAATTCCAAAGCGGCGTGGACGTTGGCGCCGGCGCTGATGCCGACGAGCAGTCCTTCTTCGCGCGCCAACCGGCGCACCATTTTATAGGCGTCTTCGGTTTCAATCCAGATGTTGCCGTCGGCCAGCGTCTCGTCGTAGATGGCCGGGACGATGGCGGTGGGCATGTGCTTCAGCCCTTCCAGGCCGTGGAAGCCGGTGGCCGGTTGGGCGCTCAAGCAGGTGACGTTGTTGCCGTCCTGCTTCAGGCGGCGGGATGTACCCATGAACGTGCCGCTGGTGCCGAGGGCGGCCAGGAAATGGGTGATGCGGCCGTTGGTCTGTTCCAGGAGTTCGAGACCGGTGGTGTTGAAATGCGCCTGCCAGTTGGCGGGGTTGGAATACTGATCGGGGTAGAAGTACTTGTCCGGATCTTCGGCGTAGATGGCTTTGCAGCGGCGGATGGCGCCATCGGAGCCTTCGCCGCCGTCGGTGAGGATCAACTCGGCACCGTAGGCGCGGAGGATGCTTTTGCGTTCCGGGCTGGCGTTCATGGGCAGGCAGAGCTTGACCTTGTAGCCGCGGGAGGCGGCGACCATGGCGTAGGCGATGCCGGTATTGCCGCTGGTGGAGTCGAGAATGATCTTGTCCGGGGTGAGGCGGCCGTCGGCCTCGCCGGTGTTGATCATGTTGAGCGCTGGGCGGTCCTTGACGCTGCCGCCGGGGTTGAAATACTCGGCTTTGGCGTAGATTTCGATGCCGGGGAGGCCATCGGTCAGGCGATCCAGGCGGAACAACGGCGTGTTGCCAATGGAGGCAAGCAGATTGCCTGCGGCCGGGGCGCTCCGCTGGGCCACGGGATTGGCCGTTGTGCTCATCTCATTAGGCTAACAATCTCCCTAATCCCGGTCAACAATAGGCTGTATGGCTGGGATGATAACAATGACGCGGCTTTTGCGCATTGTTAAGCAGACAGCCTGTGGTGTCCATGGAACCCCAAATTGCATCCGGTAAAGTGACGCTGTTGCTGCGGCAATGGCGGTCCGGGGACGACTCCGTTTTGGAGGAGTTGACGCCGCTGGTCTATTCCGAACTCCGGATTTTGGCGCGTTCGCGGTTGGCGAATGAGCGGCGGGCGGGGATCAGCCCGACCGAGCTGGTGCACGAGGCGTTTTTGCGGCTGGTGCGGCAGGATCAGCCGGAGTGGGCCAGCCGGACCCATTTTTACTACATCGCGGCGCGGCTGATGCGGCAGATTCTAGTGGATTTTGTGCGGGAGACGCATGCGCAGAAACGGGGCGGGGAAGCGGCGGCGCTGTCGCTGGACAATGCGATGAACGTGGCTGAGAAGCGGGATCCGAGTGTTTTGCAGATTCACGATGCGCTGAATGCGTTAGCGGAAATGGACCCGCGGAAGGCGAGAGTTCTGGAAATGCGTTATTTCGGTGGCCTGACCGCGGAAGAGATCGCGCATGTAGAGAATATGAGCCCCGTTACTGTGACTCGCGATGTCCGTGCCGCAACCGCCTGGTTGCGAGCGTGGCTGACGTCTCCGGAGCAATCATGAACGCGCAGCAGTGGCAGTTTGCCGAATCTCTTTTCCACGCCGCGCTGGACTTGCCGGTGGATGCACGGGCCAATTGGGTGGTAGCGGCCTGTCCGGGGGATCCGCGGTTGGCCGATGCGGTGATCCGGATGCTGGAGGCCGATGCGCATCCGGGGGATGAGATTCGCCTGGCGGTGCGATCGGCCGTGAAGCAGTGGTTGACGAAATAGTCTAACGCTGGGAGCGTGGGCCGGGCATCTGTCGAAGACGATGCGCTTATTTCTGTTGCTCCTCTCCTCTCTTGCCTTGATGGCCGCCGATGCCGGTTGGACGCAGTTCCGTGGACCGGAACGGACAGGGGCGGCGCCGGGCGCGTCGTGGCCGGAGAATTTCAAGGGCCTGCAGCAGAGCTGGCAGGTGAAATTGGACAAGGGGTACCCGGGGCCGATTGTGGACCCGGCGCGAGTCTACGTGGCCGAAACGGCGACGGCGGAGACCGAGATCGTCCGGGCGCTGGACCGGAAGACGGGCAAGGAGTTGTGGCGGGCGTCGTGGCCGGGGAAACATTCGGTGCCGTTTTTCGCGAAGAAGAATGGCGACTGGATTCGCGCGACGCCGGCCTTTGACGGGCAGACGCTGTACGTGGCCGGGATGGAGGAGGTCCTGGTGGCGCTGGACGCGGTGACGGGGAAAGAGAAATGGCGGGTGGATTTCCCGAAGCAGTTCAAGGTGGCCAAGCCCGACTTCGGGTTTTCGAGTTCGCCGCTTTTGGATGGCGATTCGTTGATCGTGCAGGCGGCCAATTCGGTGATCCGGTTGAACAAGAAGACGGGCGCGACCGAGTGGCGGGTGCTGGCGCGCGAGGCCGACATCATGGACAGTGGAGCGTTTTCGTCGCCGGCGATGGCGACGTTGAACGGGCGGCGCCAGTTGCTGATTCAGTCGCGGACGAACTTGTATGGTCTGGATCCGGCGACGGGCGCGGTGCTGTGGTCGCAGGAGGTGCCGCATTACCGGGGCATGAATATTCTGATGCCGACGGCGTGGGGGAATAAAGTGTTCACCAGCTCGTATCGCATGGACTCGTACATGTTTGAGATCTCGGCGAACGGGGCGAAGCTGGAATCGAAAGAGGTCTGGCGCAACAAGGCGAAGGGCTATATGTCGACGCCGATCGTGCTGGATGGCTATGCCTATCTGCATCTGGCGAACCAGCGGTTTACCTGCATCGACCTGCGGAACGGCGAGACGAAGTGGACCACGGAGCCCTACGGGCAGTACTGGTCGATGGCGGTGCGGGATGGGAAGATTTTGGCGCTGGACGAGCGCGGGCAACTGTTGCTGATCAAGGCGAGCCCGGAGAAGTTTGAGCTGTTGGACACGCGGGAGATCAGCAATTCGCCGACCTGGGCGCACATCGCGGTGGCCGGCAACGAGCTGTTCATTCGCGAATTGAACGCCGTGACGGCCTACCGCTGGTAGCGGCTATCGCAGTCGAATGGTGAAGGGCTGTGAAGTCCCGACCGAGTTGGTGACGGTGACTACGACCGAATCGATATCGGTGAGCGGGCCGTTCACGTTGAACGGTTGCGTGAGCCGGAACTGGCCGCCGAAGGGGACGGACGCCGCGCTCTGGTAGTAGGCCGCGAAGGTGGCGGCGACAGAGACCGGCACATCGGTGGTGGCGAGCGAGGAGCCCGGCGCCGGGGTGAGCCGGAAGGTGGCCGAGACGATCTCGCGGGTGTTGCTGAAGCCGTCGATCAGCAGCGTGAACGAGGTGGCGCTGAGTTGTGCGGTGCCGGCGGTGATGACCGGGGCGCTGCGGGTAATGGGCACGATGGCGTCCGGCACCGGCGTCGCCGATTCGGGCGAGGTGGTGATGCGGATGCGGATGGTGCCGGCGACGGTACCGGAGATGAGGCGGAGCGGGGTGACCGGGAAGGTACCCGCGGTCTGTCCGGCCGGGATGACGAAGGTGACGGTACGTCCGCCGCTGGAGAACTGCACGGAGGGATCGTCGGCGTTGTTGACCGCGTTGGGCTCGAAGATGAGCGTCAGCGTGCCGGTGACGGGGACCGGGAAGGGCTGGGCCAACTGGATGGTGATGTTGGTCTGAGTGCCCGGCGTGAGGAATTGCGGCAGGCCGGGGATGATCAACCCTGGGACGGGCGGCAACTGGATGGAGATGGTGAGTTGGCGCGTGGCCGCGGTGTTGGCCGCGTCGGTAATCCGGACGGTGAAGGTGCTGGTTCCGGCGGCGGTGGGTATGCCGGTGATGGCGCCATCCGGGGCGAGCGCGAGCCCGGCGGGGAGCGTGCCCTGCGAGAGGGACCAGGCGCCGAGCGGGGCGACGCCGCCGGTGGCGGTCAGCGCGGCGGAGTAGGCCGTGCCGACCGTGCCGGAGGGTAAGTTGGCCGTGGTGACCGTTAGCGGCGCGACGACACGGAGTGCAGACGATTGCGCGGCGGTGTTGCCGAGCCCGTCGGTGGCCTGGACGGTGAAGGCGAAATTGCCGGGGCCGGTTGGCGTGCCAGTGATGACGCCGTTGGCGAACGTCAGGCCAGCGGGCAGGGCACCGCCGGTGAGGGCGAGTGTGACCGGGGGCTTGCCACCTCGGGTGGCGTAAGTGAAGTTGAACGGCTGGCCGGTGATGAGCGGCGTGTCAGCCGGGGTGTTGGTGATCTGCACCATGTCCCAGACGGTGATGGAGAACGACGCCGAGGCAGTCAGTTGCTGCGTATCCTGCACGGTGACGGAGAAGGGGAACGTGCCGGCGGTGGTGGGCGTGCCGGTGAGATCGCCGTTGTTAAATGCCAGGCCCGGGGGCGGGGTGCCGGCGATGCTCCAGGTGTAGGGCTGCTTGCCGCCGGTGGCGCCGAAGGAGAGGCTGTAGGGTTTGCCCACGGTGCCTTCGGCGAGCGGCGACTGCGTGGTGATGACCAGATTGCCGGTGACGGAGAGCGAGTAGCCGCGGCTGGCTTTGTCGCCGAGCGAATCGGTGACCTGCACGTTGAAGGAGAACGTGCCGCCCTGGGACGGCGTACCGCTGAGGACGCCGGAGGAGTTGGAACTGGTGCCGGGCGGGGTGTTGCCGGTGATCGAGAAGGTGTAGGGCGCTTTGCCGCCGGTGGCGCCGAACTGCAGCGTGAGCGGTTGGCCGACCTGCGTGGTGGGCGCGATGGAGGACGGGGTGACGACGAGCGGCACCAGTGCTGCTTCAATGACCACGGTGTACTGATTGCCGGCGACGCGGCCTTGCGAATCGGTGGCGTTGACGGTGAAGCGGAAGGTACCTTCCTGGGTGGGCGTGCCGGAGAGGGTGGTGCCGTTGAGCGCGAGGCCGGTTGGCGGTGCGCCCTGGACGATGGCGAAGCTGTAGCCGGGGGTGCCGCCGGAGGCGCTGAAGCCGGCCGAGTAGGGCTGGTTCACGCGGCCGTTGGCGATGGAGGTTGGGCTGATGTTGAGCGACGGCGGGGGCGGCACGGTGACGGCGAACGGCAGCGTGCGGCGGGCGACGCGGCCGCGCGAATCGGTGACGACGACGTTCTGCGGGAAGGTGCCTTCGGCGACGTTGGTGGTGCCGGTGATCAGGCCGGTGGCGGGGTTCAACTGCAAGCCTGCGGGCAGGGACGAGTTGACCAGGGCCCAGGTATATGGCGCGCGGCCACCCACAGCGGTGAGTGTTGTGGTGTAGCTGCGGCCCTGGACGGTTTCACCCAGTGATAGGGAGGTGATCGAGAGTGCCTCGACAACAACCAGCGTGAGCGGCTTGGCGACGCGTGTGCCGGTGGCGTTGGCGACCTGGACGGTGAACGTGTAGGTGCCGTGAACGGTGGGCGTTCCGGCCAGGATGCCCGCGTTTGAGAGCGCGAGGCCCGGCGGCAGGGTGCTGCCGGTTTGGATCGACCACGTGAGGCCGGACGCGGTGCCGCCGGTGGCTGCGAGAGTCGTTGTGTAGGCTTCGAATTCGGTGCCGTCGGGCAGCGCGGCGGTGGCGATGGCGAGCGGGTCGAGCACTGAGAGCGTGAGGGTCCGTGTGGCCGACTGCTGCTGCGTGGTGGTGACGGTGACGTCGAACGTCGCGGTGCCGATGGCGGTGGGTGTGCCGGAGATGGCGCCGTTGGTGGCGAGCGTGAGGCCGGCCGGGAGGGCGCCGGCGGAGAGTTGGAAGGTGGCGGTGCCGAGCGCGCCGTTCGCGGTCAGCGATTGGCTGTAGGCGATGCCCTGCGTGGCGTCGGGGAGCATGGCCGGGGTGATCGTCACTGGCGGGCGTACGAGGAAATCGTAGCTGCGCGAGCCGGTTTGCGAGAGCGTGTCGGTGGCCTGGATGGTGACGGTGAAGAGGCCGGTGGTGGCGCTGGTGGTGCCGCTGACGATGCCGGTGGCTGGGTTCAACGTGAGGCCGGGCGGCAGAGGCGCGGAGCCGATGCTCCAGGTGATGGCGCCGGTGCCGCCTGTTGCCGTGAATGCCTGGCTGTACGGGACACCGGTGTAGACGACCGGTACGCTGGCGGGCGAGAGGGAGAGTACGGCCAGAATGGTCACGGTGTAGGCGCGGGAGCCGGTCTGGTTGAGCGCATCGGTGGCTGTGGCGGTGAAGGTGAACTGGCCGGGAGCGGTGGGCGTACCGGTGAGTTGGCCGGTTTGCGGGTTGAGCGTGAGCCCGGTGGGCAGCGTACCGGCGGAGACGGCCCAGGTGATGCTGGTGGTGCTGGGCGTGGCGGTGAGCTGCTGGTTATAGGCCGAGCCCGCGGTGCCGTTTGGCAGCGTGTTTGGCGCGATGGTCAGAACGTTCAGAATGAGGAGCGAGTAGGAACGGGCGCCGGTTTGCGATTGGGAATCGGTGGCGGTGACCGTGAAGGTGAATGCGCCTGCTGCCGTTGGTGTACCGGTGATGGCGCCGGAGGTGGGACCGAGGATTAGGCCGCCTGGGAGCGCGCCGGCGGTGATGGACCAGCCGACTGCGCCGGTGCCACCCGTCGCGGTGAGTTGCTGGGTGTAGGCGGTGCTGATGGTGCCGTTGGGCAGTGTGGCCGGGCCAATGGTGAGGACATTGGCGATGGTGAGCGAATAGGCTTGCGAGCCGGCTTGCGTTAGCGAGTCCGTGGCGGTGACGGTGAAGCTGAACGCGCCGGCCGCGGTTGGCGTGCCGGTGATGGCGCCGGTAGTGGGACTAAGCGTGAGCCCGCCGGGGAGTGCGCCGGAGGTGACGGTCCAGCCAATGGCGCCGGTCGCGCCGGTCGCCGTGAGCTGCTGGCTATAGGCGGTGGAGACCGCACCATTCGGTAGCGATGCCGGGGTGATGGAGAGCACGGAGAGCACGGTCATCGAGTAGACGCGCGAGCCGGTTTGGGTGAGCGAGTCGGTGGCGGTGACGGTGAAGTTGAACGTGCCGGCGGCGGTTGGCGTGCCGGTGATGGCGCCGGAGGTCGGGCCAAGCGTGAGCCCGCCGGGGAGCGCGCCCGCAGTGACGGCCCAGCCGATGGCGCCGGTACCGCCGGTGGCGGTGAGCTGCTGATTATAGGCCGTCGAGATGGTGCCGTTTGGCAGCGACGCCGGCGTGATCGACAGGGTGTTCAGCACGGTCATCGAATAAACGCGGGAGCCAGTTTGGTTCAGCGAATCGGTGGCGGTGACGGTGAAGTTGAACGAGCCCGCCGCGCTTGGCGTGCCGGTGATGGCGCCGGAGGTGGGGCCGAGCGTGAGTCCGCCCGGGAGCGCGCCGGCGGTGACAGCCCAGCCGATGGCGCCGGTGCCGCCGGTGGCCGTGAGTTGCTGATTATAGGCGGTGCTGACGGTGCCGTTCGGCAGCGATGCCGGCGTAATGGAGAGAACGCTGGCGATGGTAACCGTATAGGCTCGGGACCCGGTCTGGCTGAATGAGTCCGTGGCGGTGACGGTGAAGTTAAACGTGCCCGCGGTGGTGGGCGTGCCGGAGAGGATGCCGTTGGATGGGCCGAGCGTCAGTCCGCCGGGGAGTGCGCCGGCGGTGATCCCCCAGGAGGAGCCGCCGGAGCCGCCCGATGCGGTGAGCACCTGACTATAGCTTGCGCCGACGGTGCCGTTGGGGACGGTGGCGGGGTTGATCGTCAGGAAGTTCGCCACCTGCATGGTGTAGTTCTGGGTGACGGGGACCAGCGCGGCGTCGACGGCCTGCACGGTGAAGCTGAAAGGGCCGGTGGCGTTGGGCGTGCCGCTCAGAACGCCGCTCGTGGGATTCAGCGTGAGGCCGGCGGGCAGGCTGCCGGCTACGATGCTCCACGTGACACTGCCGGAGGCGTTGACGGGCACGAAAGTGACCGAGTACGGCGAACTGAGCACGCCGTTGGGAACCGTGGCGGGGGTGAACGAAAGGCCGCCCAGGACGGTGATCTGCTGCGCCTGGGTGGCCAGGCGCCCCTCGCCATCGTCAACCTGAACGGTGAAGGTGTAAACGCCGGGAAGCGTTGGTGCGCCGACGATCATACCGCTCGACGGACTGACGTACAAAAGGGGCGGGAGGTCACCGGACACGATCCTGGTGGAGTTTGCTTCCAGACCCGTGTTTAGCCCGACGGAGTAAGAGCTCAGGACGACGCCGTTCGGCAAGGGGACGGCGTTGCCGATACTGATCGGGGTGCCGGGGGTGATGTTGAAAGACGATTCTCCGTTGCGCCCGAAGCTGTCGGTGGCGAGGATGGAAAACGACGCGGTGTCGGTGGCAGTGGGCGTCCCCGAGAGGACGCCGGCGGACGAGAGGGACAGCCCGGCCGGCAACGTGCCACTGCCGAGGCTAAACGTGTACGGCGCAGAACCGAGCGTGGCGCCGATGGTGGTTGAATACGGCACACCCGTCGTCATGATTGGCAGACTGCCGGAAAGCGTTGTAATCCGGACGCCCTGCCGAATATTGATCGTATAAGCGGCGCTGGCGGTGCGTCCGTCGGCATCGGTGAGCAGGATCGTAAATGTCTGGTTGGCGGCGATCAGCGGGAAACCACTAATGCCGATCGAAGAGCCGAAGTTCTGGAAGAACAGCCCTTCCGGGAGACTGCCGCTAAGAAGGCTCAAGGTGTAGGGCGAGCGTCCGCCGGACGGGGTGACGCCGATGAACAGGCTGGTGTCCACGGTGGCCTCGTTGGGCGACGCGGTGGCCATGGTAAATGAGGGAGTCGTGGCGGCATTGACGGTGAACTGCCGGGTGTCGGTGGCGCCGGTGACAGAGTCCTGCATCCGGACGAGGAAGGTGTAGGTGTCGGCCGTGTTCGGGGTGCCGGAAATCAGCCCGGCGGAGCTCAGCGTCAACCCGGGCGGCATGCCTCCCCCTGGATTGGTGAATACCGGGTTGAGCGAGCCCGTTTGCGAAACGGTGGCGGAATAGCTCTGCGTGAGAGTGGCCTTGGGAATCGAGTTTGTGGTGATGACTCCCGCGCCGCTGGCGATGCCGATGAAATAGGCCCGGGCAGCGGATTGCCCCGCCGAATCTGTCACAGTGACGGTGAAGCTGTAGGTCTGGCCCCCGTCCATCGGGTCGCCCGCGCCGCTGATCAGGCCTGTGGACGTGCCGATGGTAAAGTTCATCGGGAGCGTGCCGGCCGTGACGGTAAACGTCAGCGGGCCAAAGTCGCCGTTGAGTACGGGTACGGTTGCGGAGTAGGAGACGCCAATCTTTCCGTTCGGCAACTCCACGGCCGGATCGATCGCCAGCGGGCCGACGGCCCGGTAATTGACCGTATTGAAGAGCACCGCGCCGCCGAGGGAGTCGGAGCCGAGCACGATCGGCGTGTAGGTCCCTGGCGTTGAGAAGGAGTAGGAAGTGTTGCCGCTGAAAGGGTTGATGAACACCTGCTGGGAGCCAATGCCGCCAATCAGATTGAACTCTTTGCCCGCGCCGCCGCCGCCCAGGATATAGGGCGTGGCGGTGCCGGTCTGCGTCATTCGGATGGTCGGGGGCGTGGCGGTTGACCCGGTGAGGCGTGTGACGGCGGCGATCGAAAACGCCTGATTGTGGGTGCGGCCGGAGGCGTCGGTGGCGGTGATGGTGAACGCGGAGCCGCTTCCGCTGATGGGTAACGCGCCGGTCAGTGCGCCGGTGGAACTGCTGAGTGAAATGCCCGTCGGCAGGGCGCCGGCCGTGACGGCGTAGGTGTACGGGCCGACACTTCCGCTCGTGGTGAAGACATGGTTGTAGGGGGCGCCTTCCTCAGCGTCGCGCGGTGCGCTCGCGATCGTTGCGGCATCGTTGACCAACAAACGGTAGCTCCGCCATGCGCTGGTGAGCCCGGCAGTTTGCCGTACGGTGAAATGAAACTCGCCGGACGCGGACGGTGTTCCGCTGATCAGTCCATTCGTGTTGATAGTCAATCCCGCCGGGAGCGAGCCGATGGCGATGCTGAATCCGGCGGCGCCGAGCGAGCCGTCGATATCGAAGTTGTAGGGCGTTCCAATGCTGCCGGCCGGCGGCATTGTGAGCGTCGTCACCAGCCCTGTAGTGGTGATTGTGTACGGCTGCTCACTCGTGTTGGCGGGCGAGGAACTGTCCGTCACGCGGATGCGAAAGCGGCTTCCCGCGGCCGGCATGTTGCCGGTGATGGCGCCGCTCGATGCGTTAAGCCCGAGCCCGGTGGGAAGGGCGCCTTCGACAATGGAAAACGTATAGGGCGCCACGCCGCCCCGCGCGCGAATCGTGTCGGAATAGGCCGAACCGGGTAGTCCGGAGGCGACCGCCGGAGTGTCGATGCGCAAGCCATCGTTCACCTGCAGGATCACCGATTCGGTCGGCAACTTGTAAGCCGCGTCGACGGCTCGAAGCGTCACAACATAGACGCCGGGGGAATAAACCTTTCCTGAAATTTCCGCGCCAGTTGGGCTCGAGTACAGTTCCGCGCCGATGGGCAGCGTGCCGGTTGCGATGCGCACGCTCCGCAGGGGCGCGGTGCATCCGGTGGTTGTGATCGGGATGGTGAACGGTACCCCTGACGTAATCTTCGTCAGCGGGCTAAGAATATTCGTCTGGGAAATCGCGCACGCGCCGTCCGGGCCGGCCACTGCCAAGCCCGCGGTAACGAGAAACAATCCGGTCAGTCGCGTTCTCACTGCTGGCCGCCCTTCTCGATGCTAACGGCCGGAACTACCAGGAACCCGTCCTCTCTACCTGGATCGAATATCCACATCGGCTGCGCCGGATTTCGAGTCAACAAGAACGATCGTCCACCCTGCAACGACTCAAGTCGATCAGCCCCATTCGGCGGTGTCAACACGCGCACGTCTCCCCCATCGAGCGGCGCCACCAGCAATCGCTCGCCCAGCAGAATCGCATTCCGGCCCGCGCCATCCACGGCCAGCGCCAACCGGCTGCCCGCGCCGTCCAATTTCCGCGCCACGGTAGCTCCTGTCACTCCGTCCAGCCACAGCAGTTCGTTGGCCGCCGGGTCATAAGCAATCAGCCGCTCCCCGGCAAATGCCAGGCTCCACCATCTGCTCGCCGGTAGACGGAATTCGGCCTTGCCTCCACGCGCCCACACTGCCACGCTCTCATCGGCCAATAGTGTCGCCACCAGCGCGCCGCTGGCCGAGACGCGAACCGCCAGCGCCCGCTCCGGCAATGCCAATTGCCACGGCGCTCCGCCCGCGGCGACCAGAACTTCCCGTTCCGACGCATCCAGGAAAGCCCCCGGCTGCACGGACGCCCAACGCCCTTCCAACACGATGCCGTCCCGTAGCGCCGTGCCATTGGCCAGCAACGCCAGCGGCCCCCAGGAGTCGCTCACGCCCTCTCTCACCGATGCGCCCACATGCGCCGATGCCGCCATCCCAAACAGCGGACGCATCCGCGCCTCGCCATCAATCACGTACCCCAGCACCGGTCCCCCGACACTCTGTGCCGTCAACGCGCCGGCCGCCACGAAACTGAGAAACACATTCCTCACTGTGGGCCTCCAACGCTCGGTGTTCCCGGCGTCACAGTTGTGGGTGGTCGAGGCGTCGCGCCGCCTCCGCCTCCGCCGTTCCCATTTCCGCTGTTCGCGGCGACGGTGCCGGCAATCGCCGCGCCGCCCGCCGCGCCCAATATCAATAGCCATTTCAACGTCAACCCGCCCACTACCGCGCCCCCGGCCGCCGCCGCGTTGGTCATATTGATCGTTTTCGAAGCCGTCTGGCCCTGATGGGATGCCGTCACATTCACCTGATACTGTCCCGACAACCGGTTCGCCTGCAGCCCGCGCGCCACTGCGTTGCCGTTCGAATCGGTCAACGTGGTCAGCGATTTCGCGCCGTTGGCAAAGGCCCCACCCGCACCCTGATTCGGCAGCAGGAAGATCACCGCAGCACCCGCCACCGGCTTCCGGTTTTCGTCCGTAACCTGAACCATCGGTTCGCGGGCCATGCGCTGTCGTATATTGTTGACGGCGCCCTCGCCTTCCACGATCTCAATGTTCAGTTTTCGAACCTGTCCAGATTCCTGATAGCCATAGCTCGCCGTTTGCGCTAATAAAGATAAGAGGATTGCAGAGGCGACTGCCGGTTTATATAACATGGGCGGCTCCCTTCCTTAACCCACGAATAGTACCATATTCGCAGCACTTCGCTGGTTCGCTAAAGGCTCGCAACACTATGAAAATATTTAACTTGTCTGTCATTCTCCTGGTCTCCAACCTGGGCGCGCAGGAGCTGACTCCTCGCGAGCTTTTCTTTGCCGCGCCGGCCATAAAGGCCAAAGCCGCCGGAGTCCGGCCGCAGGCGCCTGCCCAGAAAAAAGCTGCCCCCGCCGTCGCCGAGCAGGCGAAGGCAAATCCGCCCGCCGCCGCCGCCCCCGCCCGGGAGCAAATCACCGCCGCTATCATCCCCGCTGCCTACATCAGTTCCCAACCGCCTCTTGGCCTTCGCTACAGCCTGCTCCTCAGCCGCGACAACAACCCCTACTCCGAGGTCGACGCCGCCAGCACCTTCCGCTCCGGTGACCGTCTGAAAATCACCGTCGAAGCCAACGACGACGCGTATCTCTACGTCATCGCCCGCGGCTCCAGCGGCCTGTGGAAAGTGCTCTTTCCGGTCTCCGAAGTCGCCAGCGGCGACAACCTCATCCAACCCTTCCGCCGCTACGAAGTGCCCAACGGCGGGCGCTTCTACTTCGACGACCAGGCCGGCGAAGAGAAGCTATTCCTCGTCCTCAGCCGCAAGCCGGAAAAGAACTTCGAAGACCTTATCTACTCGGTGACGCAACCCGCCGCCGCCCCCGCCGTCAAGCCCGCCGCCGGCGCACCGCCCGCCCCCGCCCGGCCCGCCAAAACGTTCCAGGTTGCAGGCATGCGCCCCATCGATGACGCGCTGGTCGGCCGCGTGCGTGGCGACCTCATCGCTCGCGATCTGGTGTTCGAAAAAGTGGACGACTCCAAGCCCAGCCCCACGCAGCAGAAAGAGACCGCCGTCTACGTCGTGAATAAAAATGCCGGCCCCAACGGAAAGGTCCTTGTTGACCTCAAACTGGAGCACAAATAGCATGCGGGCCCTGCTCCTGCTGGCCGCCTCCTTCGCTCTCATAGCCCAGCAGCGGCTGGAGATCACCATCGAAAAACGCGAGTCCGGCGCCTGGAAAATCATGGACCCTGGCCACGTCTTTGCCGACGGCGACCAACTCCGCTTCCGCTTCAAATCCAATCAGCCCGGCTATCTCTACGTCGTCAACGAAGGGACCTCCGGCGAACAGTCCACCCTCTTCCCCAGTGAGCAAGCGGGCGCCAATAACAAGATCGAGCCCGGCCAGGAATACGTCATCCCCTCCACCTCCGGCGCCTTCCGCGTCACCGGCCCGAAGGGCTACGACACCGTCTACTGGGTCCTGAGTCCTGTCCGCATCAGCGAACCCGCGAAATACAAGCCGCTCCCCCCGCCTCCCGCCCCCGGCAAAGTCCCGGCCAATCTCACGCCCCGCTGTGACGACATCGTGTTCAAAGCCCGTGGCGAATGCGTCGACGCCGGCGCCGGCCTGAAGCCCAACAACGTCCCTGGCCTCACCCCGCGCGAGCTGTTCTTCGTGCGAAAAGGCGAACAATCCATCGTCTCCGTGCCACCGGTCAAGGTCGCCCCGACGGCTCCTGTCACCTACCAATTTCGCATCGCGCACCAATAAGGAATCTGCATGCGCTTGTTACTCCTCTGCTCGTTGTCCCTATTGACTCTCCTCGCGCAACAGTCGCAGAAAAAGGAGCGGGACTTGAAGTTCGAAAAGGATCCCGTTGTCACCGAACCCGTCAAACCGCCCGACGGCAAAACCATCCCGCGCAGCTACGCGCTGGTCGTCGGCGTGGGCGACTACAAGAACCTGCCCGCCGCCGCCAAACTCGCCTTCGCCGAACGCGATGCCGAGGCCATCTACTCCATCCTCATCAGCCCCGAAGGCGGCAACTTCCGCGCCGAAAATGTGCGCAAGTTGACCGGCGCCAAGGCCACCCTCGCCAATATGAAAAAGGAGTTGGAAACCTGGCTCCCCGGTGCGGCCAAGCCCGATGATCGCGTCCTCGTCTACTTCGCCGGCCACGGCTTTGTCGATCCCAAATCCGGCAAGGCGTTCCTCGCTCCCTACGACCTCGACCCCAATAACATCGCCTCCACCGGCTACAGCATGGACCAGCTCGGAAAAGTGATCGGCTCGAGCGTCCAGGCCAAGTGGAAGGTGCTGCTGACGGACTCCTGCCACTCCGGCGCCATCACGCCCGAACAGGGAGAAATCGTCAATAAATCGCTGCTCGATCTCAATCGGTCCATGTTCTCCATGACCGCCTCCCGCGCCCGCGAGCGGTCATTTGAAAGTAAGGATTGGGGCGGCGGCCACGGTATCTTCACTTACTATGTCGTACGCGGCATGGAAGGGTATGCCGATGAGAATAAGGACTCCATTGTCACCGCTGACGAACTCGCCGAATACGTTCGCCGCAACGTTCGGGAAGCCAGCAAAGGCCAGCAGAACCCAACGGTAGATAAAGGCAACTTCGACCCGCAGATGCTCCTTGCCTTCCTCCCCAGCCGCCTGAGTCCCGGCGAAGCCCCCGCGCCCAAATTCGGCACCTGGATCATCGAAGCCAACATGGATAACGTGGAAGTCTTCGTCGATGGCGCCACCAAAGGGGTCGTCAGCAAAGGCAGCCCGCTCCGCCTCCCCGGCCTGCCCCCGGGCCTCCATACGGTCAAGGGCGTGCGCATGGGCTACGAACCGGATGGCCCGCGCGAAGAGACCGTCTGCCCTGGACAGGACTCGACGATCAGTATCAAAATCTCCATCCCTCGCCGCCGCACCAAAGCGGCGCTGGAGCCCTTTGAAAAGGGTATCGACCTCTACAACAAAGGGAACAAGGAGGCCTATGCGAAAGCCGCGGGGGAGTTCCGGGCGGCCATCGCCGCCGACTCCAAATTCAGTCAGGCCTGGCTCTATCTCGCCCGCGTGCAGCGCGATCTGTTCCAGGTGGAGGAGTCGGAAAAGTCTTTTCGCAAGGCGATTGAAATCGCCCCCGATTACCTCGAAGCCCGCGCCAATTTCGGTGGCATGTTGCTCGATAACGGCAACGTCGACGAGTCGATCCGACAGCTGAATGCCGCCGTACAGCGGGACCCGAAACACGCCCTGTCGCTGTCGCTGCTGGCCCAGGCGCTCCGCATGAAGGAGCTATATCCGGACTCGATCGAGTCCGCCCGCAAGGCCATCGAACTCAACCCCAAGAACGCCGAGACTCACTTCTGGCTGGCCGAAAGTCTCCGCCTGTCGGCCAAGTACGCCGAAGGAGTCAACGAGTATCAGCAGTACTTGCAGATGAGCGACTTCGACAGTAAGTTAGCCGGCAAGATGAATTACTATGTGCTCGGCTATCTGGCCGGCATCGGCCGCAAGAAGCGCGCCGCCCAACGCGACGTTTGGAGCGATATGCGCAGTCTGGCCTACTTCGGCCTCTGCGACTGCGAACGCAAGCGCGAGCGCTACGACGAAGCCATCGCCTATTGCCAGCGCTCCCTCCGCTACGACAGCCAGGAACCCTACGTCCATTACGTGCTCGCGCTCTCCTACGCCCGCCGCGCGCAGAAGCTCCAAAGCGTGGAACAGTTCGCCGCCGCCCGCAGCCATTTCCAGAAGGTGCTCGATATCAACCCCGACCTTGCCGAAGCCGATTTCGCCCGCAAAAACATCGCCTCTATCGACGCTGCCCTCCGCTAAAACACCATCGCCGGCCGCGCCTCCGGCCCCAGAAAAATCGCCTCCGGCACCATATCGGTCCCCGATCCCAACAACCGCGGTTTCAACAGCAACATCATCGCCCCCTCGTCGCCCTCCACCGTATTGGTCCGGAACGCCTGCCCCAGAATCGGAATCTGCATTAAACCCGGAATTCCCGACCGGTTGTAGGTGCGCGTATCGTCCGACAGTCCACCCAACATCGCCCATTGCCCATCGCGCATCCGCACCCGCGACGTGAACTTCCGGTTGGCTAGAATCGGAATCCCATTCAGCGCAGCGCCGGATAGTAACTTGAACTCCGCCTCCACCTCCAGCGTCATCTCCTCCGTATCATGGACAAACGGAGTCACTTTCAACGTAAGCCCCAGATTTTCAAATTGAAAGGACGGCGGGTACGCCAATCCTGTCCCTGCTGTGGAGGATCCCGCGCTGTAACTGCCCGTCAGAATGGGATATTTCTGTCCCAATAGCAGCTGCGCCGGTTGCCCGCTCACGGACTGCACGAATGCCCGTTGCACCGACGAACCAAAGTTCTTCGCCGCCGTCGCCGTCACGGTCGCGTCCGCTACCGTCATGCCGATCAGCCCGTTCCCCACGCCCAGAGTTGCAATGGTCGCGCCCGTATCCACCTTGCTCGGATCGTTGTTCAGAAACCGGCTAAGCCAGAACAACTTCGACGACGTCGGCAGCCCAATCCCCGCCTCCAGCGTCTTCGTCGTCCGCATCTCATACAGTTCCACTTCAATTACCACCGCCGGCCGCGCACCCAGTAACTGCTCGAATAACTTCTGCGCCGGCCGGACCTTCGAAACCCGGTCCCGCATGATCACCATGTGCCGCGTATTGTCGATGGCGAACTTCTGAATCTCCATCACCTGCTGCACCGCCCGCGCCGCCTCCTGCAACTCCTGCGTTGAGGTTGGGTCCGGCAGCGTCAGCAGCACCGCTACGGTTGGCTCACGCTCCTGACGCTTCTGTGTTGTGTCTTTCACCACCATGATCCGCCGCGGCCCTAATGCAACCACGAAACTCCCCGTCGCCGCCGACAACCCATGCAGCACCTGCTTGGCGCTCTGTTCGGTGCATTGGAACCGCACCGGTTGCCCCGTCACTGGATATTCGCCGTCGAATTGCACCTCAATGCCCAATAGCTTCCCGGCCGACTCCCACAACTTCTGCGGTGCCTCCCGCAAGTCCAGCGCGAACATCGTCTTCGGCAATGCCAGTTCCGGTGGAGGCAACAACTCCCGCGCTTCTCTAACGTCGCGCTCCGAAATCGGCGCGAAGATTGCATCCAGTTCCGCCGGTGTTGCCGTCGCTGCCTCAACGGCAGTGGCCGACTGCATTCCGTCCCGTACCACCCGTTCCATCAATGTACGCGCCCGCGCCGCTGCTACGGCCGATCCCTTCGCCGCCGCCTGGTTGTACAGCAACACCGCTTCGGCCACATTGCCGATCTTCTCCGCCTGCTCCCCCTTCTTAGCTAACGCGCGTGCCGACGGCTCCGCCGCCCATACCGCGATAGACAAACCGGCCAACAGGATTCGCAGACAAAGTCCCACAATTACTTGACGTGCCAGAGGTTCAAATCGTGCAAGGGTAAAGTCAGTCCCGAATCTTGCCGATATATGTCGAGGATACTTATGTCGGTAACCCTCCAGCAGCCAACAACCACGCCGGTCAACAATTTCAATCCGCGCATACCGGAATCGATCGAGACTCTTGGAATCAGTGAGAACCTGGTTCTCGATTTGGTCGTCCGGCGTCTGCTGCTTGAAGGGACGTCCACGCTTTCCAGCCTGGCCCGGAAACTGCGCGTTTCCGTCCCCGTCGTCGACCACGTCTTCCAATATATGCGCAAGCAGCAGTTGGTGGAAGTGAAGGGGATGATCGGCAACGACTATACGTTTACCCACTCCGCCAGCGGGCGCCAACTGGCCAGCGAACGCTTTCAGATCTCCCAATATGCCGGTGCCTGCCCGGTTTCGCTCAACGAATACCACGCCGCCACCCGCCAGCAAGCCGCCAAGCTCCAAATCGATCGGCGCGCCCTGCGCCAGGCCTTCTCGGACCTCATCGTTACCGACCGGTTGCTGGACCAACTCGGCCCGGCCCTTATCAGCCAGAACTCCATCTTCGTCTACGGCCCCTCCGGTAACGGCAAGACCTCAATTGCAGAACGCATGCTCCGCGTCTATCAGGACGCCGTTCTCATCCCGTACGCGGTCGAAGTCGACAATCAGATCATCTCCATCTATGATCCGGTCGTTCACCATGCACTCGAAACAACGGATCCGGATATCGATCCCCGCTGGGTTCTCTGTAAACGTCCCTGCATCGTCGTCGGCGGCGAATTGATCCCGTCCATGCTCGAACTCCGGCTCGACGAAGCCTCCGGTATTTACTCCGCGCCCCTGCAAATGAAGGCCAATAATGGACTCTTCATCGTCGACGACTTCGGTCGCCAGCTCATGTCGCCCCGCGACCTTCTCAACCGCTGGATCGTCCCCCTCGACCGCCGAATCGACTATTTGACCCTCCGTTACGGTGTCAAATTCCAGATTCCCTTCGAACTCATGGTCGTTTTCTCCACCAACCTGGAGCCGTCCGACCTGGCCGACGAAGCCTTCCTGCGTCGTATTCAAAACAAAATCTACGTCGAATCCGTCAGCCCTGCCGTCTTCGATCAGATCTTTCAACGGGTGGTCGCTGCCCGTCGTGTTCCGGCGGAAGTCGATAGTGCCGAGTTTCTTCGCAAACTCTGCCTTCGCGAAGGCCGTACCGAACTTCGCGCCTGTTACCCCAACGACATCTGCAACATCCTGGAATCGATTTCCCGCTATGAGGGTCGCCCCATCGCCATGACGCGCCCCGACCTCGAACGCGCCACGTCCCTCTACTTCGCGAAAACGTAAACAGATCCGCCCGCTCCCGCATATAGAAAAAGGCCCTGCCAACCGGCAGGGCCTTTTTCGTAGAAAGTTGAATCCGGGCTTACGCCTTCACGCCGCGCTTACGGAGGTCAGCCAACACGGCATCAATACCGATCTTGTCGATCATCTTGATCCCCTGCGCGCTGATCCGCAAACGAACGTACTTGTTTTCGGTGGCAACCCAGAACCGCTTCGATTGCATATTCGGCTCCCAAGTGCGCCGGGTCTTATTGTTCGCGTGCGAAACACGATTGCCGAAGCGCGTCTTGATGCCAGTAACGGGACATTCCATTGCTAATTCTCCAAAAGGGCACACCTGTACGGCACGCCGTGCACTCTTCTACAATACCATATCTGTCCGTCCCCGCACACCTTGTCCCATCTCGGAATACCCCGATTCTACCCATTATTTGTATTATCAATCACTTGCAATGGCCCCAAACGTGCCTAAGTAAGCCCGATGCTCATCCAGGATCTCCGCTACGCCTCGCGCGCCCTCCGCCAAAACCCGCTCTTCACCATCGTCGCCACCCTGTCGCTCGCCATCGGTATCGGTGCCAACACCGCCATCTTCACCCTCCTCGACCAGCTCCTCCTCCGCCCCCTCCCCGTCTCTCATCCCAACGAACTCGTCCAACTCGAACTCCCCGGCCCCCGCAGAGGCGAAAACTATGGCCGTCGAACCCTCTCCAATCCCATGTACCGCGACCTCCTCGCTGGCGGCCCATCCATTCAGTACGTTGCTGCCCAGTTCGCGGGATCGGCCAGCCTCTCCACCGGCGACCGTAGCGAAATCGTCCACGCTACCCTGGTCTCCGGCACGTGGTTCAACACCCTCAGCCTCACCACCGTCCTCGGACGCTCCATCACCCCCGATGACGACCGCACCATCGACGCCCATCCCGTCGTTGTCCTCTCTCACGCCTTCTGGCAGCGTCGCTTCGGTGCCGACCCCAAAATCCTCGACAAGAAGATTCTCCTCAATGGCAAACCCATGACCGTCCTCGGTGTCATCCAGCCCGGCTTCCGTGGGACGGACATCCTCAACCCCCCGGACCTCTACCTCCCCCTCGCCATGCAGCGCATGCTCATGCCCAACTCCGCCCGTCTCGAAGACCGCAACCTTTTCTTTCTCCAAGTCTTCGCCCGCCTCAAGCCCGGTGCCACTCCAGCGCAAGCCAAGTCCGAATTCGACCGAATCATTGTCCCCGTCCTCCAGGAGGAGTCAAAGGAATTCGGCGCTATGGCCCCCAGTCGCAAACAGCGCTTCCTCGACCGTCGGTTTGAACTTCACCCCGCCTCCCGCGGCAATCTCAGCAATGAGAAGGACATCGCTACCGCCATGTGGCTCCTCTCCGCCCTCGTTGCCGGCGTGCTCCTGATCGCCTGTGCCAACGTAGCCAACCTTCTGCTCGCCCGCGGTACTGCCCGCCGCCGCGAAATCGCCGTCCGTCTCGCTCTCGGTGCCAGCCGCTGGCAGTTGATCCGCCTCGTCCTCGCCGAAAGCCTGCTCCTCTCCACCGCCGGCGGTCTCATCGGACTCCTCGCCGCCAACTGGGCCACCGACGCACTTCTCCTCTTTGCCAACCCGGCCGGCAGCCAATCGCTCCCGTTCGACACCACTCCAGACCTCCGCGTCATCCTCTTCACCCTGGCAATCTCCTTAATTACCGGCTTCCTTTTTGGGCTCGCCCCCGCCCTCGCCGCCACCCGCCCCGATGTCGCGCCTACTCTCAAGGACGAAGCCGGCGCGCTCTCCTCCGCCGGCGCTGCCTCCTGGCTCCGCAAGGGTCTGGTCGTTGTCCAGGTCGCTATGTCCCTTCTTCTGCTTGCCACCGCGTCCCTATTCCTGACCACTCTCCACAACCTCCGCAGCCATAACCCCGGCTTTGACCCGGACAACCTCGTCTCTTTCTCCATCTACCCGGCCCTAAACGGTTACAACCGCGAAGGCTCCATCGCACTGGTCGAGAGTCTCACCGCCAGCCTCCAAGCCCTCCCCGGTGTCAGCGAAGTCACCGTCGCCGCCGAACCTCTCCTGGCCGACAGTGCCAGCCAGTCCACGATGGTCGTCGAACGCTATCAGAACACGCCCGACGAAGACATGAACCCGCTTGTAAACGAAGTTGGCCCCGGCTTCGTCCACGCCATGCGCATCCCGCTTCTTCAGGGTCGCGACTTCACCGCCGCCGACCACGCCACCGCGCCCCCAGTCGCCATCATCAGCGAAACGTTCGCCAAAATGTACTTCAAGGGTCGCGACCCCATCGGCTTTAAAATCGGTTTCCGCCGCGAGAAAACTCCCAATATGACCATCGTTGGAGTCATTCGCGAGGTCCAGCAAGTCGACTTGCGTGACGAAAAAGGCAAGCGGCAGATCTACCTGCCATCCGCGCAAGCCCGCAGCATCGAATCGCGAACCTTCTATCTCCGCACTCCCGTTCCGATGGCGACTTTGTCCCCCGCCATTCGCGCAATCGTAAGAAAACAGGATTCGGCTCTTGCGATCGACGACATGCGCACCATGCGCGACCAGATCGACGTCTCGCTGACCATGGAACGAATGTTGTCCGTTCTCTGCGCCGCCTTCGGTCTCATAGCGACCATCCTGGCCGGCGTCGGCCTGTACGGAATCATGGCCTTTCACGTCGCCCGAAGGACGAGAGAGATCGGCATCCGTATGGCCCTCGGAGCCCAGCGCTCCGACGTCCACCGTCTGGTGTTAAGGGAGGCAACCGTCCTAGCCCTAACCGGCGTCGCCGCAGGTATTCCGCTGGCAGTCGGACTCAGTAACTACACGAAAACGCTGCTATTCGAAATCGAACCGACGAACCCCTGGACCTACGCCGGCACAGCGCTGTTTCTATTAACAGTCGCCCTAATAGCGAGCCTCCTACCCGCCCTACGCGCCAGCCGCATCGACCCAACAACCGCCCTCCGCCACTAGGACAATTCCTGGGTGACTGTCACCCAGGAATTGTCCGACCACTTTCCGCTCTTCCAACGCCGACTCGAATATCCCTACTTCCAGGGCTCGTCGCCACGTCTCCTCGTTGTACCGCTCCCGCCACTGCCTGCAATCCAGCCACGGCTCTACCGCCATACCCAGATGCGCACGCGCGCTCGACCACGGCCACTCCCAAGCATTGGCGACGATCCCCGCACTAACTGGATTTCTTTCCACATAGCAAACGGCGGCCCAGTAGTGCGCCGCATCCAGGCGCTTGGATCCGAACCGCTCCGCCCACTCATGTCCCGTGGTCCGCGATAGACGATTCTTGTACGCCGAGTACTCCCGGTTGACCCGTCCGATCGCGGACGAAATGGAACGATCCCCGACACCAGTCGCAACGAGGTGATAATGGTTTGTCATCAGGCAATACGCAGCAATGCTCACTCCGTATTGCGCACAAGCCCCGAATAGGATGCTAAGAAATAACCGCTTCTCGGCATCGTTCGTAAATACAGGCTCCTGGTGATTCCCTCGCTGCCAAACGTGTGCTGCATCTCCGGCAGCCAGATCTCGACGCTTTCTTCCCATATCAGGAAAGTGCCCTGCTGCCCCAAATCCTCTCCCCAGATCTTTCCTAGGTGACTGTCACCCAGGATTCCCCCTACCCCCCAATCGAATACATCGGCCGTGGCGGCGCCACAAACTTCCCGGAATGGATCTCATGCCCAATCCACTTCCGCCGCACCGTTTCCCGAATCACCTCCGCCAACTCGGAATCCGTCCCCCCGCCCCGCAAAACGCCCTTCAAGTCCAACTCCTCAATCGCAAACAGGCAGTACCGCATCTTCCCGTCCGACGTCAGCCGCAGCCGGTTGCAATTCAAACAAAACGGCTTGCTCACAGAACTGATAAACCCAATCCGCCCGACCCCATCCGCAAACCCAAACTCCGTCGCCGGCGCCCGCGGGTCCTGATCCGGAATTACCACCAACTCCCCGATCTCCCGCCGCAGCATCTCCATCATCTGGTCCTGCAGCAGCACCTTCGACTTATCCCACAACCCCTGCGCGTCCAGCGGCATGAACTCGATATACCGGATCTCCACGCCCCGCTCACGCCCAAACCGCGCCAGCGGCACCACGTCCGGCTCACACAAATTCTTCACCGCCACCGCGTTGAACTTCACCTCAAACCCCAGTTCCAACGCCTTGTCCACGCCCGCCATCACCCGCCCGAAATCGTCCCGCCGCGTGATCTGAAAGAATCGTGCCGCATCCAACGTATCCAAGTGCACGTTCAAACGCCGCAGTCCCGCAGCCCACAAATCCCCAGCCAACCCCGCCAGCAGCACCCCGTTCGTCGTCAACCCCACATCGTCAACGCCCGGAATCCCGCACAACTTCTCCACCAGCGTCGCAACGTCCTTCCGAACCAACGGCTCTCCGCCGGTAATCCGTAACTTGCGCACCCCAAGCGACACCGCCACCCGCGCCACCCGCTCTATCTCCTCAAACGAGAGAATCTCCTCCCGCTCCATAAACGGAATCGGCCCCTCCGGCATACAGTAAAAACACCGGATGTTACAACGGTCCGTAACACTGATCCGTAAGTTGTCGTGCAGCCGCTCGAAACCGTCAATCAGTGCCATATCTAACTATTTCACAGCCAGCATACGTTCAATGGAACCGCGCGCCCGGTCCATCATATCTGCATCTAATTCAACGCGAGGTGACAACGTAGCCAGCGAATCGCGCAACTTCTCCAGCGAATTTCGCTTCATATACGGGCACTCACTGCAGTTGCAATTCTCATTGGTGACGAACGTGAACGTCTTCTCCGGAGCCAGCTTCCGCAGCGAATGCTGCACGCCGCTCTCCGTCATCACAATGAACGACTTGTGTTCAGACTTCACGCAATAATCAATCAGCGCCGAAGTCGAGCCAATATAACCCGCATGCTGCAACACCGGCGTCGGGCACTCAGGATGCGCCACAACAAAAGCGTCCGGCTGCGCCGCCATCGCCTCCAGTAACTTGCGCTCTGTAAAGGTGGTGTGCACAATACACGCCCCCTGCCAGATCCGCATGTTAGTCCGGCCTGTCTGTTTTTTGACGTAGTTACCTAAATTAATGTCGGGCAGAAACAGAATCGGCTGATCCGCGGGAATCGAATTGACAATCTGCACGGCATTCCGTGACGTGCAGATAATATCGCTCTCCGCCTTCACATCGGCCGACGTGTTGATGTAACTCACCACCACGTGGTCCGGATACTTCCGTTTGAACGCCCGCACCATGTCCACCGGGCACGAATCCACCAGCGAACACCCCGCGTCCTTGTCCGGCACAATCACTGTCCGCGACGGGTTCAGGATTTTGGCCGTCTCGGCCATGAACCATACACCGCAGAACGCGATCACATCGCACTCCAGTTCCTTCGCCTTCCGCGCCAACTCCAGGCTATCCCCGATCGCGTCGGCGATCTCCTGAATCTCGGATTCCTGATAATGATGCGCCAAAATCACCGCGTTCCGCTCACGCTTCAGCGCCATGATCTCTTCAACAATATTTACCGCTGCTAGTGTCGACATGGAAATTTACCGGGTAACACAACTGCAATCCACACCATCATTGTATCGTGTAGATGAATTGCCCGCCCCGAAGGTTTCCTCCATGCGCCCCATTCTTTTCCTGCTCGCGATCACAGCCCTCCAAGCCCAGAACTTCTCCCCGCTCAACTGCGTCGCCACCGCCGTCCCCGCCCTCGTCCGCCTCGAAGGCCTCGCCGAACGCGTCGGCGACATCTCCCTCAATTGCACCGGCGGCGCACCCAACGGCCAGGTCCGCGGCGACATCCGCGTCATCTCCTTCGGCGGCAACATCACCAACAAACTCAATACCTCGACCAACGCCCTCGACGCCGTCCTAACCGTCAACATAGGCTCCGGGGACATTTCCACCGGCGCCATCCCCCAAGTCCGCGCCAACAACCAGTTCGACTTCGCCGGCATGAACTTCACCCTCGGCCCCTCGGGCACCGCCGTCTTCCGCATCACGAACGTGCGCGTCGTCCCCCCGCAGAACCCCGAACAACCCTTCCAACTTGCCCTCGCCACCAACGGCCCCTCCGCCATCCGCGTCGACAACAGCCCCCTCATCGTCGGCATCGCCACCCGGGGCCTCCTCGCTTCCTACTCCTCCGCCTTCATCTGCACCGTCTCCGGCGTCCCCAGCGAACCCACCTTCGCCAACCTCCTCACCTCCGGCACCCGCTTCGCCTCCCTCCGCTACACCGAAGGCTTCTCCGAATCCTTCATCAAACGCACCCCACTCGCCGACCACGGCACCCGCATCGTCGCCCGCTTCTCCAACTTCCCCACCGGCGCCCGCCTCTTCGTCCCCGACGCCCTCGCCGGCTCCTCCGCGACCATCCCCACCGCTGCCGGCGACCTCGGCGGCTCCCCCAACCCCGGCCGCTGGAACCCCACCCCCGCCGGCCAACTCCTCCTCGCCCGCGTCAAAAATACCGATGCCAACGGCGCCTCCGGCCTCATCGTCCAGCCCCCCGCCGGCGACCTCTCCGCCGTCTCCGAAGTCCCCCTGACCAACGGCGCCGGCATCGCCGTCTTCGAAGTCATCGATTCCAACCCCACCACCCGCGAAACCGTCCAACTCCCCGTCTTCCTCGCCCTCGAACAGCGCCCCGCCGGTGGCTCCGTCACCGCCAACGTCGCCGCCAGCTTCGGCCCCATCTCCACCGACGCGACGCCATCCGCCAACCCCGTTCCCCGCTTCCAAGCCATCAACCCGCCCTCCGACTGCCAGGCCCTCGGCGACTGCAACGCCGGCATCTTCCCCAAACTCGCCGTCGAAACCGAAGGCCTCGTCTACAACCCCCTGATCGGCCAATTCCCCCAAACCCGCTTCATCCGCATCCGCAACGATGGCGGCGGCCTCCTCAACTGGGCAGTCAGTATCCAATACAAGACCGGCTCCGGCTGGCTGTCGATCGACAGTCCCTCCGGCATCGGCAACGCCACCATCCGTGTCGACGCCACCGCCGCCGGCCTCACCCCCGGCATCTACGAAGCCAGCGTCCTCATCGACGCCGGCCCCCTCGCCGGCTCCGCCAACCTCCCCGTCCGCATGGAAGCCCGCGAGTTCGGGCCGAATCCCCAGCTCCCCCCCGAAATCAACAGCGTCACCCACGCCGCCACCTTCGCCGTCACCCCCCTCGCCCCCGGCACCATCGCCACCCTCTTCGGCAACCGCCTCAAAGGCGACAAAGTCGAAGTCCGCGTCAGCGACCTCCCCGCGCGCATCTTCTTCGCCAACGACACCCAAATCAACTTCGAAATCCCCAGCGTGCTCCCCCAATCGGGCACCGTGACGCTCTTCGCCACCGTTGACACCCGCAACAGTCCCGCCCGCACAATCACCCTCACCAACGCCAGCCCCGGCATCTTTCCCAACGCCATCCTCAATCAGGACAACACCGTCAACACCGCCGCTACTCCAGCCCGCGCTGGCAGCATCGTCCAGATCTTCCTCACCGGCCTCCCCACCCAGGGCCAGACAACGACAGTGAAAATCCACGACTACACCGTCACCCCGCTCTACGCCGGCACCGCCCCCGGCTTCATTGGCCTCCAACAAGTGAACGCCGAAGTCCCGCAAACCCTGCAATCGATAACCACCGAACTGAGCGTCTGTTGGGGCCAGGTCTGCAGTCCCGCCCGCGCCATCACCGTCAACTAACATCCAATCCCGCCCCGGCGCCGTAAGAGAGGACATGCCCACCGTCTTCATCAGCGGCGCCACCGGCTATCTCGGCCGCCCACTCACCCAGGCCTTCGTCACCGCCGGGTTCGACGTCCACGCCCTCACCCGCCCCCAGTCCATCCGTAAACTTCCCCTCGGCTGCCGTCCCATCCCCGGCAACGCACTCGACCCCGCCACCTTCCAACACGCCGTCCCGCCCCACACCACCTACATCCACCTCACCGGCGTCGCCCACCCCAGCCCCGCCAAGGCAAAGGAATTCCACACCATCGACCAAGCCAGCTTCGAAGCCTCCCTCCAAGCCGCCCGTGCCAACCGCGCCAAACACTTCATCTACGTCTCCGTCGCCCACCCCGCCCCCGTCATGCGCGACTACATCGACGTGCGCCGCCACTGCGAATCACGCCTGCTCCAAAGCCAAATCCCCGCCACCATCCTCCGCCCCTGGTACATCCTCGGCGAAGGCCACCGCTGGCCGCTGATCCTGATCCCGTTCTACAAACTCGCCGAAGCCATCCCGTCCACGCGAACCACCGCCCAGCGCCTCGGCCTCGTCACCCGCGACCAAATGCTGGCCGCCATAAAAAACGCCGCCACCAGCCCCGCCCCCACAACACCACAAATTCTGGAAGTCCCCGCTATCCGCGCAGCAACTTCGGCATCGGCGTCGCCTCTTTCGAGCCCCCGCCCATCAACCCTTTCGGCATGAAAATCGACGTCGCCTGCGCCAGTTTCGACATGTCCCCGCCCTCTTCCAACGTCATCTCGTGCTCCACCCAATTGGAGAGCGGGATGTTCCGGAAGAACAGCCGTTCCTGCAAAACCATCGCCTTCCGACTCACAAACAGCGACTTGGACTCTTTAGTGTAGTGCCGCTCTTCCACCCGGAAGTCGGCCAGGAAGTTGTCGAAGCACCGTCGCGAAGTCTCTTCTTCCGTCTTCGCCACACGCTCGTCCATCACTTCCTTCTGCGAGCTCAACTGCGCGCGCAACTGCGCAATCACTTCCCGCTCCCGGGAGACCGCAACATCCAGTCGCGCCTGCATCACGAAGAACGAAAGTAGCGACGACCCGGCCGCGACGAACACGGGTAGCAACATCCAAATCAACGCGTCAGAATTCATACCTCACATATGATCGGCAACGGATTAGAAAAACTTTCGGGCTAAAGCACAAAAAGTTGAAATAAGGATTAACCCTACTCCCTCATAGGGCTTTTCCGTTAGGCATAATAGCCACAGCCCCATGCTTGGCATCGACACCTATTCCCTCAAATCCCTCCGCTGGAACGTCTTCCAACTCCTCGATTACGCCCATTCCCAAAACCTGAAAGCCATCCAGGCCTCCGCCGTTAACTTCGAATCTCTCGACGACGCCTACCTCACCAAAGTCAAAGCCCACGCCGACTCCCTCCACATCCACCTCGAACCCGGCTTCAACTGCATCTCCACCATCGCCAAGAGCTGGAATCCCAAGGAAGAATCCCCCGCCAAGTATCTAGCCAAGGCCATCCGCGCCACCCGTACATTAAAAGCCCGCGCCTTCCGAGTCTTCATCGCCGGCCCCAACGACCGCGCCGCCGGCACCACCCCCGAAGCCTTCATCGACGAAGTCGTCAAGTCGCTCAAACAAATCCGCACCCAGGCCGAGGACGCCCAAGTCAAAGTCGCCATCGAAAACCACGGCGAGTTCCACTCCCGCCACATCCGGACGATTGTCGAACAAGCCGGCCCCTCCTACACCGCCGTTTGCTACGACGCCGGCAACCCCGTCCTCACCGTTGAAGACCCCCTCGCCGTCCTCGAAAACCTCGCCCCCTACATCGCCTGCGCCCACATCCGCGACAGCGTCGTCTTCCCCCACCGCCGCGGCGCCGCCGTCCAGTGGGTAGCCATGGGCGATGGCTCCATCGACCTCAAAGCTCTCACCGCAAAGTTCAAACAACTCTGCCCCCAAGCCCCCTATCACCTCGAAATCATCACCGGCCGCCCCCCGCAAATCATCGCCTACCGTGAAGCCGCCTTCTGGAAGACCGACCCGACAACCCCCGCCTCCTCCCTCGCCCGCTTCGAAAAGCTGGTCCGCGAAGGTCACCCCTTCATGGGCGCCATGGTCATCCCCGCCCCCGGCGAGCACGTCGAAGCCCTGAAACTGCAAGAGAAAACCGACCTCGAACGATCCCTCGCCTATACCCGCCAACACCTCTTTCCCGCTTGACCGCCCCGGTCCCACGCTGCTCGCTAAAGCGATATAATTCCCCCACCAAATCGCTTTGGTAGATCCAAACTAGGACGGTTCTCATGCGCACGTTCCCCATCGTTTTCCTCCTTTCCCTCTCCCTGTTCGCGCAGTTCGACACAGGCCAGATCGCCGGCTTCATCCGCGACCCATCCGACTCCACCATCGCCGGCGCCACCGTCACAGTGCGCAACGAAAACACCGGCGAAGAAAAAACCACCAAAACCAACTCCACCGGCTACTACGTCTTCCCCAGCCTCCTCGTCGGCACCTACTCCCTCTCCGCCGAATCCACCGGTTTTAAGAAGGTTCACCAACCCGGCATCGGCCTCTCCTCCGCCAACCGCCTCTCCGTCGATCTCCAACTCACCGTCGGCTCCGTCAACGAAACCGTCGAAGTCAAAGCCACCGTCGGCCTCGTTCAGGCCGAATCCGCCGTCGTCGGCCGCACCATCAATTCCAAACAAGTCGCCGACTTAACCCTCAACGGCCGCAACCCCATTTATCTCGCTCTCCTCAAACCCGGTGTCCGCGGCGGCTCCATCGGCGCCTTCGATCCCGATTCGGTTTCCAACGGAGGCTTCTCCATCAACGGTGGCCGCGCCGACGAATACGTCGTCATGGTCGATGGCGCCGTCGCCACCCGCACCCGCTCCTCCGGCTCCATGCTCGGCTCGCAAGACGTCGACACCATCGAAGAAGTCCAGATCCTGACTGCCAATTACTCCGCCGAATACGGACGCTCCTCCGCCGGCCAGATCCGCTTCGTCACCAAGTCCGGCGGTCAGGCCTTCCACGGAAATCTCGTCGAAAACCTCCGAAATTCCGCCTTCGACGCCAACTCCTGGATCCGCAACCACTCCCCTAACCTCAAGGAATCCTCCGCCCCCGCCCCCTTCCGCTTCAACCAGTTCGGCTACGACATCAACGGCCCCATCTTCATCCCCAAAAAGTTCAACGCCGACAAATCCAAGCTCTTCTTCCTCTGGGCCCAGGAATGGATCCGCCGCCGCGAAGAACAAAACCCAACCGCCCTCGTCCCCTCCCTCCTCATGCGCGATGGCAACTTCAGCGAACTCTTGAGCCCCACCAACATCTTCTACAACCGCGTCCGCACCGTCACCGACCCGGACACCAAAGCCCCCTATCCCGGCAACATCATCCCCTCAACAAGCTTGAGCCCCAATGGCCGCGCCCTTCTCCGCGCCTACCCCCAACCCACCCCCGGCTTCGCCCAGTCCGGCGCCAACTTCATCGGTGCCGGCGCCCGCTGGTCCAACACCCTCAAAAACACCATGAAGGTGGACTACGTTCTCAACTCTAACCACCGCATCTCCCTCCGTGGCACCCACGTCCCCTGGACCTTCAACGAGCCCTTCCAGGACAGCTCCCTCGGCACCTTCCAGGCCCTCTGGTCACGTCCTAATCGCACCGCGGCCCTCAGCCTGACAAGCTCCATCACCCCCACCCTCCTCAACGAATTCAACTTCTCCGTCAACTCCGACGGCAAAGGCGACATCGCCTACAACCAGGCCTGCGGCGCGCAATGCGAACGCTCCACCTACGGCCTCAACTACCCCCACATCTTTCCCACCGGCAAGGAGTTCGCCGGCAAAATCCCCACCATCCAAATCGACCCCTTCTATAGCCTCAACAACTCCTCCGCCTACCCCGGCTACTGGTCCGGCTTCGTCTACGCCTGGTCCAACAACCTCACCAAGATCATGGGCAACCACACCATGAAGTTCGGCATCTTCATCGAACGCTCCGGCCAGAACGACGGCATCCAGCTCACCACCGCCTCCGCTCCGGCCACCGTCAACCAGGCCGGCCAGTTCCGCTTCATCGACACCGGCCACCCCTCCACCACCGGCATCGCCGCCGCCAACGCCGCCCGCGGCTTCTTCAACGATTACTCGGAAACCTCCGCCAAACCCGTCACTCCCTGGGTCGCCACCGGCTACGACTGGTTCGCGCAAGACTCCTGGAAAGCCACCAAAAAGCTGACTCTCGAATTCGGCATCCGCCACTCCATCTGGCCCCCCTGGGAGAGCCGCTGGGGCACCATTTCGATGTTCAACCCCGCCTTCTACGATCCCAAGAGCCCCATCTCCGTCGATCGTTCCGGCGGCTTCATCGCCAGCGGCAACCCCTACAACGGCATCGTCTTCCCCGGCGACGGCCCCGGTGCCGAAGCCCTCAAACGCTTCCCCGATCTGACGAACTTCAAGAGCAGCTACCGCGGCCTCCCCAACGGCTTCTCCGAAACCCACTGGGGCGTCTTCCAGCCTCGCCTCGGCGCAGCGTACGGTCTCAATAACAAGACCAGCCTCCGCGCCGGCCTCGGCGCCTTCGCCAATCGCACCATGATCAATCGCGATACCGCCCTCGGCGGCAACGCCCCCTTCCAGCTCCAGCAAACCGTCTCGAACGGCAACGTCGACGCCCCCGGCGGCGCCACCGCCCGCGTCTTCCCCTTCACCATGACCATCCAGGACCCGGTCTTCAAAATCCCCATGGCCTGGAACTGGAACACCACCTTCGCTCGCCAGCTCCCCTGGAATCTCGCCATGGAAGTCGGCTACGTCGGCCGCCGCGGCATTCATAACCAGCGCAAACGCAACATCAACCAACTCCAGACGGGCGCCATCTTCGCCAACCCTGGCGTCAACGTCAATGCCCTCCGCCCCTATCTCGGCATGGGCATCGTCGGCATCGCCGAAAACTCCGGAACGTCCATGTACAACGGCCTCCAAGTTAGCGTCGAACGCCGCTTCTCCTCCGGCCTCGGCTTCGGCGTTGCCTACACCCTTTCCAAGGCCACCGACAACTCCAGCGACCTCACCGACGTCCTCCCCGACGCCTACAACGACCGCTCCTACCAGGGCATCTCCGACCTCAACCGTCCCCACGTGCTCATCATCAACTACATCTACGAACTCCCCTTCCTCCGCGACAAGAAGAACGTACTGGGCAAAACCCTCGGCGGCTGGGAGCTCTCCGGCATGAACCAGTGGCAGTCCGGCAACCCCTTCTCCATCCGCCATACGGCCGATAACGCCGGCGTCGGCACCGGCTCCGGCAACCAGTTCTACAACCAAATCGGCGACCCCAACGATGTCACCAAGACCGGATTTACCGATTCCGCCATCTGGTTCAACAAGGCTGCCTTCTCCCGCCCAGCCAACGGTACATGGGGGAACCAGCCCCGCAACGGCATCATGAACCCCGGCTTCTGGGCCTTCGACATCGGCATCCGCAAGAACTTCATCACCGCCGAAAAACAGCGCCTCCAGGTCCGCGGCGAATTCTTCAACCTGCTCAATCACCCCAACTGGGGCGGCGCCAACTCCAACCCCACCAGCGGCCAGTTCGGCCTCGTCACCAGCAAGTCCGGCAGCCGTACCATTCAAATCGCGTTGAAGTATATCTTCTAAGTAGCCATGCCCACCCGCCGTACGTTCCTCGCCTCCGGGCTCGCGCTTGCCGCGCAGCCCGGAGCCGTTCCCTGGTACCGTCGCGCCTACCGCTGGGGCCAGACGAATATCACTGAAAACGATCCGCCCAAGTACGACATCCCCTTCTGGCGCAATCACTGGAAAGAAACCAAAACCCAAGCCGTCATCATCAACGCCGGCGGCATCGTGGCGTACTACCCCAGCAAGTTCCCCCTCCACCATCGCGCTGAATTCTTGAACGGCCGCGACCTCTTCGGCGAACTCACCGAAGCCGCCCACAAAGACGGCCTCTTCGTCATGGCCCGCATGGATTCCAACCGCGTCGCCGAAGACTTCTACCAGGCCCACCCCTCCTGGTTCGCCTACGACAAAAACGGCAAGCCCTACCGCGCCGCCGACAAGTACATCACCTGCATCAACAGCCCCTATTACGACGACTATCTCCCGCAAGTCATCACCGAAATCATCGAACGCTCCCACCCCGATGGCGTCACCGATAACAGCTGGGCCGGCATGGGCCGCGAGTCCATCTGCTACTGCGAATACTGCAAAAACAAGTTCCGCCTCGCCACCGGCCACACCCTTCCCGAAGCCGCCAACTGGGACGACGAGTCCTACCGCCAATGGATCATGTGGAGCTACCTCCGCCGCATCGAAATCTGGGAGCTCAACAACAAAGTCACCCGCGCCGCCGGCGGCAAGGATTGCATCTGGTCCGGCATGAACAGCGGGTCCGTCACCCAGCAGGCCCGCTCCTTCCGCGACCTCCGCGAAATCTGCAAACGCGCCGATATTATGATGCTCGATCATCAGCGTCGCGACGACGACACCGGCTTCCAGCAGAATGGCGATACCGGCAAGCGCGTCCACGGCATACTCGGCTGGGATAAACTCGCCCCCGAGTCGATGGCCATGTATCAGTCGGGCCCCGGCTATTACCGCCTCGCCGCCAAGCCCGCCCCCGAAGCCCGCATGTGGATGATCGCCGGCATCGCCGGTGGCATCCAGCCCTGGTGGCACTACATCGCTGCCTTCCATGACGATCGCCGCATGCACGCCTCCGCCAAGCCCATCATGGAATGGTGCGAAAAGCACCAAAGCCTCCTCGTCAACCGCGAACCCGTCGCCACCGTCGGCCTCGTCTGGTCCCAACGCAATACCGATTTCTTCGGCCGTGACAACCCGGCCGACATGGTCGACGCTCCCTACACCGGCTGCATGCACGCCCTCGTCCGCGCCCGCATCCCGTATCTCCCCGTCCACATCGACGACGTCGCCACAACGAAACTCAAACTCCTCATCCTCCCCAACATCGGCGGCATTTCCGACAAGCAATGCGCCGCCATCCGCGCCTGGGTCGCCAAAGGCGGCAGTCTCCTCGCCACTGGCGATACCAGCCTCTACACCGAATGGGGCGACCCCCGCCAGGACTACGGCCTCGCCGACGTCTTCGCAGCCCACCGGACGACGGAAACACCCAAGCTCCAGCGCCCAGCCCGTCGCGGAGCCGGCGAATCCGCGGACCGCTTCAGTCCCGACGGCCATACCTACCTCCGTCTCCCCAAAGGCCCGCGCCACGAAACGCTACAAGGCTTCGACGATACCGACATCCTCCCCTACGGCGGCAAACTCGTCCAACTCAAAACGGACCCCGCCGCCCAGGTCCCGCTCACCTACGTCCCGCCGTTCCCCACATACCCGCCCGAAACCAGCTGGATGCGCGAACCGGTGACCACCATTCCCGGCCTCGTCCTCACGCAAAAAAGCAGCGCCCGCGTCGCTTTCCTCCAAGCCGATATCGATCGCCGCTACGCCAAGGAACACCTCCCCGATCACGGCAATCTCCTGGCCAATATCATCCGCTGGACCCTCGCCAACGACGTGCCCATCAAAGTCGAGGGCCCCGGCCTCATCGACGTCCACGTCTACCGCCAGGGCGCCAAACACATCGTCCATTTGGTCAACCTCACCAGCACCGCCACCTGGCGCGCCCCGCTCGAAGAGCTGATCCCTGTCGGCCCCATCAAAGTAACTTTCAACAACAGGACCATCACCGTACCCTCTATACTCGATCACGAGCTCCTCGTTTTCGAATAACCATGCAACGCCGCCTTCTTCTGACTCTTCCCGCCGCCCTGCTACACGGCGCCGGACGGCCCATCGGCACCGCGCTCCAAGCCGCGGTCGGCCCCAAAGGAGTCCCCGGCGCCGTCGCCATGGTGGCCTCGTCGAACGAAATCACCTTCCAAGGCGCCTACGGCAACGTGGCCATGGACACGGTCTTCCGCATCCATTCCATGACCAAGCCGGTCACCTCCACCGCCGCCATGCAGCTCGTCGAAAAGGGAGAACTCCACCTCGATGACCCCATCGAAAAGTACCTCCCCGAACTGGCAAAACTAAAGGTGCTCACCGGCTTCGACGCCAACAAAAAGCCCATCCTCACGCCCGCCCGCCGCCAGCCGACGATCCGTCAACTCCTCTCCCACACCGCCGGTTTTGGCTACACCAGTTGGGACTCGAACCTCGCCCAATACGGGGGCGGGGAACCGCCGCTCCTCTTCGAGCCCGGCACAAAATGGCAGTACGGCACCAACGTCGACGTCATCGGTAAAGTCGTCGAACGCCTGTCGAAACAGACCCTGGAGCAATACTTCCAAGCCAACATCTTCGCCCCGCTCAACATGCGCGAGACGACGTTCACGCCCAATCAGGCGCTCCAACAACGCCTCGCCCCCCGCGGCGTCCGCCAGCCCGACGGCACCTGGAAAGAGGAGCGCGTCCCCATGCCCGCCAAGATCTCGCCCTCCGGCGGAGGCGGCTTGGTGAGCACCGCGGCGGACTACGTCAAGTTCATGCAGATGTTCCTGAACGGCAATAAGTCGGTCCTCAAACCCGAGTCCATCGCCGCCATGCGCCACAACCAAATCGGCGCCCTCAGCATCCGGAAAATGGTGAGCACGAACCAGACGCTGACCCGCGATTTCGGCTTCCATCTCGAAGCCCACGACAAGTTCGGCCTCGGCTTCCAGATCAACGAAACGCCCTACAAAGGCGGCCGCGCCGCCGGCAGCCTCGCCTGGGCCGGCTTCTGGAATACCTTCTTCTGGATCGATCCCAAATCCAACCTCTGCGCCGTCATGCTCATGCAAACCGCGCCCTTCTTCGACGAGCCTTCCATCGCCGCCCTGCATGCCTTCGAACACGCCGTCTATCAATAAAAAACTACCGGCAGGCCCCCACCGGCAGCGTCAACACCACATCGGCTAAATCCGCGTCGCCCGCAAACGCAACCTCTGGCGTCCGAACAGTCAAGAACCCGCGTCCCAACGCCAGCTTCGCATACTCCTCGCACCGCGACACAATCGGCCCGTAAAGGTTCAGCGCCCCATAAATCCGTCCGGCCTTCCCCATCAACAGCGGAGCCCGAAACGCCCCGTTTTCGTCTGTCTCAACCAGCCGGACGCCATAGTTGCCATTCGCCAACTCCACCGATATCTTCTTCGCCGGCGTCCCGTCCCGGTACACAACTCGGCCGGTGACAAAGATCCGTTTGTCCAGCCGCGGAATCCGAATCTCCACACCTTCCACCTTCTCTCCGTCCCGGATCGTCACCACGCTCGCTTTGCTCGCGTCCTCCGTACCCGGGTAATAGACCTTGCCAAACGGCGTCTTTCCCGAACGGTCTCCTCGCTTGTTCGCCACCACCCGCACCGTCCCTGTCGGCGCATTACGCATCGTAAAGACGCCGTCGTCTTTCGTACACTCAAACGCAAACAGCAATTGTTTCTCCGGGGCGTCGGTCAGTTCCAGGTCCACACAAACACCCGGCATCGGCTTCCCCTCCGGATCCACCACCCGCCCGCTCAGGGAGTTGTCCGGCGTCAGCCAAAACCCAACGCTCACCCCATTCGTCGCCCTAAGTTCCACTTCGCTCGATGCCGATTGCCCCCTCCGCCCCCCGGCGCCCGCCATATCCAGGTGGCGGACTTTTGTCCCCTTCGGCAACTCCGCCTGCACCGTGTACTTGCCCGGCGGCAGGTTATACATCTCATACAACCCATCGCCGTTGGTTACCGTTTCCACCAACGTCGATCCGCTCTGTATCCGCACCTTCACTCCCGCCAAATTCCGCAGCGTCTTCCACTCCGAATCCATCAGCGTTACTTCACCGGAAAGCCGGTTTCCCTTCGCAGTCCCGGGCAGCCCTCGCAGAAACAGAAGATCGTCCGCGGCCGAATCGGCGGGTTGTGTCCGATGACACCCCCACGCCTCCCACTTGCCGGCACTCTTGGCAGGGTGCAGATAGAACAACACCCGTTCGCCCTCCTTGAACTCTGGCTCGCAATTATGCCCCGGCTGGTCCAACTCTAAAATCGCGCCAGATCGTGTTCCCTTAAACGCCTCCTCCACCCGTACCCGCGCGGTCTGCTCGCCGATTTCCATCTGCGCAAAGCTCGCCGCCTCCACCCGCCCCACAAACACCATCGGCGACTCCTCCCACGCCCCCTTCGCCGACGGCAACACGGAGCAACTGCACCCCCAAGCGCCAATCCCCGTAACCAGTAGTAACAGCAAAGTCCGCATAAGTAGCCGCACCCAAATGTTACCCTCCATGCATGGCCGCCCGCCACCTCGCCCTCCTCTGCGCCCTCCCCCTCATCGCCGACGACTGCGCCCAGATCTCCCTCTGCGACCGTCTCACCCACTACCCCGTCGCTTTCCTCGGCGAGACAATCGAGATCAAAAACAGCCTCGCCCGCCTGCGTGTCATCGAGAACTACAAAGGCCTCCTCCCTGGCACCACCGAACAGCTCATCCGTCTCACCGAATACACCAACCTCTACCAACCCGGCGCCCAAACCTTCGTTTTCACCCAATCGGATCTTACCGACGGCGTCTGCTCCGCCTCCCTCCTGGCCGCCCGCCATCCCGGCCTCGGCGAACAAATCCGCCGCGACCTCGCCAATCCCCCCAGAGGCCGCCTCACCGGCGATGTCTTCTCCGGCCACGTTGGCCGCATCCCCGTCCCCGGCGCCGAAGTGAAAATCGAAGGATCCAACGCCAACCGCGTCATCCGCGCCAACGAATCCGGCCATTTCGAAGTCCACATCCTCCCCGCCGGTGCCTACACGATCCGCGCCACCGCCCCCGGCCACCAGGAGTTCCTCAGCTACCTCCGCTTCGACGGCGCCTGCGACGACCAGACGTTCCCACTCCCCGCCAACACCCACGTGAGCGGCCGGCTCGTCCAACCCGACGGCCGCCCCGTCCCCGGCGTCCTGGTCTTTCTCCGAGACGACGATACCTTCTCCCAAGCAGACAAAACCGCCCGCGACGGCTCCTTCGAATTCATCAACGTTGCCCCCGGCGACTACCATCTCCGCACCGACCAATACACCTACCCCGCCCCCATCATCCTCCGCGCCCAGCGCGACATCACCGGCCTCGAAGTCCTCATCCCCAACCTCGGCCCCACCCGCATCATCGACGTCGAAGTCACCGCCGCCAACGGAACCCCCGCCGCCGAAATCGAAGTCAACATCTCCGAACCCGAACTGCCCTATCTAACCCGCCTCATCACCGACAAAAACGGCCGCGCCGCCTACCTCGATCGCCCCGGCAAAAAACACACCCTCTCCATCCGCGCCACGCCCTACCTCGAATCCCAAGTCCCCGCCGGCACCGCCGACGTAACCGTCCGCTTCCAACTCGGCGAACCCCGCAAATCTCCCGACTGATAATGACCAATTTCGTCCTCATTCCGAAGCCCGACCCAACGGAAGTTCTCTGGCGTCACTTCCCCGAGCTGAAAGCACAGTTAGACGACGGGGATTCCACACCCTATTGCCTGTACGGTGCATTCTCCGTCCACCTCACAAATAACCGAGGTGACCGTTCACTCTGGAAACGCGCGCACGCACTATTTGACGAACTCGCCACAGGCTCCGGCGACTTACCCGACTTCCTCGTCCTGGGAATATTTGAAAATCTTCCCGCGGACATTGACCTCCGCTCCGCCCTGGGCACGGCAGCGCGCGAACTCTGGGAGCAATTCCAAACGGGGCCCCAACGGCCCACTACACCACCGCTTTAATCCCAAACGCCCAAGCCATCAACAGCGCCGGCACCGCCGTGACCGTCCCATGCGGCATCGACAGCGCATCGGCCGACTCCAACGTCACCCGGTCCTTCCCCGCAATCCCGCGAATATTGGCCCAAGTCTGCTTCACCCGCCCTTTAGCCACAATCATAATCACCGCCACAATCCCCGCCAGAATCCCCGAAAGAATCCCCAAAACCACCCAATTCAGCGTTCCCATCAACGCCCCATACGCCCCCATCAGCTTCACATCCCCGCCACCGCGCCCGCCCACCAGGAAGAACAGGAAGTACACGCCAAACCCCACCAAGAACCCGAACAAACCCACCTTCAACATCTCCCAGCCGCCCACATACCACCGCGCCCCCAGCGCGAACACAGTAACAGGAATCGTCAGCCAGTTAGGAATCGTGCGGTCCCGCAAGTCAGTAAGTGACGAAACAATCGCCAACACAAACATGCCCCACCGCAGTAAGTCCGGTAATGTCTCCATGAGTTACTAATCCACCTTCGGACGCCGCTTGTGCCAGTCCGTCCGCTCCTGATATCTCTGCCCCATTCCCAGAATCAGATTCTCCTGGAACGGCCGCGAAACCACGCTGATCCCCAACGGCAACCCGCCCACAAACCCGCACGGCATCGACAGCCCCGGCAACCCCGCCAGGTTCCCCGCCGCGCTCAAATCCCGCAGCCCCCGCGTCGGCAGCGTCACCCCGCGATTCACAATCCCCGCATCGGCGTCCATGTCCTGCGCCACCGGCGAGGCCACGTTAATCCGGCTCGGCGCCAGCAACACATCCACCCCGTCAAACACCTTCCCAAACATCTCCTGCACCAGCCGCCGCACCCGCATGGCCTTCAAATAATCCCGCGCCGAATAGTCGAAGGAGGCCTTCAAACCCAGAATCTGATTCTGATCCGCCAACTGCTCCACCTTGCCCGACGCAATCAAATCCTCGAAAATCGACGACGCCTCGCACCCGATAATCGTGCTCGCTGCGGCCCCGTAAGGCATCTCCGGCAAGGACACTTCCTTCATCGTAAAGCCCATCTCCCGGAACGCCGCGTAGGTGTCGGCAAACACCTTCGCCACCTCCCGGTCGGCAATCAGTTCCAGGTCCCGCGGCGCGTACCCAACCGTGATCTCCTTGTTCGGCCGCACATACTCCGGCGCGTAGTAGAACGATTTCCCCGCCGACCCCGGGTCGTCCGAATCCCCGCCCGCAATCGCCGCCAGCACAATCCCGCAGTCCACTGCCGACCGGCACATCGGCCCGATCTTATCCAGCGTCCACGACAACGCCATCGCCCCCGCCCGGCTCACCAACCCATAAGTGGGCCGCAATCCAGTGACACCACAAAACGCCGCCGGAGTCACAATCGAACCCCACGTCTCCGAGCCCAGCGCAAAAGGAACCAACCCCGCCGCCACCGCCGATCCCGGCCCGCTCGAAGAACCCCCAGCCCACCGTCCTGTATCCCACGGATTCAACCCCGGCCCGTTCACCGATGCCGCGGCATACCGGTACCCGCCGCCCCCGGCCAACTCCACCATCGCCAGCTTGCCCACGCAAATCGAACCCGCCGAATCAAGCTTCTTCACCACCCGCGCATGGTCGTCAAAGACCTGCCCGGCATACGGCTTCGCGCCCCAAGCTGTCGGAAACTTGGCAAAACTAACCAGGTCCTTCGCGCCATACGGGATGCCCTGCAGCGGCCCCCGAACCCGGTCCCGCTTCAATTCCTTGTCGATATCCTTGGCCTTCGAAATCGAAGGTTTCCGCAACGAAAGCGCCAGCGCGTTGTACTTCGGACCGAGCTTCTCCAGCCGTTCCAGCCACGCCTTGGTCAGCTCCTGACACGAGAACTCTTTGGCGGCCAGCTTGGCATGCAGCTCCCCAATGGAGAGCCAGAACACATCGGGGGAACTAATAGGCTTTGAAGGCAAAGGCCGGCTCCGTCGCCATCGGGATCTCGAACTTCGCCAGCGCGACGCCATTCGCCTTGACCTGTTCCCGCCGCGCCGTCAGCTCATCGGCCGCCGTCGTGGTCTGAGCGGGGGCAACGGTCGCGCCCGCAAACAAAGCCCAAGCCAATTCTCGTCGCCGCATATGGCAATTCTAGCCGAAACTAGTGCCCGGCCAAAGACTCGATCGCCGCCTTCTCCATCACCGCTCGCGGCGCCGTCTCTCCCGTGAAGATCTCAAACTGCCGCGCCGCCTGCTCCAGGAACATCGCCAGCCCGTCAATCGTCTCCGCGCCCTGGTCCTTGGCCATCTTCAGCAGCTTCGTCTCCCGCGGGTTGTAGACCATGTCGAACACCAACTTGCCCGGGATACGGTCGTCAAAGAAGCACTCATCGGCGTGCGGCCACATCCCCATCGGCGTGCAGTGCACCACCACGTCGAACATACGCGTTGAGGCCACCTCGCGCGACAACGGCTCCCCGTTACAGATCCGCGCCAGCGCCCGAACCCGGTCCAGGTTCCGGCCCACCAGCGATACCTTCGCGCCCGCGTCAGCTAGCGCAAACGCCGCGCCACGCGCCGCCCCGCCATTGCCGACAATCAGAGCCGTCGATTTCCCCAGCTTCAGCCGTTTCGCCAGCGGCACCGTCACGCCCTCGGCGTCCGTGTTCGTCCCGCGCCACTTCCCGGCCTTCTTCCAAATCGTGTTCACCGCGCCAATCCGCTTGGCCAGCGGCTCCACCGTGTCCAGATACCGGATCACCTTCTGTTTGTGCGGAATCGTGATGCTCGCCCCGGAAAGCGGCATCGCATCGGCCATCACAAAGAAGTCCTTCAACTGGTTCCCGTGCACCAGGAACGGCAGGTACACCGCATCCATCCGCTTGCTCTGGAATGCCCGGTTATGAACGTTCGGCGAAATGGAATGGCGAACCGGATCGGCCACCACCCCATAGATCTTGGCCGCCTTGGTGAACTTGTCTACGCGGTACAGGTGCCGCAACATCCGCGCGCTCACCTGACCCGAAGCCGTGCCCTCCGCCGCGTTCGGCGCCGCGTAGGTGTACAACCCGCCAAACGCTGGCGCCAGCACCCGCGTCGAAAAACCGGGCTCACCCATCGCCAGCACGATCAGCTTCTCGCGCGGATGCGCCTTGGCCAACGCCAGCATCTTCTGGGCGTCGCTCGGCTTCTTCGCCGTGGTCACAATCTTATAGGCGTAAGCCGGAATCTTAGCCATCCGTTTGAACACCGGTTCAATGGAGGGCGTGCCCTCGAAGTTATGGTAGCTGATGACTAACTTACAGCCGTTCCGTAATGTCTCTAACTTATCGGTGGCGTTCTCGGCGCTTTCAATCTCCAGGTCCACCGCCACGGCCCCGGCTTCCACCGCTGCTTCCAGGATTCGGATCTGTTCCGGAATGCTACCGTCGAACTTACCGTGGTTTTGGTGCCGGCGAACCGTCGCCAACACAGTGCACTCCGGGTTTTCAGCCAGGAAACGCGGCAATGCTTTCACGCCGTCCATCGGGTGCGGCAGATAGTCCAACCGGAATTCAAGGAACTTCTCGCCGCTTTCGACTTCAGAGCGGGCATGCGCCATCAGTTTCTCAACCGTGTTGAGACCCAGGGCAATGCAGATTTTAGGGAGGGTGGGCTGGGCGGGCATGGTTCTATGCTGAAAAGTGAGGCGCGGTCATACAGCTTATCATTAGCCGCGTATCCCGGCCAATGAAGTCGTCAAGCTTTCTAAGACAGGGATTCCGGTCCGGCTTCTGATTTCTTCGGCCAATCGCGCCATCGAGACCTGTGCCAAAACGATTCCGGCGACTCCGCGAGCCGCCATCTCCTCGGCCGCCGCGATCAGCCGCCGGTCGTGTTCGGCCCGCTCCCCGCGCAGCAATCCCTCCAGCGCACCGGCGTCGCAGCTCACTTCAATCTCCGCTTCCGGCTGGAAATGCCGCAGCCAGGCAACCGACGTGTCCACCGTCGATGGGAACGTCGCCACCAGTCCGATCGGCCCGGCGAAGGTCAGCGCCGCCCGTTCCAGCATCGGTTCATCGATCTTCAGCGCCCGCACCGGCAAACCTTCGCGGATCGCTGTCATTTGCACCGGCCCGAGCGCCGAACAGGTCACAAGCACCGTGTCGACGCCGTACTCCTCCACCGCCTGCAGGATCAGGCTGCGCAGTCGCGTCACCGCCCGCCCCCAGTTCTGCGTCCGCAGGTGTCCCATCACCCCCTCGTCCAGGATGTTCACCGGCGCCAAGTCCCCCGCCTCCCGGAGATAGAACTCCGATACCGGGTCCACCGACGGCCGCGCCGCGTGGAGCAGCAGTAATCTATTGGCCAAGCCGAACCTCTTTCAACCGGAGCGTCCCGGCGATCTTGTTGTCAAACTTCTCCGACTGCCGCCGCTGGAGCGTGATCGACACCCAGCTGCCACCGGACGGGACCGTGAACTCCACCGCCATCCGCTCCGGCGCCATGGGAGTCGAAACGTCCAGCCGCCGCGCGTCGGCCACATCGGCGATCCGGAAGAACGGCCTCTGGTCCGTCGTGAGCCCATCCGCCTCTGCAACTGCTTCGAACTTCCACCGGCCTGCCTGGAGATAGGTCTGCTGGGACACATTGCCGAATATCAGGTTGTCTTTCCCGTCAAAGGTCACCGTTAACCCGGCGCCGGCTTTGGCGGTAGCGTGCTCATGGCGGAAGATGGCCCAGTCCATCCGCCCACTCGGCTTGGCGCCCTCGAACTTGCTGTTGAAGATCCGGTTCTTCCCCGGATAGCCGTCGCGCGGATGGGCTTCGGCCCAAGCGTCCAGCGCGAATTGGTACTCCTTACGGACCGTCACCAGGTACTCTATCCACTGATTGCGGAGGTCCGGCGTGATGCCCCCCCGCTCCGCCACGTAGCGGTAGGCGTTGGGGGCTTCGGGATGCCGGTCGGCGATAAGGTACGCCACCCATCCGCGAGCCGCCTCCCCCCGAGGCCGGGCGTCCCCATCCGGCAGCGCTGCATGCGCCGCGATCGCCTTGGCGCGCGCCGCTGCCACTTCCGCCGACCCTTTTCCCGGATCCGGTATGACATCCGTCTGGATCCGTTCGAGCGGGATCCGGCTCCGGACCAGGTAGCGAAAAATGACGCTGTCATACGCCGATGTGAGCTCCAGGATATGCCGTAGAGTGGGTACGGTTCGCTCCAGTTCACCATTGGCCACCTCAAAATTTACAAGGCGGATCAAAACCGGTGCTACGTGAGGTCCTAGAAGTACTGAGCGAGCGAAGGCTTCCTGGGCCCCCGCGATGTCGCCAGCGGCTGCCTTGCTTTCCGCTAAATCACTCCAGGAGAATGGGTTAAGTGGTTCCGAAGTAATCGTTGGCGGACCGGGTTCACAGAAGCCAACGTGGCAGAGAACGTGCTCGCCCGGCAACTCCGCCAAGCGAGACCAAGCGAGTATTCCCCCACCCATCACACTAACCAGCGCGAGCGCCAGTGGAATAAGGCGAATCATACCTTCATATGGTACCGCTTAAGGGTTTGTACTGGAGTTTTCGATTGACATTTGCCTTACGTTCCATGATTCTGGTAGTTCCACTTAAGTAGTTCCACTGAATGTTATGCCCAGCGGCTACAGGTTCCCCACCCGGCCTGTGACTGAAGGGGGCGAAGCCTGTCGCTGAACAGGCAAAGAGAGGGAATCTGATGATGTCAGATGTATCCTGGGGGGCATGGTTTGCCGTCCGTGTTCGCTCAAATTTTGAACGAGCCACCGCCCAGTCTTTGGACGCGCGAGGCATTTCCTGCTTCCTGCCGATGTACAAGGCGCGGCGTCAATGGTCGGATCGGGTAAAGGAAGTGGACCTGCCGCTGTTTAGCGGGTATGTGTTCTGCCAGGTGCCCGAGCGGCGGTTCCTGCCGGTGCTGGAGACGCCTGGAGTCCTACAAGTTGTGGGTAACGGGCCGAGTCCGGTCCCCGTGGAAGATCACGAAATGGCTGCCTTGCGCCGGATCGTCGGGTGCGGGCAGGAGACGCTACCGTGGCCGTATCTGGCGGCCGGGCAGCGAGTGCGGCTCCGGACGGGAGCTTTGAAGGACGTCGAAGGAATCCTGGCGAGCGCCGAGGGGCGGCACCGGGTAATTGTAAACATCGAACTATTGCAACGCTCCGTCGCCGTAAGCGTGGAGCGGTTGGACCTGGAGCCGATATGGCCGCAATGATCAAACGTAGGACCAAGATGGTGAGCATCCGCCTGCTGGATGATGAGTACCGGCAGTTGAAGGAGCTGTGTGAGACCAAGGGCGCGCGGAGCGTCTCGGATCTGGCGCGGGACGCGATGTTCCGGATGCTGGCGCCGCCGATGGAATCGGTACCGCAGAACCTGGAGGACCGGGTGCGGAAGCTCGACCAGAAAGTTGCCCGTTTGGGCGAACAGATGGAAGAGATCGAGAGCCGGCTGGAACGCGGGCAGAGGGCAGCGACATGGGCGCGGTAATCGGGCTGTTCTTGCTGCTGGCGGTGTCTGCCTTTAGCCAACCCGGCGAACAGGTAGAGCGCAAGACCTACATCCTGGGGCCGGACGACCAGGTGACGGTGCGCGTGTTGGACCTGGAAGAGTTCAACGGTGGCGGCGGGGCTAACACGAAGGAGTTCGCCTACCGGATCGACCTGCGCGGGATGGTGAATCTGCCGATGATCGGCCGGATGAAGGCCGCCGGGCAGACGGTGGAACAACTGGAAGCCGCGGTGGCAGAGCGGCTGAAAGAGTACCTGAAGACGCCGAGCGTGACGGTGGCGGTTGTCGAGTACAAGAGCCAGCCGATCTCGGTGATTGGCCAGGTGACCACGCCGGGCGTGCACCAGTTGCAGGGCCGGAAGACCTTGTTGGAAGTGATCTCGGTGGTGGGCGGGCTGAAGCCCGACGCCGGCCATCAGATCAAGATCACCCGGAAGATTGAGTACGGAGCGATCCCGTTGGCGAGCGCGAAGACCGATCCGACGGGGCGTACATTGTGGCCGAGATCAGCGTGAAGCGGATCATGAACGCGCAGAGCCCGGAGGAGAACATCCAGATCCAGCCGTTCGATGTGATCTCGGTGCCGAAGGCGGAGCTGGTGTATGTCGTCGGCAACGTGAAGAAGTCCGGCGGGTTTATCCTGGGCGACCGGGAGCGGGTGACGGCCTTGCAGGCGCTTTCGATGGCGGAAGGTCTGGATAAGGAAGCGGCCGGGAATGGCGCGAAGATCCTGCGACGGACGGCGAACGGGGGCGAACGGCAGGAGATTTTGGTCGCCTTGAGTGAGATTCTCAAGGGCAAGAAGGCGGATGTCTCGATGGAGCCGGACGATATTCTGTTCATCCCGTCGAGTACAGGGAAGAAGCTGGCTCTGAAATCGCTGGAAGCAGCGGTGACGATCGGTACCGGACTGGCGGTGTTCCGCCGCTAGGCCGGGACCGGAAGGAATCAGACGATGGACGAGAACCTGAACGGACAAGTCAACCCGGAGACCGGGAACGCGGGCAGCACGCCGGAGGACCCGAAGGACGCCTGGCGCCGGGGTCGCGCGGCGGTGAAGGGTGTGTTGTTTGACAAAACGCCGCCGGAAACACCGGCAAATGGCGAAGCGGCGGCGGGCGCGAATGGTGGGGGCGGATGGTCGGCGACGCGTAACAGCAACAGTGGCGCCAGTTCCGGGCGCGGGCGTGGCAATGGGGGCGCGGTGCCGCCGCAGCTTCCGCATCCGGGTGCCTGGGGCGCTCCGCTGGAGTTGCAGCCTGGCGTTCACTACAAGGCTTTGACGTTGCCGCCGGGGTATGTGCCGGGGTATCCGGTGCCTCCCGGGACTGCCGATGAAGACGAGGGAATCGGCCCGGGATTGATTGAGTACTGGCGGCTGGTCCGGCAGCGCAAGGGGACCATTCTGCTTGCGGGCGCGGTTGGCTGCATTCTGGCCATCATGTACACGCTGCCGATGACACCGATCTATTCGGCCAGTACGACGCTGGAAGTTCAGGAGATGAACCGGAACTTCATGAACATGTCCAACGTGAATCCGGTCGCGACCGATTCCGAGGGATTTGGGATGCAGGTGGACATCCAGACCCAGCTGCGGATTATCCAGAGCGATATGCTGCTGAGCCGGGTGACCAAGAAGTTTGAGAATGCCGCTCCCACGGTGGACTACGCCCACAACGACTATCTGCAGTATCTGGCGGAGTTGGGCCTGATTGGCTTCGCGCTGGCGCTGGGCGTGATGGGGCGTTGCCTGTATTGGATGGGACGTGGCCTGGACCGTAGCCGGTTGGTGGCAGGAGCGTGCGGCGCGGTTGCCGCCATGGGCATGCACTCGATGGTGGATTTTAATCTCTACATCCCGGCCAATGCGCTGGTGTTGGCGTGGATCCTGGGAATGGCCACGGCACCTGCGCTGACCGAGGGGCAGCGGGCTACTTCGGAATAAAGCGGAAGTTCGTCAGGCCGAAGACGTCGTTGCCGGGGATGACCAGGCCGAACTTGCCCTGCGTGAGGGTGCGGCTGTTGGTGGACCAGGAGTCGATTGTGCGCCATTCGGTGCCGTCGAGGATGAACGTCTTGACGGTGTTGGGCGAGATCTCCACCTGCACGCTGTAGTTCTTGGTGTCGGGGAGCTTGTGCTCCACCTTGAGTTCGTTGCGGTCCTTGCCGTTGACGATTTCGCGGCGGATGAAGTTCTTGCGCTCCAACTGGAACTGGACGTAGTTGCGGGCGTCCTGGATGTCGACGGCCCATTGGAGCCGGCGGCCTTCAATGCGAGAGATATTGAAGCTAAACGTGCCCTGGGCGGGGGTGATGCCGTAGGTGACGACGCCGCCACCCTTGCGCTTATACCAGCCGCCTTCGGGGATCCAGGTGCCGGGGTCGTCCCAATCGGTCATGTTGCCGGTACGGCGTTGGGGAGCCTGTTTCTGAGCGGACTGCTTTTGCTCGGTGAGGGGGATGTCGATGGTCTTGTTGTCGCCGTTGGCGACGACGATGGTCTGGGTTCGGTCGGCGTAGTTGGGCGCCTTGGCGGAGATGACGTAGGAGCCTTCGCCAAGTTGGAGAGTGGTGCCGGAGACGGGGCGCGGGGCAGCGTCGTTGGGCCCTTTAATGGTCAACTGGGCCGAGGCCGGGGTGACGTTGAGACGGATGGTGCCGCCGGCGGCGGAGAGGTTGACGTCACTACCGGAGAGCTCAATGGCTTCCCCGGCGCGGAACTGGCGCGGGTTGCGCTTAGGCGCCATGCGGTCGCGGCGGAGTTCGACGACGTGTTCGCCGGGGGCGACCTGGGCGAATTCAAACGATCCGGAAGCGGGGACGGAACCGATGGCATTTCCGTCGAGGAGGACCTGTGTGCCGGCGGCGGCGCCGCGAAGGCGGAGCGTGGCCAGGCGCGGAATCATCTTCATCTTGAACTCCATGCGGGCTTCCTGGCCCTTAGCGATCACGATTTTCTGCGGCGGGTCCGGCGTGTAGCCGTCCTTCACAACGCGGACGGTGTAGGTGCCGACAGGGATGCCGGGGAGGCGCATCTGGCCGCCCTTGGACTTGACGCGGGCCGGCCGGTCGTTGAGGAATGCGGCCACATCGTCTTCGCCGGGTGTTGCAATTAGCAGGGAACCGGCGTTGATGTCTAGCTTCAGGTAGGCGGTTAGAGTGGGCTGGGCGGAGACGGAGACGACGAGATTGCGTTTGGTGCCGCCGTCGTCGACGGAGAATTCACGGTCGCCGGGTTGGAGATTATTGACTTCGAGGCCGGCGGGGGTGGCATCGCCGGCGGGGTTGCCGTCGATGGCGACTTTGAGGGTCGGCACGGAGGAGTGGATCTTCGTCTGCTGGCCGGCGTTGGCTACGAGGATCGTCAAAGTGTTCTTGGCGGTTACGGGACCGGAAATCACGGGCTGGCGACCGGGTTGGGCGTCGAACTCAAACTGAGCTTCGTTGGCCTGCGAGGTGACCTTGATGGTGTGCTTGCCGGCGGCGATGCGATCGAGAATGAGCTGGCCGTCCTGGAGGTCTCCGTACGGGGCGCCGTCGAAGGTGACCTTGCCGGCGGTGAAATCGGTATAGAGCCGGACCGAGAGCGGCAGCGGCTGGAGGGTGAGGTCGACGTTGCCCGGGGTGGTGGCGCTTAATTCCAGTTTGGAAGTGGCGGTTTCATAGCCAGGCAGAACGGCTTGGACTTCGTAGGGGCCGGCGGGAAGGTCGATGTTGCAATCGGAGGTGCACTTTACTTCGCCGTTGATGCGGATGGACGCGCCGGGCGGATTCGTCTTTACGGCAACCTTGAGATTGCCACTGGTTGTTGTGGTGTCTTTGGCCTTGCGCGCGTTCTGAATGGTGTAGATGCCGCCAGCGGCAATAAGCAGGCCGATCACACCGCCAACGGCGGCGGCGCGCTTCCAATTGAAAGCCGCGGCGGGCGCTTTCGGCGGCTGGGGCTGTTGCTGTTGTGGCTGTTGGGGCGGTGGCGGGTGGACGCCGGAGGGCGGGCGCGGGGCGGGGCCTGTGGCGGGCATTGCCTGCGTGGGCAAGGATCCGGGGGGGAGATTGGACGTAGGCGGCTGGGTGGGCGGTGTTTGCTGGCCTGAATTGGACATCAGCCGTTGGCCGTGGGCGACCATTGTGGACCGGAGGGAGGAGATGGCGTTCATCATGGCCGCATCGGCGGCATAGAGACGGGACAATTCCTCCAAACGCTCGTGAATCGGCTTCAGCGTGTAGACATCGGTCGCCCGGCGAATTTCCGCGTCCAGGCGGTTGAGTTCGTCAAAATGGGCATTGCGTTGGGCGGGGTTCAATGTTGGTTCTCCCAGGCTCACGCGGAGTTCATGGGTTTCTATCCCATCGAAACAGAACGCGCAAAATTCAGCAGCTACGAGCTCACGGATAATTATATGCTAGCCAGAAGCAATCGACTTCCACTTTGCATGGTGATTTTTTGCATAGGAGCGTATCTGGAATGACCAGACGGAGTTTTCTGGGGGGCGTGTCCGCCGCCGTTTTAGGGGCGCAGCAGCCCAGCCGGCCGAATGTTTTGTGGATCACCTGCGAGGATATGGGGCCGCATATTGGCTGTTTCGGCGATTCCTTCGCGAAAACGCCGGTGCTGGATGGGTTGGCAACGAAGGGGTTGCGCTACCGGCGGTGCTGGTCGAACGCTCCGGTCTGCGCTCCGGCGCGCACCACAATTATCAGCGGTATGTATGCGCCGGCGATGGGCGCCGAGCATATGCGGAGCCTTGTGGGAATGGGCGCGGGACGGAAGATGTTTCCGCAGTTACTGCGCGACGCCGGATACTACACGACGAACAACTCCAAGGAAGACTACAACCTGGAACTTACCGGAAAGGTTTGGGATGAGAGCAGTCCCCGCGCCCATTGGCGGAAGCGGGCGGCGGGGCAGCCGTTCTTCAGCGTTTTCAATTTCATCGGAACGCATGAGAGCCAGATTCGAACGCGGCCACATGAGTGGAAGCACTCTTTTGAAGGCGTGCGCGTTCCTGCGTATCAGCCCGATACTCCGGAAGTACGTAAGGATTGGGCGCAGTACTACGACAATATCGAGACGATGGACGCCTGGGCCGGGGGGATTTTGAAGCAGTTGGAGGCCGATGGGTTATTGGAGGACACGATCGTCTTCTTCTACTCCGACCACGGCAGCGGGATGCCGCGCTCCAAACGCTGGCCGTACGACTCTGGCTTGCGGGTGCCGCTGATTTTGTCTATTCCGGAGAAATACCGGGCGCTGCGGCCGGCCGAGTACAAGCCCGGAGCGGAAACGATGCGCCCCATCTCCTTCGTGGATCTGGCGCCAACGGTTCTGCGCCTGGCCGGCGAGAAGGCCGCTCCCTACCATCAGGGCGTGGATTTTACGGGCGGCAAGGCGCGGCAGTATGTGTTTGGATTCCGCGGGCGTATGGATGAGCGGTATGACATGGTGCGGTCGGCATTTGACGGGCGTTACGTGTATATACGGAATTACATGCCGCATAAGATCTATGGGCAGCATATTGCCTATATGTTTGAAACTCCGACCACGCGCGTGTGGAAAGAGATGTACGATGCGGGTAAGTTGAACGCGGTGCAACGGCGTTTCTGGGAGCGTAAGCCGTTTGAAGAGTTATACGATGTTACTCGCGATCGCGACGAGATCGATAACCTGGCCGGGAAGGAAAAGGCGGTGCTGACGCGGATGCGGAAGGCGCTGGACGAGTGGCTGGTTTCCTCCGGGGATCGCGGGTTCCTGCCGGAGGCGGAGTTGCATGTGGCGGAGCGGCCCTACGATGTGGCGAAGGTGAAGGCGATGGCGGACCGGGCGGCGTCGATGACGGGCGAGCCGCCGGCCGATGGGCTGAAAGATGCCGATTCGGCGGTGCGGTACTGGGCGGCGCTGGGCTTTGTAATGCGCGGTAAAAGTCCTGGATTATTGGCCGGCGACGCCTCGCCTTCGGTAAGGGCGGTGGCGGCGGAAGGGGTGGGTTGCTTCGGCGCGCCGGGGGAGGCACGGGCGGCGGCCGAGGCGCTGCTGGCCTTGGGCGATGCGGGAAAACATGGCGTCTACGTGGCGATGCTGGCGTTGAACGGGTTGTCCAACATGGGTGACCGGGCGCCGGCTGATATTCGCGCGAAGGTGAAAGATTTGCCGGACGGGGAAAAGGGCCGGGCCGGGGGATATGTTAGTAACTTGAAGAAGGGATTCGTATAAGTGAAGGTCGCCTTGGATGCGACGCCGCTCGTGTCCGGAACCGGTGGCGTGCCGCGGTATGTGCGGGAGTTACGCGCCGGATTGGAGAAGGTGTCCGCCGGGGACCAGTTCGCCTATGTGACGGATCAGGATGTGCCTGGCTCCCTCGGGCCGGGCGGCGGTTGGTTGGAGCGGAAGTGGTGGCTGGCTGGGTTGCCGATGCTGCTGCGACGGGAGGGGTTCGACGTCTTTCACGGCACCGAATTTTCCGTGCCGTACGTCCCGGTCTGCGCTTCCGTATTGTCCCTGCACGATTTGTCGCCGTGGATGGAGTCGTCCTGGCATGGAGCGGGAGTCGGCCGGGTGCGCGCGCGGACGCCGTGGCTTTTGCGGATGGGACTGGCAACAATGGTTCTCACCCTCAGCGAAGCGGTGCGGCGACGGGCGATCGGGAAGTTCGGGTTGAAACCGGAGCGTGTGGTGGCGGTTCCGCTGGCCGCCTCGGAAACGCTGCGACCGGTGGCGGTTGCGGCGCCGGCGGAGCCCTATCTGCTTTACGTGGGCACGTTGGAGCCGCGGAAAAACCTGCCGATGCTGGTGGCGGCTTGGCGAGCCGTACGGCGCTCCCATCCGGTGCGGCTGGTGCTGGCGGGACGGCGGCGCGAGGATGGACCGCGGTTTGAATCCGGCGACGGATTGGAAGTGCTTGGGCCGGTTCCGGAGGAGCAGTTGGCGGCTCTGTACTCGGGCGCATTGGCGGTGGTGTATCCGACTTTCTACGAAGGGTTCGGGCTGCCTGTGGTGGAGGCGATGCAATGCGGCGCGCCGGTGGTGACGTCGACAGATGAAAGCGTGGTGGAGGTGGCGGGCGGTGCGGCGGTGCATTGCGATGCGCATTCGGAGGCGGAGTGGGTGGCTGCGTTGACGGATTTGTTAGAGCGGCCGGAGCGGCGGGCGGCGTTGCGAGCGGCGGGACTGGCACGGGCGGCGACCTTCAGTTGGGAGCGTACGGCGCGCGAGACGTTAGCCGTGTACAGGGCGGCGCTAATTGCTTTCTAGTATTGCGGCCCGGATGGGAGCGTCGATATCGTACAGCAGAGATTGAAAAGCCTGGACCTTGAACTGCCGCGGATGAAAGGCGGGTTGCGCTAGATGGCTGTGCTTGTGCACGGCCGCCTTTCTTCGCCGACCGGCCGGCTTCTGGCCGGCGTGCTGTTCACGCTGTTGGTCATCGGCGCCTATGCCGGCTACACGCTGCAATCCGTCCGGCGCATGCGGCAGGTGCAGACGGACATCATCGACCAGAATCGCAAGGCATCGCTCCAACTGATCCGCATTCAAAGCGACCTGAATGCGCTGGCGCTGGCAATGCGGGACATGCTGGACAATCTGGACGGTTACCCGTTAAGCGCCTGGGCGGGCCAACTGGACCGGATCCGCGACAACCTGGACGATGCGATTCGCAGGGAATCCGAACTGGCCGGTTCCCGGCGCGACCCGCAGCAAACCACCTACCTGCTCTCGTCGTTTTCACAGTTCTGGTCCGCGGTGGAGCACATGAATAAGTTGGCCCAGCGGGGAGAGGAGAAGGCGGCGCGCGACCTTGTGCGTCAATCGCTTTTGCCGAGGCAGGAGTCGTTAAGCGCCCTGACTGCACGGCTGCTGGTGATGAACAATGAATCGGAGGAACGGGCGGCGGCTGAAATCCGGGAGATCTATAACGGCATTGAAAACAACGCCTACCTGTTTCTGGTGCTTTCGCTTGCCTCTGTGGTGGGCGTCGGCTTCGCGATTATCCGGTCCAACCGCGCCCTCTTCGACCGCGTGAGCGAACTCTCCGACCAGCGCCGCGAACTGGCGCAGGAGTTGATCTCGACGCAGGAATCCACCTTCCGCGCGGTGTCGCGCGACTTGCACGACGAATTCGGACAGATCCTGACGGCCGTCGGCGCAATGCTGAAACGAGCGGGGCGATTGGCGCCATCCGATTTCCAGGAGCAGGTGCGGGAAGCCAACGAAGTGGTGCAGGAGAGCCTGGAGAAGATTCGCGGCCTGTCGCAATCGCTGCAGCCGGTGATTCTGGATGAGCAGGGACTTGCCGCCGCTGTGCAGTGGTATGTTTCGGTGTTTGAACGGCAAACCGGGATTACGATCGACTATCAGCCGCCTGCTGTGGACACGCCGGAGATGGCGACTTCGGCGGCGATCCACGTGTTTCGGATTCTGCAGGAGGCACTGAACAATATCGCCCGCCACGCCCGCGTCACCCAAGCGCGAGTGCGTCTGACGATTACACCTGAGACGTTGCGCTTGGAGGTCGTCGACGCGGGTGGCGGAATCCCGCTTTCCTACAAGGCCGGAATTGGCCTGGCGGGGATGCGCGAGCGCGCGGCGCTAATTGGGGGTAGTTTAGAGATCGGGAATGTAAATCCGAACGGCACCAGGGTTGTGTTGACGGCGCCGATTCCAGAAACGTCCGGAGGTCAGGAAAATGGCTAAGCTACGTGTGCTGCTAGTGGACGATCATGCGCTGGTGCGGCGCGGGTTTCGGCGCCTGTTGGAAGACGACGCGGAGATTGAAGTCGTCGGCGAGGCGGCCGATGGCCAGCAGGCCGAAGAGTTGGCGGCGTCATTGCAGCCGGATGTGATTGTCCTGGACTACGCGCTGCCCGGGCAGAATGGCGCGCTGACGGCGCGGCGGATTCTGGCGGCGCGGCCGGATGCGAAGATCCTCATACTGAGCATGCACTCTGAACCGAGCTACGTGGCGCGGAGCAGGGAAGCGGGCGCGAGTGGGTACCTACTGAAGAACGCTCTCGACCTGGAACTGGTGCAGGCCGTGAAGCAGGTGCAACAGGGCGGGTGGATGCAGGATCCTCGTCTGTCCCAGGCGGCCTCGGCGGCCGTAGGGAAACGTCCGCTGACAACGCGGGAGCTTGAGGTCTTGCAGATGATTGTCGCCGGCCAATCGAACAAGGACATCGCCGCGACTCTGCAGTTAAGCGTCAACACTGTGGCGGTGCACCGAGCCAACATCATGGACGCCATCCAGGTACACAACACCGCCGATCTCGTTGTCCACGCCATTCGCCATGGGCTGGTCAGCCTGGCATGACGCGGCGGGATCTGCTGCTGTCGGCGGTTGCCGCCGCTCCTGCCGGGCCGGGCTTTCAGTTGGCGGATGTGACTGGGCCTGCCGGGCTTGCATTCCGCCATAACACCGGCGCGTTTGGGGCAAAGTATCTGCCGGAGACGATGGGGCCTGGCTGCGCGTTTCTGGACTACGATAACGATGGCTGGTTGGATATTCTGCTCGTCAACGGACAGGACTGGCCCGGTCATCAGCGGCAACGCTCTACCCCGCGCCTGTACCGGAACAATCGCAACGGCACGTTCTCCGATGTGACGAAGGCGGCCGGGCTGGACGTGGAAATGTACGGCCTCGGCGTGGCCGTGGCGGACTTTGATAACGACGGGTTTCCGGATCTCTATATCACTTGCGTCGGTCAGAATCGGCTATTCCGGAACAACGGCAAGGGCGCGTTTATCGATGTCACCGCGGCCGCCGGCCTGGGTAACCGCCAATCGTTTTCCACGTCGGCGATGTGGGTGGATATCGATCGCGACGGGCACCTGGACCTATTCGTCTGTAACTACGTCCGCTGGGCGGCGGCGCAGGACGTCTTCTGCAGCCTGGATGGAAAGGCCAAGTCCTACTGCACGCCGGAGGCGTTTCGCGGCACCACGTGCTGGCTCTTTCGCAACCGCGGTAACGGCACGTTCGAAGACATCACCGCACGCAGCGGGCTGTTTGACGCCTCTTCAAAATCACTCGGCGTAACGATGCTCGACTTCGATCAGGACGGCTGGCCCGATCTGTTTGTCGCCAACGACACCCAGCCCAATAAGCTCTACCGCAGCAATCACGACGGCACATTTCGAGAGTCCGCTGTTCGCAGCGGGGTGGCGTTTGGAGACGACGGGCGCGCCCGCGCCGGCATGGGTGTCGACGCCGGCGATTTCCGCCGAACCGGCCGCGAATCGATCGCGGTGACCAACTTCGACAACGAAATGATGGGGCTGTTTGAGCCCGGAGAGAACGGCTTCGCCGATCGCGCCGCTGCGAGTGGCGTGGGTGCACCCACCCGTACTCGCCTGGGCTTCGGCTGCCTGTTTCTCGATGCCGATCTGGACGGACATCTCGACCTGCTTGCCGTCAATGGCCACATCGACGACACGGTACGGAATCTCAACAAAGGCATCGTGCACGCGCAGTCCCCGAACCTCTTTCTCAATAACGGCGCCGGTCAGTTTCGAGACGTTGCTTCGGAGGCCGGCCGCGAGTTTTTCGCGCCGAAGGTGGGCCGCGGATTGGCGCTCGGGGACTTCGATCGGGACGGCGACCTGGACGTGCTGATTACGACCAACGGCGGCCCGGCCTATCTATTTCGCAACGATGTCAACAACGGCAATCAGTCCATCCGCTTCCGCCTGGAAGGCCGCAAATCCAACCGTGATGGCATCGGCGCAGTGATCCGTCTGTTCGGCCCCGGCGGTCCGCAGATGCGGATGATTCGCGGTGGTTCCAGCTACCTTTCGTCAAGCTCACTCGCCGCCACATTCGGCGTTGGGAAACTAACCGTCGCCGAACGTGTGGTGGTGTACTGGCCCAGTGGGAGAGTCGATGAGTTCAAGAATCTTCCCACTGCTCGCACCTACCACTGTGTGGAAGGCGAAGCGCCGCGGGCGTTGCCGTACAGGTAGCCGGACTATTTGGCTCCGGAGGCGATCCCGGATGCGGCGGTCCTCGGTGGCGTCGACGATTTCAAATAGCATGTCCGCTGGCTGGTCACCCAGGAAAACGAGCGACACTTGGGATCGTCGTCGCAAGCAATGCAGCAAGCCTCCGGATTGTCGGTGCCGAGCGTCTTATAGTCGGACGCATACCTGTCGCTGTTGTCTTCAATCGCAATGCGGCAACGCCGGTTCTGCGTTGATACGGCAGATGGTGCGCTGCCCTTCGCGCCGGACGTGATTCCGGAGACACTGGTGGCCGGCGGCGCCGTGGATTTCAAATAGCACGTGTTTTGCGAGGCCACCCAGCTGAACGCCCGGCACTTCGGGTCCTGTTCGCAGGCCAGGCAGCAGGCATTCGGGTCGCCGGTTCCGACGGTCTTGTAGTCGGCGGCATAGCGGTCGGTACCGGGCTCCAGCGGAATCCCGCAGCGGGCGGCCACGGCATTGCCCGCTCGTGTATAAACTCCATTCCAACGCAGCCCGCCATCGGGATTCAGAGTGCGGCTGAGGAGTCTGCCGCTGCTATCCAGCACCGCGTTGAACGTCGCCACCTGCGCATTGTCCAGCCGCCGAAAGCCCATGGCGACACTCCCATTGCGGCTCCACCCGGCGGCCTCTCCCACCGTGGTGTTGCGAAGCACAAAGCTGCCGGCCAGCGCCTCCCCATTCTGCCGGAGGATCAGACAATCCTGCGGATCCGAAACCGCACACCACTTGCCGGAGAGATCCTGTGATCTGAGCGGCGCAAGCAAGACCAGCAGTAGAGCGAGTCGAGACATGGACACACCTCCAAGCCGGATTCTCCCACCAGCCGTCGCCGGTGGGAAGCCCCGCTATCTCAGAACGTCCACACCGCCGTGCGCTCACGAAAACGAAGCGTGGAACTCCCCAGCTTCACGTCCGGGCCGTTGTAGGGGTGCTGCAGGTGGAACTCCACACGGCGCACACTCTGCGGCACCGGTGCCGGCCGGAACACCACGGTGGCATTCGGGCCGACACATTCCCACACTCCGCCCCGCCGCCGTGCAATTTTCCACCCTGCCAACTCCAATTGCTTAGCCCGCAACGCCAACCCTGCGGCCGGCCCGGCAATTTCTACGCGGCTCACATTGGCGAGTTTCGCATTCTTCCGCACCTCCGCCAGTCCCAGCTTCTCGCAGTAAGCTCCCAACACGTCCGCCATGCGAATGGATCCCACCGGCCCCGCCTCCCACGCCTTCAAAAATGTGGGCGCATACTCCATCGCAAACAGCCGCAACCCGGGGACCGCGGAATTGGCACGCGTCTCCTCGAACGATGTCATGCGAAACCAATCGGCGGCGACACCGCCCACCTGCCGCGTCACCATCGTCACCACCGCCGGGCGTACCGCATTCCATTGCTCCTTCAATTTGTCCGATCCGCCCGCGTCCTCCACACCCAGCGCCACGCCCGCATCGCCTTTTTTGCGCTCGCCCTGTCCCTCTTCGAAAAACTCAAAGTACGTCCCGAGTCCGTAAAAATAGAGCCCCGAATAGGTGCTGTCGTTCCGTACCGTCGTCCGTTTTTCAAATGGCGCGAACTGCTCGCGCAAAAACGGCGAGGCTTCAATGGCGGCATACGTCTCTGCATCCACCGTTGCGTAGAAATGGTTCAAGCCAGCGGGCGCGGCGGCGAGCACAGGCAGCAACAAGAGCGGGAACATTCGGCGAAGCGGCATAGCTATGATTGTCCTTCAAGGAAACAAGGCGCGCGCCAGTTCGTACTATGAATCTATGCGCCTGTTGATTCCTATACTCGCTGTCGCCGCCCTCAGTGCCGAGCCCCCCACCTGGCCGCAGTTCCGCGGGCCTGCTTTTAACCCGACCGTGGAAAACACCCGCCTCGCGGAAAAGTGGTCTAAAACCGAGAATATTGAGTGGCTCGCCGACATCCCCGGCCGCGGCTGGTCCTCGCCGATCGTCGCCGGCGACCGCGTCTTCCTCACCACGGTCGTGACCGACGGCCCCTCCAAGAAGCCGCAAACAGGCACTGAGTATAGTAACGAGCTGGCTGCCGAACTCTCGAAACAAGGGCTCTCCGAAGCCCAGATCATGCAGAAGATCAACGAGCGGGACTTCGAATTGCCGAACGATGTGATGCTGCATTACTTCGTCCTTTGCCTTGATCTGAAGACCGGCAAAGTGGATTGGAAGAAGGAGTTTTACGCCGGCCATCCTCCCGGCGGCCGACACCGCAAAAATAGCTTTTCTTCCGAAACTCCAATCACCGACGGCAAAAGTGTCTTCGTCTATGTCGCCAACCTCGGCCTCTACGCCTTTGACCTGAAGGGGAAGCAACTCTGGAAGACGCCGCTCGAATCGAACCCGATCTATCTCGACTTCGGCACCGGTGGCTCGCCGATTCTTCATGACAACCAACTCATCATCCTCGCCGACAACGAAAAACAGCAGTACATGGCATCGTTCGACAAGCGCACAGGTAAGCAGTTGTGGCGTACAAACCGCGAACTGAAGGCGACCGCCGGCAGCCGCACGCAGGGCTCCGCCTGGACCACGCCCTACATCTGGGCCAATTCGCTGCGCACTGAAATTGTGACCATCGCCCCGGCCGCAACGGTCAGCTACGATCTGGAGGGCAAGGAGCTGTGGCGCCTCGCCGGAATGTCCATCGTCGCCGTGCCCAGCCCGTTCGCCTACGACGGCCTGCTCTACATCGACGCCGGCCGCGGCAAGCCCATTTTCGCCGTTCGCCCCGGCGCCAAGGGCGATATCTCGCTCGGCCAGAATGAAACCTCCAACGCCTATGTCGCCTGGTCCGCCCCGCGCGGCGGCACCTATCTGCCCACGCCCGTCGCCTACAACGGCGGCCTCTACGCGCTCACCGAAACCGGCATCCTGACCCGCTTCGATGCGAAGACCGGCACGCAGTCTTTCAAGGCGCGTATCGATCCCTCGGCCGGCTTCTTCACCACTTCGCCCTGGGCCTATAACGGCAAAATCTTCTGCCTCAGCGAAGAGGGCAAAACGTGGGTCATCCAGGCGGGAGAGACGTTCCAGGTTCTGCACTCGAACCCGCTTGATGAAATGGCGCAGGCCACCCCGGCCATTGCCGGCGACCGCCTGTTACTGCGCACCGAATCCAAGCTCTACTCCATCCGCAAGAAGTAGATGCCCCCTGCGCAGTACCCCGCGCCCGCGACATAATCTACCAATGCGAAGAAGAGACTGCATCGGAGCGCTCGCCGCCGCCGGCCTTGCCGCCGCCACGCCGAAGCGCCGGACCACGGTGTCCATCCACGGCGACATGTTCCACATCAATGGCAAGCCCACCTACGCCGGGCGCACCTGGAAAGGCCACAAGATCGAAGGCCTATTGTTGAACACCCGCATGGTGCAGGGGATCTTCGACGACGTGAATCCGGAAACCGCCGTACGCTGGGCCTATCCGGACACGAAGAAGTGGGACGCCGAACGCAACGTCCGCGAATTTCTGGCCGCCATGCCAACGTGGAAGAAGCACGGCTGCCTGGGTTTCACCATCAATCTGCAAGGCGGCAGCCCCGAAGGCTACTCGAAAACGCAGCCCTGGGAAACCGGCGCCATCGCTCCTGACGGATCACTCCGTCCCGCGTTCATGGGCCGCCTGGAACGCATCCTGAACCGCGCCGACGAACTCGGCATGGTGGCCATCGTCGGCTACTATTATTTCGGCCAGGACCAGCGCGTTGCCGATGAAGCCGCCGTCAAGCGCAGTGTCGCCAACGCCACCCAATGGCTGCTCGACAAGGACTACCGCAACGTCCTCGTTGAAATCGACAACGAGTGCAACGTCAAGGCCTACGATCACGACATCCTCAAGCCCGAGCGCGTACACGAGCTCATCGAAATGGCGAAGGCCATGAAGACCCGCGACGGCCGCCGCCTCCTGGTGGGCACCAGTTACGGCGGCGGCGCCGTGCCGATGGAAAACGTCGTCACCACCTCCGACTTCATCCTCATCCACGGCAACGGCGTCAAGGACCCCAAACGCATCTCCGAAATGGTCCGCCAAACGCGCCAGGTAAAGGGCTATCGCCCCATGCCGATCCTCTTCAACGAAGACGACCACTTCGATTTCGACAAGCCCGAAAACAACTTCGTCTCCGCGCTCAGCGAATACTGTGGCTGGGGCTACTTCGACCCCGGCAAGAGCGACTACGCCGACGGCTACCAGTGCCCGCCTGTCAACTGGGGCATCAACAGCGAACGCAAAAAGGCCTTCTTCAAACTGCTGAAGGAAGTCACCGGCGCCTAAAGGGTCTTCGTCGATCCACCGTCCATATCGATCAGTGCCCCGTGCAGGAATCGGCCGCCGGGGCTGACGATGAACGCCACCAGCCCTGCAATATCCTCTGGCTCGCCAACGCGCGTCACCCGCGCCTCGCGCACGAACACCGGCTCGGCTTCTTCCACTGCGATGCCGCGCTCGGCGGCGAGCGTCGCCAACCGCTTGGCAAAGCGATCGGTCCGCACAGTGCCTGGGCTCACCGCATTCACCTGCACCCCATCGCGCAGCCCGTTATCGGCCATCGCCTTCGTGAATGAGAGCAGCGCCGCGTTGACCGATCCGCCGATGGTGAACTCCGCTCCCGGCGTACGCCCACCGGTCCCGGCGATGTTCAGCAACGACCCTCCCGTGGTCTTCAAATGCGGCCACGCCGCGCGCGTCAGCCGTACCGCGCCGTGCAGTTTCAACGCATAGCCATCGGCCCAGTCGTCATCGGTCAACGTCAGGAAATCACCGCGCCTGGTGGCCCCGGCGTTGTTGACCACAATGTCGACGCGCCCAAATCGCCCTAACGCCAGTCGCACCAATTCCGCAGGCGTATCGGGTAAGCGAAGGTCCATCGGCGCTACCGCCGCGCCTTCGCCGATCTCGTCGGCCACCTCCGCCAGTGCCGCCGCGTCGCGCGCCGCCAGCACGACCCGCGCTCCATCTGCCACCAGTCGCTGTGCAATCGCCTTCCCAATGCCGCGGCTCGCGCCGGTCACAATCGCTGTTTTTCCATCCAGTGGTTTCACCCCTTTATTCTCTAGCCTGTCGGTGCTAGGCTCAAGGTGAAACAGATGGGAGGTTACCGGGATGTCACTCCTGACACGCGGAACCTTATGGTTGGGGTTGTATTTCCACCTCATCGTGCTGGCTCTGGTAGTGTGGGGCGTTTTGCCCGGCGGAAACACCGGTCGCCCTTTCGCCACACACCTCGGCATCGTCTGTGGGTGCGCCGCGCTCACGATCCTGGTCCTGGAATTCGCCCTGATGCTTAAGATTCACGCGGTCTCCATTGACTCTCCGTGGGTCGTCTGCCCTGCGGGTCATCCCGGCCTTGTCTTCGAGCCCGTCCCAGACGGGCCCTACCGCATCGCCGCGAGGCAGAAGCTCCTCCCCGCCGCCCAAATACAACCCGAAAGATTCGCGACGGTGTCAACGGCGCCAGCCCCTGCGCGAAGCCATCATCACCGCCGGAATTCTCATGGCATGCGCGCTGTTCGCGCTGGCCACGAGAAAAGTGAGAACCACAGGAGGTTCGTAATGAAAGTCCAACTTGCATTCGCTACTCTGCTGCTTGCGGCCACGCCGCTGGCTGCTCAGGAAGGCGCCGCCCTCTACAAGACGAAATGTTTCGGCTGCCACGGAGCCACTGGCGAAGGAAAGGCCGCCCTCGCGGGGACCAATCTCTTGACCGCCGAAGCCAAGAAGCGGCCCGACGCCGAAGTGAAAGCCATGATCGCTGAAGGCGGCAAGAAGGCCAAAGCCGCTCACGCATTCGAAAAGAAGGGCGTCACCCCTAAACAGGTCGACGCGTTGCTCGCCTACGTCCGCGAACTGCAGAAAAAGTAGGAACGCACTAATTCTCAATCCATACCCGGGGTTCGGTACCTGCCAATAGGGACCGAACCTCGTAAAAGAGCGGCGTCTGCACACCGCAATGTTTCTGCAGAAAAGCAATCTGGTCCGCTTCTTCCAGCGGAAGCGCTTGGCGGTACAGTGCAACGACCTTCGGCCAGGGGGTGCCTAAGTGGGACAATGGGAGCCTCTCAGGTTCTAGCGAGGAATCGGCCAAAATAGGGACATGCCTGTCGCAAGTTCCTGCGTGCTCGTCTTGCTGGCCCTTTCCGTTCAAGCCCAGGAGTTCGGCTGCTGTTCGGCTGCTTTCACGGTTGATGAAGTTGTCGCCGCCTCCCGCCGTGCCGATGCGCAACATCGCGGGCAATGGACCGGCTTACACTGGGCTCCCAACGGCAAGGTCCTCGGCCTCGCCGGCCACTCGGAAATGACCGCCGGCGACTGGGCGGTCAAACGGTTCCAGGCCCGTGACTTCGCCAGCGAGGCCTACGCTGTTCTTACCCTCATCGGCGCGTCCGTCCATCATTGGAACCACCTGACAAAGCGGCACACCATTCGCATCCTCCGCGGTGCCGACCCGCTTGCCCGCCATCCGGACTACCCCCGGCTGATCTTCATCGACAAGTTCGGCGATTGGCACATCGTCGCCCCCGAAGTCACCAACGAAACCCAGGCGCGCGCCGCCGTACAATCGCTCATGGCCCGCTGGAACGTCAAATCCGCCACTGCGACGGTATGGAACGCTTCTCTCGACGCCGGTGGCTCCATCGGCCCGCCCCCCGCCTGGGAGGAGGCAAGCGAATCGGCCGCCGCCCTCACGACGGGCCGCCGCTGGCGCATCGCTGTCCCCGCGCCCGCCCCTGTGCTGCAATAGAATGAGCGCATGAAGCAATCCCACGTTCGCTGGCTCGGCTTATCGGGCGCCGTCATTATCCTTGCCCTCGGCTATCAGATCGCCGGGCAGAAGGGCCGCAAAGTCGCTGACGCCGATATCTATCGCGCCACCCCCATCCCCGACCGCATCATCCTCACCTGGGCCGCCGACCCCGCCACCACCGCCGCTGTCACCTGGCGCACCGACGCCTCCGTCACCGCCGCCTTTGCCGAAATCGCCGTCGCCGAAGATGGCCCCGCCTTCACCAAAAAATCCAAACAGTTCAACGCCGCCACCGAGCCCGGCGCCGACCACTACCACTCCGTTCAGTTCACCGGCCTTCAGCCCGATTCCCAGTACCTCTACCGCGTCGGCGATGGCGCCAATTGGAGCGACTGGAACCAGTTCCGCACCGCCGCCGCCCGCCCCGCGCCGCTCGAATTCCTCTACGTTGGCGATGCGCAAAACGACATCTATTCCATGTGGTCCCGGCTCATCCGCCAAGGCTTCGCCAGCGCCCCCAAAACCCGCTTCATCCTCCACGCGGGCGATCTCGCCAACCGCGGCACGGTCGATTCCGAATGGGGCGAATGGCACGCCGCCGCCGGATGGATCAACCGTTCCGTATTCTCCATTGCCACCCCCGGCAACCACGAATATCCGGCCGGTGACGACAAGGTCCACCGCCTAACCCCTCATTGGCGCAAGCAGTTCACGCTGCCCTCCAACGGCCTCCCAGGCCTGGAGGAAACCAACTATTGGTGTGACATCCAGGGCGTCCGCATCGTCTCTCTGAACTCCAACGAACGCCAGCAGGAGCAGGGCGTGTGGCTCGATAAACTCCTCGCCATCAACCCCAATAAGTGGACCATCCTCACCTTCCATCACCCCATCCTCTCCACCGCCGCCGGCCGCGATAACAAGGACCTCCGCGCAATGTGGCAGCCCATCTTCGACAAGTACCGCATCGACATGGTTCTCACCGGCCACGATCACACCTACGGCCGGTCCAACGTCGCCAGTGGCACCAGCGGCCAGATCGGCGGTACCGTCTACGTCGTCAGCGTCTCCGGCCCCAAGATGTACAACCTGGAACGCGCCCCCTGGATGCAGCGCGCCGCCGAAGACACCCAGCTCTTCCAGATCATCCGCGTCGACGGTGATCAACTCCGCTACGAATCCCGCACCCCGCGCGGCCTGCTCTACGACGCCTTCACCCTGACCAAGGTCCCCGGCGCGCCGAACAAGATCGAAAACCTCCCCGCCGAAGTTCCCGAACACCTCCGTACCGAGGAGGAGAAGGCCGCCATTGCCAAGGCCGCCGCCGACCGGAAAAAGGCCGAAGAAGAAAAGAAAAAGGCCGACGAGGAGAAGAATAAATCGGCCAAGTGAAGAAACAGGTATTACTGGTCTGCCCGGAGGCTCCCTTTCCTGTACTCGGCGGCGGCGCGCAACGCATCGCGTCACTGATTGAGTACTTCGTCGCGCGCGATTGCGATGTCGACGTGTTGACCTTCGTCCCCTGCCAGGCGCCCCCGGAACTGGTTCGCGAACTCTTCTGCATCCCGCTCCCTTCCAATGGCCGCTCACTTCCCGCGCGAGTGCTTCGCAACGCAGGCCGTCTGGCCCGCGGCGTGCCGCCGCTCATCGATCGCCTGGCTGGCTTCGAGGCCAGCATCCGCGGCTGCATCGGATGGCGCCGTTACGATGTCGCCATTCTCGAACACTTCTGGCTCGCCCCCTATGTCGACGTCATTCGCGACTACGCCGGCCAGATCTGGTGCGATCTCCACAACATCGAGTCCCGCTTCTTCGACACCATGGCCGCTTCCGCCGGTTCCTCGGCTGCCGCGTGGGCTCACCGCCGTTTCGCCGGTCTCAGCCGTCAGCTCGAAACCCAACTCCTGCCGAAGTTCGATGGCTGCCTGGTCTGCTCCGAGCAGGACCGCGCCTTGCTCGGTGACGTGCCCTCGGTTGTCTACCCGAATACGATCGGCTGGCACGAACCAGCCATCATCGAAAAGGCGCCCGTCATCGTCTTTAGCGGTAACATGGAGTATCACCCCAACCAGCAGGCTGTGGCCTGGTTTCACACCCATGTCTGGCCCAAAGTCCGGACCCGTTTCAAGGACATCCGCTGGCGTCTGGTCGGCATGAATCCCGAATCTGTCCGCTCCATCGTATGCGGCGACAACCGTGTCGAACTCACCGGCGCCGTCGACGATGCGATGTCCGAGATCGCCCGCGCCCAGCTCTCCGTGGTCCCCCTGCTCTCCGGTTCCGGCACCCGCATCAAAATACTCGAAGCCTGGGCCGCCGGTACCGCCGTCGTCTCCACGTCCCTCGGCGCCGAAGGATTGCCCCAAAACCTGCGCATCGCCGATGGCGCCGACAACTTCGAACGCGCCATCGTCGAACTCCTCAACGACCCCGGCGAACGCCACCGCCTGGAACAATCCGGTCGAAAAACCTACGAAACCGGCTTTCATCGCAAGGCTGGTTGGGCCGTTTTGGATAGGGCCGGACCCGGCCGCGATCTGAAGTAACATTTTTTGACGCAAATGGTACGACTCCGCCCCTATATCCGGGTTACCCCAGGAGACTATACTGGAATTACGTTTATGCGATTTAGCATTGACGCACATGCAATCGGCAGGCATCTAACAGGGAACGAGGTGTACGTTCGCAGCCTGCTGGAGGGCTTCGCGTCGTTAGACAAGAAATCGGAGTTCATAGCCTACACTTCTGTGCGTGGCGCGGAGGAGTATGTGCCGTCCCGGATACGGACGCGCCAGGTCAGTGAAAATCCTTTCGTGCGCCTGGGCATCGATTTGGCCCGCCGTGTCCGTGCCGATGCGCCGGACCTCCTGCACGTCCAATACACCGCCCCGCTCTTCTGCCCCGTGCCCGTCGTCGTCAGCATTCACGACGTCAGTTACATCGAACATCCTGAGTTCTTCACCACCGCCCGCCGCGTGCAGTTACAGATTTCGGTCGAACGCACCGTCCGCCGCGCCGCCAAGATTCTGACGCTCAGCGAATTCTCCCGCCAAGGCATCGCCCGCAGCTACGGCCTCGATCCGGACCGCATCGCCGTCGTTCCCGCCGCCTGCTCGGAGATCTTCAAACCCGTCTCCCGGCCCAAGGCCAAGTCCTTCGTCGAAGGCCGCTTCCAGATCACCACGCCGTTCATCCTCAATGTCGGTGACCTGCAGCCCCGCAAGAACCCCCTCGGTCTCATCCGCGCCTTTGAAGAGTTAATCGGAACCTGTCCTGAACTCCCACACCATCTCGTCATGGTCGGCAAGGACACCTGGTTCGCCCCCAAGGTCCATCAGGCGGCCGAAAACTCTCCCTTCGGTAACCGCATCCACTTCACCGGCTACGTCGACGACGCCGAACTGCTCCAGCTCTATAATGCCTGCGACATCTTCGTCTTCCCCTCTTTCTACGAAGGCTTCGGCATTCCGATTCTCGAAGCGATGGCCTGCGGACGCGCCGTCGCCTGCGCCAACACCTCCGCCATGCCCGAAGTGGCCGGCACCGCCGCCGTTCTGTTCGATCCCCACTCCACCGAAGCCATGATGACCTCCATGCGCGACCTGCTTCGTAACAACGAACTGCGCGCCCGCAAGGAACGCCTCGGCCAACAAAATGCGTCCCGTTTCAGTTGGAAGGGAACGGCGCAACAGACTTTGGACGTCTACTATGAGGTAGCCGGAGTTCGCGCCAAACAGGCGCAGGGCGCCGCGCAAGTAGGAAGACGATAAGTCCAATGCACAAGCTGTACCTGTTGGGAGTGTTCTGCGCGCTGTCGGCCCATGCCGCCGGGCCGCGCGAAGAGACGTTCCGCTATGAGGTCAAATGGCCCAGCGGTCTCGGCCTCGGCGAAGCTCAGATGCGCGCCGCCCGCGATGGCGGCAATTGGATTCTCGAGTTTCAGGTGGAGGCCTCCGTCCCCGGTTTTCGCGTTCTCGACAAGTACAAGTCCACCGTCGACGAGAAGTTCTGCACCCTGACCTTCGAAAAAGAGTTCGAGCACGGCTCCCGCAAGGGCAAGGAAACCACCACCTTCGCCGACGGCAAGGCCACCCGTGTCACCGCCGGCGGTGGCGGTAAGAGCGAATTCGCTGTCCCCGGTTGCGCCCGCGACGCGCTGACGTATCTCTTCTTCGTCCGGGAGGAGGTCGCCCGCGGCCGCATCCCCAGCCCGCAAAAGCTCTACTTCGGCGCCGGTTACGACGTCCGCATCGCCTTCACCGGCACCGAATCCATCAAAGTGTCCGAAGCCCCGCTCGACTCCGACAAATTAAGGGTGACCGTCGCCACCACGAACGGTAAACTGGAGTTGGATTTGTTCCTGGCCCGGGACGAAGCGCGCACGCCCGCCTTGGTGCGCGTTCCCTTTGCAATGGGCGATTTCTCCATGGAGTGGGTCCGCTGAAGATCGCTCATTTTTCTCCCATGCCGCCCGCCAAGAGCGGCATCGCCGATTATTCCGCCGTTCTGGTGGAGCACCTCTCCGCCGCCGCCGACGTCGAGATCATCAACGCCGCCCGCCCCGGTTTCAACGCCGCCGCCTATGACGCCGTCGTCTATCAGATCGGCAACAACGGTTATCACGATTACGTCTACGAAACCGCCGTTGCCCACCCTGGCATCGTCGTCCTCCACGAATCGAACCTGCACCACCTGATGACGGATTTGACCATCCGTCGCGACGATTGGGACTCCTACGTTGAAGCCTGCGGCTACGATGGCGGCCCGTCGGCGCGCGCCTTCGCCGAACGCGTCCGCGCCCTCGAAGTCGGCCCGGACTACGAAGGCGTGCCCATGCTCCGCCGCCTGCTGGAGGCCTCCAAAGCCGTTATCGTCCACAGCCGCGCCGTCGAAGCCGACGTCCGCCGCGCCGGCTTCAACGGCCCCGTCGCCCGCATCCCCCACGGCGCCTGGCTCCCCGATGGCGATCGCCTCGGCTTCCGCGACAAACTCGGCCTCGACGACAGCACCCCGCTCATCGGCGTCTTCGGCTTCCTCAAACCCTACAAGCGCATCGCCGAAACTCTCCGCGCCATGCGCCGCCTGGTCCGCGTCCGCCCCGACGTGAAGATGATCCTCTGCGGCGAAGCCCATCCCGATTTCCCCGTCGCCCAACTCATCCGCGGCCTGGGCCTGGAAGAGAACGTCCGCATGATGGGCTACGTCCCCATCGAAGAGTTCACCGGCTACATCTCGGCCTGTGACATCATCCTCAACCTCCGCTTTCCCACCGTCGGCGAAAGCTCCGGCACCCTCCTCCGCTCGCTCGGCCTCGGCCGCGCCGTCGTCGTGTCAAACGTCGGCAGCTTCGCCGAATACCCGGATGCGATCTGCATGAAAGTGCCCGTGGATGCCGGCGAAGAGGACACGCTCTACGAATATCTGAACCTGCTCGTCTCCCGGCCCGGCGTCGCCCGTGCTATGGGCGAGCGGGCGCGCCAGTGGGTGGCCGACGAGTGCAACTGGGCCCACGTCGCCGGCATGTATCGCGACTTCGCCACCGCCGTTCGCGACGGCCGTACCTGGGTCAACGCCGAACCCGCCGAGCCCGCCGTAACGACCGAAGAGATCCCCGTCGAAGCCATCGTCGACGCTCCGCCTCCGCCCGACGCGCCCCGCCAGGTCGAACCCGAATACATCCTCGGCTGGGCCGCCCGTGACGCCGAAAGCACCAACTACGCCGAAACCCACATCACCCGCCTGGAGCGCACGCTCAACATCACCCCGCCCGGCGGCCCCGATGACCGAATTCTCGAAATGGGCGCCTACATGCAGATGACGCCCGCCCTCCGCGGCCGCCTCGGCTACGGGGAAGTGCGCGGCTGCTACTACGGCCCAGCCGGGCAGATCGATCATCGCGAAGTGCAATCGGCGACCGGCGAAATCTTCACCTGCGAAGTTGATCTCTTCGACGCCGAAAAGGATCGATTTCCCTATCCCGACGAGCATTTCGCCACCATCCTCTGCTGCGAACTACTGGAACATCTGCCCAGCGATCCGATGTTCCTCATGGCCGAGATCAACCGCATCCTCCGCCCCGGCGGTCACGTGGTGATGACCACGCCCAACGTCGCCTCCATCCGCGCCTTGCGAGCCATTCTCGAGGGCTACCATCCCGGCTTCTTTCCCGCCTACATCAAGCCCGCCGAACCCGGCGCCGAAGTCGAAGCCCGCCACGCCCGTGAATACACGCCGCGCGAAATGCACTATCTCCTCCAGGATTCCGGCTTCGAAGTCGTGCGCCTGGAAACCGGCGAATTCCTCGATAAACCGCGCCCCGAAGAGCGCTGGGTGATTCACCTGTTGGAACGCTACCAACTCCCCAAACACCTCCGTGGCGATGGCATCTACGCCGTCGGTAAGAAGCTCGGTCCCGTCGTCAAACGTTACCCCGCCTGGCTCTACGAGGGCGGCCAGTAGCCATGCTCCGCGTCTCGCTCGAACCCGTGCGCGACGAAGCCGCGGGCTGGCAACTCCTCGACGCCCGCACTGGTGCGCTTATCGAAGAAGGCCCGTGGGTCACCGAAGCCGTCGAATCGGAAGTCCCCATCCCCACCGACGATGGCGACTACCGCGTACTCGTCTCCACCGTCAGCGCCGAACGTGGCTGGGCCTACTCCCGCGGTGCCAGCATGCGCGTTGTCGATGTGGCTGTCCGACACGGCGCCCAGTCCATCACCAAGGATCGCCGTACTACCATCCAGGCGCTTCGCTGGCTCGGCCTCCCTGGCCGTCTAGTGAACTTCGCCGTCGAACCCTGGCTGGTCCTCTGGCGCAATCGCAGCCTCATCGTGGCCATGGTCCAGCGCGATCTCGAGGGCCGCTACAAAGGCTCCTTCGGCGATCGTTTCTGGAGCCTCGCCCAACCGCTCCTGCTCATGCTCGCCTACTGGTTCGTCTTCGGCGTGGTCCTCCAAACCCGCTTCGATAACAAGTCCGACTCCTCCACCTACGTACTCTTTTTTCTCTGCGGCATGCTCCCGTGGTTGGCCTTCTCCGAAGCCATGGGCCGCGCTCCCAACGTCATCCTCGAACACCGCAACTTCGTCAAGAAACTCGTCTTCCCGGTCGAAATTCTGCCCGTCAATCTCGTCTTTTCCGGCATCGTCTCCAGCGCTCTTGCCCTCATCGTCTATCTCTTTTTTCTCATGGCCACGCGCGAGCGCATCCCGCCGGAAGCACTCTGGATTCCTGTCCTTCTCGCCCCGCAACTCCTGCTCACCCTCGGCCTCTGCTGGGCCTGGGCCGCCGTCGGACTCTTCGCCCGCGACCTCGGCCAGGTCAACGGGTTTTTGCTCACTCTCATCTTCTTCCTCACCCCCATCTGCTACCCCACCGAAAAGCTTCCCGCCGCCGCCACCGCCATCCTGCAGAAGAGCCCCATCTTTAAACTCGTTGGCGAATATCGCCTGCTGTTCATCTCGGAAAAACCGCCCGATTGGCCCGTCATGGTCCAGTTGGCCGTCATGAGCCTTGTAATTTTCTACCTCGGATATGGAGTGTTCCGGAAGCTGCGCCCCAGCTTTCCGGACGTGTTATGAAAATGCCGGAATATGGGTTGCGTGAGCCGAGTTACTTCGGCGGTTCAGGTCGTTCGCTTCTGGGCGCTGTCCCGATTTTGATACTCCTCGCCGCCGTCGGCGCGGGCGGGTACTTGTGGTTCAAATCGACGGTGCCAGCCGTCGAAGTGGCGGGCGGATTCCCCCGCGCACTCGGCCCCTCCACGCCGTTGAAGATCCGTTGGACCAACCCCCACGGCGCCCGCCGCGTCACCGTCTACGTCGAACAAAACGGCGCCCGCAACGTGGCGTTTGAGAAGGTCGAACCCGCCGTCCGCTTCGCCTTCCGGCCACCCGCCGCCGCCCCCGGCGAAGCCGCGTTCAACATACCCAAAACCGGCCTGGCCCCCGGCAAAGCCACCGTCGTCGTCGAAGTCCAATCCAACGACCTTCGCGGTCAAACGGCCCAAATCTCCCACGAACTCCCCGTTGTTCTGGAAAAGCCCACCGTCACCGCCGACGCCTCTCCCGTCTTCCTCCGCCGCGGCGGCACCGGTCTCGTGCAGTTCACCGTTGGCGGCGGCTGGAGCGCCGCCGGCGTCCGTGTCGGCAAATTCACCTTCCCCAGTTGGCCCGCAAAGTCCAAGCCCGAACGCCGTTTGGCGTTCTTCTCCATCCCCCCGGAAGTCGACGACGAAACGGTCCCGCTCCTCTACGCCCGCAACGCCATCGGCGACGAAGCTACCGCGCCCTTTCCTGTCAAAGTCACCGCCGTCAAATTCCGCGATCGCACCCTCGAACTCGGCGACAAGCTCATGAACAAAGTGCTCGACGAACTCGACGCCGGTGCCCAGGGCGAAGCCGCGGAACGGTTCGCAAAACTCAACTCGGTCATGCGCCGCGCCAACGATGCCACCCTCGCCGCCCTCGCCGCCAAAAGCGAACCCGCCCGCCTCTGGGATGGCCCCTTCGTCATGCTCCCCCGCGGCAAAGCCGAAGCGCTCTTCGCCGACCACCGCACCTACCGCTACGCCGGCAAATCGCTCAATCGGGAATGGCACCTCGGCATCGATATGGCGTCGACGAAGAACGCGCCCGTCCCCGCCGGCAACAGCGGCAAGGTCGTCCACGCCGGCCGCCTCGGCATATACGGTAACTGTGTCGTCATCGATCACGGTCTCTCCGTCCTCACCGTCTACGGGCACATGAGCGACCTCTCCGTGAAGGTCGGCGACACCGTGAAGAAGGGGCAGGAGATTGGCAAGTCCGGCATGTCCGGTCTCGCCGGCGGCGATCACCTGCATCTCGGCCTCATGCTCGGCTCCGCCTTCGTCGACCCCGTCGAATGGACCTACGCCAGCTGGATGGAAAAGCTCCTGGCCGCACTCGATCAATAACGGTTGAGAACTTTGAACCGTCTCTCGCGCTAGGACCAGTGAGAGACGGTTCACTATGAAATCCCAATATTTACCTATACTTTTTGTCCTCGCACTTCCCGTCGTAGCCCAGCAGGCGGTCCTTACTCCGGTGGAAGACAGCCCCGGCCAATACTCGGTTGCCATGCCCGCCGAACCCAACTGGCGGCCCTACGCCAACGGCCAATCCGTCGTCCGCATGACCGTGCACGTCCCCGGCGCCGCGGCCTGCCAGCTCCAGTTCGCCTACCTCGGCCTTGCCAAAGACGAGGCGATGTATCTCCACGCCGCCGGTGAAACCGCCCACGGTCCCTACCTCGGCCACGGCCCCGTCAACCGGCCCGATTTCGTCTCCCAGTGGCTCCCCGGCGACTCCTTCGCTATCACCGTCGCCGGTCGGCCCACGGCGGATTTCCCCTTCATTCTCGATACTGTCCGCTGCCAGACCGCCGAAGAGCTCGAAGCCGCGCCCATGAAGTTCCTCCGCACGTTCACTCCCACGCCCGGTGCTCCCGTAGGCGAAGAGGTCATCGCGATGGTGGAGGACAATCTGGTTCGTGCCTCCCGCCACAACGGCACGACTGTCCTCCAGGGCGATATCGTCCTCCCCGAAGACGCTCCCGCCTCCGGCAAGAACGCTAACCGTGAATCCATGCAGATCGTCGGCGCCTCCCGCGCCTGGTCAAAATTCCGGATCCCCTACGTCATCGGTGTACTCGGCTACGAGGACTGGAGCAATTACCCGACCATCAACGCCATTAAGTATTGGAACTCCCTCTTCCCCGGGATCCTCGTTCCGCGCACGACGGAGACCGATTACGTCACCTTCCAAAAGGCTAACGGAGTCTGCCAGACCGTCGTCGGCCGCGCCGGAGGCAATCAGTATGTCGAACTCGATCCCTCCTGCGGCGAAGTGGCCATCCGTCATGAAATCGGCCACGCCATCGGCCTCTGGCACGAGCAGATGCGCCAGGACCGCGATGAGTACGTGAAAATCAATTTCGACAACATCAAGACCGACAAGGTCTCCAACTTCGAGATGGTGGGTATCGCTTCCGGTAAAAACTATGGCGCCTACGACTACGGCTCCATCATGCATTACAGCGCCTACGCGTTCTCCAGTAACGGTAAGCCCACCATCGAGCCCCTGAAAGCCATGCCCGCCGGCGTCACCATGGGCAAGTCCCAGAACGCCTCCGCCGGTGACATCGCCAGCGTCCGGAACATCGTCTGCAACGCCTGGTTCGTAGCCCCCGGCGGCTCCGTCCTCGATGGTATTGCCGAGACCATCTCGCTCGATATCGTCCTGCCCCCGTACTGCTCCTGGACCGCCACCGAATCGGCCACCTGGATGTCTCTCAGCAAAACCAGCGGCACCGGCCCGGCCACTATACAGGTGAAGGTGCAGTCCAACCTCATCCTCTACAAACGGCAAGCCAACATCACCATCAACGGCAAGACGACGACCATCGTTCAGAACCGCCTCGGGCTCTAATCCTACTAAACCGGGGCGCACCTGCCAGGTGCGCCCCGCGCGTATGATAAGAATTGAGTTATGCCTGCCGTAGTGGAATCCTACCCCGCGCATGTTCCGCCCGAGTACCGGCGGAAATACACGCGTGAGGACTGCCGGGTACTCGCCGCCGCCGGATTGCTGGATCTCGAGCGCTATGAACTGATCGACGGGGAGCTCGTCAGCAAAACGGGGAAATCGAGACTGCACTCCAATGTTTTGCGCCTACTGGCAAAGTGGCTGGTTGCTATGTTCGGCGATGACTTTGTGGACAAAGAAGTCTCGGTGCGCCTCGACTCCCTGAACGAACCGGAGCCCGATGCCATCGTGCTCAATAAACCGGCACTGTCCATCCAAACCGATAACCCTACTCCCGCCGACATCCGCCTCCTCGTCGAAGTCTCCGTCTCCACGCGCGAATACGACCTCGGCCCCAAAGCTGCCCGCTATGCCGCCGCCGGCATTCCCGAATACTGGGTCCTCGACATCGAACAAAACCGCATCGTCGTCCACCGCGCCCCCGCCCCCGCCGGCTATCAATCCATTGCCGCCTACTCTGCCAGCGAAGCCCTCTCCCCGCTCGCCGCGCCCGGCGCCGTGATCCGCCTCACAGATCTCGTCCCTGCCGCCCAATAGCTGAATCGGCCTGGAACTGACACGCCTCTGTCATGCCGGGAACATGCGGAACCTCCACTTCGGCCCGCTGCGCAAATCCAAAGGAACCATTGTCGGCGCCTTCGCGCTTCACATCCAATGTCCGTGGCGCTTGGAAGCAAAGGGCAAAATCCTCACCGGCTTCCACGACCACTATGAACCTGCGATCGGCGATGCCAAGCCCAACGGCAGCCTCCAACATCAGGTTCTCGAATAGGTCTTAAAAACCCAAGACTGCGCAAAGTTCTCGCCTCCACCGGCGAAAACTGGCGACTCTTCCAACCCCACCGCCCCGCAAACACTTCGTCGTTGAGCCACACCTCTGCTACCGTGAATAAACCCATGCAGCGCCGAGAGTGGATGCAACTGTGGATGCTCGCCGCCCCCGCCGCGGCCCAGCACGCCCATGAACAAATGGCCCTCCCCCCCGGCCAACGCAAACTCAAATTCTTCACCCAACCCGAAGCCGATCGCATCGCCGACATGGCTTCCATCATCATCCCCTCCGACGAAGGCCCCGGCGCCCGCGAAGCCGGCGTCGTCTACTTCATCGACGCGCTCTTGACCACCGCCCCCGAAACAGACCGCGCCATCTACCGCACCGGCCTCGCCACCAAACAAAATCCCAAAGAAGGCGACCCCTTCTTCGAAACAATCAGAACCCACACCATCATGGGCTTCCTCAGCGATCCAAGATACGGCGGCAACATCGATGAAGCCGGCTGGCGCCTCATCGGCTTCGAAAACAAAATGGGCTTCACGCCCCCCTTCGGCCACTACGACGCGGAAGGCTCCAAATGAGCGATCCGGACTTCCTCATCGTCGGCTCCGGCGCCGCCGGCGCCGTCGTCGCCAAACAACTCGCCGAAGCCGGCTTCTCCGTCGTCATCTTCGAGCAAGGCCCGCACCTCACCGAAAAGGACTTCACCCACGACGAACTCCAGTTCGTCCACCGTTTCTACCTCACCAACAATCACACCCGCCAGCCCAATACCTACCGCCGCAATTCGAGCGAAACGGCCAAAGTTCAACCCGCTGTCGGCTACGGCATGCAGGTCGGCGGCGGCACCGTCCACTTCACCGGCAACTACTGGCGCTTCACCGAAAACGACTTCCGCGAGAAATCCCGCTGGGGCGCCGTTGCCGGTTCCTCTCTCGAAGATTGGCCCATCACCTACGCCGAGTTGGAACCCTACTACGCCCTGGCAGAGCGCGAGCTCGGCATCTCCGGCCTCGCCGGCTCGAACCCCTTCGAAGCCCCCCGCTCCGGCCCCTACCCGCTCCCGCCCATGCCTGTGAAATCCTCCGGCGTGCTCTTTGAACGCGGCGCGAAAAAGCTCGGCCTCCACCCCTTTCCAGCCCCCGTGGCGATTCTGTCCAAACCCTATAAGGGCCGGCAGGCCTGCACCCACTGCGGCCTCTGCGAACGCTTCGGCTGCGAGGTCCGCGCCAAATCCTCGACCCTCGCCGCCATGATCCCGGCCGCCCTCAAAACCGGCCGCTGCCAGCTCCGCACCCGCTGCTACGTCCGCAAAATCGAAACCAACAAGGCCGGCCGCGCAACCGGCGTTATCTACTTCGACGCGCGCGGCAAGGAACACCGCCAGCGCGCCAAAGCCGTCGTCGTCTGTGCCAACGGCGCCGAAACCCCGCGCCTCCTGCTCCTCTCCAAATCCGCCCAATTCCCCGACGGCCTCGCCAACTCCTCCGGCCAGGTCGGCCGCAATCTCATGGTCGACAACGGCGGCGCTGCCATGGGCCTCTTCCCCGAACAGCTCAACGAGTTCAAGGGCATCCAAGTCACCCGCGCCCTCTGGGACTACTACGACGCCGACCCCAATAAACGCGGCTTCTGGGGCGGAGGCGGCCTCGATGCCCGCTTCGATTTCTACCCCATCTCCTTCGCCCTCGAAGGCCTTCCCAAAGACGTCCCCCGCTACGGCAACGGCTTTCGTAGCTTCCTCGCCAACGCCTTCACCCGTAGCATGATGGTGCTCAGCCACAGCACCGCGTTGCCCTACGAAAAACATGGCTTCGATCTCGACCCCACCGTCAAGGACGCCTGGGGCCTGCCCGCCCTCCGCATGACCTACGACAGCCCGCCCGACGACCTCGCCACCATGCGCTGGCTCCTCGATCGTCAGGTGGAAATCCTCGAAGCCGCCGGCGCCACCAAGGTCTGGCGCTTCCCCGTCGACCCCGTCGCCTTCACCGTTCACATCATGGGCACCGCCCGCATGGGCAACGACAAACGACGCTCCGTGGTCAATCGTGACAATCAAACCCACGACGTGCCCAATCTCTTCCTCGTCGATGGCAGCAGCCTCGTCACCTCCGGACGCCAGCAACCCACCGCCACCATCCAGGCCCTCGCCTTCCGCGCCGCCGAGAAGATGGCCACACACGCCAAAACCGGCAATCTCGGGCACTAGACCGTTTGGCATCCAACATGCTCTTCCTCCCCGCGGAGGAATATCCCGTTGACAGCCACTCTCCCCACTCCCGTGCTCGCCCCCGACGTCCAGTCCCAACTCTGCCAGTTGGCCTTCCAGACCTTCACAGCTAAACCCGGCGAAGGCGAGTCACGCTCCGGATCCCTCCTCGGTACGTCCGGCCCCAACGGCCCCGAAATCACCGGATTCTCCGAGACTATCGAGCCCCACGCCATCGGCCTCTGGTCCATCCACCGTCGCCTCCCCAAACATGTCGATACCGGTGGCCTCCACATCGCCATCGCCCCCATTACGATCCACCGCGCCAGCGCCCTCATCTGGACCGGCGACCATCCCACTCCCACCTCCGCCACGTTCCGTTCCGAAACGCCCAAAGTCCCAAAGCGAACCCCGCCACCCGAATCGAAACAACCCCAACCGCAACCACAGCCACAAACCAGAAACTGGTGGCCCGTCCTCGCCGCCACCCTCGTCCTCCTCCTCGCCGCCTCCTTCTGGCCCGTCTCGGCCTCGGTCGAGGACGCCCCCCTCCCCCATGTCACCCTCAACCTCCAATCCACCAAAGGCGCCGTCCGTCTCCAATGGCGTGAATTCGGTCCCATCCCAACCGACCGGCTCCAATCCGCCACCCTCACCGTCAACCAGGAACAACTGGACATCCTCGACCAATACCAGCCCACCGGCGAACTCACCCTCCGCCCGAACGAAAAAGAACTCGTCGTCACGTTGAGAGTCCGCCGCGCCAACCAGCCCCTCCTTCAACAAACCATCACCTACATCGACCCCAGAAGGCGCTAAATTGGTGGGCGGTCCCATCGTGCCCAAAACCATCGCTCTCTTCCTCCTCCTAACGCTCGCCCTCCCGGCCGAAGAATACTACCGGACGTTCTTCCACAAACACCCCGTCAAACAGCGCATCAAACCCGGCGAAAAGGTAACCACCAAAACCCTCGACTCCTCCGGCAAGGACTTCGAAGGCAAAGAGCAATCCGGCGGCCCCAACCCGCTCACCGGGCCCTTCTACGTCGAAGGCGCCGAACCCGGTGACGCCGTTGCCATCACCTTCCACAAGATGCGCCTCAACCGGAACTGGGGCTACTCCAGCTATCGTCTCGGCCTCTTCGCCATGACGCCGGACTACATCGAAAAGACCTACCCGCCCAACTACAAAATGGACGCCGTCCGCAAAGGCTTCGCCCACTACGTCCCCTGGGATCTCGACCTCGCGAAAAACATCGTCCGTCTCCGCGAACCCGGCAGCAAGGCCATCGTCCTGGAGTTCCCGGCCAAGCCCATGCTCGGCTGCGTCGGCGTCGCCCCGGCCGGCGACTTCGCCCCCACCTCCAGCCCCAGCGGTTCTTACGGCGGCAATCTCGATTACAACCGCATCGGTGAAGGCGCAACCGTCGTCCTCCCTGTCTCTCACCCCGGCGCCATGCTTTTCCTGGGCGACGGCCACGCCCTCCAAGGCGATGGCGAGCCCACCGGCAATGGCGTCGAAACCTCCATGGATGTCGAGTTCTCCGTCGCCATCCGCAAAGCCGCCAAGCTCACCGGCCCCCGCGTCGAAACGCCGGAGGCCATCATCAGCATCGGCTCGCAAGCCGAATTCCAAAGCTCCCTCGACCGCGCCCTCGAAATGGCGACGACGGACATGGTCCAACAGCTCATGACCGATCACGGCCTCGAAGAATGGGCCGCCCATTTGTTGATAGCCTTTCAAGGGAAGTACGAAGTGGTAACCGCCCGCGGCTCCATGGCCCTGGTCATCCCCCGCTCGTCCATCCGCAAACGCCAATGAAAACGCTCCTCCTCCTCGCCGCCCTCGCCGGTTCCGCCTACAGCTACGATCTCGTCGTTTACGGAGGCACCGCCGGCGGCGTCATGACCGCCATCTCCGGCGCCCGCCGCGGCCTTTCCACCGTCCTCCTGGAACCCGGCCAGCACGTCGGCGGCATGGTCACCGGCGGCCTCTCCGGCACCGATGTCGGCAAGATCGAAGTCATCGGCGGCATGGCGCTGGAATTCTACTGGCGCGCCGGCCGCCACTATCAAGTCGATCGCCACCTCCAGCAACTCGCCTGGATGCCCGAACCCGGCGCCGGTGAACAGGTCATGCGCCAGATGCTCGCCGATGCCAAGGTCACCCTCCTCACCGGTCACCGCCTCGTCGAAAAAAACGGCGTCGAAAAACAAGGCCGCCGCATCACCGCCATCAAGACCGAAAACGGCGCCCGATTCGAAGGCAAGATCTTCGCCGACTGCTCCTATGAAGGTGACCTCATGGCCCAGGCCGGCGTCAGCTACACCTACGGCCGCGAAGGCCGCGCGCAGTACGGCGAATCGCTCGCCGGCATCCAGGATCACACCGAAAATCACAACTTCCCCACCGACATCAACGCCTACGACGCCAGCGGCAAACTCCTCCCCGAAATCTCCCCCGCCCCTCGCGGCACGCCCGGCGAAGCCGACAAGCGCATCCAGGCCTACAACTTCCGCGTCATCGCCACCAAGGTCAAAGAGAACCGCGTCCCCTGGCCCAAGCCGGCCAACTACGATCCCAACCGCTACGCCCTCCTCGCCCGCTACCTGAAGGCCACCGCCGATTACACCGGCCGCCCGCTCACGGTCAACGAAGTCGGCCTCATCCGCGTCATCCCCAACGGCAAAGCGGACCTCAACAACCGCGGCGGCTTCTCCACCGATTACATCGGCAAAAACTACGATTACCCCGAGGGCTCCTACGCCATTCGCGCCCGCATCTGGCAGGACCACATCGATTACCAGCAAGGCCTCTACTACTTCCTCGCCAACGATCCGCAAGTCGACCCGCAAACCCGCGCCGAATGGAGTGAATGGGGCCTGGCCAAGGACGAATTCACCGACACCAATAACTGGCCCAACCAGCTCTACGTCCGCGAAGCCCGCCGCATGGTGGGCGATTTCGTCGCCACGCAAAAGGACCTGCAAACCGAACTCACCAAACCCGACGCGATCGGCATGGGCAGCTACAACTCGGACTCCCACAACGTCCAGCGCTACGCCACGCCTGCCGGGATCGTTCTGAACGAAGGCAACATGGAAGTCCCCGTAAAGCCCTATCAAATCCCCTACCGGGTCTTAACGCCCAAAGCCAGCGAGGCAGAAAATTTGCTAGTCCCCGTCTGCTTCTCCGCCAGCCACGTCGTCTATTCGTCCATGCGCATGGAGCCGCAATACATGATCCTCGGCCACGCCGCCGGCATCGCCGCCGCCCAGGCGATCGCCAAAGGAACCAGCGTTCAAAACATAAACATCCCCGAACTGCAAAAGATACTCATCGCCGAAGGCGGCATCTTCGAACAAGGGCTCGAAATCCAAAACAAGGCGCTAGCCAAAATCCGCGCCACCCACGACCCTATCCGCCCCAGAACGAAAGCCCCCTGGGCCCGCAAACAAAAGCAGTAAGCCCTCCCGATCCGAGTACATTGAGTAGGGTCACAACTATGCGCCGCCGCCTCTTCCTCGCCTCCACTCTCCCCGCGCTCGCCGCCGATTGGACCCAGTTCCGCGGCCCCGCCCGCACCGGCATCTCCACCGAAACCGGCCTCCTCAAACAGTGGCCCAAGGACGGCCCCAAACTCCTCTGGCGCCAGCCCGACATCGGCGATGGCTACGGCACCGTCGCCGTCACATCGAAGTTCATCTACGCCATCAGCAACCACAGCCTCGACGACGAATTCGTTCAGGCCCTCTCGCTCAAAACAGGCGAACCCCAATGGAGCGCCCACCTCGGAGGTGTCGGCAATCCCAACCAGCAGCCACCCTACCCCATGGCCCGCTCCACGCCCGCCATCGACGGCGCCACCCTCTACGCCTTCTCCTCCGATGGCGACCTCGCTGCCCTCCGCGCCGACTCGGGCGAGGTGATTTGGCGCAAAAGCGCCCGTGCCGATTTCGCCGGCACCCCCGGCACCTGGGGCTACGCCGAATCGCCCCTGATCGACGGCGATACCCTCGTCATCACCCCCGGCGGCCCCACCGCCACCATGGCCGCCATCGACAAAAAGACCGGCGCGACCATTTGGAAATCCGCCATCCCCGGCGGCGACAAAGCCGCCTACTCCACCGCCATCGTCACCGAAGCCGCCGGCCGCCGCCAGTACGTCCAATTCCTCGATAAAGGTGTCGTCGGCGTCGACGCCAAGACCGGCGCCTTCCTCTGGCGCTACACCGGCACCGCCGGAGGTCCCGCCAACATCGCCTCCCCCATCGCCAAAGGCAATTACATTTATTCCACCAACGCCCGCCGCTTCAACGGCGGTCTCATCCAACTCACCGCCAACGGCGCCAGCGTCTCGGCCGAACAGATCTACCTCGGTCGAGACATGCCCAACACCCTCGGCGGCCAGATCCTCCACGGCGACGTTTTGTACGGAACGAACCAGCAAGGCCCCGTCGCCGCCGACTTCCTCACCGGTAAAATTCACTGGCAGGAAGCCGCCTTCGGCCCTGGCGCCGTCATGCTTGCCGACGGAAATCTCTATTACCACTCCGAATCCGGCGAAGTGGCCTTAGTGGAAGCCACCACCGCCGGCTACCGCGAAAAGGGCCGCTTTACGCCCCCCAGCCCGCCCCGTCGCCGCGATGCCCGCGAACGCGCCTGGAGCTACCCCGTCATCGCCAACGGCCGCATGTATATTCGCGATCTCGGCTGCCTCTGGTGCTACGACGTGAAGGCGTAAATACCCCTTCACAACTAAGGGCGCTAGTGCGTCCGCCGCATGTCAAAATGTCGCCCTTCATGCGACGATTTGGTCATACAAACAAGTTTTGATTGACCGTCGGGTTCGAGTTGGAGGAGGGTGTCAGCTTGCCGCTGAACTGCGGATCTACGCTTGCTGTGTCTCTGGCGGTCCTGCTGCTGGGGTGCCAGGAAGAGACCACGCTTAGCCGCGGGGCCAAGGGGGTTTGCGAGGCCTTGCGGGACCAGGGCGTCTCTACCGAAGACGGTGTTCGAGACGGCGGCTACGCCTGCCGCACCACCGCCGCCGCCACCAAATCAGAATGGCGCGATATCACCGTCACCGCCTACGCCCCGCCGACCAATGAAAATGGGCTCGAAGGTGTACTGCTCGAAGGCCACTACCGCCGCGCGGAATCCGGCCACGCCATCAAACACGAGATGGCCCTGGCCTCCGCCACCGTCTTCTCCCGGCTGAACATGGACGTGCCGCCCGGCCTCGCCCTCGCTATTCAAACTCGCAGCCAAAGCGAAGTCGTCGCCGGCCGGCTCCGCGTCAGTGTCGATCACGCCTGCCTCGCCGCCGACGTCGACCTTTGCCGCATCCGCATTCACATCCGCAACAGCGGCTTCGTTCCCGGCATGCGCCGCCGCCGAATGTAGATCATGCCTGGCATTTCCCTCAGACTTCCCGAAAACGCGCCGATCTGTGGACAAGTGCATTCAGTCGTCAATCGCGATGGTACTGCCCGTTACTGGCCCGCTCTCACGCTGCGGGTCAGCTGCTTCCTGGCTATTGCGCTCGGAATCCTCTCACTACTCAGCGGCTGGACCGGCCAGACGGGCGGAGCCATCGCCGTGCTCTGGGTCTCGCCCGAAGAAGCGCTGGGCCTCATTTTCATTGGCTTCGCCGTTCGCATGTCGCGGTTGGAAGCCCACAGCCGCTCCGTCCGGGCCGTGGTCCAGACCTCGCGCGTCTGCCTGATTATCGTCGGCGCGTCGCTCATTGTCGGCGGCCACCCGATCGGAATCTGCTACCTCGCCATCGGCCTCAGTCTCGTCAGTAAGCAGCGCCTGCCCCACGTCCGGGTCGATGCCGTCCTCACCGCTCTCGTCTGTACTTATCTCAGTTCTTGCTGGATCTCCCTCCTGCTCTCCCGCGCAGCCATGTCGCCGGTGCCGTCTCTGCTGCGTGTCGATCTCATTCCGCTCGCCATCCTCACGGCAATCGCCTATATCCTTTCCACCGCTACCCGGGCTCCTGGCGTGTTGAAAGTGCTGGCCCAGCGCGGCCCGGAGGCCGAAGCGGCTCGCGTCATGTTCCCGCTCGCTTTTCTCATCCCCGTTCTGCTGGCCATCCTCCGGCACCAGGCCCAGCGAGCCGGTCTGTTGCAGCCCGATCTGGGGCTTCTGCTCCACGTGCTGATGAGCGCCGGCAGCATGTTCGCCATGATCGTCTGGAACGCCAATCGCATCCACTCCGCCCAGCGCATTCGTGAATCCACCGGAGTCGTTGTCGCCGAAATGGAAACGCAGTATCGGGACATCTTCGCCGTTCTCCGGGACCCGGTGTGGGTCTTCAGCGCCGAAGGCGAACTGGAGTATGAAAACGGAGCCGCCCGCAGATTCATGGCAGCCAACGGGGAGGCCGGCCTCGGCGCCGCGCAACAGAGCGCGGTGCTCAGCGCCGCCATGCTAGGACGCCGCATCAAAGTTCTGGAACTGACCGACCGCGAGACCTTCGCCTCCCGCTCGCTCGAAGTCCAATACCTCCGCGTCCTGCTCACCCCGCAAGGCGAACCCGGAACCATCATTCTGGTCGCCCACGTTCTCCCGCCGAAGGGGCCGCAGCCCCTGCAATCGTTGCTCGATGCCGCAACCTCCCAACCAGCGCCGTAGCAGAATCCCCCCACGCAGCCGCAGCCCCCTCCGGGGACTGGCTTCAGCCTGTCCCCAAAACGAACCCATCCCCGCTGCAACCTCCCCGGCTACTTCCCTTTCACAATCACCGCCGGTACAGCCGCATCGCGAACCAGCTTGTTGAACGCCGGCAGGTTCGTACCAACGAGCCCCTCCAGCCGCCGCAGTTGGCCGTTCACCTTCGTCGCCAGGTCCTCAAAGACCTGATTCGATTGCGCCGTCGGACCCGTGTCGGAGCTCTGCACCACACCCAGCAGCGCCGCCAGTTTGTTGTTCAATTTGATCGGATAGTTCAACGGATCCTGGTTGCTCTGGTTTTTCGTCTGGTACAACTCCTGCTCCACTTCGGTCAGCTCTTTGGCCAGCTTCTTGCCCGCCTCCACGACATCCTTCGCCGCCGAGGCCCGCGCAATCAAATCCTCAATCTGCTTCCGGATGTCGCGGATCTGAAGCACCGCCTCGTTCGTCTGCGTCACCTTGTCCCGCAACTGCAGCGACAAATCGAGCTGCTTCTGCAAATCGGCCACGCTCCCGCCCATCCGCGGGTCTTTCCGGATCGTGAACGGCTGCGTGAACGATTTTCCGCCGACGGTCAACTTCACGGTATACGCTCCCGGCACCGCGATCGGTCCGCGCGAACTCGCCGCCCAATAAATCATGCCTGGGAAGCTCACCGCGTCCGGATAGCGCATGTCCCACTCAAAGCGGTTCAGGCCCTTTTCAACGGGCACCCGCACCGGCCCCGCCGGTCCGCGCGGCGCATCGTCGTCATCGCCGCCGCCTCCCGCCGCAGCAGCGGGCGCGGCTTCGGGCTTGCTCGAAAACTTCTTGATCAGCTTGCCCGCCGCGTCCAGGAACTCGATCGTCGCCTCGCCCTGCGCCTTCTCTTTCAGCATGTACTGCACCACTACGCCATTCGGCGGATTCTGCCCCGCCGCCCCGCCTCCGCCGCGCCGGCCAAAGCCCGGCCCGGCATACCGGATCGCCGGCTTCGGCTGGAACAGATGCACGTCGGCCGTTCGCACCGCATCGGTCAACTGGTGCAGCACCGGCAGGTCGTCCAGCACCCAGAAGCTGCGCCCCTGTGTGGCGATGACCAGGTCATTCTCCCGCTTGTGGAACACCATGTCGGTGATCGGTACCACGGGCAAATTCAATTGGAACCGCTGCCAGTTGTCCCCGTTATCGGCGGACATGTAGATGCCCGTTTCGGTCCCGGCAAACAGCAGTCCCTTCCGGTTCGGGTCCTCGCGGATCACGCGCGTAAACGCATCCCCGGCAATTCCCGAGACGATCTTCTTCCACGTCTTGCCGTAGTCGCCCGTGCGATAGAGATACGGCCGGTAGTCGTCGCTCTTGTACGCCGTCGCGGCCACGTAGGCCACCGCCGGGTCGTTGGGCGACGCCTCGATGGAATTGATTTGAATCCACTCCGGCATCATGCTTGCGGGCGGCGTGACGTTGCTCCACGTCTTTCCGCCGTCGCGTGTCACATGCACCAGTCCATCGTCGCTGCCTGCCCAGATGACTCCCTTCGCCAATAGCGATTCGGCGATCGTGAAGATCGTGCAGTAGTATTCGACGCTCGTGTTGTCCTTGGTGATCGGCCCGCCCGAGGAGCCTTGTTTCGACTTATCGTTCCGCGTCAGATCCGGGCTGATCGCCTGCCAGCTCTGCCCCTCGTTCGTCGACCGGAACACCATGTTGCCGCCCGTATAAAGAACGTTCGGGTCATGCGGCGAAAACAGCAGCGGGAAGTTCCACTGGAAGCGATACTTCATGGCTTCGGCGCCCGCGCCCATCGGGTTGTCGGGCCAGACGTTGATGTTGCGGATCTGTCCGGAGCGGTGGTCGTAGCGGGTCAACAGGCCCCCGTAAGAGCCGGCGTAGACGATCTGCGAATCCTTCGGGTCCGGCGCCATCCAGCCGCTCTCCCCGCCGCCGGCGTCGTGCCAGTCGTTCTCGGTGATCGAGCCGCCGTTCCCGCGCGACTTCATCTTGATAGTCGAGTTGTCCTGCTGCGCGCCATATATGCCGTAGGGGAAATCGTTGTCCACCGTCACGCGATAAAACTGCGCCGTCGGCTGATTCAGGATCGGGGACCACGCGCGGCCGCCGTTGCTCGAAACGATGGACCCGCCGTCGTTGCCTTCGATCATCCGGTCCGAGTTGTTCGGCGCGATCCACAGGTCGTGGTTGTCCCCGTGCGGTGTGGTGACGGTGGTGAAGGTGCGCCCGCCATCGTCGGAGCGGTGGAAGTTCACGTTCAGTACATAGACGGTGTTGGGCTTCAGCGGGTCGGCGTAGATGCGCGAGTAATACCAGGCGCGCTGGCGCAGCATGCGCTGTTCGTTCACACGGGTCCACTTCTTGCCGCCGTCGTCGGAGCGGAACACGCCGCCGTCTTCGGCTTCAATGATGGCCCACACCCGCTCCGGATTCACCGGTGAAACGGTGACGCCAATCTTGCCCTGCAAGCCCTTCGACGGCCCGCCCGGGTTGCGCCCGATCTCGGTCCAGTTTTCGCCGCCATCGACGGATTTAAACAGCCCGCTGCCCGGCCCGCCGGACTCCATGCTGTACGGCGTGCGCACCACCTGCCAGAAGCCGGCGTAGAGGACGTTTGCGTTCGAAGGGTCCAGGATCAGATCGACGCAGCCGGCTTTATCGCCGCGCGTGAAGACCTGTTTCCAGTTCTTGCCGCCATCGAGCGACTTGAACACGCCGCGCTCTTTATTCGCGCCCGACATATGGCCCAGCGCGCAGACGTAGACGATGTCCGGATTCTTCGGATGCACCCGCACCCGGCCGATCTGCCGCGTCTCCGCCAGGCCCACGTGGGTCCAGGTGCGGCCGGCGTCTACGGATTTGTACACGCCATCACCGTGCGAGGCGTTGCCGCGGATGGGCTGCTCACCCATGCCCACGTAGATCGTGTTCGCGTCGGACTCGGCCACGGCCAGCGCACCCACCGAGCCGGTCTTCAGAAAGCCATCGGTGACCGGGGTCCAGGAGGCGCCGGAGTTGTTGGTCTTCCATACACCGCCGCCGGTGGCGCCGAAGTAGTAGGTGGCCGGTAGCGAAGCGTGCCCCGCGACAGCCGTGACGCGCCCGGCGCGGAATGGCCCGGCCTGCCTGTACTTCAAATCCTTCAAAAACGTCGCATCATCGGTCGCGGCAAAAAGGACGCTCGCGGCAAGCAGGAGGCAATAGCGCATACAACTGATTGTCTACGAATTGGAGCGCAGAAGGCGGCGAAGGATCTTGCCCGAAGGGGATTTTGGGATGACGTCGACGAACTCCCACTGGCGGACTTTCTTGAACGGCGCCACGCGCTCATTGACGAACCGGGCGAGCTCTTCCGCGGTGATGGCATCGCGGCGGACGACGAAGGCCTTGGGGATCTCGCCGGCCTCTTCGTCGGCGATGCCGATGACGGCGGCGTCGGCCACCGCCGGATGGCTGACGAGTAGGGCCTCCAGTTCGGCCGGCGGCACCTGGCAGCCCTTGTACTTGATCAGCTCCTTGCAACGATCAACGATGCGGATCCAGCCGTTGTCATCGAGTTCGGCGATGTCGCCGGTGCGCATCCAGCCGTCGGGCAGGAGCATTTCGGCGGTCTCCACCGGGCGGTTCAGGTAGCCCTGCATGATCTGTGGGCCGCGCACGAGCAGTTCGCCGTCGACGAGTTTCGTCTCGCAACCGTGGACGGGCAGGCCGACCGTGTCCAGTTGCGGCGGCTCGTGGCCGGTGGGAGTGATGGAGATGATGCTGGCGGTCTCCGTCATGCCGTAGCCCTGGCGGACGAGCGTGCCGATGCGTTCGCTGGCGGTACGGGTGAGCTCAGCGCCGAGCGGGGCGGCGCCGGCCACGATGTTCCGGACTGAGGAGAAGTCGTAATTGGCCACGGTGGGTGATTTCGCCAGCGCCAGCACGATGGGCGGGACGATGTAGAGCCGTGTGACGCGGTAGTGCTGGACGGCGCGGCAGAAGCCTTCGAAGTCGAAGCGGGACATCACAATCAGCGTCGAGCCCTGGCGAAGGCCGCAGTTGAGGATCACCTGCTGGCCGTAGATGTGGAAGAAGGGGAGGAAGGCGATGGTGACGTCGCGGGCGTTGGTGTCCTCGTAGGCGATGGTCTGAATGATGGCGGCGATCATGTTGGCGTGGGTCAGCATGACGCCTTTGGCCGTGCCGGTGGTGCCGCTCGAATAGGGCAGTGCGGCGAGCGGGGCGGCGGGGTTCGCCACCGGCGGGGCGCCATCCGCGAGCAGGAGGGAAAATGGCAGCGCGCCGGGTGCCTCGCCGAAGACGAAGACCTCGGCAATGCCCGCTTCGGCGGCGGCGCCGAGCGCTTTATCGAGGAATTCGGGCACCGTCAGGATGCCGGTGGCGCGGCTATCGACGAGCTGTTTGGTGAGCTCTTCGTAGCTGTAGAGCGGGTTGGCGGTGGTGGGGACGCCGCCGGCGAGTTGGATGCCGTAGTAGGCGATGGGGTATTCGAGCGAGTTGGGCGCGTAGAGGCAGAAGGTGTCGCCGGTGCGCATGCCGCGCGCGGCGAGGTTCGCGGCGACAACGCGGGCCTGGGCGCCGAGGGCGGCGTAGGTGAGCGCGCGGCCCGTGGCGGCGTCGATCAAGGCGGGCTTATCGCCGTAGCCGGCCCAGTGTTCCATCACGTACTCGGGGAGGGAGAGGTTGGGGATTTCCATGGGGTTATGTAGTCCAGGGCCTTTGCGTCTTGGGGGACCCGGCTGCTGATTCGGACAGGGGGTGTTTTGTCGGAGGTTCTGCCCGCCGCGTCCCCGGTCGGTTGTGTTTGGCCCGGGTGGGGGCGGGGCTTGGCATCGCTAGTATTGGAGCCAGGTGCCGAGGGGTTTTTGCTGTTCGACGCCGGGGCGCTTCCAGTCACAGACGCCGTTGGGGAAGGCGCGGCGGAGCCGCTGGCGCTCGGCGTCGGTGAAGGGGACGGCGTAGTCGGCCGGGTCGATGGGCTTCAGCTGGCACTTCAGGACGTTGTTGGTGATGGGGCCGCCGGCGATCATGCGCGGGGGCGGGAAGGTCTTGTAGGTCTTGTTGCACTCGCCGCCGGAGAAGTTCTGCGGCTCGAGGATGCGGACGTCGTTGGCGAGGTAGCAGGAGTCCACCAGGTCGGCTGGTTTGGCGCGGGTGATCTTCTCGATGACGGGAGCAGTGGAGGTGTCCTTGGCGAGGTTGGTGAGCCATTCGTCCATCTTGGTGACGGCGTAGGCGTGGACCTTGTGGGAGTGCTGGCCCGCGACGAGGATGACCTCGTTGGCGGCGGTGCCGTTGGCGGCGCGGAGGCGTTCGCGCAACGAATAGGAATGGTACTTCTGATGAACGTCGCCGGCGTCGGTCAAGTCGGTGTAGGCGCGGTAGTCGATGATGGGGATGCGCGCGAGGCCGTTGCCGCCGTAGGTGACGCGGCCGGTCTGGTAGGCGGCGCGGAGGGCCTGGGGATCGGCGACGGCGCGGGCGGCGGTGATGTTGCCGTCGTTGTCGTAGCCGCCAACCTTTTCGTTGAGGTCGAGGAACTGGGCGGCGGTGATGGCGCCGGTGTTGAGGGCGGTGAGGCCGTACTGGACGCCAACGTTATCGATGGCGCGGCGGGCGAAGCCGGTGACGGGGTCGCGGCCGTAGACGTTGACGGTGTGGTCGAAGATGTCGCAGCGGGCGCCGGCGCGGTTGAGCGTGGGGTGGTAGCGGAGCTCCTGGGGCAGTTCGGGCGGGCAGAATTTGGTAGGGTTGATGCGGCCGGCGCCGTTGCCGACGGGGTTGATGTTCTTGAGGGTGCCGACGCCGGCGATGGCCTTCTTCTGGTCGTCGGTGAGGGTGCGGCCGAAGCGGTTGAAGTAGTTGTCGAGAAGCTGGGCGTCGACCAGGAACTGGGTGGTTTCGAGCACGTCGGGGAAGGTGGCCGAGGGGATGATGCCATCGAGGAGGCCGGGGTAGCCGTCGGCGATCTGGAGCTGCTGGTAAGAGCCGCCGGAGCCGCCGCGGCCGAAGGTGAAGGCGGGCTGCCCGTTGGCTTCGATGAAGCGTTCCTTGACCATCATCATGGTCTCGGTGGCGACGACGTCCTGGCAGTTGTTGCCGAAGACGTTGAGGGAGGCGGAGGCCTCGGCGTAGCCGCGGCCGACGATGTCGTCGTTGAGGATGTTGGGGATGTTGGCGCCCTGGCGGTACCAGCCGCCGGTGCAACCGCCGCCGAAGGAGTAGAGGAGGCGGCGGTTCCAGGGCTTGCCGGCAGGATCGGCCGGGTCGTGGAGGATGGCGAACTGATAGAGGGAGCGGTTGAGCGTGCCGGTTTCGACGCGGACGATGTAGCGGACCTTTTGGCCGGTGGTGGTGGTCGTTGTATCGACGTCGGGGGCGTTGTTGACGAAGGGTTTGAACTCGCGGGAGCCGGTGGGGCGGTAGAGGTATTGGACGACGGTTTTGACGGTGCAATCGGCGTCGAGGGAGGGGCCAAGAGAGGAGCCGTCGGGGAGTTTGAAGTTCTGGGTCTGGCAGATGAAGGGCTGCTCTTGGGGGCCGGAGAAGATAGGGCCTGTGGCGGGGTAATTGATGACGGAGAGTTGAGCGGATGGCGTGCCGCCGGTAAAGGCTTCGAGCGAGTTCTGGCCGAGGCGGAGACCGCGGACGAGGCCGATGAGGGCGTGCTGGGAGGCGTCGGGGCGGAAGGTGCTGGTGATGTCCTGTCCGTTGCGGCGAACGGTGATGCCGGTGAGGGGGGCGTTGTTGGGAACGTCGATGCGGACGAGGGCGTCGCCGCCGCTGACCTTGTCGGGGCGGGAGGAGATGGTCGAGATCTGCCAGGCCGGAGCCGCGGCGGCCACCAGGGCGGAGAGGGCGAGGATTGAGGGGCGTATGGGCACGGGCGAAGTTCTGTACATTGTACTAACGAGTGACCGGGGGAGAGCGGAGCCGGTTGCGTAAGAGGGGACAGGGGGTGCGGGCTCTGGCGGGTGGGGATCGCAGGCGGGGCGGGCTGCTGTTTGGGGATGGGGGCTGGGTCGTGGAGTGTGGGGTTCGTGTCGGCGTGGGCGAAGTTCTGTACATTGTACTAATGAGCGCCGGGCGCGAGAGCGGAGATCGTTGGCGGCAGGTTTGCGCCCTTTTTGACGGGGCGGCGGCATTGCCGAGGGCGCAGCGGGCGGCGTATCTGCAGCGGGAGTGCGGGGATGATGCGGATCTGCGGCGGCAGGTGGAGCTGATGTTGGACTCCGAGTTGGCGCCGCTGGAGGCGGTGAAGGGGCAGTTGATCGGGCCGTACCGGTTGGAGGCGGAGGTGGGCCGGGGCGGGATGGGGACCGTCTGGCGGGCGGAGCGGGTGGACGGGGGCTTTCAGCAGACGGTGGCCATTAAGCTGATCAAGCGGGGGATGGACACCAATGAGGTGATCCGGCGGTTTGCCCAGGAACGGCAGATTCTGTCGTTGTTGGACCATCCGCATATTGCGCGGTTGCTGGACGGCGGGTCGACCGAGGACGGGCGGCCGTATCTGGTGATGGAGTACATCGAGGGGCGGCTGTTGCCGGAGTACTGCCAGGAGCGGGCGCTGGGGGAGCGGGCGCGGTTGGAGCTGTTTGCGACGATTTGCGCGGCGGTGCAGCATGCGCACAGCCACCTGGTGATCCATCGGGACTTGAAGCCTCGGAACGTGATGGTGCGGGCGAACGGGGATGTGAAGCTGTTGGACTTCGGGATTGCTAAGGTTCTGGAGGCGGATGGGGAGGCGACGGTGACGCGGATGCGGCCGTATACGCCGGCCTATGCGAGTCCGGAGCAGCAGGCGGGGCAGTTGTTGACGACGGCGACGGATGTGTACTCTCTGGGGGTGATGCTGGGGGAGTTGGTGGCGGAGCCACGGTCGCGGGACGTACAGGCGATTGTGGAGAAGGCGACGCGGGCGGAGGCCGAGCAGCGGTACGCGACGGCGGAGCAGTTGGCGGAGGACGTGAACCGGTACTTGCGGGGGCTGCCGGTGGAGGCGCGGGCCGGGGCGTTTTCGTATAAAGCGGCGAAGCTGATGAGCCGGTACGCGGTGCCGGCGGTGGTGGGGTTGGGCGTGTTGGCGGCGGCGCTGGGCGGGCTGGCGTATGTGGCGGTGCAGAAGCGCAGCATCGAGATGGAACGGGACCGGGCGGAGGAGGTATCGCGGTTTTTGCGGGAGTTGTTCGCGGCGGCCGATCCGGAGCGGAATCAGGGGAACCGGGTGTCGACGCGGGAGCTGCTGGACCTGGGCGCGGCGCGGGTGCGGACGTTGGGGAATGACGGGACGCGGCATGCGCTGTTGGAGACGATGGCGGAGGCGTATTTCAATTTGGGGTTGTACGAGAAGGCGGTGTTGGCTTACCGGGAGCTGTTGACGTCCGAGGAGGGGAGCAAGAGCCCGAATCCGGAGCGGCTGGCGCGGGCGCTGGCGATGGTGGCCGAGGGGGAGGAGTTCCGGGGGCGGCACAAGGAGGCGGAGGCGGCAGGGGCGGCGGCGGTGGAGTTGGCGAAGGGGATCGGGCCGGGGCCGCGGGCGCTGGTGTGGATGCACCGTTGTAACCAGTTGCGCCAGGCGGCGCGGCATGCCGAGGCGGTGGCGGCGTGCCAGGCGGCGGTGAGCGCGGCGGGGGGATCGGAGTTGGGGGTGGGGGATCGGGGGGAGATGGCGGTGAGCCTGGGGGCGGCGTTGATGGACGCGGGGAAGAGCAAGGAGGCGGAGGAGGCGTATCAGGAGGCGTTGCGGCTGGCGGGGCAGCCGTCGGCGCGGGCGCAGGCGTTGTCGTATTTGGGGAGTCTGTATTTCCGGCAGGGGCGGTTTGCGGACGCGGAGAAGGCGTTTGGGGAGGCGATCGGGCTCAAGCGGAAGCTGTATCCGGAGGGGCATCTGGATTTGGCGCAGAGTTTGAACAATCTGGCGAATGTGATGACGACGATGCAGCGGGGGAAGGAGGCGATTCCGATCTACGAGGAGGCGCATGGGTTGTACCGGAAGTTCCTGGGGGATGAGAGTTCGGAGCTGGCGAGTTCGTTGTCGAACCTGGCGATTGCGTATTCGGTGACGGGGCAGATGGAGTCGGCGGAGCGGATTGCGGGGGAGGTGGTGGCGATTCAGGCGCGGACGATTGGGGAGGGGAAGTTGCCGCACATCAGTGCGCAGATGAAGTATGCGGCGATTCTGTTGGAGCGGGGGAGGTCGCGGGAGGGGGTGGCGATTTTGGATGGGGCGTTGGGGGCGGCGGAGGCGTTGGAGCCGCGGCCGAAGCAGCAGTTGGGGTATATCCGAGTGCTATTGGGGCAAGGGTTGTTGGACCTGGGGAGGCGGGACCGGGCGGAGTTGGTGGCTCGGGAGGGGATGGAGATTTTGAAGCCTGTTGTGCGGCCGGAGCACTGGATGATGCACCAGGCGAGTATCGTGCTGGGCGGGGCGTTGATCCGGGGCGGGCAGGTGGGGGAGGGGCGGAAGGTGTTGGGGCCGGTGATTGCGACTTTTGAGGGGAAGAAGGCGAAGGGGTGGTGGGCGGAGGTGGCGCGGCGGTATGCGCGGGAGGGGGAGCGGTAGTTGCTGTTGGGAGTCTTCCTGGGTATTTTGGGTATTTTCGTGGGTTTATGATTGGTTTATGGTGGGGTTATTTGGGCTTTTGTTTTGGTGAAGTCGTTTGTTTTCAATCACTTTTGGGTTATTCCCGGTTATACGGGCTGTTTGGGGCCCGGCTTGTTGGGGTTTTTCGGGGTTTGTGGGTTCTGGGAAGAGATAACCTGGTGGGTAAGTTGTTTGTTTTCAGTGTTTCCTGGGTTATTTCCACCATTTCGAGGGGTGTGGGCCCGACCGAGGGTGGCGAATGTCAAAAGGGCTTGTTCTGTTGGATGCAGAACAAGCCCTCACTCTTTCATTATACCAAGTTGTCAAGGGGTAGACGGGACGGCTGGATTGTAAGTTGTTGATTGGGTGTGGGTTAGGGAAAGTTTTTGGGCTGTGATTGGGTTTTTTTGGGTGTGCGGCCCGGCCGGGGCGGGCAGGATTTATGGTTGCTGGGGCTGCGCCGGTACGTTGAGCGTCACGGGGATACTTATGGGGCCGCCGCCGCCGGGTTCGGCGGATGTGAGGCGGATGGCACCGGTGTAGCGGCCGGGTTTCAGGTAGTACGGGTTTGCCGTTACACGGAGGTTCACCGGCGTTGTGCCGATCTCCGGGCTTACCGATAGCCAGCCGCCTTCGCTGATGGCCTCCGCCCGGTAGCTGACCTGGCGTCCTCGGGAGGTGATGTAGAGTTGGGCCGGGGTGGCTCCCTCCAGTTCGATTGCTGCGGGGAGGGCGATGAATTGCGTCGGTTCTGTGACCGACAACCGGACCAGCAGCGTTCGCGCCTCGGCTCTTTCCGCTTGCACTGTGATTGTTCCCACGTATTCGCCGGGTGAGAGTTGGTTACTGGGGGTGATCGTTAGCTTGAGGCCTCCGGTTAGCACGCCGGCCCGGGGCGAGACCTGCAGCCACGGGACATCGGACCGGACGGTGAAGGCGAGGCCGGGCGTGCCTCCGAGTTCGGCCACGATGGGAGGGACCGGTTCGCCCGTGATAAACGACACGGCGGCGCGGGTTGGCGTGAGGAGCAGTTCCGGTTTGGTTTGCTGCGATACGGCGAAGGTCCGGCCTCCGATGGTGAGAGTTCCGGAACGGTCTTCGCTGCCGGTGTTGGCGGCGACGTTGTAGGTGATGGCTCCGTTGCCGGTGCCGGTGGCGCCGGTGGTGATGGTGATCCAGGGGACGTTGGAGGCGGCGGTCCAGGCGAAGTCAGGTGCGTTGGCGGTGACGGTGAGCAGCCTTCCGTTGGCTCCGCCTACGGGCACCGTATCGGATGCCGGCGAGAGGGTTAGGGCTCCGGTGACTCCGCTCTGTGTGATGGTCCAGGATTGTCCGGCGATGAGGATGGCGCCGGTGCGGCTGTTGACGCTCGAGGGGTTCGGGGCGACGTTGCAGGTGACGGTGCCGTTGCCGGTGCCGGTGGCGCCGGCGGTGATGGTGATCCAGGGGACGCTGGCGGTGGCGGTCCAGGCGAAGTCGGTGGCGTTGGACGTGACGGTGATGGACTTGGCGGTGGCTCCGGTGGCGGGGGCGGTGTCGGAGGCCGGGGAGAGGTTGATGGCGCCGGTGACTCCGGGTTGTGTGATGACGAACGTTTGGCCGCCTATGGTGAGAGCACCGGTGCGGCTGTTGATGCTGGTGGCGTTGGAGGCGACGTTGTAGGTGACGGCACCGTTGCCGGTACCTGTCGCGCCGGCGGTGATGGTCAGCCAGGGGACGTTTGAGGAGGATGTCCAGGCGAAGTCGGTGGCGTTGGCGGTTACCGTGATGGACTTGGCGTTGGCTCCGTTGACGGGGGCGGTATCGGAGGCGGGGGAGAGGTTGATGGCGCCGGTGATTCCGGGTTGGGTGATGGCGAACGATTGGCCCCCGATGGTGAGGGTGGCGGTGCGGCTGTTGATGCTGGTGGCGTTGGAGGCGATGTTATAGGTGACGGTGCCGCTGCCGGTTCCGGGTGGGTTGCTGGTGATGGTTAGCCAAGGGGCGTTTGATGCAGCGGTCCAGGCGAAGTCAGTGGCGTTGGAGGTGACGGCTATGGACCTGGCGGTGGCTCCGTTTACGGGGGCGGCGTCGGAGGCGGGGGAGAGGGTGATGGCGCCGGTGACGCCGGATTGTGTGACGGTGAGCGTTTGGCCGCCGATGGTGAGGGTGCCGGTGCGGCTGTTGACGCTCGAGGCGTTGGAGGTGACGTTGTAGGTGACGGCGCCGCTGCCGGTGCCGGAGGCGCCTGTGGCGATCGTTAGCCAGGGGACGTTGGCGACGGCGGTCCAGACGAAGTCTGTGGCGTTGGAGGTTAAGGTGACGGACTTTCCGGTTGCGCCGTTGGCTGGGGCAGCGTCGGAGCCTGGGGACAGGAGGACGTTGCCGGTGACCCCTCCCTGGGTGATGGTGAGCGTTTGGCCGCCGATGGTGAGGGTGCCGGTGCGGCTATTGACGCTGGTGGCGTTCGAGGCGACGTTGTAGGTGACGGCACCCGTTCCGAGGCCTGTGGCGCCGGCGGTGATGGTGATCCAGGGGGCGTTGGCGTTGGCCGTCCAGGGGAAGTCCGTGGCGTTGGAGGTGACGGTGACCGACTTCCCGTTTGCGCCGCCGGCGGTGGCTGTATCGGTGGAGGGCGAGAGGGTGACGGCGCCGGTGACGCCGCTTTGGATGACGGTGAGCGTTTGGCCGGCGACAGTGATGACGCCGGTGCGGCTGTTGATGCTGGGGCTGGCCGCGACGTTGTAGGTGACCGCGGCGGTGCCGGTGCCGGTGGCGCCGGTGGTGATCGATAGCCAGGGGACGTTCGATGTGGCGGTCCAGGGGAAGTCCGTGGCGTTGGCGGTGACGGTTACGGATTTGCCGGTTGCTCCGTTGGCGGGGGCTGTATCGGTAGAGGGGGAGAGGGTGACGGCGCCGGTGAGGCCGCTTTGGGTGACGGTGAGCGTCTGGCCGGCGATGGTGATGGCGCCGGTGCGGCTGTTGATGCTGGTGAGGGGTGCTACGTCGTAGGTGACGGCGCCGGTGCCGAGGCCGGTTGCTCCTGTGGTGATCGTTAGCCAGGGGACGTTGGCGGTGGCGGTCCATGCGAAATCGGTAGCGTTGGAGGTGACGGTTACGGATTTGCCGGTGGCGCCGGTGCCGGGGGCCGTGTCGGTGGAGGGGGAGAGCGTGACCGCGCCGGTGATGCCGCCTTGCGTGATGGTCCAGGTTTGGCCGGCGACTGTGATGACGCCGGTACGGCTGTTGATGCTGGTGTTGGTGGCGGCGTTGGCGGTGATGGTGCCGCTGCCGGTGCCGGTTGCGCCGGTGGTGATCGTTAGCCAGGGGACGTTGGCGGTGGCGGTCCAGGCGAAGTCGGTCGCGTTGGCGGTGACGGTGATCGTTTTGCCGGTTGCGCCTGTGCCGGGAGCGGTGTCGGTGGTGGGGGAGAGGGTTACGGCACCGGTGACGCCGGTTTGGGTGACGGTGAGCGTCTGGCCGCCGATGGTGAGGGTGCCGGAGCGGGTGTTTACACTGGTGGCGTTGGAGGCGACGTCGTAGGTAACAGCGCCGTTGCCCAGTCCGGTGGCGCCGGTGGTGATTGATAGCCAGGGGACGTTGGCGGTGGCGGTCCAGGCGAAATCCGTAGCGTTGGAGGTGACGGCGACGGATTTGGCGGTGGCGCCGGCGGGCGGGGCGGTGTCGGAGGTTGGGGAGAGCGTAACGGCGCCGGTTAAGCCGTTCTGGGTGACGGTATGGGTTAGGCCGCCGATGGTGAGAGTGCCGGTGCGGCCGTTGATGCTGGTGAGCGGTGCGCAGTCGTAGGTGACCGAGCCGGGGCCGACGCCAGATGTGCCGGCGGTGATGGTGAGCCAGGCGGCGTTGGTAGTGGCCGTCCAGGGCAGCCAGGATTCGGCGTTGACGATGGCGGCTTGCGCGGTGGCGCCGGTGCCGGGCACGGTATTGGTGGCTGGGGCGAGGGAGGTGGCGACGAGGCGCAGGACATAGGCTGCGCCGGAATCGAGCAGGGCGTTGTTGGCTTGGGTTCCGGGCTGGCAGGCGGCGTCACTGGCCGCGCAGACGCCGGTGCCGGAGGGGGCGTTGACGCCGGTGGCATTGCTGTCCTCTCCCCAGGCCCCGGCGAGGATGGTGTTGCCGGAGAGGGCGACGACGCGCAGCCGGTCCCCGGTGCCGGTGTTGGACGCTTTGATATACGCCTGCTGATTCCAGTTGCCGGAGATGCGCTGGAAGAGATAGAGGGCTCCAGACTCGACGGCGGCGTTATTGGCTTGGGTTCCGGGCTCGCAGGCGGCGTTGGCTGGCATGCAGGTGCCGGTGCCGCGGGGGGCGTTGATGCCGGTGTTGTCGCTGGCTTCATAGCGGGCGGCGATGAGTACGGTGTCGCCGTCGATGGCGACGGAGTAGCCGAAATTGTCGCCACTGTCCGGATTCGACGGCTTCAGGTACGCCTGCTGGCTCCAGACGCCGGAGGCGCGGAGGAAGACATAGGCGGCGCCTGAGCCGGGGAGATCGTTGCTGGTTTGGGAGCCGTTGACGCCGGTGGCGTTGCTGCCCTCTTGGCGCGCGCCGACGACCACGGTGTCGCCGGAGATGGCAACGGAGAAGCCGAAGTTGTCGCCGCCCTCGGCATTGGACGCTTTCAGATAGGCCTGTTGGGACCAGGTTGTGCCAGAACGCACGAATACATAGGCGGCGCCGGCGCCCGGGGAAGAGTCGTCGGTTTCGTTGCCGTTGACGCCGGTGGTGTTGCTGGCTTCCCCCCAGGCACCGACGACCAGGGTTTCGCCGGAGATAGCGACGGAGATGCCGAAGATATCAACGGCTCCCGTATTGGAGGCTTTCAGATAGGCCTGCTGGGACCATGTGCCAGCGGTACGCACGAAGACGTAGGCGGCGCCGGCGTTTGGGGCGCAGTCGTCATTTTCGCTTCCGTTGATGCCGGTGGCGGTGCTGCCTTCGAAGGGGGCGCCGACCACGATCGTATCCCCGGTGATGGTGAGTGATGTGCCGAAGGCGTCGTTGACGCCGGTGTTGGACGCCTTCAGATAGGACTGCTGGGTCCAGGTGGAGCCGGTGCGTACAAACACGTAGGCGGCGCCTGCGTTGGTGAGGGCATTGTTGCTCTGGGTTCCGGGCTGGCAGGCGGCGTCGCCGTCGGTGCAGCCGCCCGTGCCGAGGGTGGCGTTGACGCCGGTGGCGTCGCTGTCTTCGCGGTCCGCGCCGACGACCAGGGTGTCGCCCTGGATGGCGACGGAGACGCCGAATGCGTCGCCGGCGCCGGTGTTGGAGGCTTTCAGATAGGCCTGCTGGGTCCAGACGCCGCCGGAGCGGACGAAAACGTACGCGGCACCGGCGTTGGCGGCGGTGTTGTTGCTTTGGTCGCCGTTGATGCCGGTGGCGTTGCTGTCCTCCTGATCGGTTCCGAGGACGACGGTATCGCCGGAGATGGCGACGGAGTTGGCGAAGCGATCGGTGGCGCCGGTGTTGGACGCCTTGAGATAGGCCTGTTGGACGACGGGATCGACGGTGAGGGGATAGATGGCCTGGCGGTCGTCGAGGAGGATTTGCAGGGACTTTTCGCTTGCGGCCAGCCGGGCGGGGAGGCGGCGGCCGCGGGCGTCGGTGACAATCAGCTTGCGGTAGTGGAGGGCAGGGGCGCCTTGTTTGGTTTCGTAGTTGATGGCCTGGCCGTTCGAGGCGGGGCGGGGGGTGAGATCGCCGCGGAGGTGGAGGTGGATGGCGAGCTCGGCAGCCGCGCCCTCGGGCCGGGTAGGGATGGTGAAGCCGTGTTCCAGGCCGTCTTGCCCGTTGACGAACCATTCGGTGATGCCGTTATGGTTGTACTCCAGGCGGTTGACGGTTGTTTGGATTCGCGGTTTGGCGGATGGGGTGATTTCGTGTCCGGGACGCCCCCAGCGGACCAGTTCGAGGCCCCAAGTCCAGGGTTGGGTGTCCGGGGTGAGGGAGACGCCTGTGCCATCGAAGCGGGCGAGCCAGCCGTGTTTGTGAGTTCGGGCGTGATAGCCGCCGTTGGCGTCGGGGAACATGCCGTGGCGGTGACGGTGGTATTCGGCCTGGATTTGATGCCAATCGACGAGGGTGAGGCCGGCGGGGAGGCTGTTTTCGGGGTGGGGCTTGGGGCCGATGCTGGCGGCGCCGAGGGTGGTGATGAGGGTGAAAAGGACAGCGGCAAAAGATGGGCGTGTGTTGCCTACTGTTAGGGCCATTTGTGGATTATATCGGTATTGTTTTCTGTTCCCAGTATAGGGAAAATCTGATGGTTGTTTGTGTGTTAAGTATCACATTTGTAGTGCCTTAGAGCGGTGTTCGGTTTGTCGGATCTGGGCGTATTATGTCTTGCGTTTCGTTGCTAATTGGTGTTGTGTCGCTCGGGGGATGCTGAGGGTATCGGAGTTTTGGGGTAGGACAAAATTGGTAAACGAGGTGGCTGTCCCCGGGTTATGGTTTCGTAGTTGTAGAAATATGGTAGGATGGCGGGCGGATGAAGAATGACGTTGTGGATCCGGCGCGGTATGCCGACATGTTTGCGGCGATGGGGAATGAGGCGCGGCTGCGTGTGGTGCGGACTTTGTTAGCGGCGCATCCGGAGGGGATGGCGGCGGGGGATATTCAGGCCGAATTGGGCATTCCGGCGTCGACGCTGTCGCACCATTTGGAGAAGCTTCGGAATGAAGAGTTGATCACCGTGGAGCGGCGGGGCACGTTTCTTTGGTACCGCGCCAATACGGCGATTTTGCAGGAGTTGCTCGGTTTTCTTTATGCCGAGTGTTGTACGCGAAACCAGGCGGTGAAGCCGGAGAGTTTCGTGCCTTTGTGTGGATCGGGAGGAGCTTGATGAGACGACGGGCGTTGTTGGGAATGGGACTGGCCGGGGTGGCGATGGCTGCCGGTGGCGGGAAACGGATTCTGGTGCTTTGCACTGGGAATTCGGCGCGGAGCCAGATGACGGAGGGGTTTTTGCGGTCGCTGGACCCGGGGTTGGCGCTGTTTTCGGCAGGCACGGCGCCGGCGGCGCGGGTGAATCCGTTTGCGGTGAAGGCGATGCAGGAGATTGGCATCGACATTTCGGGACAGGCGCCGAAGCATGTGCAGCAGTTTGTGGGGGAGTCCTTTGACTTCGTTGTGACGGTTTGCGACGACGCGGATAAGAACTGTCCTCGCTTTTCGGGGAAGGTTGGCAAGCGGCTGCATATTGGCTTTCCCGATCCGGCGAAGTCGACCGGGACCGATGACGAGAAGATGGCGATTTTCCGGAAGGTTCGGGACGACATTCGGGTGCGGTTCCGGGAGTTCTATCTGACGGAAGTGAAGAAGGGGAAGTGATGGAGAAGAAGCAGGCGCGGTTTGGGGTTTGGCTGGACGGGGCGCGATGAAGTTGGCGGTATTGGGGGTGTTGGCTGTTGCGGTGGCGGTGGGGCAGCCGGGCGGGTTGGTGCGGACGAAGTTGCAGGCGGGGTTGGTGGTGGCGGGGGCGGAGAAGGCCAGTGTGCTGGTTGTGTTGGGGGCGGCTCTGGACGAGCCGGGTTGCCGGGCAGTGCGGGCGGTGGCGGCGAAGGTAACGGCGTTTGGGTTGAGTGGGCGGGTGGTGATGGGCGGCGATTGCGGTGGGGTGTGGAAGACGGTGACGGCGGAGGCGGGGTTTGTGGGGCGGGCGATCGGGCCGGGGGGCGCGGGGAAGTTCGCGGTGTTGGTGAGTGATGCGAAGGGGGTTGTGCGGTATCAGCGGGTGCTGGCGCAGACGGCGGAGGGGGTGGCGGGGATGGGGAGCGAGTTGATTGCGTGGGAGCAGGGGCGGGCGTCGTTCAGCGGGCACTGCGGGCATTGCCATGGGGACGATGGGACGGGGACGTTTTTTCAGGGGGTGAAGTCGATGGAGGGGATTACGTTGCGGTTGAGCGAGGAGAAGATTTTGGAGGGCGGGGAGACGTTTGGGGCGGTGCCGATTTCGACTTGGAGCAAGGGAGAGGTGGAGGCGTTGTTGTTGTTTGTGCGGGGGCTGTAGAGGGCGTAGCGAGCGGTGACTATACTGGGGGCATGATGCATTGGAATGCGATTGGGGCCGTGGCGATGGCGCTGGCGGTGATGCTGGGGGCGTTTGGGGCGCATGGGTTGCGCGATCGGTTGGACGCCTATTCGATGGGGGTGTACGAAAAAGCTGTTTTTTACCACTTTGTGCATGCGTTGGGGATTCTGATCGTTTCCATGATGCGGCCGGTGGATGGGGGCCGGGTGTGCGGGTTGCTGGGGCTGGGGATTTTGTTGTTTTCCGGGTCGTTGTACCTGCTGGCGGTGACGGGGGTGCGGACGTTGGGAATGGTGACGCCGTTGGGCGGGGTGGCCTTTATTGCCGGCTGGCTGTATCTGGCGTATCTGGTTAGCGCGAAAACGGTATAGAATGTCGGGAGCTATGAAAAGATCCCCGATTACGCTCCTTTTCCTTGGACTTGTGGGCCTGACGCTGGTGACGGCGACGATTCGCGCGCACCAGGCCGCGCCGGAAAAGGTGAGCGGCCAAGGGAAGCTGCGCTTCCGTGTGAAGTACCGCTCCGAGCATCTGCCCGCCGAGGCACAGAAGGTTTTGAAGCAGGCGCATGGCGGTTTTACCGTCGACCGCCGTGGTGGCAAGGGCGAAACCTATTTCGCGCTGCCGGGCGCGGGGATTCTGCAGATCAGCGCGGATTTGGGTTCGGTGAAGCTGTTGCCGACCGATCCTTCGATGAAAGATACCAACATGCATAACGCGATGTTGTGGTCTGCCAATAAAGAAACGTATTTGACGTTCCCGGGGAACGCGGCGAACAAGGTGTTCACGACGACGCTGGACGGCAAGCTGGTGAATACGCTGAACGCGCCGACGGCGACCGACGACCTGGGCGCGGAGACGGCGAACGAGTACTTCAAGGCCAAGGGGCCGTTCATTCCTACCGATGTGGAGTATTTGAACGGGATGTTCTACATTCCGACGGGCTATTCGAAGTTGGACTATGTGCTGACGGCGAAGGTGACGGCGGGGAAGAATTTTTCGGCGACGTGGAACAAGCTGGCTTTCGGCGGGCGCGGGACGGGCGTGGGCCAGTTCGGCACCGGCCATGGCGTGACGGTTCCGGTGGGCAAGAAGCGGATTGATATTGCGGATCGTCCGAATTCGGAGATCGACCGGTTCACGCCGGAGGGCAAGTATCTGGAGACGGTGGCACTGCCGAAGGGTTCGTTCCCGTGCGATACGTTCTACGACGGGAAGTACATGGTGGTTGGCGCGCTGCACGGACCGGACCGGACGAAGGGCGCCCCGATCTACATTCTGGAGAACGACAAGGTTGTTTCGACGATTATGGCGAAGGAAGAGTTGGGGCTGGCGAATTTCCAGCACATTCACAACGCCATCATCCGGAAGGTTGGGAAGAAGCTGTACGTGATCGCACAGGCGTGGAATCCGGGCGACTTCGCGATTCTGGAGCAGGTGGATTAACTTCCGCTTTTCTGGTTTTTGAAAGCCCCCATCCGTGGCGCCTGGCGCTGGGATGGGGGCTTTTGTTATTTGGGGGCTATGCGGCGTCGAGGGAATCGCTGCGTCTGGGAATACGCTGGATGGATTGGCCGGAGCGATTGCGGGCGAGATCGAGTTCGTAGGCGGACTGCAGGTTCATCCAGAAGTCCGGTGAGGTGCCGAGATATTGGCTGAGGCGGAGGGCGGTGTCAGCCGTCATCGCTCGTTTGCCGGCGACGAGCTGGTAGAGGCGGTTGGCGGGGACTTCGATGATGGCGGCGAGGCGGCGGGCAGGGAGATGAATTTCCTGGAGTTCTTCGGCGAGGATTTCGCCGGGGTGGATGGGCGTGCGTGGCATGGAGCTCCTTTCGAGGTTAGTGGTAGTCTGCAATTTCGACGTTGGATGGGCCGGCGGCGCCTTGGGGCCATTCAAAGCAAAGGCGCCACTGGTCGTTGATTCGAATGGAAAACTGTCCGTTTCGATTCCCGCGTAGTGCCTCAAGACGGTTTGAGTTCAGAGCCGCCAAGTCGGAGAGAGATGTCGCTGCGTCGAGGATCCGGAGACGCCGCTCCGCTTGCCGAAAAAACGATATCCACTGGCGCAATACGACGCCATTGGCGAGTCTCTCGGTGTTCCGGTCCCGGTAGCTTCGAATCATCGAACTGCCCTCTCCATAGTAGACGAGTGACGTCTCGCGTACAAGGACGTCGCGGCGGGACTCATTCCCTGGGGGCTGGGTTCGGTGTGGTGGAGTTGTTACCATCGCGGAGGGAGAGATACATGGGGGACATGATCTCGACGCCGGCGGAGTTGAACGATTCCTGGATCTGGCGGTGGAGGGTGGAGTAGAGTTCGGCCATGCGGGCGGGTTCGCGGGTGGTGGCGTTGAGTTCGTAGCTGATATGGGAGTCGTTGAGGCTGGTTTGGAGGACGAAGGGTTTGGGATCGGCGAGGATGCCGGGGGTGCTGAGGGCGGCCTGGATGAGGAGTTCTTCGACGGTGCGCCAAGGGGCGTCGTAACCGAGGGTGACGGTGGTGTGTAGGATGAGGCCGGGGCCAGTGGAGTGGGCGGTGTAGTTGAGAATATGGGCGCCGAGGACGGCGGAGTTGGGGAGGATGACTTCCACGTTTTTGATGGTGCGGAGGCGGGTGACGAGGAGGGACTTTTCGACGATGTCACCGACGGTGTCGCCGATTTGGACGCGGTCGCCGATGCGGAAAGGGCGCATGTAGGTGAGGATGACGCCGGAGACGACGTTGCCCATGGCGGAGCCGGAGCCGAGGGAAACGAGGACGCCGATGAAGATAGAGGCGCCTTTGAGGGCTTGGGAGTCGCCGCCGGGGAGGTAGGGGAAGGCGACGACGAGGGCGAAGAGGATGAGGAGAATTTTGACGAGGCCGTAGGTGGGGATAGCCCAATCGGCATGGAAGCCGCCGATGGTGACGGCGCCTGCTTCGAGGGCGGCGGCGAGGGTGCGGGAGAACCAGATGGCGATGTAGGTGGCGATGGCGACGAAGATGAGAACGGCGAGGTTGGGCAGGTAGCTGATGACGTTGGCGGCGAGGGTGGCGAGGAGGTTGCTTGCACTGGTGAGGACTGCGCCGCTGACTTCGGCGGTGGCGGGGAAGAGGCTGAGGGCGAAGGAGAAAAGGGTGAAGAGGACGAATAGTGCGAAGACGAAGAAGGCGAGGCGGAGGAAGCCGTTGAGGGCGAGGATGAACGGGGCTTCGAAGACGCGATAGATGGAGGCGAGGCCCGTTTTGTGGAACTGGGCGGAGAGGAGGGACTGGAGGCTGTTGGCCAGGCGCTGGTAGAGCCGTTGGAGGAGAAAGAGCGCGACGAGCGCGAGGAGGAACGCTCCGGCGGCGAGGGCGGCGGAGCGGAGTTGGTTGGCGATGGAGCGGCGTTGGCGGTAGGCGGTGATGGCGTCGACGACGATTTGTTTGCGTTCGGCGAAGAGTTGGGCGCGCGGGCGGTTTTCGGCGGCGGCGTCTTCCTTGGTGATGGAGAAGATGTAGGCGCGGCTGAGGAGGAGGATGCTTTCGGTGTCGCTGTGGAGTTCGCGGACGTCGGACAGACTGCGGCGATTGTCGGCGGCGACGTGGAGGAGGTTTTCCTGGATGTCGCCGGCCCGTTCAGCGGGGGAGAATTCGGCGCGGGGGGCCTGGATGACCCAGAGTTGTTGGCCCTCGAAGACAACGGGGGCGGGTGGTTGGGCGTGGGTCGCGACGGCGGTTGCCACGAACAGCAGTCGGGCGAGGGCTTTTACCATTCCATTTGCAGGATATCGGTTTTTGAGAGGATACTGCGGTGATGACACGACGAGCGTTTCTTGCCTCCTCCGCGTTGCTGGCGCAGACCGCGCCGAAGCGGCGGAACCTTGTACTGCTGGTGGCTGATGATTTGGGATTGTCGCTGGGGTGTTACGGGGACAAGAATGCGCGGACGCCGAACCTGGACCGGTTGGCTTCCGAGGGCGTCCTGTTTACGAACGCGTTTTGCACGACGGCGAGTTGTTCGCCATCGCGTTCGGTGATGATGACGGGTTTGTATAATCACTCGAACGGGCAGTATGGGTTGGCGCAGGCGGACCATAATTTCCATCTGAAGCCGCCGGTGAAGCCGCTGTCGCGGATTGCGAAAGAGGCGGGGTACCGGACGGCGGTGATCGGGAAGTTCCATGTGAATCCGCCGTCGCAATTTCAGTGGGACGTACGGCAGGAGGGGGACACCTTTGACGTCGACATTCTGAACGGGCGGGTGGCGAAGTTCGTTGGCGATGTGCCGGCGGATACGCCGTTCTATTTGCATATGGGTTTTGGGGATCCGCACCGCGGGCCGGGGGCGCGTTTTCATGTGGACCGGAAGACGACGTTTGATCCGAAAGAGATCAAGCCGCCTTCGTTTATGGCGGATACGCCGGCGGCGCGGGAGGACTTGTCGGAATACTACGAGGCTGTGAAGCGGATGGACCGCGGGGTGGGGCTGGTGGTGGAGACGCTACGGAAGGCGGGGCGGCTGGAGGACACGTTGCTGGTGTTTATCAGCGACAACGGGATGCCGTTCCCGAATGCGAAAACGAACCTGTATGATTCCGGCGTGCATTTGCCGATGATTGCGCGCGGGGCGGGGCTGCCGGCGGGGAAACGGTGCGCGGCGATGACGAGTTGGGTGGACCTGGTGCCGACGTTTTTGGAGGCGGGGGGGATGACGGCGG